>JAPLNL010000116.1 GCA_026692905.1 Planctomycetota bacterium
GTCAGTTGCAGCATACGCCCGACGTAGCTGCGGTCGACGCCTTGCTCTTTGGCGATGTCCTCGAGGTCTTCGAATTGCCCCGATTCCAGTTGCTCCTGCCATGCGTACGCTTTGGCCAGGGCAGTCAGCAGCGCGTTGTTCTGGACCGCAGCTTCATTGGAATCCGATTCGATACTGTCAGCCAAGATCATCTGCCGGCCATTGCGGCGATAGAACCTCACGGGAACGGAAACCACAAGCGGTTGCGTAGAGAATGCATGCTCCGATCGGTGCATCGTCTATTCCGAAGTATCGCCGATGAAGTAAATAGTACGCAGTCACTTCGTCCAGGCGATCAGCTGCGGCCATGTCTGCACCCTGCTCACCAGTTAGTACTTGGCCGACGACGTAGTCCACAACCATTCGCCGAACGTGATTGAGGAACTCACCAACACCCATTGTTGAGTTCGGTTCGCTCGCTTTTCGAACAACAGGGTGTTTGCTATACGCCTCCATCGCCGGGCCTGTTGCAGCCCAAACGAAGTCGGGGCCGCGAATCCCTGCATCCCAAAACCCTTGTAACTTAATAGCGATGTTGGCACGCATTTCTTCAAGAACGATGTTGTCCCACCCCGGTCGGGCCGTTGCTGCACGTTTCTTGCAGATAAGCCAAACGCTCGACGCTAAGGATGACCGTCACGTTGAATCCGGAAGTTCAGTTTTCGGGAGATGTTTTTGCCGACCTCGAAGGAGATCCATGAAATGCATCACGAGGCACATGACGAATGCTTCATCGCCAATTCGGTCAAGACCGAAGTCCGCTGCGTTCCGGTCATGCTGGCTCACTAGTTTTTTGGAAGTCATTGGCATTTTCCTCGAACCTATCCGAAGGGACTAGCGTCTCCTCGATTGCCGCCCAACTCCTCTTTTTGAATCTTTGTCAAGTGCGATGATCTTCTACGAAGAATATTCCGATGTCCCCAGGGAAATAATCCAACAATTCGTCACCGAGCAGCAGCTTGGCAGGCTAATCACGGCGAGCACGAGCAGCCAACCTCACATCGGACTGTACCCGTTTCAATTTCTTGGTTCGACCCTCGAGATGCACCTGAATCGTCAGGATGAGCAATTGGCCGATTTGAGGGACAATCCGAAATGCGCCTTCGAAGTGGACGAGATGCTCGGCACCATCCCCTCGTATTGGATTCACCCATCCAACGCCGCGTTTGCGACAGCCTACTATCGAATCGTGATTTTTGAATGCGATGCCGCAATTTCCGAGGATCCGCAAATCATCGCGGAGCATCAACAGCGTCTGATGCAGCACTACCAGCCCGATGGCGGATATGAAGCATTGAACGCCCAACACGCCATGTACCACGGCTCACTCAATACGATCGCGGCGATTACTCTGACCATTCGCGAATGCAAGGTGAAGTGGAAGCTAGCCCAAAACCGCGACCGCGAAACCCGCGTTAAGATCATGCAGCACCTCCGGGATCGAGGTCAGGCCACCGACCGTCGAGCAGCCGACGCCCTGCAATGGACCCTGGATCACGAAGCCTCCAAGTGACGTTGCTACCAGAACTGCGCCGGACATTACCAAATAATTCACCAACACCCAACAGCGAGCTACCCACTTGAACATCCACGATATTCCCTTCGGCGTTACGGACTGGTCGGCGATCCCCAAAACTGTGCATCCCGGCGAGACGGGCACCGCTTTCTGGCAGACATGCCAATTCGGACCGATTCGAGTCCGTATGGTCGAGTACACGCCGAACTATCTCGCCGACCATTGTTGCGTCAAAGGGCACATCCTGCTGTGCATCGAGGGGGAACTGCTCACAGAGCTACAGGATGGGCGTGTCTTCACATTGCGACCCGGTATGAGTTACCAGGTTTCGGATCAAGGCGAGCCTCATCGATCCAGGACGGTGACGGGGGCAAAGCTGTTCATCGTCGACTGAGAGTTCAATGATTTTCTTTTTTCGACACAAGGTGCGGTTCCATGCACTCTGATTTTGAACAGATGCGGGATGAGTATTCGATTTCCTGCAATCCCGGCAAACTCGACTTAAGCGTCGTGCATGGGTTTCTGTCGACGTCTTACTGGTCGCGCGGACTTCCTCTCGACGTGTTGCGGCGCGCGATTGCTGGCTCGCTGTGTTTTGGGCTCTACCATGGCAATGCTCAAGTTGGCTTTGCCCGTGTGATTACCGACAAAGCGACGTTTGCGTACCTTTGCGATGTCTTTGTGCTCGAGGCGTACCGCGGAAAGAAGCTATCGCGATGGTTGATGGAGGCGATCGTCATCGCATCCTACAACCGCGAAGCTCGTGATGCTGGCAAGCAGATCCTTGAGGAGGGAGGCAATGCGTTCGATGCGTTCGTCGCTGCAACCTTGGTCGAATACGTGGTCGCGCCCGGCGTGACGAGCCTGGCTGGTCCACTGAACGCACTCGTGTATCACCAGAAAATCAACGAGAAACTTTACCTCGACGCGGAATTGAATCATGTCGCGGATCCCGAGGGGATGTGGTCCGAAGGAGAGGTCGGGGGGAAGGGAGTCATGGTGCCCGGAGCGCTGCACGGGCTGGAATCGATTCATCAGCGGTATGGCAAGCTCCCTTGGGCCCGACTGGTACAGCCCGCGATCGCACTGGCACGCGATGGTTTTCCCATCGATCCGATCTATTCTGCAACCATCGAGTACCGAGCTGAGACGCTGAAATCCACCCCTTATGGAACGAAAACATTCTTCAAAAATGGCAAGCCGCTGCAGTCCGGAGAGAGACTCGTGCAGCCGGAGTTGGCCGTGTTCTTGGAGGAGGTGGCTCAACGTGGCTCGGCCGCTATGTACCGCGGCGCGTGGGGAGAACGCTGCGTCGAAACGGTCCGGTCGCGAGGGGGGCGAATGGAACTGCAAGATCTTCACAACTATCGATCCCGATGGCTCTCACCGCGGCATATTCGCTATCGAGATTGCGATGTGTACGGCGCTTCGGGCCGATCGTTTGGGGGGGCATGGTCGCTGCTGGTATTTCGAGATGGACGCCTGAAGATCGTATCTGGGACGTTCAACTCGTCGCTCTTGGAGGGAGGTTTTCAACTCCTGGTCAATGCAATCGATTTCAAGCTACCGGCAAAGCAAGCTGCCAGCCTGCCGCGGTTTGGTACGTTTTCGTTCGACGAAGAAAAACCTGAATCCAGTTCGGGTAGAATGTGGCTGGATCTGTCGGTTTCGAAAGAAATCGTTGATCAGCTTGCGGAACGCGGCTTGGAGTTCGAACAGCAGAGTTCGTTTGTCGACACCGGAAGCGGCGCGATCGCTATCCTCGCTGACGACGGATCGGTGGACGCGGCCTTGTTGCCCTTGGTAGGACATGAACAGGATGAGCCCACATTTATGGACGGAAGACGTGAATAGAAGGGGAACGCAAGATGAGTAGGGTCCGAATCGCTCTCGCAAATCTACCTGTGCCTGCAACAAGGGAGGCGTCGCTGCAATCGGCGACCTCCGCAGTGGCGGAGGCTGGAGAGAAAAACGTTCAGCTCATCTGCTTTCCGGAATGCTTCATTCCAGGGTATCGCTGGCCGGGTACGACGGCACTGGCTCCGGATCCCGAGTTTCTGGAGCGAGCGTGGGCCGAGGTTGCGCAATCCGCACGGGCGGCGGGCGTCTCGGTCGTCTTAGGGACCGAACGTGTGACCGATCAAGGTTTGCAGATTACAGCACTCGTCATCAACTCGGACGGATCGATCGCTGGATGGCAGGACAAAGGGCAGCTCGATCCCGGCGAGGAAAGCGTGTATCCGGCATTCGGTCATGAACGCCGGGTCTTTCATGCGGGGCCACTCACCTTTGGTATCGTAATCTGTCATGAAGGCTGGCGCTATCCGGAGACGGTGCGTTGGGCAGCGCGTCGAGGGGCTCAAATCGTCTTTCATCCGCACGCGAATGTGGCCGAGCCTGCGAGTTACCGTCCAACGACATTTGCCGATCCCGCTAACAGTTTTCATGAAAAGGCGGTCCTGTGCCGTGCGGCGGAAAACACGATCTACTTCGCGTCGGTGAACTGCGCCAGTAAGGGCTCTGGAACCACATCCGCGATCGCAAATCCAGACGGTACCTTGCACAGCTTTCAACCCTATGGGCAAGCGGGATTGCTCGTGGCGGACCTGGATCTCGACCTGGCCACGGGTTTGCTCGCCTCGCGCTGCCGTTTTTCTCCGCTGTAGAGTATGATAATGCAATGAAGTTCCAGGAACTCAAGTCGTTCATGAGCCAAAGCGCCCACCGGGTCGGAAGCCGATAAAAAGGTAGAGGACAAGGCTCCAAAAGGGGCCAAAGCGTCGGGGACCATCTCATCAACCAAAATTGGCCCCTTTAGAAGCGCTCAAAGGTGGCCCCTTTTAAAGCGCCCACTGACACCGAAAAAGAGCCTTTCGGCTGGGTCGCGTTCGAATCAAGACATGATCCAATCTTGGCACCGTTGCGAGTCCACGAAGCCGCCTCCATTAACTTGGTCACCGCAACGTGACCATTCCGCTCAAGACCCGCTGGTTCATCCCAGCGGGTCTTTGCGTTTCTACCCAATAAATCTAAGGGTTTTGCGATTCGTCGAGCTTCTCCGCTACACAAACCACGGGCCACCCAAAAAGGCTCAAATCGGGGCCAAAGGCTCTAAACCACGGGACGACCCCCAAACACGTCCCGTGCTCAGAAACCCTGCAAAACACGGCACTTTCGTGATTTCCAACCAGCGTGAGGTTTTAGCGAAAAGCGCCAGTGGCAGTGACATGAAAAACCTGACCATCGCGTCCCGCGGTGATGAGCAGATTCCCAAGTGGCGAGTGCATGTTGCGTTCTTCTTACGCTGTTCTTACGAGCTGTTCCGCTGCTACGATGTCGCCCAAAGAAGCATCGGACCTGGAAACAACTGATCCTCGTCGGAAATACACCATAAGTACACCCCAAGGTTGGGAGTACTGAATCGCGAGATGCGGTCTGGTCGCTGGTTTTTCGAGTGCTCATCCGAGGGGTGCCCCTTTCGACTTGCGTACTATTACGCGAACTGTCAGCTTCGCCGTGCGTCGATTGAGACGGTTTTGATAAACCCAGAACAAACAACTCGCACCGGTTTGGGTGACCGGAGCGACTTGGTGCTACAAATTCGGCCTTCAAGTCTTGTCGCAAGACGAGCTACGACAACAATTTGGCCCGTAACAAATTTGGCTCGCAACAGCTTATTTCGTTTCTATCCAGTAGTAAGGTTCAGTTCCAGAAAAACGGGAACAAACCAATAAACCTATTTGTCAGTAAATGGACGCAACGCGAGTTTTGTCTGGTGCTCTTGGAATTTCTCGCCACTCGTATTCCGCCCCTGAAAATAGTCTTTTTGCCACCCAGACTGCACCGCGTCAGGTTTTCGTGCTTCGAGGTCTTTCAGGAATTCTCCCCGACCTAACTGCCAACAATTGTATTCTTCGCTTAGAGGTTGGTTGTTTTCCAAAGACTCGAATCGAGGTTCAAGATTTTCCGCGAGAGTTCTTGGGATAGGGACGAGCATACAACAAGGCTCGCCATCCTTGAAATGTATCCACTGTCCAACTCGAGTAAGCTTCCAATTCATCGTGAATGTCGATATGGACCAGTCCGTTTCAACAATGCCCTCCAGAGGATGGATCCCGTCTTTGACCCAATTGGACGGCCCCTTCACCCAAAGATTGATCCCCTTTGGAGTTCGAAACAAAACGGGAAACGTAAAAGTAATGACCCCAGAGCCGAAAATGCTCTGAACTGAATTTGCGGCTTGCTCCCCATCGATCTCAATCTTGATATCGGTTTTTTTGTCTCCGCCGAACCAATATACGCGAATATCTCCTAACGTTCGCAGTATCCAACCAGACTGATTTGCAAGCACCATTGGTAAACATCGATAAGCAAATCGAAAGTCAGTGTTATCCATCCACTCTCGTGCAATTGGCGATGGTTCCAATCTGGTCACAGCATTGGGATAAATGTTGTAAGCAATGAACTCGTTTTCATTGGACATATCGATTCCGTTTTGGATAGAGGCTAGTCATGATTCGACCGAACAAAACATGATTCTATCCACGATGATCCGGGACGACGAAGGCTTGCCGAAAATAGTCCAACACGTCAGAGGCCAACCCCAATTCCCACGGCGGTCTGCCCCGTTAGTGCAGACGGGCTTCGAAGCATATATTGCCCCAGACGCACTTTTGCTTGGCCCAATAACGAACGAGGTCCTTACGTCCAAGTTCTCAACAGTGTCAAACGATTGTCTCAAACGTTTTCAACCCACATTGGCAAGATGCCGCACGCTTAACTTGCTTGCCAACTCCCGCAACCTGTCTCGACTCGCAGCCAGAAACCTCCCAAGCAACCGACCACCAACCAACTTGGTCATCCGAACGCCCCACGACTCCGGCGTGCAACCAAGCCTCGCGAAAACACCCGCAACCTCATTCGAAATCGCCACCTTCCCATTGCGCAACATCCGACCTGTATATTCAACCAACATCACATATTGCCCAAGCGTAAATCCACTGCTCATCCCCTCACGCAACGAACCAAGCCCTCGGCGATCCTCAACCGGAACCAACCAAAGCTCATCCTCGAGCCCACCGCTAACCCGAGCCGCCGCCACACTCCCAAGCTCCGCAGCTTGCAAATCCTTAGCCCGACCTGCCGCAACCACATGTTCCACTCGAGCCTTCACCGAAGTATGCTCGCTCGCCTCGGGAGTCTCAGCAATCCCTGCCGCAACTGGATTCAAATCAATATAGGCACACACCGTAAGAAGCGACTCGTCATCAAGAATCGCAATCGATTTGAAACGCCCCTCAAAGAAAGCGCCGGTGCATTTATCTTGCTTATTCGCAAGCCGAGCCAACGGTTCTTTAAGGCACTTCATAAACCAACCAAGCGACGTCAATCGCTTACGAGCACCAGCCACCCAATCCGCATTCGCAACCCGCGCCGCAACAAGCTCTTTTGAAACCTTCATCGGCTTGCGATCCGAACAGCGTGGCGGAAACAGTCGAAACCAACGCTCAACCACTTCCGAATCCGACCAAGCAATAGCTGTCTCAGGATCAATACGCAGCAACAAGTGCAAATGATTGTCCATCAGACTGAACCCGCCAACCGAAACGGCAAAGATCCTATCAAGTTCCTACAGCCGATTCTCGATCCAGTCCTTACGCCCAGCCCCCGCGTCATCGCCCAAAAAATGCGCCCGGCGAACGCAGCGCGAAATACAGTGATACCAACGACTTACCGTCGCATCAACAAGTCGGGAACGGGAAATAGTCATAGCAAAGCTCCTGCACGAAGATACGATTCAACACGCAAATCTTACCAAAACGACCTCAGTCAATCGCTGTGCCTGTCCTTTTTTGCTTTTATTCAAGAAATGAGCCCGGCGAACGCAACGCGAAATACAGTGATACCAACGACTTACAGTCGCATCAACAAGTCGGAAACGGGAAATAGTCACAGCAAACCTCCTGCAGGAAGAAACGATTCAGCACGAAATTCCACCAAAATCGACATCATTCTTCAATCGTTGTGCCTGTCCTTTTGTCCTCCTTCTCCTTTCTTCACGGTTTCACGATTCGCTTGGCAATTTCTTTGGCATCGCTCGGCGAATAGCAACTAAGTTCAACAAAGATTCGCTGTTTGATTTCCGTCTTCGTTTTACGACCCCACAGTGACTCGCGCCGTCTCAATGCTTCGATGAATTTACTTCTACTTGGATCCGGCAAACGGTCGATCTCCTCAACGCGGTCAATCGCGCGATGCAATACCTCGCGCTGGAGCTCGACTAGGGATTCTTGAGGTCGCTCCACGATCCACTGTTCAAACTCATTTTCCTTGAAAACTGGAAGGAATGGACGGCGTCCTCGGTCATCTACAACGTCAATTGTGTTGATCGGTTCCATTAATATCATCATGGCCGCCCGTCGGCAAATCTCACGAACCGATATTACCTCACCACTTATACCTGATCCATTTGGATATTTCAGACAAATGCAATACTCCTCGTTTTTACACTCAATCAACGATCGCCACACATTATCTGGTTTTTTTCCCGCGAGATCGGAAATCCCTTTTAGTAAAGCAACAATTCGCTGGTCTTCATCCCAATCATAGTCAGCTGGAAATAGCGGTGCACTACCTGCAGTCAATTTAACAAGTGCTGGAGCTGGGTTCTTGTTCGTCAGATTTTGGATCAAGACTTCAGGGTTCTGAGTATGGGACATCTGGGCCGCAAACGCCGAAGATAAACACAGTTCTGCGAACAGAAAAAAACAACTTAATAAGTGCATTTTAAAATGGATTGGGTAAAGGGGTATTACGAACCAAAATCGGATAGTCGGCCGCATCGAATTTGGCCCAACTGCTACAGTTGTATTGATGCACATATCTGTGCATCTCAGCCAGTGATTTTTTGTTTCCGGTATAAATATCCATGAACATGCCGTCGCCTAAGTAGAAAACGTTTGAGCCCTGCTCCCCTCTAAATCGATCTTCATTCGCTATGTTTGCGGGCAGCTTATCGTAAAACGGATTTATAAACCATACTTGATCACCAGGAAGTAATTCTTCAACCTTGAATCCAGGAGCGCCCCTTTCTTCCCTCGTGAATATCAGCCCGTCACCCCCATTTGGCAGGTCATTAGGGAGACTCTTATTTGCCAACGCAGCGTGCATTCGGTACCTTTGACTTGGCAAAGCAAGATCGATATAGCTCTTTAGGATAATAAGCTTTGAGTACTTATTGCATTGGATTTTTTGCTTGTTACTTCCTCGCTTGAAAGTCCAGAGATCATTGATTGCGGCTAGCGGATTTGACGAAACATAATAATTGTCACTATTCACGCTCCAATGAGAAGGAGAGCGATAATCGCCAAACCCTACTTTCGTCTTCATGCTATTAGTTAGGATTCCGATTCGGAGTTTTATTGTTTCTGCATCGATTCCTGCAGCATTTAGGATCTCGCGAGCTCTCTTTATGTCCTCTTCCGTTGCCTTCTCTTCAAGTCCACTCGGGTCAATCGCGTTAATAGGTTTATTCCCTACATACCGATACAGATTGGCATCTCCAGCGGCGAAGCCGATGGGGTCTTGGCTGATCCATCTGCCTGAGGCTGGGTCGTACCATCTTGCTCGATTGAATTGGAGCTTGACGTCCTTGTCCCATTCTCTTCCTGTGTAGCCAAAGATGCTGTCAATTGCGTCTGTGGTTGTTCCTCCGCCTCCGCCACCACCGATTGACATTCCTACACTGCCAGTGCTTCCTGATGTAAAGTCCTCTGTTTCAACCAATAGTTTGCCAAAGGAATCGTAGACCCGATGCTCCAGTCGTGTGCCATTGCTGTCGACCAGATCCCGCACCGTACCAAGATGATCCGACAGCGGCCACAGGATTCGATACAATCCCTCCGTCGATACTGAACCCGTGGAACCCGTTGAACCGATCGGGAAGCTCATCGGATCCCCTACCGAACCGCCACCTGTTCCAGGCACTCCAACTTGCTCATCGGCCAAAATCAAATCGACAATGTCGCCATACAAATAGCGATTCGTTAACTTGAACGGCAGCTGAACACCTTCCCCGTCAGGATCCTTAAACTGGAAGATCACTTGGTTTCCGTCCCACACCCAAGCCGTCTTCGAATCGATGCTGCCATTGCCGCCATCGTCCACCAATTTTCTGATCCGACGATCGAATGCGTCGTACTGATAACTCACTAACTTGCCTGGCGACGCGACTTTGATCAGCCGATTTCGGTAATCGTAACTGTACGTGGTCACCTCGCCCGTACTGTTATTGGTTCGCGAGATCTGATTCCCTTCGTTGTCGTACAGGTACGTGTTGGTACCATCGTTCTGCACTCGGTTGTGAGTCTCGTTGGCAGAGGTCGATGTTCCGCCATTGGTGCGATTGCCGGTTTTGTCGAAGACGTAGTTCTCTGCTGGCGGCGTAAACGTGACTGTCGCGCCTGCAAGCGGTGTGGTTGTCGCGCCCGTCAACTGGTCGCGAGTGTCATAGCTGTAAGCCGTGCTGAATTTGTCAAATCGGCTGGCAAAACTCGTGACCCTGTTCGATTGATCGTATTTCAAGAAATACGCAGCCAAAATGGGATCTGTAGTCGTTGTCGACACGTCCGTTCCATTCCATCCCGTCGAGATCGCGGTTTTGGAATGGGTTATGACCTGAACTCGACCTGCCCCGTCGTACTGGTACTTGGAACTGGCCACCAAACTTTGCGGTGTCAACGTCTTGAACCTATTAATCGTGTCCAGTTGCCCAGAAGCGTTGTACGTGAAGTTGACCAATTTATCGGTCACGTTCGCTCCCGATTGCTTGACCGAAGTCATCATGTTGCGATTGTCGTACGTATAGTCGTTGACCGCATCGACTGTCGTACCGATGGTCGTTGACACTTTCGTGCGAAGGCCGCGTTGATTGAAGTCGTTGTCCAATAGCACTGCGCCCACATAAGGAGAAACGCCAGCGATGAAAACCCGCTCGGTATCAACTCGATCGTTGATGTCGTACGTGAAAATATTTGAATTTCCTTTGTTGTCCGCCGCAGAGACAAGTCTTCCGGTTGCGTCGTACTCGTAGTTATTCACGCCATTTCCCTCAACCGGATTCACCCAAGTCTCCTTGGTCACGTCGTACAGCTTATTGTACTCGTACAGCGTCGTTCGGCCGTTGCGGTCGACGTAACTCTGGACATTCCCCACACCATCCAGCGCGCTCGTGCGACTTCCATAGCCAAGCTTGGTTTCCTTGAACTGTCGATTCAATCGATCGTAGTCATAGGTCGTTTTGTTTTGCTTGGCATCCTCGACCTGAGTTGTTTGCCCGTAAACGTTGTACTTGAACAACGTCGCAGCATCCACGCTGTCGGTCGAACTGATCGCGCGGAATCGTCCGTCGTAGGCCAACGTCGTTCCGGTGCTCGTGTCGTTGTGGCTATTCAGAACATTCCCAAGCGAGTCAAAGGAACGGAACGAGGCTGCCGCGAGCAGTGGCCCTGTGCCGTCGGGGTCGGGAGAAGTCTGTTTCGTCACCCGACCAGCTGCATCGTAGGTAAACGAAGTCGTTCGACTCATGGAATCAGTTACGGAATTCAAGCTACCATCCACTCGATAGCTGAATGTGGTTTCGCCAAAAAGATCGGAAAGGATCGTCCGGCGACCTCGCACGTCGTAGTCCGCATAGCCGACCCGAACTTCCGTGTTTGGTTCTGCGGACATCACCGGACGACGAACTTGGCCATCGCCAAAATAAGTCGCGCCCATGACGCCTCCGTCCGGAGCGGTCGACTTGATAACGTTTCCTAGATAATCATATTGCACTGATGAGATATGTAGATTTGGATCGGTTTGTTGCACGAGCCAACCCGTCTTACTCACCGAGGTATACGAGTACTGCGTCGTTAGAGCAGCGGCACCGATGGTAGGACCAGGAACCGTTACCGATTTGGTGCGACCAAGATCGTCATAGCGATAATTGATAGCGGTTCCCTGAGTGTCGGTCGTCCGCCAAGTTTGGTTGATGTTGTCAAAAATGGTCGTAGAGACATATCCGCCAATTTCGCCTGCCGCAGCATTCGCATTGCGGATTTCCCCTGCCACATTTTGGGCTTCACTGCCTCCCGGATTGGGAGTCACAACCATCACGGGCCGATTCGCTCGATCGTAAGTGATTTTGGTGATTCGAGCATCCGCCCCTGCGTTCGAAACCTCAACCGAAACCATGTTGTGGTTCTTGTCAAATTGATACTTCTTTACCAATCCTTGGTTGGCTGTATCCGTGACTGGAGTGACAGTTGAGTTGGCGGCTGAACTTGTCGAAATTCGCGTGTTGGCCGCACCCAAGGCTTGCAAATCGATCGATGCCGGAGCAGCAGGAGTAAGGCTACGCGTCACTCCCGTGGCACCAATACCGGTTACATACCAAATCGTTTCGCCTTTTTGCTGAAACTCGCCTGTCAACCGCTGGAAATTATCGTACGAATTGCCATCCACGAGCGACGTCACGAAGAGGGCACCGGTGCTATCGATAGTAGAGTTAATAACTTCGGTGGCGATGAGTCGGCCATAGACGTTGTAGTCGTATCGTACCATCGGCGAAATCAACGGACCTGCTCCGTCAGGATCGGGGCCAATGACCGAAGTTAAGCGATCCAATTTGTCGTAGAAATACTTCGTAACACGCCCCATCGAGTCCGTTACTTTGTTGACATTCGCACGCGAATCGTACTCATAGGTGGTGACGGCCGTTACGGCCGTGTTTGGAGCTTCGGTGATCGAACTAATCATACCATGCTTGGATGGGTCACCGGGAACGTTGTAATATGCATACGTAGTTACCATTTTGTCTGGGTTCGCAATCGTTCCACGCCCAGTGTAAACCGATTGTTTGGTTAGCATTCCACGAGGTAGCGTACCTGTCGACGTGTATTCATAGTCAACCATCGATTGACTATTGGGACCTAATATCGGGAACCGAGCTGGACCGCCCATACTGAAATAGTCCCAAATCGGTTGGGAGTCCATCGCATTTACGCTGCCGTCTCCGTTGACGTCTAAAAACGAATCAACTGTCCTATAGGCCGGTAAAACGGATGGTGCGCCCGAGTTGATGTAGTTGATTACGGTCAACAGATCGAGGATACTGACTCCTCCATCGTTATCTACGTCCATTCTCGAATCGACACCCGGCGATTGAGCCTTATTTTGCCAAGAGGTGTTGCCAGAACGTTGGTGAGTGACTCTGCCAAGGCTGGTGTCAACTGTTTGAACGGTTTGAATACCGTGTTCATCCGTGTACAAAGTCGGGATGTCGAACTGATCGTTGTAAACCCAAGTTTGTGCATTCGTCAGAGGACTGAGCAAATTGGTGCGGTTACCTTCGCTGAACGCACTTGTGTACTGAGGCCTAGACAGCGGACCATTGGTTCGGTCGGCAGCGGGTAAATCTGTTCGCAGAGTGAAATCATCTGGATCGGGCAGTTTGGCAACGAGCACTTCACCTCGATCTTCCCCAATCACTCGCCCCCAAGGATCGCGGAAGACTGGAGACAAAACGTACTGCGTTGTGATGGATGCGTTGGCTTTGAGCTTTTGGTTAACCAAGCTCAAATTCGCGCTGACACTGAGATCCAACGTATCGAGACCCAGTAGTTTGACAAAGTATGCGTCCATGACTTGGAAGCCGCGTCCCCTGTGGTCCATACGGTACAGGGTCCGATTCCCGTTGCCATCGGTATAGCTTGTGATGTCGTAGTATGGCGACAGATCAGCCCCTGGATTGGCAATCAAGTCCTCCCATTTTAGTACCAGTGCCTTGTGCGCAACTCCAAGCGGAAGCGAGTACTGTCCAAGATCTTGCCGCCTTCTCGCAAAGTCTATCGTGGTCGTAATATCGTTGTGCGTAATGCTCAACATCCCACGACTGCCAATCTCTCCTGGTGGCTTTGCAAGATCGAAATCGTACGCAAAGGAGTAGGTTTGAATGGGAGCCTGTCCAACTTCACCGCTGGTGATTCCACTCAAGAACCAGTTACTACTAAAATTGTAAACATTTTGCAACGCTTGCCGCGGTCCTGTACCGTCCGGGTCGGGATACAGAACACTCAAAACGCCGCCATTGGAAACGGTGTACGCCAACGACGCGGCGCTTGCATCGATTCGCCATAGGTTGTAGCCCACAGGGAGATTGTAGGCTGGCGCCCATACTCCGCCGTTAGGAGTCCAAGTCACGGTTGTGACTGCGCCCCATGGGTCGGCGATACTAAAGGTTCTTGCGCCATTTCCAGCCGGTGCACCATAGGTCACCGTGCTAACTCGACCGTAAGCATCGGTCATGGTTCCCGCCGCGCCGGTTCCCCAACTAGAAAGCGCTTTGATCATGCTATACGTAGTGACATTTCCTGATTGATCGACCGAACTGGAGGCATATCCACTCGGGCTACCAGAGAAAATGGTTTTTGCGCCGTCCCGAAGCGTCAACGTATTACCACTTAGCTTCGATAGTGTTTCCGGTGGACGAGCCGAGCCATTCTTGTACCAAGATTCCGACCCGTCGCGACGCGATAGTGTTGTTCCGGTTTCCGGAATCAATTTCCCATTGTCCGCAGGATCAGGCACCAAGGTTTCTTGTGACGCATAGAGCCTATCGATCGCCCAATTGATGGCAGCTGGCAATCCCGTCAGTTGCTCAAGGGCAAAGGGGTTCGAAGTCGTAAAAGGCGCAGAGCCCCACCAACCACTAAACTTTTGCAAGTGACTCGTGGTTGGCGCAAATGTTGGGCTTGCAAGTAGTTCGATATTTGTATTTGAACTGGCTCCGCCTGAGAGCATCTCAGGCAGTAAATCTAACTGGAAATTGACAAAGAGCTTGTCGCCCGGCTGTGGAGCACGAGGATTTGCCCCCTCGCTCAGTAAAGTATAAGGATAGACCGTAAATGATTTGATCACACGCTTGACATCGCGGCCAAATGGAGCATTGCTGTTCTTAACGACCGTGTACAATTCTACGTCGATGGCCGTCGGGACCGCCTTATTGGAGGGCAATGGAATGACAAGGCGAGCGACCGGATATGCAGAACGAAGTGGGTCAGAAAGCGATCCGAGCAAGTTGCCCACTATAGGCGCCAAGATATCCTGATTTTCGATGTCGAACTTAATCAGTTCTCCGTCGCAAACGGGACATGTGCAATTACATTCGGGTGCTTGTTTTTCTTCCTTACGAATCTCTGCTTTGTAGTACTCTTCCTTGATGGTAACCGTTGCTTTGTCATTCTCATTTGGCAAGGCTGGGACCACAAGCTCGGCGCGGACAAACTCATCCCCCTCTCGAATCCGATCATTGATCGCCGTCGCGTAGACCTGGAAGTCGTTGTCATTGGAGATCTGAAATAGTTGGGAGATGTAGATTCGAGACCCTGGTACTTCTTCTGTTAACTGTAACGCAACTCCCGTTTCCGTCACCAAACCGTAATCGGTGGTGGGCGTCGCTGCATCTTTGGCACTCGCGTCGATCCTCAATTGAACAGAGGTACACAGGTACTTGGCCTGGTTGTCCGGTTTGACATGAAAAACGCCAGGTGCATTCGCTTCCCAGAACTCATACGTAAAATCAGGATCGGCAGTCAAGCCGATGCCCTCGGCCTGATCCGCGATATTGACGGCTCCAGAACCGACAAATTCAATGTTCGGATAATCGTTCACTCCCCAGTTGAACTGAATCGTCTCTGGATCGGTTTCTATCGTATCCGCGTAGGCCGCCGTGCCGATGAACACATTTTTGGCCCAAGCATCAATATTGAAGGTCAGTAATCCTGTGGTTAAGTTGAAGGCAGACGGAACTACGTAAAAGTATCCGTTCGCGTCTTGTTCCAAAACGCTGCCAATTCCAAAATCAACACCAGGAGTAGGATTGAAAGTGGAAACCAAGAGGTTGACCGTTCCACCGCCCCAAGCGGGGGCAACCGTGATTTTGACGGCACCATAGGGGTCCACAGAACTCGGACAATAAAGAGTATTGGGCTCTTCAGAAGAAGGATCTGATGGCCCAAGAATCATCTGATATCGCAAAGGATCTTCGGTGATTGCAACTTGAGCTTTGGGTAGCTGCTCTCCCGCATTTAACGTGATCGCGGGGATGACCAGTTGACCATAAACCTTTTCGGTTCCTTCTCGTAAATTGTCTAATAACGCATTCACGTCGATATCAGCAAACGGGCCAGGTAATGCTATTAATTCCGACTGGTACAATCCGCCACCTATACTGCTCAGATTGAGCTGAACTGGCTGAAATGGCGGATTCGGTTTACTTTGCAGCACATAGTCCAAGCCAGGCGTAGCCGAATCAGTTGGATTGACATTGATTTGCAGGTAAACATCAGTGCACAACCCACGGCCACCTGAGCCAGTAATGTGGAAAGTCCCATAATTTGGGGACCCTTCCTGGGTGGTAGTTGGCGAAGAAGTCAACTGGCCACGTTCAAGAACGTCACTGATGGTTACAGTACCCGTTCCACCTCCGCCTGAAACGAGAGTAAAAATGACCGTCCGCCCGGGATCCGCTTCGATGAAATTCTGTATTGCGTCGGCGTAGATATAGATGGTTTTTATTGCCGTGTTGGTCGGCAAAGTGATCGACAGAGACATGCCATTCTGAGACCAGTTGATTGGCGGAAACGATGACCCGAGGTCGTGATTGACCCGTATGCCATAGTCACGGGGGTAAATGGCAGTTCCGCTGACATTTACCGTCACGGCTCCACCTCGCGGCCAGCCGTCGGGGATATCCAACTTGACAGACCCGGTATTGTCCACGGTATCGCAATAAATTAAATTGGGCTCTTCAGCGGTTGAGTCATTCGGCGACAACTTAAGTGTTGCATCAATGATAGTGACCGTCGCCCCATAGGACAAAATATTGGGCATGCCTGAAATTCTCAATACGGCATCGACAGTCTCATCGTTTTCCGGATTCGTGTCGGAAGACGAATAGACTCGAATTTCCGTAACGGATGGCGACAGATTTGCGTACCAAATACCGTCGTTGTTTGCATCCGTAAGATTGATTAGCGCACCCGACTGATCTTTTAAGACATAGTCCACATTCGGTAGTGCCTTGGTTGTACCCGCGTTTCCAGCACCCACAGCATTCACTTCCAATGTCATTGCGGCGCAAATCATATTTACGGGCATCACATAGAATGCGCCGTATGCTGAACTCCCCTCTTTCGTTGAACTCGGAGAAGCCACCAAACTGATCGCTTCGAAGTCGTCTCTAATAACAACGCTCGCATCTCCAGACGTTGGAACGGACATGAAAATCGGCTGCGTGAACGTGAAAAGCGGTGTGCGTTGGTCTGTCTCAATGTTGTTCGCAATTGGAATGACGTCAACGTAGACCGATTGTCCGGCTGCCCCAGCAACAGTCCATCGACGCGATCCATCTGCGTCCATACCAACAAAATTAACGGCCGGAGTCGGGGCGAGCCCGTAATCGTAAGAAGTGCCACGAATCTCAACAGTACCGCCTGGCCACTGAGCTGGAAAAGTCACTCTGAATTTTCCGTTATCAACGACTGAATTGCAAATCACGCGGTTTGGCTCAAGAGCATTTGTGTCGACCGGAACCATCAGGACAGGTGGTGGCGGCGGTGGCGGAGATGGCGGTGGCGGAGATGGCGGTGGCGGAGATGGCGGTGGCGGAGATGGCGGTGGCGGAGATGGCGGAGATGGCGGTGGTGGAGATGGCGGTGGTGGAGATGGCGGTGGTGGAGATGGCGGTGGCGGTGATGATGAACTTGAGCAACCTACACAACTACCTTCTCCTTCAGCATCCAAATTGGTGTCGAATCGCTCCACAAACTGGCCCACAGGAATTGGCGACTCCGAATTGCGAAGACTTACCTGTACACTTACAAGCGTTTGCTCAGGGTGATCTGAATCCGCTATGTCGACGCTGGCCGCACCAAGAATCTCAGGCTTACCCGACGGTCGAAAAGCCAATATTCCCTGCCTATTCACATGGGGTAATCCTTGAAAAATCGGCTCTCCCTTGACCACAAGAACATACTGTCGCGGGACCGGCAACCCAACCGATTGAATGAGATTGCCTACATCCAATTCTTGCGGGGGATAATTCAGCCAATAATCCTTTCCCGACGTATTGACACCGAATCGATTACTGTCCGCTTGGGGATATGCCAAGGAAACAGGAACCGCCAAGGCAGGATCAATGTCAATCTTGATTCTGATCGCATCGTTCGTTTGATATTGGGAAACGGAAACGCTACTTGTTCCCGCAACCAAAACTTGCCCAACTGCTTGAGAGACCACCCCAGCCGATGCTGCAATGCCTGCGGCATCAATTGATTCGTTTTCAATCTTGGCCTGTACGCTCGAAACGCTAGGGGAATCGGCTTCGACTGCCACGACTTGGATGTCATTTCCATTGTCGACGTGAAATGGCAAATTTGCCGAAGCAAACATTTGCTTGACATCAGAAGCCATCAATCGCCTAGCTTCTAATGTTTCCACTATAAGCTGACGAAGTTTCGATCGATTCGATTTCAACTGGATTTTGTCTCTTCGGAAATTGAAGAAGGGAGAGAAGGAATCTTGAGATTCACGAAACATGATGTACTCCAAGTCGGGTGTGTAACTTTGGGTACCACTGATGCTTTACAGACAATGGAATGAGAGCATACTTAAATCTGAATAGCAACTCCCCACCCAAGTTTTTTTGAATCAATCGTTTTTCCTGGAACTTTTTCGACTTCAGCCAAAGCGTAAAACATGGCCATTCACGACTTAACAAATTTTTTTGATCGCGTCGTTGTAATCACGTTGCCAAGGAGAGCGGACCGGTGGACGCGATTTATGAAGCATTTACCAAGCGATTGGCCCTTTGAACCACCGTTGCGATTTCCTGCTATCGATGGAACCGAAATAGACGTTCCTGATTGGTGGCGTGAAGGTGCCGGCGCGTGGGGATGTTATCAGTCTCACATGAATGTGATTCGAGATGCAATCGAAAGCCGCGCAGAATCATTGCTTGTTTTCGAAGATGATGCTGTATTCACAGAGTCGTTTGCTATGGACGTTCGCTTTTTCTTATCCGAACTTCCCAGCGATTGGATGATGCTCTTCTTGGGAGGCCAGTTGCTCGAAACAGATAAAGTTCGTCCAGCGAAATTGAGCACTTGGGTCTACCGGGCTTACAATGTGAATCGCATGCACGCTTACGCAATTCGTTCGCTCAAATCACTAAGATCCATTTATGACTATCTGCTCAAGCCGGAAACATGGAAGAAGGGCCAGCACATTGACCACAAGCTTGGTGAATACCAAAAAGAGAACGAAGGAATTTATGTCCCTCGCCGATGGATCGTTGGTCAGCGGGATGGCGAAAGCGATATTTGTGGTGCGAAACTAGGGTTTCGACTCTTTCGCAATGCAGAAGAACTAAGTGCGACTGAAGGACGCTAGCCCGACACCACCCAATTATCCATGGGTTGAAAAAGACCGAATCATTCGTAATTTTGGAAATACTGGTCTCGCAACTCGTAATCCATTCCGGTCGACCATGCCCGCTTTTTCTTTGAGTTTTCATCCAAACCGAGAGGAGACCAAAACAGCCCTCGACTTACCCCCGTCCGACTCGATTTTTCGCCTTCTCCACTACCTTTTGAATTGATGTGATTGATCAGAACCAACGCATCAAGAGGAGACAAGGAACCATCGCCATCCGCGTCGAGGTACGCGAAATTGGGCAACTGCGAGCTACTGGTTGGTGCATTGAGCGACCGTGGCATGTTGCTGTTTAACGCGTTGACGACCTGAAGAACGTCCAATGGAGAAGTGGAATCGTCGCGATCAACGTCGGTGCTTACTAAAGGATTCTTGTAAGGCCTCGTGTTTTCGACCATGACCTTTGTTAAACCTTGCGACAAAACATGAACAAAGGTCGATCCCGCAAAGCTCGGTTCCGAGACTTTCCAGTTGCTATCCAGAGCAAAAATGTCGTTTTCGTCATGCCTGATTCGTAGCGTACCGTTCCTTGTCGAAGCTTGGTTCACTGCAGACAAATCGAGTTGAAGCCTGTTTGCCCCCGTTCCCGTTACGTCAATCGACTCGATGCTCTTGATATGCGTCTGATTTGCACCTGAGAAGTCCAACGTGCTACCGCTGTTTACGATTCGGATCGCATCCGTTCCCAATCCGCCATCAAATTGAAGAATCGTTCCAAATGCAACCGCCGGTATTGGCGAGAGATTAAATACGTCATCCCCAGCACTTCCCTGGAGACGCAACGTCAATCCGGCCAGCGGAGCTCTGAAAAGTTCTATTCCACTATTTCGCACGACAAGGTCCAAGCTGTCTGCGACAACATCGATTGAACTGGCAAACGGCAGCGACAGGGAAGCTTCTGCGCCGATTTGGCTACTCAAGATCGGGAGCATATAGTCTTCGACTTCGCCATCCGAGGCCGCTCCGGTTGGAGCCTGACCACCGCTCGAACTAAGTCGAAATCTTGCGAAAGTGTTGCCCGATTTTGCTCCAGCTGGAATTGCAAAGTTGAGGAGATTCAAGCCGCTTGCCACCGTTAAGCTGCTAAAGATTTGTTCACTCGCATCGGCCCAATCTCCATCTTGATTAAAGTCGATCCAACCGTCTAGCTTCGCAGCGGCACTCGCATTGACGGAAAGACTGGCGGTCGTCACGGAGTTCAAACTCGCCACCAGACTTGCGACTATTTTCACTCCGTCCTCGTCAGCAATACCACTTCCGTCATCACCGCCAGAAGTTAGCCCTGCCTGGGAGTTCGGTGCTCCATCAAATTCAGCGTCCAGATTGGCTCCCAATCGCAAACCCGTCACGAGGTGTCTCGCTCCGTTTTGCGACAAACTGGTTGGATAATCTGAGGCGAAGCCCGACTGCGTTTTATTGGGCGCGTCACCGAAGTCCAAAGTTGGAGAATCATTGTCCAAATTGCTTAGCGCTACGTCCTCTGGGTCTATCCCCGCATAGTCCACCGACTCATTGTTGTCAGCCACGATTTGGCCGAGAATGATGGAGTAGTTTACGTTGCCATCGGCTTCCGTATCATCGACTCCCGTGACCGTCACGGTTTGAGGGATGTCCCAATTGTCAAACGTAAACCTTAGGGAACTCACACTGACGGTACCTTCCGTTGGGTCTGAACTTGAAACAGGTATCGAAAAAGCAGAAGCATTGTTTCGGAAAAGTGGGCGGCTGAGCAGCTTAACGGTGAACGTAGACTGCCCTCCGGCTTCACTGGTGTTTTCTCCGGTTTTTGTAACGGAAACTCCGCGTGTATCATCATCGACGTTGGTAACCGCCAACCGTTTCACTGGAGCCTTTCTATAGGCTGCATAGCTGTCAGTGGACACCTAGAATTCATTCTGAAAAACCTGGTCACCGTCGTCAAACGCGTCATCCACACCTTTGATAGAAGCCTGCTGAGGAACATTCCAATTGCTGGGGGTAAAAATGAAAAACGGCGGACTAAAAACAGCCGCAATCGGTTTGTTAGACGGGTCGACGTTTTGCAATATAATGCCGACGCTAACCACTGGCGGTGCCGTGAGGACCACAGATACAGTATCCACCATAGTAACACCGTCTTCGGTTACCGTGGTTGCCGTTTTGTTAACGTTGAAACCTGGCACGTCATCATCGACAATCGTGCCAACGGCAGTGGAGAATCCGGTTTCAATGACGCCTCCCTGGATGTCGGAAAGGACCGCAACAAGCGTTTCGTTGTTCTCAACCAAATTGTCTTGCAGAATAGGGATATCGACGAACTGTGCGATCTGGCTCGTGCTGTTCAACGAAAACGTTCGCGAGACGGGAGTGAAGTCTTGATTCGCCGTTGCGTTGCCTCCAAGGATCGAGAACTGGAATGAAAGCGTTGAGCCAACCGGTACGCGTCGGCCAAGGCTGATGTTGAATCTCAGGGATGAAGAAGCCTCGTTGACCGAAGCCCCCGAAATCCGCACTCGAATATTCGGGTCCAATTCCACAGCGCCGATATCGACAATCGCATTGCCATCATTGTCCGCGTCCACAATACGCGGAAAACCGCGTTGGTCTACCGCAGTTGCTTGGTATCCAGGGTTCCCTTTGTCAATCGCAGGGCCGTCCGCCAAGGGAAGAATGGTTGGCGTTGTTCCGCCATTCTGTTTGACGAGAGGCTTCACCCCATTGTTTTCTACAATGGTTTTCCAATCTGATATGATACGATTTCCATTGACTCCATCGGTAATTTGAGTTCCAGTACCACCTCCAAAAAGACTATAAGTTGGGTTGCCCGGAGAGAAAATCACAGGCCCCCCAATGTTGGATTCGATATTTCCAGAGCCAAGGTTTCCTGCAACAATCGAACCGAAAAGACCGCTCTGCGTAACCTGGTAAATACCTCCACCCTCTACCGCCGTGTTTCCAACAATCGTACAAGATTCACATGGCAGATTGGTCTCTTCAGCGGTAAAAATTCCTCCGCCAGCGATGGCTAAATTGCCCGCGATCGTGACGTTTCTAAATCTTCCGGCACCGGAACTGAATATTCCACCACCATTGCGACCGGCAATGTTATTCAGGATCGAACTTTCAATGGCCGAAAAGGATCGGAATTGGGCTCCAAAAATCCCTCCTCCATCCAGATCAGCAAAGCAATTGGAAATCACAACCGACTGTACCGTTGCCGCTCCGCTGTTGTTGTAAATCCCTCCGCCGAACCCATCGGAATTCAATAATCGAGCTCTGCCATTGGTTAGCGTCAGCCCACTTATTCGGTTCAGGCCAGACGTTAGATTCAAAACTCGCGAATTGTTATTTGCATCAATAGTAAGCTGATCCGCCCCCGGCCCAGAAATTTCGACATCCTGATCGACCTTGAGTTCACCTGCTTGCAAGGTGATTTTCCCGGTAACCGAGAACACAATTTTATCGGAAATGCTAAAAAAATCTGGTTGGCTACCTACCGGCGAACCATCGATGGACACATTCTGATTTGCGGCCTCGATGGCTTCCCGAAGAGAAAGGAATCCGTCGCCCACCGACTGACTTATAGGCGCATCGCTCAGAGTTGTTACAACGAACAACGCCAAAACGCGTCGATCCTCAAGTTTTTCAGCATAAAGCCTTCGGGTTGCGCGACTTACTTTGTTGCAATTGCGTTCGCGAATTTTCAACTTCTTCGAAAACATGGGCGGTCCTAATAGAAGTCTTGCCTTCCGGAACTTGAATTTTATTGGCCTGCACTTTAGTTGATTGGTATCGAAATCGCAAGCAACTCTCGAACGCGTTTCTGCAATTCTTCACCTTCGATGGTGAGATCGACGTCCCTACTGGGGTTTTCGTTGTGATCGAGGAAAAGGATTTTGAATTGGGACAATTGCAACAGAATGACGGCATTTCTCGTCTCGAATTTCGACCTGTCGGGTGCCCAACATGCCAATCAATGGGCTCAATCGTGCAATGGTTTGAGCCGGACCAAAAATGCCCGAAATGCAAGACTGGTTCAGTACAGCTTCGCGGATCGTGCATATACTAGTCTCGAACTAACGATTGCACTTTAGATTGTTTTTGCCGACGCCGCGCCGAGGAATCACTAATTCTGAGATCGGAGAGATGAAGCTTGAAGACTGGCTAAAATCGTATATTACCGCAGCATTTGCTCGCGTGACTCTCGAAGACGGTGTTGACATCCACACAGCCAAGGTTCGAGATTCGTACGGTTCCGATCAAGACGAATCGCAGCGCGCTGTGTCGTGCCAACGATGCGATTGGCGGTTTGTGGATCCTCAACTCCTCCGTGATCGAGCTTGGGTTTTAACATTCCTCGACACCAAAGGATTCCGCTTCTATCTGCCAGCAATCATGATTGACATCATTGACGACGAACGAACATCCGACTTGGCCGAGACGCTATTTTACAAATTTTCTGTTACGCATGATGGTCGCTTAATGGACCAGCGGTATGTCGATGTCTTCAATCGATCTCAGCGTGCGGCGGTTGTTCGTTTTCTAAAGTACTTGTGCCACAATCGCAATTGGCAACTCACTGGCCCCGCCGGTAAACTGCTTTATCGCCTTACTCAACGGTAATTGGGAGACGCAGAACATAAGAAGGGTTAGAGTCTGCGTCGCCGTTCTATGGGCGCAAGCGGGTGGAATGCGGTCGCTTCCCCGATTTCTGTTTTGTGGATTAAGAAGTTACCCAATCGACAGTTCTTGATTCACTAGGGCTGTCCCCCACCGCGACAACTTGTTTACCCCAACTCGCTCCGGTTTGACACGCCGGAGCGCCGGCTTTTGCTCGGCTCCTAGACAAACATTCAGCTCCAAGTAGGTTGCCTGCCCATTAAACCAGCCAGATCGAGTACATTGAGAATGTGTATCGGCGCCGCGCCGAAGAATTACTAGCTCTCGCGATTGGAAGGCAAATGGAGCGGTTCAGATGGATTTAATAAAAGCGGATCAACGAACCAACCGAAGACGGGGCAACTCTCGGCGTAACGCAATTGCAATCATAGCCTTTGCCACCATCATAACCGCAATTTACGTTGCCAGCGTCGGGCCAGTATTTGCAATTACCGTGTTTGCTATGGTCCTATGCAACTTCTGACATTTCGAGGGGCAGACCCCGCCACCAACTCGATCCGGTTTGACACGCCGGAGTGAAGGTGTTTCCTCAGCCCCCTGCCAAACGTTCTTCTCCAAGTAGCTCGCCGGCCCACTCAACCAGCCCTATCTTTTATTGTTCTTCTGTTCAACTGTGTCTTATATTGCCCTACTGGATATGCTAGATTAATTAGTTGAAACGACGTTGCTTCAGCTCTAGTTTCGTGGAACCATTATGGAAGAGAAAAATCTGTCGCGAGCCTTCAGTGGAAATCCGTTGGGAGCAGCAGGCCTCATCGTCTCAATTCTCGGATTCGCAATATCTCTTTTTGCTCTATCCTCTTGTTTCATACACCATAGCTCGAGATTCGCCGACTCGAAGCGAATAGCGAGTAAGAGGTATGAGGGAGGCGATCCGACTGTACTCACGGACAAAATCGGAATTGGAATATCCTACTTTTCGCAAGCGGTACTTTACGGCGCTAGCTTTCTAGTCGGCGGAACACTTTCGCTCGTGGGGTTCGCCCTTGGAATTGCTGGTGTTACGAGTGAGCCGAAATCAACAGCGATGGTTGCACTTGTTCTAAGTTTAGTAGGGCCTTTACTACTGTTGTTTTGTTTGGTCTTTTTTTAAGTTGTCCTCCAAAATCCATCGACGCCCCACACAGGAGGCATTGGGGTGGCCAACTCTTTGGCGAGGTGGGAAGCCATCGTCCAACTCGCTCCGGTTTGACACGCCGGAGCGTCGACATCCGGATGATCCAGCCAGGTCTTCCCTAACAGGAATACCGATAGCCCATCTGACCAGCCAATTGGGCTACAATCGAACTCTAGTTTACAGGCGCCTGCGTCTGAGAATTACTAGTTACGCAATAAGAGCAGTATGCTACGGATCGGTAGAAGTAAGATGACGCTAATGTCTTTCGGAAGAGCGATGCCCATTCACATAGACATGCTTTCGCTCGTTGGCTACGAATCAGAAGATCGCGACATGGTGCCAGCAAAAAACTTAAATGCCCAAAAAAGAGCAATGATGTCAGGGCTTCACTCCTTACGACGGACTACAAACGTGGACTTTGGGTTCGATGCTGCGGCATGGCGAGACTTTCTAATCGAATCCGGGAACGAGTTTGGATATACTCACCCATTTGCGTACAGGGCGGTAGACAAAGCGGTCCAAAATGCACTCGAAAATCCAGATGTGCAGAATGCTCTGGCAATACTCGAAGTAGGTCGAAACGCCGCGTCTGAGAATCACAAGTTAGGCGACCACACCTTATCACTCTACTAGAACTCGCAGGTACGTTGCCAAATGGGCTGCACGATTCTGAGGTAAGCGAGCTCGTTGTTTCGTATGCTGATCGTACGATTCGAATGTCGATCAACGTCTGGGTCGGTGATATGGATAACGAGGAATTGCGTGAATCGTATCGGCAGGGCGTCATTATGATTAATGACTTCGTGTACTGCGTGCTGGATCGGCCTGACGTAAATTATCCATACGAATCGGCTCGCGTACTAACGATTGACGTCGCCCAACCCGACGAGTCAGTGGCACTAAAAGGCAATGGCGAAGCATGTCGGCTGTGGGTATCAGAATGGAACGGCTTCATACACATCCGTGCTGGTGATGCTACGCTGAAATGGCTCGGCCCGGCTGTCGTCAGAAGATGAAGTTAGTTTTTGGCATACTGGTTTCCCAATCAAATCCCATTTTTCATAAGGGGACCACGGGCTAGACTGCGGCCACTTGCTCAGTGTCGGTTTTGCGGCCCAAGCGGCATTTCTTGAGTCGCTTGGGATGCCCCCTCCGAGATATCTTGGCTGCTTTGCCTCAACTCGCTCCGGTTTGACACGCCGGTGCGTCGGTTTTTGCTCGGCTACCAGCCAAAACTTCACGCCAAATAGCTCGGCAGACCGTCCAACTCGCCAGATGGGTTACATTACGAATGTGTTTACCGGCACTTCGCCGGAGAATTACTAGTCACGCCTTCTCCACTTCAAGGTCTACAATTGGCTAATCTATTCGAATCTTCTACACCCACAGGCCCGGATGGCGACGCTGTACGACACAATCGCATCGCGACCGCGAGACGGCGCGTTCAGCTCGCGATTCTTTTATACTTATGCATCCTGCCATTGAATATCTTATTCACGAACTATGGTGAACTCGTCCCATTCGATGGCCTGCCGCTAGTGATTATTGTCTTTTTGATTTTTGGATTTGCCGCGATCTCTGTCTACGCACTTTCGAGTCGATTACAAACAAAGCCTACTGCGATACTCATGACCGTAGCCGCACTCATTCCGTTGCTTGGTTTCGCCATACTCTTGTACACCGCTACTCTGAAGACCGACGAAAGTAAACAAGCTTGACGCAACCCGCAGACGTCGCCATAATTGCGGAACGAAGTGTTGCAGCCAATCCCTCGATCAGTCGTTTTGACTTGCGTTGAGTCAACTGCTCGTGCTCGGTGCTGCCGGTCGTTACGGCCAATGTTGGAACCTTTCCGAATCAGTCCGGACAAAGCGAATGGAACAACTAGACGAAAACGCTGCGACTAACGAGATTGGAGATCCTCCCAAGACGAGGCCTCTCCCTTCGGCTTGGCTGGCATTCTATTCTTGCACATTTCTCGTGGGAGGCCTGTACCTTGTCCGCCTCGTATGGACAAAAACAACATCGTTTCCGATCCTTACAACGTTTCTTGCCTCCGCAGCTTTCGCAGCTGGTATACTCTTGTGGCTTCAAAAACGGGTTGCACTGCGACTATACATTGCAATGGCACTTGGACTTATTGTTTTCGCAGCTTATCGCTTTGCCATTGAGGGGTATACCTCCGGTCGCGTAGGAATGATCATCGGTGGATTGTTGATGTTTGCAGGCTACTCGTCAGTGTCTGAGGCGCTACCCATCGCAGGCCATAACAAATAAAGGATTAGCTTCTGCGTCGTTCTACTGACGTATGCAGGCTGGTTTCTTCGGGGCAGAAATAGCGTTTGTACCGATTAATCATGGTATACATCCGGCCATTAGGATTCGTGATACTTGTTCTCGCAATTCCACGTGACCAACATTCACCAAACCCCAAATCTGATCTACGTTTCGATAGTTCATAATGGGACATGACTATGGGCCCCGACTCCTCGAAACCGCAGTGATACCCCGAAACCAATTCACGAGCTGATGCATGCGGTTGCAACGAAATCGCCACATTTGGAACGACTGGTTCCCGAAAAACCCAGTTCATCATCAACGCATTCGACGAGGCTTTTCTCTCGTTGAACTCGTGGTATATGTCGCTGTCGTCGCAATCTTAGCTATCTCTTTCATCCGCGTCCTAGACCACACCGAAAAAGCGAAAGTCGCTTCGGTTGCCAAAACGGCACGACTGATCAACGATGTTGCAAGTACTATTTTTGCAACGACCGGCGCGTGGCCAGCCGATGTTAACAATAGCATCCTACCAACTTCAATGAATCCATTCCTATCAACCAATACGCAAAGTATTTTCGCCAATGACACTCCGTTGAAAGGGCGTTGGGATTGGAACGGACCGACAAACGCTGTTAGTAATCTCATCGGAATCTCGTTGCGATTCAACCCGCCATCCACTGCGGATCAACAGCTTCTCACAAAGCTTGACATCTTGATTGACGATGGCGATCTGGATACGGGCAGTTGCCGAAAAATCACCAACAGTGGATCGCTTTTCTACGTGATCTCTGTTGCGACGAAAAACTGATTGCTCATCATGCGATCGCATCTGGTTAAAGCCCAAACAAAAAAATTCACGGAGCCTCTCTAGGTACATACCTGGGCTGGGCTGCGGTCGATTGCCCGATAGTGGGATACCCACGGAGGCAACAATGGATTGCTACATGCTTGATGAGAAACGCTGCTTCCCCCGGTATGAAACCGGGGGAGTGCCCAGCCCGGCGTGGGTTGCTTGTAGCTGCCAATTATCGCCCCACGGACGGCACGACGGAGCTTACCTGCTACTTTTGTCCGTCCTATCTACTTTAGCGGCATCCCGGGTTCTGGCTTTCCGTTGGTTGTGAGGATTTGGAAGTGGTGAACGCCGGCTGCGAGTGGGTGTTCGCTGGTCCAAACGATCTTTTTCTCCGGCGTCACCTCGACCATCGAAATTCCTGTGTTGGCGGCATGACTGCCGACGACCGTGTTGCCGTTGGCCAAGCGTTGAGAGCCGCACGGATCCTTGAATAGTCCGTTTACCTCTTCGTTGGTAACCTTCCAGATGACAGCTCCTCGCGGATCCAATTCGACCACTTTGTTGCCGTGTGTTAGCGAAGCGACCGTGTTACCGTTATCTAGTCGAATGGCAGTGAAGGGCCAGTTCTCAGCAGGTCGTCCACCAAGCTCTTCGAAATCCGTTTTCATCGTTTTGATGACCTTCCCATCCGGCGAATACTCCTTGATCGCGAAAGCCAACAAGTGGGGAACCAGGTAGTTTCCATTCCGAAGTTGGCGAGCCATTCGGGTTTGCATATGGGCATTGTCTGTTTCAGGTTGCAGCGTCAAATCGAAAGCGATTTCACCTTTGCTATTTACCTCAAGAAGTCGGGGCTGATTGCCCAGCTCTGTTACGAGCGTATTACCATTGTAGAGCCGTTGCGTTGTGCCGATCTCTCGATTCTGTTTGCTCTTGGTGTAAGAGAAGACGATCTTCTTGTCCCGAGTCACTTCTTCGACGCGATCACTAAAAGCCAATAGTACGTTTCCGCTGGGAAGGACGAACCCGTCTCGCGAGCCGCCAGAATATTCCCAATCCGCTGTACCTTGTTCATTGATGATGGCCGTCTTTGCTCCCATGACGAGGTAGCTGTGACGAATTGCGGTTGGCTCGTCAGCGTTCAGACAGGGCAAGCCGCTTAGGGAACAGGCCATAATCACCGCGAAGCATAAATTTTGGGGGAACATGATCAACTTGTGGTAAAGGTTGGTATGCCGCCTTCAGGCGGCGTGAGGCGGCTTTAGCCGCCGATTTCCTAAACAAAGAAACGCGAAAACAGTTTTGCCCGAAGGCGACACTCAAAAGAGCTCCTAAAAATCTACTCAAACATGAGATGGTTTGGTGAGTGCGTTGGAAAGATCGTTCAGAACATGGCGTTCATTCTCGGAGATCTTTTCGCCGATGCCGAGCAGACCACCGGAAGCCTCAGCGACGCGCCGGGCACGGCCGATGGTAGCATGGCGGAACGCCGCTAGACTCGGTTCGTCCAATTCGCGAGCGACGGCTTGCGCGTACTTCCACCAGGCATCGAGCATTTGTTGAGTGGGTCGTTCCTCAAGCCAACGGTTAAGCAATTTGTAGGCCGGGGTGCCGTAGGCGATTCCATCGTCGGCAGCAGCTTGGAGCAACAGTTCGAATTCACCGTTTTGCAACTTGGAATCCGCCCAAGCGAGCCGAACCAACGGCATCAACATAAAGGCGGTGATCGAGGCCGAAGTGATACCAGCTTGTTTGAGTGCGGCAAGCACGACTGGATCGCTGATACCGGCTACGGATTTGAGTTGATCACGCTCTTGCTCCTCTTCGCTAACCGTTTCGAACTGGAGGAAATCGAGAAGTTCCTGATCGCGTTCTTGAAAGAAAGCATCATGTAAATTTTGTTTGTGTTTCGAGATAGGGACGTCGTTCATCATGGTTCTTTGTTGGGGGTAATTCAGTTGACACCCTACCGTTCTACATGTCGAGTTGCAACCCGTGCGACGCTCCTGCGGAGCCAAGGCGTATCGGAGTGATATTCACTATTTAGAAATCATAGTTGTTCGCATCTCGCTTTGCGAGTAGTGCAGCCAACAAGTCAAGCCATCTTCGCTCCTAGGTAAGGCAGAAAATCGAACGCAGAAAATGAGCGAAGTTGGGGCCACACAGCTAACGAATCATCCCTTAAGCAATTAGCTAACCATAATCATCGAATCCCAAGTTTTTAGGCCGAGAGACGAGCGAAATACGGATTCAAAGTTAGGGCAGCAATGCTTCCGCATTGCTTAGGCGGATGAATGGGTTCGCCCTTATACCCTTATACCGGTCTACAAAAAATCGGAAACATCCTCGGTTGGCAGCCAAAAGATTGACGAACGAGCGAATTAGCGGTACTATGATGATGTCGTGAGGGCTCGATAAACGCATACGCACTTTCCAACTGAGAAGTGAGAACTTGATTTCTTCTTTTGCCAAAACAGCATTGAGTAGAGCGTTTTTCGCTTGCTTTGTCGTTTCTTTGGCATCGCTGGGATTCACGAGCAACGCGTCGGCTAGTTGCGGTGACTATCTTCGTCACAATACGATCAGGATATCCAAGAGCTTTTCTTTAGGCGACGTTCGCGATGGGCTTCCGGGTAAATTGCCTGCTCCTTCGACTGGCTGCAAAAACGGGAAATGCGGCGAGGCTCCACCCGTCGTTCCTGTCGAGTCGAGTCGAATCTCAAAGCTTGATGCAAACCATCTGAACTCTGAATTCTTGTTCGCACATGGAATGACAGATACATTTGAATTCTTGAATGACAAACCGCCGTTGCAACCAACCTTGGATCTGCGTGATCCACCTCCTCGCACTCTTGCGCCTTAATTCCGTTCGGACTCTGCATTCCGATCTTTGTTTGAGCTTGTCCAGTACGTTACAACGAAGCTCGGTGGGCTTCTTGCAGTTGGCAAAGGTTATGCACCGACGATTGTTTTGCCTGTTCCTAAGCAAGTGAACACTCATTTCGGAGTCAATGCCTAGTCCGTTCCGAAGCGGAGCATACGAGAGTTTCGGCAATTCAGTAAGCACAACTACAAAACCATAGCCATAATATTTCTTCAGGAAGTCGCTTTTGCGAGCGAGATCAGCAACCACTTCCACCCATCTTTAAGGTAAGTCATTATGAAATTATTCAAAACGTTTTTTGTGCTAACGGCCGCCTGGGTCGCAACGCACAGCATGCAGAAATCCACTTTCGCGCAACTCGCAAGCCCGGCCTCCCAGGGGGCGTCCGACGCAACGGGTTCGCGGGATCAACCAAGACCAACACCGACCACTCGTCCGGAAATGAAGCGTCTTCTGGAGGACATGAAAACTCGCAAGGAGCGTATCCCCTTGCCTCCGCTGTCGGACATCGATAAGGAGTCGAGCGACCCGCGAACGCAGGGGTACGAAGGACGATTGGGCAAGTTGTTTTTGCCGACGACGAATGGAGCGCGAGGCTATTTAAATTTCAGTGGTAGCCAAAAAAGAAATCCTGCGGTAACTCAGCCTTCGAATCGGCCTGCAGTAGAAGAAGACTTGGCCCTCACGCTCGATTACGGTTTTAAGACGCGACTGTTTTGGATCGCTTCTCGTGTCAATAACTGTCAATATTGCTTGGGTCACCAAGAATCCAAGTTGCTAGGTGTTGGTATGCTAGAAGACGCGATTGCGGCGCTTGACTCGGACTGGTCCAAGTTTCCGGTTGAGGAACAAGCTGCGTTTGCGTTGGCGCGTCGTCTGACTCTGGAACCTAACTTGCTATCGGATGAGGATATCGCGGAATGCAAGAAGTACTACAGCGATCTTCAAGTTTTGGAGATCATCCTGTCTGTTTCTGGCAACAACGCGATCAATCGATGGAAAGAAGGTGTCGGTGTACCTCAATCGACGAGCGGTGGAAGCTTTGGAGTTCCAAACGCGTCGGATCAAAAAGCTCATTCGTATCTTACGGATACCAGCGCTCCCTTTTTGACTGCCATCTCGAAAACGATCTATTCATCTGATCCATTGCATTCGGCAGATCCATCTAAAACGGTTGCAGTTAAGAGTGCGATTGGCGGCGACGCAGCCACGAAACTTCAAGAGGCAGTCAAACGAACCCCTCGACTGCCTCTCGTCAGCAACGAACGAGCCAGGGAAATCCTGGGGGAGCTCGCGCCGGCAGGTGTTGTTCCAAATTGGATGCGACTGCTACTGAATTTCCCAGTTGCTGGCAAGCGGCAAATCGCTTCACTAGTCACCGCGGAAACGGAACTTGAATTAAACCAGCTCATTCTCGCCCAGATGTCCTGGGTCATCGCGTTGCAAAACGGCGCTTGGTATTCGCTTGGCGAAGCACAGAAACGCCTTAAGGATTTAGGGCAAACCAATGAACAAATTGATGCGCTAGCACAATTAGGAGAGCTGTCTGGGAAAGACAAACTATCGCCAAAAGACCGTGCATTATTGATCGTTGCGAAGAATCTTGCCGCATCTCCGGTAGTGCTGACCGACCGACAGGTTGACCAAGCTCTCAAGTTGTCAAGCTCTCAAGATGTGGTTCAGGCGGTACACTACACCGCTATGAGGTCCATGTTTGACCGCTTCACCGAGGCGGCAGCCTTGGCGACTGACCGCTAGCGAGCCATTGCATCGGCTAAAATTCTCAATTCAATCGTTACAGGCTTTATCGAAATGGGCCAGCAGCGAGGGGAGCAAGAATAAGTCGCAGAGCAGGGCCGAAAAAAGGGTTATGATCCCTAAGCTGGCAAAGACTCGGTGGTCGCGGGTTTCGCTGATAAGTACGGACCCAAAGCCGGCGACGAGCACCAGCGTTGTCATGATCATTCCAGTTCCAACCCCTAGAAATGCTTGTTGCAAGGCAAGGGTGCGATTCGGCTGCTGATGAAGTTCTTCGCGATAACGGGAAAGGAAGTGAATCGTATCATCCACGGCGATTCCAAGGCAAATGGTAAACGCGCAAACGCTGACCACATCGAGCGGCCAATTGGCGAGGACCATAAACGTACCTGCTGCCGCTAGCGGAATCATGTTTGGAATAATCGCAATCAAACCCAGCCGCAGGGACCGGAATGCAATGCCCATCACAATCAAAATCTCGATAGAAGCGGTTCCCAAACTCATCGCGAGATCAGAGACAATCTGATAGAGATTCTTCCAACGCCGAATTGGGTTTCCTTCCAAAGTGATCTCAACCCCAGGGTTTTCACCTCTGATTTCTTTGATGGACGATTCAATTCGCTGAAAAACCGGTTTGTACGTTGCCGTCCCTAAGTCTTGGACACGAAATGTAATCTTTGCAAGATGTTGATCCGGATCGTACAAAGCCAGTTTGAGCGGCGGCGGCAGGATCTCCACCATCGGCATCTTATCGACAGGAGTTTCGTTTCCAGGCAAGGCTTTCAGGATTCGAACGATCGATAAAGGATGGCCAACGAGGCGTTCGCTGTCGAGGACTGTATCGATTTTGTGAACGATCGATGCGACCGCAATCGGCTCGAGTTCCTTGCCTTTCCAAGCAACATTGATCGTGCATTGCTGGAGGCCACCCAATGCGGTGTCCAAATGGGCCATCACCCTCTGTTCGGGACTGCCACTTGGCAGTTCATTCGAGAGGCGATCGTCAGGGCGAAGCATCAATGCTGTCGAAGCCAAAACAATCATCAACGCTACAGCAAAATAGGCGACTAACTTAGAGTGCCGCATCATGCCAGCCACAGGCACTCCGATTTGTTGAATGTAGCGATCTATCAGGCCGCGTTCGGCCCCCCGTTCCAATCGTTTGCCCCATGGGGTAGAGCAGGCGAGTGGAATTACCAGCAAGACAGACACCAGAATCGTGGTCGTCCCCATGACACAGGACCAGGCAAACTCGCGGACCATTTCATGATTTGAAAAGGAGAGCGAACCCATACCAATCGCAGTTGTGATCGTGGTTATGCTGCATGCAACGCCAACTGTAGCGAGTGCATTGCGGCAAGCTTCGCGAGGCGTTTGGCCTTGGCTGAGACAACTCCGGATGTAGACCATCATATGAACTCCGTCCGCAAAGCCGACCAAGCTTAGCAAGACGGGTAAGATCACTTCGCTAAACGGATTGTCTTCCCAACCCAGGTATCGCAAGAACCCGATCGCCCAGAACACACCTGTTGCAGGAGCGAGCGCCACCACAATCACCACCGTAAACCCGCGAAACAAAATGATGGCCATGAGCAGGATCATGCCGTAGCCAATGAACTGGTATTTGACGGAGTTCGATTTGTGGATACTGGTAATTCGAAGTCGCAATGGTACTTCGCCTGTTAGCCCGACGCTCATCGTAACCTCAGGATGCTTTGCGATGACCTGCTGGGCCACATCGACAAGCTTGGTCGTACAGTCTGCCTCTTCCGTTACCATGACCCAATGGAACGATATACCTAAAAGCATGGTCTTGGCGTCTGGCGATAGCAATTGCCCCACGACCAGAGGATGCCGCACGGCTTTCTGCTTTGCATTCTCAAAGCGTTGTTCGGAGGCTTGGCCTTTGGGCAGTATAGGCTCGGGCAGTCCAAAAATGTTCAACGGTGGCGCTTGGTCGAGCCAACGAACGCCGGAAACGAAGTCAAGGTCCTCGAGGGCTTGCACCACTTCGCGAAGCGCATTTGAACCTTCGCGAGTAAAGAACTGATCGGATTGCAATACGAGCAGTGCTTCTGCGCGTCCGAGCGAGTCGCGTTTGACTCGGTTCGATGCGAGAAAGGGCACATCGCGTTTCTTTTCAGGTTCGGCCTTGGCAATGGCAGGCTTAGGCCGGAACCAGTTTGCAATTTGAGTTGGCCAACCGGGACGGATATACCCGGCTGCGGCGATGCAACTGATCACGACGAGAAAACAGACACAGATCCACGGATAGTCCACGATCCGAGCGAAATTTCTCGCGACGACGGAGCGCTTCCAAGGTTCAGTCACGACGCTTCCTTGTCGTCGTTGTCACAATTTCTTCCTTCGTAACGATCCCGTTTCCGTTAGCATCCAACTTGGAAAAGGAATAATCGCGAATGATCTGCGGAGCTTCCTCTCTGGAGAGTTGTCCATCGCGGTTTCGATCGTACTTTTGCATCAGATTTTCAGCAAAGGCGATGGCCTTCGGATCGTCAGGATGTGTACCCAGATTACTGACTGCCGATGGATTTTGCTTGTCGGACGAAACAGATGGGGTAGCGTGTTGGATATCGTGCAACGGTTTTGCAACCTCAAGAAAGGCTACCGCCATCTCTTCCCATGTCTGATCCCCCCAAAGAACATACTCGTCTGGGTTGGGATTGAAAGGATTGTTTTTCGAGTTGTCAAACGACACCATGATATTGAGTTTCTGCACAGAGTTAAGCGGAATAGGTGACTCGAGTTCGTACGTATGCTGCCAATTGAAGTCGTATCGAGGAACGTTCAAAAGAGTCGATTGAGATGTGTCAGTTGCAGTCTGCAATTTGGCGTTGGCGGTCAATTGAAACGATTTTCCTCGCAGATGCATATGTGGCATGATCGCGAGCAGTTCGCTATTGCGAGGCCACCTCGAAACGGAGGTTGAAACGAGATGGTCGGAGGCATGAGGAGGAATTTCGAATTCCTGATCCAAGCCAACAAGCGTAAAAACTTCATGCGTCACATGTTCCTGCTCGATAAAATTAACACCGATTCTCGTAACGTCCGATTGTTCGACGCCGTTTGGAGTGTAATGCATTTGGAAAACAAGTTTTGAGCCCGCCGGAACGCGCCGTGCATAACCCGGTGGGAACATGGTCGCACGCTGGCCTGGCACAAAGGCCGTGAGCCATCCGACGCCATTGGAGTCGACTCCGTCAGGTGGTCGAATGAATACGATGGCGTGGTGAACGACGGAGGAGTTGCCTGGAATCACTTGTGCGGCTGACACCCATCGGTCTTCTGTGATCTTGGGATCGACGACGAAGTATTGGTAATCGATGGCCCCTGAAGCAGCAATCGTGTAAGGTTGTTCTCGCATCGCAACGACTAAGTCTGGTGATTTTGGTAGTCGCCAGCCGCTCCTGGTTTCGGGCAACTTCGGCAAGTCAGCAGCGACACCGTAGGGAGCTCCATCCTTGACCCATTGCTTTAAAACGTCCAGGGACTCTTGAGGCAAGTACCGAGCATTTTTGAAAGCATACTCAGTATCCGTTGCATGCCAGGGAGGCATTCGCTTTTGCTCGATTACCTCGACTACCATATCCGCCCATCCTCGCAATTCCTCAAACTTGCTAACGTCGAACGGTCCAATCTCATTTGGGCGATGACATTCGTAGCAGTGTTCGTAAAGAATGGGAGCTACCTGCTTGCAGAAAGTTACCGAGGCGGATTCAACCACCTTTTTGTCGAAAGTGATTAAGCATCCCACAGGTTCGGTCTGCGCGGTCACTGGAGGCGTTCCATCGAGCAAATGTGTCAGCGCGTCTTCAAGCTCATTTCGAGTTGCGTTCGATCTCTTTATGCCAGGAGCGTATTGGTCGTCAACTCGTCCGCGATAAAGAATTTGCTCTTTGCGGTCAGTCACGATCACTTCGGCGGTCCGGGTGGCACGGAATGCGCGAGCGATCGATTGGTCGGTATCTTTTACTTGCGGAAAGCTAAGCCCCAGTTCTTTTGCAAATTGTTGCAAATCGTTCGTCGAGTCGTTCAAGTTGCTGTTGATTCCAACGAACTGACTTCGGCCTTCATATCGCTTAGCAAGCTCATCGATGCGTGATGCATAGAAACGTGCGACCGGGCAATCGACTCCAAGAAAGCAAAAAACGCGAAACTGATTTCGGTCTGACCAATCTATCGTTTCGCCATTCACATCCACCAAACTCAATTTGGGCAGTGTCTCTGTGCTAACTTCCTGAGCGTTCAGGGGAAGCACGACGCATACGAACAGTAGGGCACATGCCAAAAACGACCGATTCAAGAAGCGGACGGAAATGCGAATCCAATTCAAAAGATTTCTCCAATTTGTACTTCGTTGCAATGTCGGGCCAGCGGGTTCCGATATATCTAACTAGCACGACGCGCAAGCTAGTGAACCCAATCTAGCACGACGCGCAAGCTAGTGAACCATCATTCTACCGCTCGCCATTGTGATGTCGGAAGCTTAGCATATCTTAGCATGTTTCCGGGACTCCGTCGGTACGATATTAACCATTGCTTAACGCGGCCAAGCACGACATCCCGTGGCGATCTGCTTTTCCATAAAGTATAATTGCATTGATTATTTTGCCCACCGATAACGGCAGGACAGCTCGATGCGCACTCGTATTTCAAACACTGGTTTTTCCCTCTTTTCGCTCAACGCCATTGAAGTGCGAACAGGTCAACGCATTTTTCTTTCTATGATGTTTTTGGCTAGCTACTTTGTTTGCGGGCAGCCGGCGTACTCGCAATCGCCGATTGCTCAAGCTGAGCTGAACGGTCGCACGTTGGAGCTGTGGAGTGTTGAGATAGGTAGATCCTTCGATGTAAAGCGAGAGAGGGACATGGCACAACAAATGGGGACACACCACTTTCGAATGAAATGACCCAATAGAGGGGGGCGTCCTTGTGATGGCCTCTTTCTTTCCTTGATTGGAAAGTGAAATGAATGTGCTGTGTCCCCAGCGCCCTTTGTTATTTTTCTGCGTTCGATTTTTCTGTCTCGCCTATGGGGAAGAATAGCTTCCCCATTTTGCCAGGTTCGTTTTGACGGGGGGACGGGTCGCTTTTAGCGCGCCAAGCCTCTTGCGAACTGGGGCACAAGGCCCGCGTTCGCTTTGTATCCGTCTCGCTGGAGTGGGACCATGCCAGACTTTATTACAATTGCTCCCAACCTAAACAAAGAACTTACATGGATTCTTTCCAAACCAGAATTGTCAGCGGGGTGGGGGCCTAGCTCAACGAATTTGACTTTTTGGGCGCCAACAGAATCGCGATCGCGCCGAGGGCATAGACGCAGGCACCGATGGCACCGACTTTGGAATACGAACCGTCAAGTGCCAGGAACAACCAACCTGCCACAAAAACGCCGATGGCTGTTGCAAATCGCCCCGCATTAAACGCAATTCCACTACCGGTAGCGCGGACATGAGTTGGAAACAACTCCGGTAGAAATAGGGGGAGCCATCCGAAGTACAACGTCGAAACAAATGCTTGAGCAAACACAATCGGCAGAAACGAGGAGGCGAGCGGCTTGGTACCAAGAAACATGATCAGGGTAAGAACGCTAGCTCCGATACTGATCACTGCGTACGCTCGACGACGACCAAGCCACGCGGCGATTTGAGCTCCGAAGTAACTTCCCAGCACGGCACCTAACGCCCACCACCCCTGCACAGTGGCTTTGTAGCCTGGATGCGTAAGCTTGCTAATCGAGTCCGCCCAAGGGATCATCCACTTGCTCGCCGCCCAAGCCCCAACCAACGGAATCGAACCTAGAAGGACTCCCACGAGGGTTAGTCTTAAGAGTGGCGGAACGAACAGTTCGACAAGGATCGAACGTGTCGCAACAATCTTAGCCTCTTCCTTTCGCAGCGAAAGATTCTTTACGGCAAGCCAAGCTGGTGATTCTGGCAAAAGCCACAATACAATTAGGCCCAGAACTGCCGGAGCGGCCGCCAAAAAAAATATCCAACGCCATGAATCAACCGTAATCGGCCATATCCTGGCGACTTGGGACAACATTAAAATACCAACGTTCACGGCAGCTCCCAACAAGCCAGCGACTTTGGGACGCGACTTATCTGGCCAACACTCGGATGCAAGCGCGACGGCATTGGGCCAGACGCCGCCAACCCCCAAACCGACAAAGAATCGCAGAGCTAACATTTGCTCTTGAGTTTCGACCCAAGCTCCGACTCCAGCGAACAGCGAATAGAACAGGATACTAATGCCAAGCGCCTTCGCCCGACCAACCCAATCCCCCAGTCTGCCTAACGCTATTCCACCAACGGCGGCGCCGAACATCAATGCCGCAGTAAAACTGGCGAACCAACTACCGCCCAGCTCCTTGGTGTACGCATCGCCCAATAACGATTCGCTGACCGCCAGTGACGCGACGGGCATCAACCCAAGTTCGAAGCCATCGAAAAGCAAACCGGCAAATGCCGCGGCCAACACAATGCGACGAGCCGAGGGTGAAAGCGGCGTCATGCTTCACTCTCATCCGCTTGCTTCGACGCAAAATAGGCTTCGATAATCGAACTATTGTCAGCTCCGCCGAAACCAAGCTGCGATGCCCGCTGGAGAAGTTCTAAATGAGTCTTGCTAAGGGGCAATTCTAAATTGCTCTCTCTCGCACTTGCCAGCATTAGCTTAACATCCTTTGCATGCTGATCGAGTTTTGCTTGTGGCGTAAAATCCCTCGCAATCATCTTGTTCCCTTTGGTATCCATGATTCGCGAATACGCCATGGTCGACTTCAAAACCGCGAGCGCTTTCTTCAGGGGCAACCCGAGCGTTTGGGCGAAAACCAGCCCCTCGGCCAAGGCAGCTCGATTCAGCCCCAAGACCAAGTTCGTTACCAACTTCATTTGCGCTCCGCAGCCTGACGGACCAACGTGCAAAACTTCGGACGTGAAGGCATCAAGGATGGATTGGCAATCGACTAAGGCCGTTTCCGTTGCGCCGACAAGTGCTACCGCTGTTCCATTGCGAACTTCATTGCTGCTTCCGGAAATCGTTGCGTCGAGATACGGTATCCCTCGATCTTGCAACGATTTCGCTAAAGCCATAGCAGTTTTCGGATCGCCGGTCGAAGTATCGATGATTCGATGACCAGATCGCAATTGTGATGAATGCTCATCGAGAAGATTGCGTACAACTTCGTCATTAGGAAGACTCAGAACCAGAAAATCGCAGTCTGTAAAAACCTGCTGGAGATCATCCGCGACCTTTCCGCCAAGTTGAGCTAGTCCCGTCCGTTGCTCAACTCTCAAATCCCAGCCGATCAACGAGAAGCCTTGTTTGACCAAGCGTTCGGCAATGGCCGAGCCCATGAGTCCTACTCCGATCAATCCAATCGGTCGATTCATGTTTACTCCTCGGCGACAAATTGTTCATAGGCAGCGTGCGCATGAAAACCAGACTCTTGAGCCGATTCGTGGACGACCACTGCGTAGGCAATTCGAAGCGATTCTCCCATCTTCACGATCACATCACGCTTGGCAGCTTGGGTGAACGCATTTAATCCAAAGGGATTCATCGCGACAAAACCATAGTCGCGAGCGTGACTCCAGCACGGCCTGAAATTCTTGGGTGATGTCAGTATTGTCATACCGACCCATTTGCCTTCCAGCGGCCCCGCATAGTCACACCACCTCGCGGTCTTGCCCCAAACATTTGCCCCATTGATTCGATTTTCGCTGTCTAAGATTCGCCCCCCAAGTTTCCTTTCAACTGCCAGCGGCGCGGCGACTCGCACACCAAGCCCCATCTCCTCCTGGTCGCCGAATCGCAGTTCGCCCTCCGTCGCCTTGAACTCACTCGTCAGCGTGATCCGATAGCCACCATCCACGGTTCGCACTTGTACCTCACACTCTTCAGAACAAATAACTGCATCGGAGTCCGTCGCAAGATAGTGATTCAGAACTTTGAATTTTCCGAAAGAGGCGTCAACCTCCGGTAGTTCGAGAAAGCGGACTTGTTTCGTTCTCGCTTTCAGACGCCAATAGTCATTGCCGTTTATGTCACCGAACGAGAGCCAGATCCCTGGATGCAAATTGGCGTGATCCATCTTTTCAACACCTTCGCGAGGAGGGTGGTTTCTCGACACTTGCTTTCCCGAAAGTGTTTTCACGTGAGCAAAATAAGGTCGCGAGATACTGCTATCCACAAAAACGTAATCAACGACTTCCTGGTCACCGATATAGATTCTTACTTGTCGCTCTTCCTTCAAAAACCGAATGGTCAGATCAGCGGCGACATTGGAGCCTGCGAAACTGCTAAACATCAAAAGCAGCGTTAAGACTTGAAGCAGTGACTTCACGAAACCACCTTTAATTTGCTTTCGGCTGGCCGACTCCAGTGATCGCGATAGGTACGTTCGAGCAACCGATTCGCTTCGTCGTCGCCGATAATCTCTTCCCGGATGGGATCGAAACGAAAACTGCGACCAACTCGACAGGCCAAATTGGCGAGGTGCGGGAGGCTCGAGGACAAGTGCCCAGTGAGTGCATTTGCGTTTAGCTCCGCCCCACTGCGAATTGCGTCGATAAAGTTCAATTGGTGCAGTCGAATGCCAGCGGTCTTTATCTCTGGCAATTCAACCTTCAGCGGTTCGCCTTTTTCGTTAAACACCTCGACCTTGCCACGCTTCGTCAGCAGCATGCGACCTTTGGTCCCTAGGAATTCGTTTCCATTGTCCATGCCGTTGGGATTATAGCGACTCCACAACCGCATCTCAAAAATCAGTTGTCGCGGTCCGATTGCGCCACTTGCGGGATACTCAAAGGCGGCGGTCATGGTATCGGGAAACTGTTGGTCGTCATTGTGAACATACTTGCCGCCGATGGCTGCGACTTGTGAGGGATGTGTTTCAACGCGAAGGCCCCAGCGGGCAATATCGATCTCGTGGACGCCATCGTTGCCCGCGTCGCCAGTTCCAAAATTGTGCCACCAATGCCAAGTGTAGTGATGTCGATTCTTTTGAAAGGGTAGCTTCGGTGCCGCTCCAAGCCAAGTTTCGTAGTCGAATCCGCTTGGCGGATCGCTTGGCGTTTCTTTGCCGATGGGTGGTCGAAACTGAACATCCCAAGCTCTCGCGATTTTCACTTCCCCGATCACGCCGTCTCTGAGAAGCTTCATGGCAGCTTGAATGAATGGCGTCGAACGACTCTGCGTGCCATGCTGAACCTTCTTGTTCGTTCGCGAGGCTGCATCGACTAACCACCTTCCCTCACGCACATTGTGGGAACATGGTTTTTCGACGTAAACATGTTTGCCTGAGGACAATGCAAGAAGCGATGCGGGGGTGTGCCAGTGATCTGGCGTTGCGATCACGACCGCATCAACGGATTTGTCATCCAAAATGGTTCGCAACTCACTAACGGCTTTGGCCTTTGTCGCTATTTTTGCGGACTCTGCTAACCGCTGCTCGTCCACATCGCAAATGTAAGCAATTTCGACGTCGGGTATGCCAAGAAAGGAGTTCACATGCGCACGCCCCTGGCCGCCGAGCCCTATGACGCCGATCACAACCTTGTCATTTGCCGCAAAAAGCGGTCTGCCTGCAAATGCCAAAGCTGTCGTTGCCGCTGTCGCAACAAAACCACGCCGCATCATGTTTTGCATCTGGAAAATCCTATTAGGCCAATGTGAAGTCGACTAAAAAATTGTGCTGTAACTCACTGAATGTACAGCAAGTCGTGAAGTCCCGTTTACTCTACGCATCATCGTCATCGTTGAAATCCGGTTAAAGAAAGCGACGAACCAATGACTGTGGAAGCGAAGACCATGAGATCAACAACAATGTTTGTCATTTTTCTGCGTTCGATTTTTCTGTCTAGCCTAGGAAGGAAGAATAGCTTCCGATTTGGCCAGGTTCGGTTTGACGGGTCGCTATTAGCACGCCAAGCATGTTGCGAACTTGGGCTCAAGGCCCGAGTTCGCTTCGCGTCCGTCTCGCGTACTTTGGTTCCTTCAATCACCGTAAATCGCTTGAATTCTTCGAGGAATTTCAGGTGATCCCATCGAGAGATAGAACTTCGAAAAAATCTCAACTAGCCTTAGAGCTGGGCGGATTCGCTACTACGCGAAGACATCAGCTACCGCTTGGCCTTTTCCGTCCTCTGTCACGTAGAACGGACGATTTTCTACCAAGTACTGCGTCTTAGGACTGATTCCCATCGCGGTCATAATGGTTGCGTGCATATCCATGACGCTGACTGGATTCTTGATGGCCAGTAACGGGCGTTCCTCTGCCGTTTCTCCGTACAAGAACCCTTTCTTTGTACCGCCACCGAACATGAGAACGCTTGTGCCTCCGGTGAAATGCCGGTGCAGTCCGTAGTGCTTCATCTCCGAAACCGTATCAACTTTAAACGTCGCTTGGTCGCTTGCAGTCGAGCCTGGTCGTCCCTCAACGATCGCGTCTCGGCTAAACTCGCTCGCCACGACGATCAACGTTCTATCTAACAGGCCTCGTTCCTCCAAATCTCGAACCAAAGTTGCGATCGGGCTATCCATCTCCTTGTGCAATCCCGCGAGTGTCTCATGACCATTCGCATGCGTGTCCCAATACAAAAAGGGGACATACTCCGTCGTGACTTCAACAAATCGTGCCCCGGCCTCGATCAGCCGGCGAGCCAAAAGGCAACCGCGACCAAAACGTCCCGTGTCGTACTTCGCCAATACTTCCTTAGGCTCTAGTGAAATGTCAAAGGCTTCCCGTTCCTTCGAACTCAGCAATCGATATGCATTGTCGAAACTACGGAGCATCGACGCTTGCTGGAAGTCGCTCATCAATTCCCGATTCGGGTTTTTGTCCAGTAACCTCCGAAACATCTTGTCACGGTTCGCGAAGCGTTCCGCGTCCATTCCTTTGGGGGGCCGAACAGACTGAGCTGCGTCCTCAGGAAACGGCAAATTCATCGGACCAAATTCGCTACCGAAAAATCCAGCAGTCGTAAACGCTTTAAGCTCCTCAACTTCACCCACTCCCTCCAACCGCTGGCCGATGTTGATAAATGCTGGAATAACCGAATTGCGTGGACCAAGTACTTTAGCAATCCAAGCTCCGATATGAGGACAAGCGACTGTTTGCGGCGGAACGTAGCCGGTGTGCCAATGATACTGATGCCGTGAATGCAAAATACTTCCCAAGTCGGGCTGCACAGCGCTTCGAATCAACGTGGCACGATCCATCACAGAAGCGATGTTCTCGAGCCCCTCACAGATCTTGATGTTATCGACGGCGGTATTGATCGCAGGGAATGTGCTCAGCATGGAGCTGATTTCAAGTCCATTTTTGTATGGCGAGTAGCGTTTTGGATCAAAGGTGTCTGGGGCAGCCATGCCACCTGCCATCCAAAGCAAAATGCACGCATCGGCTTTGGCAGGCGGATTTCCCCCCGAATCATCCTTGGCCTGAACAAACTGCGGCTGGCCCGTCATCAGCGCAGCCGATCCCGCCGCCGCAAGCTTCTTCAAAAAGTCGCGCCGTATCTCGAACTTGTTCTCGATATTGTTTTCATTTTCCATGACTAATCTACCTCACCATTTGAAATTCTGGTTGCATGATAACAACCCATAGCAAATCTTCGATACCGCGAGCGGAAAGGCCGTCGCCCAACAACTCGCGTGCAACTAATTGCTCTTCTTTTGTCGGCAAACGACAGAACGCTTGGCGATACAGCCATTGCGTAAATCCTTCTTGGTTCGGCCAGGATCGCTTCACCAAATTCTCTGCACCGACGGTTAACGTGTTTGCGAGTAGAGTGCCGTTCTCCAATTCCATGGCCTCCAACGTCGTGAGATCGTTCGGACGCATACTGACAATTTGATCGCGATTAGGACGCCCAAGAGCACGCATCATCGGATCGCTTTTGAGCAATGAGGCACGCACCATTTTCGAACTGATATTCGCAGAACGGTTTAGTTCAGCATGGATTTTGGGAGTAACGCCAGCCCAGACTCCCTGAGCTGCAACGAGCACCGCGGGCTGCCAATCATCTGGAGCCTTTTTGAACTTGCCGTTATCGTTGGGCAATTTTTCCGTCCATTCCCAGGTTGCATTCGTTGCCAAAGTCAACAGTGGCATATCACCGTCCGATGGGCTCTGCTTACCCAGAATTTTCGCCTCTAGAATCAAGCCCGCAGGATTAGGCGCGCTGCCGAGATTCTCCGCCACGACGACCAATTCATTGTTGCCTTCAACGAGTCCTTCCAAACGAACGGGAACTGGGCTCTCCCAGTTTTCGCTGCTCGCAATTTTCTTTCCATTGAGAAAAAGCTTGAAGCCGTTGTCGCAAGTCACCACGGCGCCCGCTTGGCCGAAGCCTTTTGGCACCTCGAACCGTTTACGAAACGTACGCTTCTCACCAGCAGCGTGCGGAGTCGTTTGACCATCGCTCGACCAAATCCACTTTGCTGTCAACTCAGTCGCATTCGAATTTTGCGGATTCGCTTTGCCCCGTACAAATGTTGCGTCCATTTTTGTAGGTGCAGCTTCCGTTAATTGCCATACGGCATCGACAAACTGTTCTGCGGTCAACCGCTTGGCCCGCGGACCTTCATAGCGGTAAACCCGCGTTTCGGCATCCGGGGTAAGTACCTCCGATTGACTTTGGTAAGCGGCTGAGTTTGCGATAAATCGAAGAGTGTGCTTGAGATCGTAGCCGTGCTCCACAAAATCGCTTGCTAGCATGTCGAGCAGGTCAGAGCTCCATGGCTCGGTTTGCATCGAATCGGTCGGATGGACAATGCCATGTCCCATCATGCGATGCCAAAGTCGATTGACGATCGTTCGTGCGAAGCGGCCATTTTCGGGATGGGTCATCAGACCCGCAAGCTGCCGCAGTCGATCTTCCTGTTTTGCAGATGCGTCGATGTTGCCAAGTTCCGGAAACAGCCATTTCGCTGCCGCTTTTCGACCAATGGGTTTATCGCATCGGTGGATTTCCAATTCACTGGAAGCATAGATGGCAGCCAGTCCGTACGCTTCGTCGAGCTTCCAGCGGTCTACAAAACTATCGTGGCACGAAGCGCATTTCATGTTGATACCGAGCAACGCTTGTGAAATGCTTTGGGCAAATTGGATCTCATTGGTCTGGCCTGCGCTCACCTCTCCACGCCACTTGATCCCTTCGATGAAACCGCGGCTATCATCGGTCGGCGGCGCGATGAGCTCGCGCACAAATTGATCGTAAGGCTTGTTGGTGATAAGCGAGCTGTATAACCATCCACTGATCTGCTTACGTCCTCCGGTGATGAAGCCAGTACCACCGTAATCGTTGCGAAGCAAATCGTTCCAAAACGTCAACCAATGCTCCGCGTAGGCTTCATCGTCCGCCAACAATTGGTCGATAAACGAAGCGCGTCGGTTGGGGGCTTCGTCCAAGAGGAATCTGTCCAAGCGGCTCGATTCGGGCAACATACCGACTAGATCGAGCGCTGCGCGCCTAGCAAACGTTTCGTCGGAAATATTGGCTGGTCTAACGCCAGAGGACGACAACAAATACTGGTCGACAATCCTATCGACAGGATGCGTCCTACCGTTGATTGCTGGTGGAAGGTCCGGGCGACGCGGTTTGAGTGGTGGCTCGTAGGCAGGTGCCTTGAACATGAAGCCCTGTTCCCAGTTCAAACCGCCATCAATCCATCGCTTCAAAAGTTCGATTTCTTTTCTCTCCAAGCGTGCTCCCTCTGGAGGCATTCGTTCTCCCTCGACATTCGAAATCAGGAGCTCAATCAAACGGCTCGACTCCGATTTTCCAGGTTCGAGAACGGAACCATTTTCGCTTCCCTTGAGCAACTCGGTTCTTGAGTTGATCGAGAAACTCCCTTTGCGGTTGTCTCCCGAATGGCATTCGGCGCAATGCTTTCTAAGAATCGGAACAATTTCGTGCGAGAAATCGATCGAGGCTTGAGCGTGAAGTTGAGTTTGCCCCATGCAGAGCAAGAGAAAACTGGCTACGATGAGTCTTCGTACGATGCGTTTTAGGCGGGTCATCATTGGATGCAACGTAAGGCGGGAGGGAATTCGGAACACCCTTAGTATAACCTCGAAATCGTATCGGACGTAACTCCGTACCAACTTATGGAATGAAGTTTGGCCAAGCTGCTTACGAAGTTGCAATGGTGGACGGTATCGATTGACAATGGCCAAGCTGGAGAAGGGAATCTTGTGTTACTCGATTTCCTCGTATAGCGCTGTGTCATTTCGATGCGCGAGCACGCTGCCATTCCAACATCACTTTTCGCTTTTTTGGATCGTAGACGGCAATCTCCATTCGGTGATTCAACCAGATCACGAAGACGAGGCAGAGCCCTGGAAGGTTGTTACGGTTCGATGATGAGAGTAAAGCGATTGTCCTCAATCGCTTAGTGGGTACTTTGCGTTCATTTTGATGAAAAGGGGAGGACGCAAATCGATCGTCAACTACGTAGGAAAAGAATGTTTTAGCGAAGCGACAATTGAGGACAATTGTGCGACACGGTTAGCTTCCGAGCCACTCGGCGGCTTGCAATGCATAATAACTCAACACGCTCGTAGCACCTGCTCGTCGAAATGCGAGAAGGCTTTCGAGGACACATTCCCTTTCTTGGATCGCTCCGCTTTGGCTTGCAAACTTGAGCATCGCGTACTCGCCTGAGACTTGGTAAGCCGCGATTGGAACTTGGTACGCATCATGCAATCTTCGAATGATGTCCAGGTAAGGCATGCCGGGCTTGACCATCACGATGTCGGCCCCTTCGTTCAAATCCATTGCCACTTCACGCAGAGCCTCGTCGGTGTTGGCCGGGTTCATTTGGTATGTCTTCTTGTCCCCTTTGCCGAGATTCGTAGCCGAGCCCACTGCTTCGCGAAAAGGACCATAAAATGCCGAAGCGTATTTTGCTGCGTAGGACATGATGATCACGTCTTGGTAGCCTGCTAGATCAAGTGCTTTTCGGATTTCCCCTATTCGACCATCCATCATGTCCGATGGAGCGATCACTGTTGCCCCAGCTGCCGCTTGATTGACCGCTTGTTTGCAGAGAATTTTGGTCGTTTCGTCGTTGGCGATGACGCCGTCGATCAAAAGCCCATCATGACCGTGCGTGGTGTAGGGATCAAGTGCCACATCGCAGACGATACCGATCTTTGTCCCGAGCTTTTCGGTGATGGCTCGCGTTGCGCGGCAAATCAAGTTTTCCGGTTCCATCGCATGCTTGCCATCGTCCGATTTTTTTTCCGGCGGGGTGACCGGGAATATGGCGACAGAAGAAACTCCGAGCGAAGCTGCTCGCTCAGCTGCCTTCACCGCCAAATCCACGCTCAATCGCTCGACGCCAGGCATGCTACCGATCGCTTGTCGTTGGTTGACGCCATCGATCACGAAGACTGGCCAGATAAGGTTTGCAGGTGAAAAATGGGTTTCCTGCAGCATTTCACGAAGCCAAGGCCAACGTCGATTCCGCCGCATTCTAGTTGCGGGGAATGTACCAAAGCACGGGATTTCTGTCATTAGTCGTCGCTGGGTAGAAAAAAGTGTCAGGTCGAGATAAACTGCTTTCATTAAAGAGACTCTATCCTCCCACCTATTGCAAGATGAGGTCCACCATGGTCCGTTCTCCCCGCCTGTCCACCGCTCTAGCCTGTTTCCTTTCCTGCTCCTTTGCTGGCGTTTACGCTCAAGAGCCCAAAGCAGCGGATAAAGTTGTTCGAAACGAAAGCGCTACCCCACCCGCTGCACCGAGCGGCGACGGTTGGACTTCACTGTTCAATGGCAAAGACTTATCCGGTTGGAAACAACGCAATGGTTGGGCTGTCTATCGCGTTGAGGGGGACACCATTCTCGGCACGACTTCTAAGGAAAGCCCAAACTCCTTTTTGTGCACCGAAAAGGACTATTCGGATTTTGAACTGCGTTTCGAAGTGCAAGTCGACCCGGCGTTGAACTCCGGTTGTCAAATCCGTTCCAAGAGCTTGCCCGAAAAAGACAACGGCCGCGTCCATGGGCCGCAGGTAGAAATCATGCGTGGACCGGGTGAGTCCGGTTATGTTTACGGTGAAGCAACGGGAAGAAATTGGATCTCTCCAAGTCAACCCACTCACGAAAACCACAAGAATGGTCAGTGGAATCAGTACTGCATTCGAGCTCAGGGGAACCGTATCCAAACTTGGATTAACGGAAAGCTAATCGAAGACATGACTGATCCGCAAGCGTTTCTGTCCGGTTTTATTGGTCTCCAAGTGCATGGTATCGCAAAGGACCAAGGGCCATTTGAAGTCAAATGGCGAAAAATCGAAATTCGCGAACTCTCCAAATAGTTAAGCCTTGAATCGTCATGAAGAACCGTCCCATCCAACCTCTGCTCGCCGCCATTGCATCAGGAGTATTGCTTGCATCAGCAGGCTGCAAGCCTACGGCTGTCGAGTCTGCTCCACACGAGCCAAACTACCTGTACGCACGCGCGATTGAGATCAAAGAAGATGTTGTTTTAGAGCAGCCGCTCAACGATTCACAAGAGCTATTGAAGGAATGGTTCGGAACTCTCGATGAGCCGAAACTGCCGCCTCTCTTTGCAGAAGACGACTACAAAGAGTTGTTATCCACGGCGAATTTGGAGATTGCTGCAGGGCCCCCAGCAGCGACGGTCGAGCCAGGTGAAAAAGGGTTGTATCGACAGCTTTGCGCATCATGCCACGGTGAATCCGGCCAAGGTCGCGGACCGGTAGCCGCATCGCAAAACCCATATCCCCGTGAGTTTCGACATGGCATATTCAAATACAAGAGCACTGCTCGAAAGAATAAACCTGTCAAAGCAGATATTGCCCGCGCACTCCGCAAGGGCCTTTCTGGTTCACAGATGCCTCTGTTTAACAAGCTACCGGACGCAAAGATCAACGCCCTCGTAGACTATGTCGTCTTCCTGTCGATCCGAGGTGAGTTCGAGCGAAAGATATTGTTCAATGCTGCGACCGAACTCGATTTGGACAAAGATCGTGTTTTCAACGTATCCTTGAAAGGCAGCAACGAATCGGAGCCGAAAAAGCAGTTTGACGGTCAGATTGAATCCGCCGCTGAGATTCTAACGGCCATCGCAGACGCTTGGGTGGAGTCCAACGACGGAGTCGAAGAATTCGAATTGCCAAGCTTCCCAATCGTCGGCTCAGAAACAACGGACAACAAGGCAGCGTTGGAAGAGTCGATCGCAAAGGGCCGAAAGCTTTTCTTGAGCGAAGAAGCCGCTTGTGCGAAATGCCATGGCGAATCCGCTCGAGGTGATGGCAAGCAGCTTCCTGACTATGACGACTGGACCAAAGATTGGACTTCTAAAATCGACATCAGCCCGACGAAGCTTGACAGCTTGATGCCGCTGATGGCACTTGGAGGGATGAAGCCTCAACCGCTGAAACCACGCAACATTGTGGAAGGGAAATTCCGGGGTGGACGGGAGCCTATGGACATCTATCGTCGTATTCGATACGGAATCGTCGGCTCGCCAATGCCGGCAGCCGCCATCATCAAATCAAGCGACGACAAAGGGATCAACGAAGTGGATATCTGGCACCTCGTCAACTACGTCCTGTCCATCGCAGAACCAGAATCCACCATCGCAGCCAATTGAAGTGTGTACTGATTGGAGTACTTCTGAGGGTGAAATTTGGAAGCATGGATTCCTGTTCGCCTTACAAACGGATGGTCGTGCAAAGTCGGACGACAAAACACTGTGTTGACCTTACTAGGAATAGCCAAACTCATTCTAGCAGTTCTTGCCCTATACCTATGCGATGACCCTTTTGGAACTTGCCAGTTTCACCAAGTCATCGAACTCGAGGTTACCGCGGAGACGTCGGCCAACGCGAGCCTGGGGGACTTAGATGGCGATGGCGACCTGGACATCGTATTGGCTAAGGGGAGACATTGGCCAGTGCATGATCGCGTCTTAATGAACGATGGCCATGCAAACTTCACCGATGCAAAAAACCTTGGCGATGCTCCTGACCGGACCTACTCTGCCGTGCTCGCGGACTTGGACAACGATGGAGACTTGGATATCGCTATCAGCAACGATAGCCCGGACAAGAAGTTAATCTATTTGAACGATGGAAAAGCGAATTTTCATGTCGCAGGCACTTGGGGCGAAGCAAAGTGGAACACTCGAAACGCGGCTGTTGCCGATTTGAATGGGGATGGTTACCCTGACTTGATCGCAGCTAACCGCAATAGTCCAAGTTATATTTGCTTAAACGATGGTCACGGCAACTTCAACGAATCCGGCACTGTGAAGATTCCATCCGAGTCAGCAACTACGATCGTCCCTGCAGATTTTGACGGCGATGGATTCATCGATCTCGCCGTTCCCCATCGCGATGGTGGCCAGAGCCGAATCTTCTTTAACGACGGGAAAGGTACATTTGCAAAATCGAAACCATTTGGGCCTGCGAAAACTTCATCGCGTGCGGCGGCGGCTGGCGATCTGAATGGCGATGGAATGGTTGATTTGGTCGTGGGTGATGAAAAGCGTGGTTCGTTCCTTTACATGAACCAGGGGCTTGGTGAATTTGCTGCGGAGTTAGCGTTAAAAGACATGTCACGCGGCGTTGGTGCTATCGCCATCGGCGATATGAATCGGGACGGCAAACAGGATATTGTCGTCGGTTACGCTGCTTCGGCTGGTTCTGTATTTTTTAATCGAGGGAAAGGTACCAACTTTGAACAAGTTCGCTTTGGCGACGGCAAAGGAACGGTCTATGGCATCGCCCTCGGCGATTTGAACCTCGATGGCTTTCTCGATATTGTTGTCGGGCTTAGCGAAGCCTCAAACAAAGCGTTCCTGAGTGGACCGCTAAGGTAGACCCGCCGGAGTAACTCGGCACCATATCTCGGGAATAGCATTTTGGTTTGGCTGTGCCGAAACGATTGAGGACAATCGTTTTACACTGAGTAACCTTCCTGGTTGCCTATTCAATTCGCAGCGAGAGGGAGCCTAGCGATGCGACTGGCTCGGACATTTTTTCGCTGGGATTGCTACTGGAACGTGCCTGGCAGAAACCGGCTTGCTCGGCGGCATGAGAACAGTATCGATCACATGAATAACACCGTTGCTGGCTAAAACATCGTTCTTGATCACAGTGGCATTCTCAACGGCTAGCTTACCGTCTTGTAGCTGGAACCGAACGGAGCTTCCTTGCAGAGTCTTGGCGCTCGCTGCACCGATCGCGTCCTTTGCAGAAACACTCCCCGAAATGACGTGGAACTTAAGTATCCCGATCAAGGTCTCTTTGTTCTCTGGCAGCAGCAAGGAGGCCAACGTCGCTGCTGGAATTTTAGCGAAGGCTTCGTCTGTAGGGGCCAAAACGGTGTAGGGCGCATTGCCAGCGAAAACCCCTGCAAGATCTGCGGCACTCAAAGCTGCCAGCAAGGTTTTGAACATGCCGGTTGACTTGGCCGTTTCAACGATATTGTTTTCTTTGGGGCCTGGCATCAAAACATCGCTAATAACATGAATAATTCCGTTGCTAGCTTGGACGTTCGCCTGAAGCACTTGAGCATTTCCAAATTTGGGATTCAATCCATCGCCAGTCAGTCGGAAAGTCGTTCCTTCCAAGGTCTTGATCGGATTTCCTTCCGATGGACGTTTTAGCTCGCCAAGAGATCGTTCTCCTACAACGACGTGAGCTTTTAGGATGTTTGTCAGCATTTCGCGTCCGCTTGGCTTCATTAAATCTGCAACCGTTTCGGCGGGAAGCTTCGTAAAGGCTTCGTCGGTCGGAGCAAAAACTGTGAACTCATTATTCGTTTGAAGTGCTTTATCAAGCCCTGATACGACCAAAAGGCTAACAAGTGTTTTGAACTGACCATTGGATGCAGCAACCTGGACGAGATTGTCCTCGGCTCGCAAAGGGCTCAACGCCAGTGTAGAAAGCAAGCATAGGACTTGGAAAAACCGTTTCATAATTTGTCTCCGAAGGAACGTTAATCGTTGAACCGAACCACACTCAATCATTCGAAGAGAGGAAACGATTGGATTCAAAATAGACGCCATCTTGAGGCAACTGCGGTTAAGAGTACTCCTATTTTGTTTTCGCCGCAGAACCAATATTGCAAACCGTAAAGGAATCGTTGGTCTGGAGCGGCGTTTTGGGGTTGGTTTCGATTGAGTATTGTTCGATGTTGGTTTAGCCGTGTATCGGTGTATCGGCGGCAGTTCGTGTCTGCGGTGGCTCGCCAGGGTGCGCATAAAAAAAGCGGAGGCTGTTGGCCTCCGCTTTGGTGGGTTTTGGTTAGCGGTTTTGCACCGGTAGTTAGCCAGTTCAAAACCCCTCACCCCCGGCCCCTCTTCACTTAAAGGGGCGAGGGGAGTAACAGCGTCGGGGCTAGCTAGCGCCCGTCGGCCAATGAACTACTTTCGCGATGTCTTTGACTTGGTTGCGCCTGTCTTTGCCTTGGAGTCTTTGATGACCTTTGGTGGCGTGACTTTGGCTGGATGACGCAACGCTGCTTGAGCTGCTGCCAAGCGAGCGATTGGCACTCGGAATGGACTGCAGCTGACGTAGTCGAGACCAATGATGTGGCAGAACTCGACAGATGATGGATCTCCACCGTGCTCGCCGCAGATACCGATCTTGAGGTCTGGCTTCGTCGATCGGCCCTTGTCCACACCGATCTTCATCAACTGACCAACACCTGTTCGATCGATCGAAGCAAATGGGTTCGCTTTGATGATTTCTAAGGTTTGGTAAGCTGGAAGGAACGAGCCCGAGTCGTCGCGGCTCATACCCAAACAGGTTTGGGTCAAGTCGTTGGTACCGAACGAGAAGAACTCAGCCGACTCAGCAATTTCGTCGGCGGTCAAAGCACCACGAGGCACTTCGATCATCGTTCCGACGGTGTATGGGAACTTCTTGCCGGTTGCCTTCATGACTTCTGCAGCCACTCGGTGAACGATTTCCACTTGCAGATCGAGTTCCTTCTTGAAGCCGACCAATGGCACCATCACCTCAGGCTTGACTTTGATGCCTTCCTTGATGACCACAGCGGCGGCTTGGAAAATAGCTCGAGCTTGCATCTCGGTGATTTCTGGACGCAAGATACCGAGTCGGCAACCGCGGAAGCCCAACATTGGGTTGAACTCGTGCAGTTCCGAAACCAACCTTGCCACTTCAGCGACGGTTGTCTTGAGTTGCTTGGCGACTTCTTCTTGGCCCTTGTGATTGTCATGCTGTGGCAAGAATTCGTGCAACGGTGGATCGAGCAAACGAATGCAACCTGGCAGACCGTTCAAGGCTCGGAAGATGCCTTCGAAGTCTTTTTGCTGATAAGGTAGCAAGGTGGCGAGTGCCTTCTTGCGATCCTCTTCTGCTTTGGCCAAGATCATTTGGCGGACAGCGATGATTCGGTCCCCTTCGAAGAACATGTGTTCTGTACGGCAAAGGCCAATGCCTTCTGCGCCGAAGGCGATCGCGTTGACAACTTGGTCTGGTTGGTCAGCATTGGTTCGCATTCCGAGTGTTCGGTATTTGTCTGCGAGCTTCATCAAGAAGTCGTAATACTGGAAAACCTTGCTGTCCTTTGGCTTCATCGTCTTGTTGACAAGAACTTGCTTGAGTTCGCTGTCCGCAGTCGCGATCTTGCCATGGAACACTTCGCCGGTCGTACCGTTGATGCTAATGAAGTCACCTTCTTTGAGCGTGACTCCCTTGCACTTGAGCGTACCCTTGTGGTAGTCGATTTCGACATCGCCAGCACCGGCCACGCAAACTTTACCCATTTGACGAGCGACCAACGCTGCGTGGCTGGAAACGCCACCGCGAGCAGTCAGAATACCGTCCGAAGCGATCATGCCTCGAAGATCTTCGGGGCTGGTTTCGATACGAGCTAAAACAACGCTTTGTCCCTTGGCTGCGAGTTCTTCGGCTTTGCCAGCGGTGAAGACGACGGCGCCAGAAGCTGCACCTGGGCCAGCAGGGAGGCCGATCGCCATGAGACGACCTTCTTTGGTGGCAGCAGCATATGCGGTCGTATCGAAGATCGGCTGGAGCAATTGATTAAGGGCTTCAGGGTCTCCGGACTTGATTGCGTGTTCTGGAGTCATCAGCTTTTCTTTAACCATGTCGTGAGCGATCTTGACATAGGCCAAAGCGGTACGCTTGCCGTTCCGAGTTTGAAGCATGTAGAGCTTCTTCTTCTCGATGGTGAACTCGAAGTCCTGGACATCGCCGAAGTTCTTTTCGAGCGTCTTTCGAACATCGTTCAATTCTTTGTGTGCAGCGCCGATCGTTTTGTCCTTGGCCATCTCAGCGATGGTTAACGGAGTTCGAACGCCAGCAACCACGTCTTCACCTTGCGCGTTAACGAGGTACTCACCGTAGAATACGTTGTTGCCGTTAGCAGGGTCGCGAGTGAAGGCAACGCCGGTTGCACAGTCATCGCCCATGTTGCCGAACACCATCGCCTGTACGTTGACGGCGGTACCCCATTCGTCTGGAATGCGGTACTTTTGGCGATAGAGAATCGCTCGGTCGTTCATCCATGAGCTGAACACTGCAAAGACAGCGCCTTCGAGTTGCTTAACAGGATCGGTTGGGAACGCCTTGCCGGTCCAATCCTTGATCAGCTTCTTGAATCGCTTGACGAGTTCTTGAAGATTGGCGGCGGAGAATTCGGTGTCATCTTTGACGCCGACTTCTTTTTTGAGCGCGTCCATGACTTCTTCAAACGGCTCGTGGTCGTTTTCATTTTTCTTTTGGACGCCCATCACAACGTCGCCGTACATTTGAAGGAATCGTCGATACGAATCCCAGGCAAAGCGTGGGTTGGCGGTTGCAGCGGCGAGACCTTCGCAGGTTGCGTCGTTGAGTCCAAGGTTGAGGATAGTATCCATCATACCAGGCATAGAGTCGCGAGCACCCGAGCGAACCGAAACGAGAAGCGGATTCTTGACGTCGCCAAACTTCTTGCCGGCTTCTTTCTCGAGCCACTTGACGGCTTTTTCCATTTCCACAGCGAGTTCAGCTGGGGCTTTGCGACCATTTTTGTAGTAATTGACGCAGACTTCCGTCGTGATGGTGAAGCCGGAAGGGACCGGCAAACCAATTTTGGTCATTTGGGCAAGGTTAGCGCCTTTACCACCGAGCAGAGCCTTCATGTCTCCGCCGCCATCGGTTTTCGATTTTCCAAAAAAATAGATCAACTTGTTAGCCATGGCCGAATGCAATGCTCCAATGTTTCTGCAAAAATCATGTTGGGTCCGACAGCGTCGGATGTCATTGTGACATACCCCAGAAATACGGGCGAAGAGTGTACTTTCGCGACTACATATCGTCAATTGCCGTTAGCCGCCCGATATTCAACTCCACTTGGAAAATAGGCTCCAATGAACGCCCCCAAACAACTGCTGAACGCACTCACCAAGTTTCTAAACGATCCCACATCTACGTCGCCGAGTGAGGGCATTTCATTCCAAGCATTTGTTGTGGATAGCTTCGAAACGTGCGTTTTGATGGCGGAATCATCCGGGAATCCTTGGTTCTTCAGGCCGTTCCCATCTCCCCAGCCTTCGCCAAGTTCCGAAGTTTCGGGATCGCAAACAGTCGCCAACGACTGGAATGTTCACCATCCATTGACACGCGAAGTTCAGAATATTTGCAGTGAAATCGTTACGAAACCTGGCATTGCGAAAGAAATAGAACGCTTGGTTGTTTTGCAGAATTCAGAGCTCGGAACGGTGTTGAGCTTCCCATGCAACCACCTCAATCACGTCGCCACCATCTTGCGAAAATGGGGAGCTCCGCCAGAAAACGTCCTTCGGGATTGGAGGTCACAATTAAGGTCATTTGGCCAACCGACGCCCAACACGGCCGAAACATTTGTTACCGATGACGGTCGCCTCGTTCCGCTTACTGGCATTATTAAGCAATTGAACAAGAGTGCCCCCAACGATCCAAAAAAGGATTCACTTTTGGGAAAGAGAAGCCCCTTTCTGATTTCGCCGCCTGATTGGCCGTGGGCATTGTCTCGTCCTGAGTCAGCGATTCAGGAAGAGCAATTTGACTTGGGTAATCCGCAAAGCTCTAGCCTTTCGAACTCGGGGACTTCGTTTGCACTGCGCGCAAATCGTCCGCAAAAGAACTCGAATAAGAACAAGCTTTGGATGGGTGCCGCCGTTCTACTGGTCGCCTCTTTGATTTTGGCGAGTTTGTTCCTCCTTCCAAATTTGGAGCAGGAGCAAATACCAAAGCCTATCGCAAAAGCGAAGGACAAAAGCGCACTTAATAATGACGGGAAACTTACTAACGACGGATATATGGAAGAAGTCGCTAACCTATCCAAAGAAACCAAAGTCACGAAAAACAATTCAATCGAGAGCACGGAGCAAGAAACGGCAACCGAAACCATGGAACTTGTGACGACTCCCCATCCATCCGCAGGAGTGGAAGAAGCGGAGTCACAGCAAAATGAAAAAATGGTGCAAGCGTTGCTTGCGGAGCTCAACCCAATCGGAAACAACTCGATCCGTCTCGATCAATCATCGCCTTCGTCCATCATCAGCGATGTTTTGAAACCGAATACTGCCGATAGTGGGCTAGCCAACCTCGTGATCATCGATGCAATCGAGATGACAAGCGAATCCGATGATGAATCCAAATCGAACGAATTGAATTCGAATGACACGGAGGCCGAGGAACTCAAGGTCGTCACGACGGAACGCGGCGTTATCACCTTGGAAAAACCACTCACCCTTCGATCTGCCTACGCGAAAGAAATCGTATCCATTGGCAAGCCCGTATTGGTAAAGGCATCGCGTTGCGAGATCGAACTGAAATTGTCGGACAAAGTCGTTGTTGAGCCGATGGAGGTCGCGACGATCGACGGATCAGGCAAGGCGACTTGGAAAATCGCAATCGAAGACGAAGCACCCGAAATGCTAGTGAGGATCGAATCCAAACCCGGCGCACGATGGGAGATCAAGGCATGGGTTGGCTTGCGTGAAGAGAGAGAGGCAATGCTATTTGGAATTGGACCTCGCGACGCACAGAGCGTTGGCAATCGGTTGATAGACTACAAACAACGAGTCAGCTTCACGATCGAATCGCTTCGGACGAAACGCTCCAATTCGCGAGGGCAATCCTCGAGCGTGATCACCAGCCAAATCAAACAGTTGGAGCTCCAAGAAAAAGAAGTGGAAAAAGCGATCGAGCGCTGGCAAGTCATTGCTCGCTTGAGCCATTTCTTTTTCGACACGCATGAAATTCGAATGCAGTTCACGGCCATCGAGAAGGATTTAGCGAAGTAGGGTTTTCTTGCGGTTGCAGTCACTGTCGATCACGTTCTCAATGACAAAACTTAGCTACAATAGCGTGGGTCAGTAAACAATTAATTCCTAACTCGGGAGGGTGAGGCTCCTGCCGAACCGCTGCACCATTGGCTCGGCAGGAGCCTCGCCCTCCCTAAGGTTTTCAACGGAATTGACTTTGCAAAGATGTTTACAGCGGTGGCCTCGCCCTCCCAAACCGCACCTTGCCTTCCTAAAACATTTTGCACAATACGA
>JAPLNL010000117.1 GCA_026692905.1 Planctomycetota bacterium
TCACCATTACCATAGCGAGAACTCCCTTGTTTGTCGTGTGCTTGGTAACAAACGCCTACAGGGGAACTCGCTTTCAATGCAATATCAGTCTCGGCCATCTTTCGAAAAGTGTGCAACTTCAAAACTTGCGCGTCGTGCTAAATCAAGTTTTAGTTTACCGCTCGACTAACACCGAAACTCTTGACGAGTTTCGCTACGGAAGGAGAACGAGGGAAGGAGAACAAATCTACCATGAAGAAAGCGGCCTTTCTCCGAAATGCTCTTGGCGTGATATTTCTTGCGACCATAAACGTAGTTTTATCGACTTCACCACCAGTAGCAGCCCAGACGATCAAAACGCTACCGTGGGTGTCCGAAGCGCCGGGTGAATTTGTTCGGTTGATCGATCGAGGGAATGTCAGGATGGTGATAGAGGATGATCTCGTTAAAAAAGCGGACAAACAAGCGCTAACCTTGTTCAAATTTGTCGTTGCCTACGATTTCAAGTACCGACACCAATCACTCGGTTATGATCGCGAGACCAATACGTGGCAATCGAAAATTGCAGCGTGGATGGACCAGCCTAAAATCAAGATCGAACATGAAATATGTCTAAAATCAGACTTTCAGCCCGCAGCACCTTGGGAATCCAAATTGCTGCTTCATGAGTTTGACCATGTCGCTGTCAGCAGTGACCCACGCATATTGAAAATCATGAAGTGGGTTCTGCAGCAGCGCCGCGAATGGACGGGAAAATGGGTACAGCCAAATCCCCCTTCGGAACAAGATATTCGAATCGCCATTTTGGACTCGATCACAACGGAGGTCAAAGCGTTAGAAAAACTCGTTCAGATGCAGTATGACATTTTAGACAAGGAATCATTGCAAGGTACCGTTGAAATTGAAGCCAGGACATCCTTCTTTAAGGGGCTCTATTCCATTGAGGGAATAGAAAAGTGCAAATACGCGCTACCCCCCTCGATGCGAGAATTTGTGAAGCAAAAAATCTCAATCCCCTCTGTCCTTAAGGAGGTCGAAACACATTATTTGTTTTTGCCCCCTTAGTTGGCAGGGCAATGGGCAGTCAGAAATCGGGATTTTGGCGACGGACGGGTTGGTTCTATATGGGTGGGGGTGGTCCGCGGTGTATACTCCCAAGTAAGTGTGGTGGTGCACCGGCTACAGCCGGCCTGGATCGTTGCACGGTAGCGACTCAAAAATTGGAATTAGAATTCGAAACAGGGGAACGAATGGGACATTGGGAAAGTGCAGGGATTCCGGACGACTTTGACGGCGTAGTGAGACTGTTTCCACTACCCAATTTGGTTCTATTTCCGCACGTTATCCAAGCCCTTCATATTTTTGAACCTCGTTATTGCGAGATGCTTTCCGAAGCCCTTGAATCCGACCACTTGATCACAATGGCCCTCTTGGTTCCTGGCTGGGAAAGTCAGTTCCAAGGTAAACCCAACCTCGGCAATACCGTTTGTATCGGCCGTATTATTTCGCATACACCCACCGATGACGGTCGCCACAACATCCTGATGGCAGGCATTCAGCGGGCACGGATTATTGAGGAGCTTGATGTGGATACGAGTTTCCGACAAGCCCGGGTCGAGCTGATTCCGGATATCGTACCGGACGAGTTTCGCGAGTCAGCGGAAGAACATCGAAAGACCCTGTTGAGCGTATTTCGCGCCATGATCCCTCAGGATGCGGCGAATTCCAAAACATTTGCCGACTTACTGACTCAACAATTGCCCTTAGGAATACTGACAGACATTATTGCGTATGCGGTCAACTTGCCGATTGCGATCAAGCAATTGCTGTTGGGGGAGGCCAATGTCCAAATCCGATTTGAGACGCTCATGGATCATCTCGAGCCACTGCTAGACGGTTCCTCTAATACCGCAATCGATTCATTGCATCCCACGCAATCTCCGCAAAGCAGCAAGAGCTTCCCACCTCCCTTTAGCGACAACTAACTGTCTCTTTCAATGTAGGTTGATGGACTTCGACCCATTTTGACATTGCAAGGGATGCAAATTTAAATCGAGGTGAGGTTTTTGCGTCTCCAAATCAAGTTGACGTTTTCCGACGATTCTGGTTGTGGCGATTTTCACTTTCTTCCGTTTAAATAACCCGAGAATTTCCTGACAGCTTTTTCGGGGATGTGCGATTGCAAGCAATAGTATCGAGTTGCGGTTCGTCACCTCGTCCACGTAGGAAGACTCATGCTTGGCATTCCCCTAATTCCTATCAGTCACCTTACCCTTTCAAGTCTTTTCCCCGTTGGAACAGATGTTTATCTGCGGCCAAAAGGTACAAAAGACGCGATTCTTTTTTTGGCTGCGGACCAAATTGCGACAGAGGAAGCTTTAGAACTGCTTGCCGCCTCGAAAGACATAAAGCTGTTCATAAGCCAAAAAGAAAGCCAGAAGTTTCAAAAACACTTGCGGGATAATTTCGATCTATGGTTTGAGAATGCTGCTGTACCGGCCAAAAACAAAGCAGCAATGCTATCGGAAGTGATTCGAAACGTGCTTTCCGACGAGTTTACTCGAAACGACACCCACAGTATTGTCGACGCTACAAAGCAACTCGGTGTCCATGTCGCGAGGCTTGCTACCGAAAAATCATTGACGGGTGCTGAGCTTTGTCAAATTCTTCATCATGACTATGGAACTTTTACCCATTCCGGAAACGTTGCATTCTATTGTTCCTTGTTAGCCGCTGAATTGGGATACGTAAACGAGGAGCTTGCGGAAATCGCTACTGGTGGTCTTCTCCATGATATTGGAAAACTTGATATCGACGAACGAGTTTTGAACAAACCTGGCATGCTAGACGAATTCGAATTTCGCATCATTAAAGAGCATCCATTGGGAGGCTTTCGCAGGCTCACCAAAGTTAATGAAGCCACACAGGTACAACTTCTCATGACGTACGAACATCATGAGCGAATCGATGGTAAAGGGTATCCCGTAGGAATCGGCGGTAACGAAATACACATCGCGAGCCGCATATGTTCGGTCGTAGACGTATTTGAAGCGATGACTAGCAATCGCCCTTATCGAGGTGCACTGTCCCTTAAACAGACCCTGGCTATTATGACCGAAAGTGTAACTCAAGCTTTTGACAAGGAGGTGTTCGAATGTTGGGAAACGATCGTCAGCAGTCGTTTGGGCAGTTAATTGCATCGCTTGAGATGCGTATCCAATTGACGGAATCGCTGTTGGAGTTTTTCGAATCCGAACGCGGTGTAGCTCGAACCAACCTCTTTGAGCTAAGGGCTTCGACTCGGTTTCCCTGCTATGGGGAGTGCATCACGAGAGTCGTAGACGGCGCTTTCCGAATGCCCGGACAAGAATTGGAATCCAGAGCGATCATACAGAACCTGTCACGCAAGGGAGTCGGAATTATTACGCATCAGCAATGGTATCCAGAACAAACATTAGAGGTGCAAATGCCGAGCGCGACGTTGTCGACTCGCGTGGCAAGAACTCGTAAACTAGGTCCCTTTTGCTTCGAAGTTGGCTTGATCATTGCTGGGCACGAGATCATCGAGGAGTCCTGAGCATCATTCGACAATAATCTTTTTCATGTTGTCGTCTGGCATTCTATCGATCAAGAAATTCCGCGGATCGATTCCTGCTTGAAAAGGTTTAGAATCGACCGTGAATTCAAGCTTGTGCTTGCCCGAGGTTAGTTGAACGCGTTCGCGATGGAGCAGTTCACCATATCGCTTGCCTGCGTCCGGCTTAGCAAAGGCGCCAATCTCCATCCAATCGTCCATCTCGGCCTCGGTTTCTAATCCTTTTTCATCTGCCTTGAACTTGCTGCATTCGACTTCGACCTGCACCAAATATTTTCCGTCGCCCTGTTTCGTCGCCTTTGCATCGATGGTTCGATTAGCGAAGATCGTGATGTCCTCAAAGAGGTCCTTGATCAAATACTGTAGCTCTTCCGGTGTTTGCTTGCGAAGTCGGTCGACCAAGGCGTGCGATGTAGGGTAGGGAGGCCCCTGGTAGGCGTAAGCCTCAATAATGTCCTTGAGGGCAGCATTGATTCGCTTTTCTCCGATCATCTCCGCGAGATAATAGAGTGCCACGCTGCCTTTTCGGTAGTGAATGTATCCTTGGCTTGGGTCAACGGAAATCAAAGGACGTTCCTTGAGTCTTTCCGCGCCTCTTGATCGCAGATAGGCGTCCATTTCATACTTGAGAAACTTATGCATCATGTCAGGGCCGTATTCCTTTCGCATGATCATCAAGGCCGTGTATTGAGCCAGCGTTTCCGAAAGCAAAGTTGCCCCTTGCATCCTCGCGCCAACAACCTGGTGCGCCCACCATTGGTGCGCCATCTCGTGGGCAACGACATAAAAAACCATGTCGATATCGTCCGGTTTGTTCAGTCGAGCGATAAATCCGATACTCTCCGAATACGGCATGGTCCCAGGAAACGCTTGTGCAAACGAAGCCACACGTGGGAATTCGATGATCCGTGCTTGCTTGTGTCGATAGGGGCCAAACTCGGTTCCGCAATAGTCCAGTGCGGCCTTAATCGACTGAGACATTCTAGGGACATTCCACGAGTGTTCAGGATGATAGTAAACCTCCACATCGATATCTCCTGACTTGGAACGCTCTACTTCGTAACGAGCAGAGATGAAGGAGTAGAAGTTGAGGGACGGATGATCTAGTTTGTACTTGAAGAAGTTCCGACCATCCTTGTTCCATTTTTCGATGAGCGAGCCTGGGGCAACTGCAATTTGATCCCCCGAAGTGCTGATGATCGTTTCCACGTTTACCCAGTCTGCATCTTGAGCGACGTAATGAGACTGGCAAGCGACACCGCATTCCCGAGTTAGAATCGGCACGCTTTCAGCGGGTTCCAGCTTGTATTCTTTTCGTTTGTTTGGGTCCATGATTCGTCGGTCCGGATCGTAACCAAAATGGGGGGCGATCGAATTGTTAAAAAAGGACCCGTTCTGATTAATCTCCTGATTGCTTACTTGATTCTCGATCCCTCGCGTTTTACTTTGAACAACAAAACTCATGTCAATCGATTGACCTGGTTCTAGTGCGGGTTGGAGGCGATACGTTTGGCACGCAAGCTGTTTGTCGTCTCGTTCTAATTTCGCGTTCGGGATCTCGAGAGTTGTCTCATAGGTGGGAGCCAGATTGACATAGAGCGTGTCGATTGCAGTATCGGACTTGTTCGCTATCGATTGCTTGCCGGCCATCCGCATGTTTCGGGTTTCCGGATAGATGTCGATCTCGTATTGAACGCTCGTCACCTTGGGTTGAGGTGCATTTTCGAATTTTGAATATTCGTTTTCGTAACGAACTCGCCTTTTTTCCTGCTCGACGCTTCCGATAAACGAATTCAGGAACTGCGTGTTGTAGACTAGCCAAGCACCTTGCGCAAACATAGTAAGCGCTGAAAATCCCACGAACGCTTTCGACGCCGTAGAAGTCGATATGATCCCTTCGGTGAGCCGTGATCGGATCGATTTAGGGACACCACGATGCATTGCAATGGAGCAAATCCATAGCAAAACAGCTGCGCCTGCTAACCAATAGAGCGCATGGGCTACCAGTCCAGAAACATAGGGAGCGACACCGAACATATCCGAGTAAACATAGGTCGGCAAACGTCCAAACCGAACCATAATGGAATCGATGCGTATCCATTGCCAAAAAAATGCATTGAGAATCAAGATCACGATGAATGCAAAGTAGCCGACATACTTGTTGGGAGAAAAAGTATGCGCTAACATCGCGAGAACGATGAAGAAACCGAAACGCAACGTTTCGATCAAGATAAGTTCAAACGCGTAAACCCCTGGTTGCAATCGAGTGAAGCCATAGAACAGCTGCACGGAACAGCTAAGCAGAATAGTCACCGTCAAAATGGACAGGATGAGGGTTAGCAAGGAAACCAGACGCGACACGACAAATACGCTGTTCGGTACGGGAGCCGCTCCAATTATCTCTTGCATCTTGCTGTCACGATCACGCCAGACAAGGACGCCAACAAAGTAAATGATGACCGGAATCAGAAATCCAAACAAAGCCCCTCGAACGATGTCGACCATCTTATACGTTACAGGGAAGGAACTGAGTCCGTACCCTTCGGTAGCGCTCATAAATAGCCCCACGCTTGTGTTAAGCATGGCTGCGAGCAAAATAACAATGAAGGCAGGCGTGCGCATCACCGCGAAAATGTCCAATCGTGTGCAGGATCGCAGTTGAGCATACCAACTCGTTTGAGGCGTTACCTTTGGCCATTCTCCTAAAACAGGACAGTTCTCGATTTTCAAGTCACCACTTGACTCGGTCGCTTTCCGGCTCCGAACTCGTCCAGTTTCGAACGAAAATCGCCAGCCTGCTAAGGCAAAAATGACAAGTGCCACTATCAGCCAAATCACTCGATTCAGAATCAGGATTCCACTTGTCGGAAGCACCCAATGGTTGCGTTGATCGACCGTCCAATACTTGGTCAGCACGGAATACGGAGCACCTCCCAATGGATCGACCAGCATCGCGAGGGTTTCGTTGTTGATGTCACTTAGTATTGTTTGCGAAATGCCATACGCGACCATCAACATCAATACACCGAGGAAAGAGTACATTGTATTGCGCGTCCAAGCTGCGATGGCAAAAACGACGGAACCGACGAGCAGAGTGTTTGGAAGTGCGAAAACAAGCATTCCGAGAGCGTGTGCATCCCAACGAACCGGCCCCCAACGCTCGGCATCGAGATTTGGTATAGCCCCCGCAAGAATCATCCCGATAGAAATACCTAAAGATGGAATCAATGCAATCACCGTCGCAGCAGTGAAACGCCCGACGAGATAATTCCATTTACCAATCGGCTTACTGAACAACACATCAGAGAACTTCGTTGCGAAGTCACGAGAAGCCGCAGAATCGTAGATAGCGGAGACCATCAATGCCGCTAGCAATCCGGCTGCGACGTAGTACTGCATAATGACATAGGGCGCGTTGCGGTGCGTATTTCCAATTGCTTCACCCACTTGCACATTGTCGGAACCAGTCGCAAAGCCAAAAAGCAGGGCGACGATTCCAAGAAAAATATAGACCATGAATCCGCGTGTCCAAAAACGCAGTTCGAACTTAAAGAATTCCATGTGTGTTGTATCGCAGAGCTAGGGAATGAATCAGAAGGGCAGTAAGCGAGTTAGGCGGCTCGAGAGCAATGCTTGATTTGGCTAAAGAACACATCCTCGAGATTGGGCGCGACTGCAGTGAAACCATTTCCTGGATTTGACTCGCTGTAGACATGCACAACCGGCCGCCCCTCAATGAGCTTGCTCGAGATGACATCCATCTCTGATTGGCACTTTCGAAGCTCTTCCTTCGACATTGACTTGGCCCAAATACGGCCTTCCAATGAGACTTCTGCTTGGCTTGGCGAACCCGCAAAGAGAACGCGACCGTTATTGATAATCGACATATTCGTGCAGAGTTCCTTGACGTCTTCCACAATGTGCGTCGACAAGATCACGACAACGCTTTCCCCAACTTCGGAAAGCAAATTGTAAAAGCGATTGCGTTCCCCCGGATCAAGTCCGGCCGTAGGCTCATCAACGATCAGCAGTTTCGGATCCCCCAAAAGAGCTTGGGCGATTCCAAATCTTTGACGCATTCCTCCTGAGTAGTTTGCTACCGACTTGCTGCGAACATTGTACAAATTGACCCGTTGCAGCAGTCCATCCACGATTTCGCGTCTCTCTGCTGAGTTGCGTCCGACTCCCTTGAGCGTTGCAAGGTGCGTTAAAAGTGCGGTCGCGCTCGTGCGAGGATAAACACCGAATTCCTGTGGCAGGTAACCAAGAAGCTCTCGAACTTCTTTTTTGTTGTTGAGAACGTCAAGGGTGCCGAGCATGGCGCTGCCAGAGTCAGCTGTTTGCAGCGTTGCTAAGGTCCGCATTAGGGTCGACTTCCCTGCACCGTTCGGCCCTAACAAACCGAACATGCCGGTCGGAATAGTCATCGAGACATTGTCGAGCGCTCGAACCCCGCCTGGATAGGTCTTGGACAAATTCTTAATTACCAGTTGCATAAGCAGCTCAAAGGAAAAAGTGTTGTGGGAACGAGAAAAAGCAAAGAAATAGGTTTTTGGATTCCAGGTGTGCCAGGTATACGAAATTGGCCAAGGCGTGACGAGGCCGCGCGTTGTCCTCGACGGCTATTCGAAATAGGTGGTTGGATCTTGGAAAAACCGAACCCTTGGGGGAGCTAGAATATCAGGCACTCCCGGTTTGATTCGTTGGGAACAAAAGTTGCGCGTGCTCTAAACGCAACAATAGCAAATTCTTAACGCCGCAGGGCAAGCCTGCGGGATTTGATACATCGGTTTTTGTTGCGTCTGAAGAATAGTGACGTCAGAACTTTCAAGTTGGGTTGTCATGAATTACCTCACGCGTCTCACTTCGACCGCGTCGATGGTATCCACGACACTGTCGTTCGGCGAACTGCTTGGCTGCGATTGTGGACTCCACATTGGCGTCGCTTGAGCAAATCGCCCCTTGAGTAACTCCCCAGTGCAAACCAAAAATACCATCATTGAAATGATCACGAGCGGCCAATTCCATAACATGCCTGCGATCAACATAACCACCGCCATGACTTGACCGATCCTCGCCGCATAGCGAGTCGCACTAGCATAAGGCATCCACATTGCGAGCAAGCTTCTCAACACCCTGCCTCCATCCATCGGAAAAGCGGGTAACATATTGAACACTGCCAATATGACGTTGGCGACAAGTAGTTGCTCCCACGGGTCAAGCATCCCGACTCCTTCCGCTGCGATCTGATTCAAGCTGGCGCGTATCGAAAGCCCCAAAAACAGGATCGAGGCGATCACCACATTCACCATGGGACCAGCGATGGCGACAATCAACTCCGATATGGGCGATCGCGTAAAGTCGGCCATCCTCGCAACTCCGCCGATGGGATACAACGTGATATCGAGAGTCGGGATACGAAACCATTTCCCTGCTAACGCATGTCCCATTTCGTGCAAGAACACACAACCGAAAACGGCAAAGACGAAACCTACCGCTGACATCGCAGAGTAGAGCCCCTGTCCCATGTTGGTCAGAGCGACATACATAGCCAGGAACCAAAAGGTCCAGTGAATGTATACCTTGATGCCAAGAAGCTTTCCCAAATAAACGGTTTGAAACATAATCCCTTTGCGATCAAATCAAAAGTGAAAGCGTTGTACGCGGTTGTTGCCGGAATCCACGACGTAGACTCGGTTCTTCGAATCCAAAGCGACCGACCAAGGTTGAATGAGTTCTCCTGGCCGACTTCCTGCAGCTCCCCAACTTGCTAACGGCTTGCCCTCGCGGTTCCATCGCTGTACCCGATGATTGCCGAATTCGCTCACGATAACCGTGCCGTCTTTCGACAAGGTTAGCCCGTATGGTAACTGAAGCTCGCCAAGTTCCGATCCCTGGGTTCCCAAGATTGCGACCGACCGCGGTTTGTCTTCGCGCCAGTCAATCACTTGAATCCGATGGTTGCAGGAGTCGGCCACCCAAAGCAGCCCATCCTGGTCGATGGAAAGACTTTGCGGTCGACTAAATTGAAGGGGCCCATTGCCATGTTCACCCATTCGATCGACATATTGCCCGTCGGAAGAATATTTGTGAATGCGGTCATATTCGCCGTACTCGCCACAATAGTATTCGCCGCTGGGTGTTCGGACAATGTCCGTGACAAATGCAAACTGTCCAGGATCAGGACCGTTAACCCCGCCGATCGTTTTCTTCTCGATGAGTTCCCCATCAGGCGTATAAAACAAGAATCGATAGTAATGTGTATCCGCCACCATGACACTCCCGTCCGAGTCGATACTCAACCCCGTCGGTTTGCCAGAATCACTGGCAGGAGTTCTCCAGAGGAGGACGAATTTCCCTGACTCATCGAATTTTTGGACTCGCCCCGTTTTATCTACGACATAAATCATGTCGCGAGCGTCAATGGCGATCGCTCTCGGCTTTTGAAATCGACCATCGGAAAGACCTCGCTGGCCTATCATCAAGTCCGGGGGCTCAATCGCAGCGCTTTTTTGAGTGCCTGTGCAGCCCGATTGAAAAGCGAGGCTTGGAAACGCAGCCATGGACGCTCCAAGACCAACGATTCTGCGAGCCGATCCGAGAAAATCACGTCGAGTACGAAGCGCCTTGTCGATTCCGCTTGGGCGAGAGCGTCGATCGGGAGTCATTTGCGACCTACCAATTGGCTGTTGGAAGAGATTTTTGGGGAATCGACCAGAGAACGCTAATGGGATATCATACCGAGATTGAGATGGAATTGCGGAAATCAGTTCCACTGATTTTAGATCCTGAACCCTAGCCAAAGTATCTGCTAAATCGCATGACCAAGATTCTGGATTGGAGGAAATCGGACGATCCACGGGATATTGTTCATTTGGCGGTCCAAGCTTTGGCGGAAGGGCACGTTGTGGCGTTGCCGTCGAATTACTCTTATCTTTTGGTGGCGAGCGGGCTGCGTCCCAAGGCTATTGAACAGCTTCGCAAAAGCAGCCAACGCTCCGGCGAAGACTCACTCGCCTTGATGGTTCGTTCTGCAGATGAAACTCTTGACTATTTCCCTGACATAAGTCCAGCTGCCAGACGACTTGCTCGAAAAGCTTGGCCCGGTCCCGTCATGCTGAGCATTCAAAACTCGCACGCATCAAGTGTACTGCGGTGCCTTGAAAATTCGGTTTGCGAAGCAATGCAGGATTCGAATCATAGAATTCAGGTCTGGCAACCCGAGCATTTGGTCCTTGAGCATGTTTGCCGTCTTTTGTCCGGCCCATTGGTTTGTTGCCCAGCTCGTGATAAAGCGAGCGCCATCGCGGATCGGGTTGAGTCACTGCAGGATGATGACAGCGTTCTTGCTATTGATGACGGCGAAGTCATTTCGCCTGGCATTCCAACCGTTGTCTCGATCGACAGAAATGTTGGCAAAGTTGTTCGCAACGGCATCGTAAGCCAACAGGGACTTCGACAGATTTCGCAATGGACTGTTTTGTTTGTCTGTACAGGAAACACTTGCCGTTCTCCGATGGCGCAAGCCATGATGGAACGAAAGATCAAAGCCAAGTTTGGCACTTTGGCCGCCGACGGGAATTGTCCAATGGCTGCTTTGTCAGCAGGTGTATCCGCTTACGGTGGCGACAAGGCCTCGCATGGCGCCCTGGCAGCCATTCGTCAATTTGGCACAACTTTAGACGATCATCAAAGCACGCAACTCAATGCGGCCTTGGTCGAGCAAGCGGATTTGATCCTGGCGATGGGACAGCGGCATCGCCACGTTATCGTTTCGCAATGGCCTTCGCTCGCTTCCAAGGTGCATCTCATTTCTCCCGACGGTGGAGAGATTAGCGATCCGTTTGGAGGCCCACTGGAAGTTTATCAGAAGTGTGCCCAACAATTGGACCAACACACGGACTATTGGATCGATCGACTCGACACGGAATCTTTGATTCAATGGTCTTAGGCTATTTGAATTATCCCCAACAAACTGCGGAGTATGGAGAATGAGAATCGCCATTGGTAGCGACCACCGAGGATTTCAAATCAAAGGCAAGCTGATCACGCTGCTGACAGCGGATGGCCATGAAGTCGAAGACTATGGAACGCAAAGCGATCAAGCCGTCGACTACCCTGACTTTGCCGTAGTGGTCGCAAAACGCGTCGCAGACGGGCTCGTGGAACGCGGCATCCTAATCTGTGGCACGGGCTTTGGGATGGCCATTGTTGCCAACAAGTTCAAGGGTGTTCGTGCTGCCGCATGCTGCGATGAAGTCATGGCGGAAATGTGCCGCCGCCACAACGATGTTAATGTGCTGTGCTTGCCTGGCGATTTGATCGGGGACCGACCGGTTGGTGATCTCGTCCGCATCTGGTTGGCAACGGAGTTCGAAGGGGGCCGACACTCGCGACGACTCGAAAAAATCGCAGGCATCGAAAAAGCGGAACTAACCTGAGTGGATTCGAATCCTTCAAATCGTATCGATAGCCATCACCATTTTTGGGAATACTCTGCCGAGCAATACCCCTGGATATCCGAACCGATGAGTGTTTTGCGGCGGGACTTTCTCCCGACGCATTTGCTCGCGGAAGCGAATGCAAACCAAGTTGGCGGAGTGATTTCGGTCCAAGCGAGGCAAATCGAAGAAGAGACAAGCTGGTTGCTTTCCATGGCATCAAGCCACGATTGGATCAGGGGTGTTGTCGGTTGGTTGCCTCTGCAGAGCCCAGATATTCGAGAGACAATGGTTCCTTATCGCGATGCCGCCAAGCTTTGCGGATTGCGGCACGTGGTTCAAGACGAACAAGATGACGGTTTTTTGGATCGGCCTGAGTTCAACAATGGCGTGCGGTCGATGCTGGAGTTTGGATGGACTTATGATCTGCTGATTTATGCGAGGCAGTTGCCGTTTGCTATTCCGTTTGTGGATCGTCATCCAGATCAAGTATTCGTTTTGGATCACATCGCCAAGCCGACGATCCGATCGGGACATCACGCTGACCAATGGGACCGCGATTTGAGAGAGTTGGCCAAACGTTCGAATGTCTTTTGCAAGTTTTCCGGTGTGGTTACAGAAGTGCGTGACCAGGAGTGGACGTCATCTCAGATCGAACCGTATTGGAATACGGCCCTCGAAGCCTTTGGTCCCAGCAGGCTTATGTTTGGTACGGATTGGCCCGTGTGTCTTTTGAAAGCAAGCTACACGCAGTGGGTCAATGCAGTCGATGCATTCGCATCCAAGTTGAGCGCCAGCGAACAAAATCAATTCTGGTTTGAGAATGCGGTTCGAGCATACAATCTAAGCTATTAAGGCGAGCGGCAGGGGAAAACATACCACGACTCGTAGCTGGATTCGTAAGAATTCAGCTGGTTCTGAATTCTCACGAATTCAGCTACGACTGTTTTGAGATGTCGCACTTGATTCTCCTGGCACGGACCACTATGATTAATTATGAAAGGGCTGTAAGGTTGCACACAATGATTCGACTCATTTTGATCATCGTCATTTCGATGCCGCAAGGTTGGTGTTGCTTCGTTCGCGTTAGTGATTGCTTTTCCGATTCCAAAACAGCTTTAGCTACCCAAAAGTCACCAAGTTGTGCTTGTTGCAAACGCGTCCCTCCAAGTGTTTGCGAACCGCAGTCCAACGAAGTGCAACGCGAAGAGTCTCCCCGTTCGTGCGAATGTGGTTGCCGTTGCGAAATTGGAATACCATCGACTCGCCCCAATGTTGTCATGGACACATTGGACGCTGGATGGATTGAAACTTTTCAAATCGAACATCTTAGCCATTCAATTCCCACAACCGTAGCGATTTGTTACCGAGAGAGAGTACCGCTGCAAATTCTCCATTGTAGTTGGCAATGTTGATTGACTCAGATTCCCAACAAGAACGAATTTGACTCTAAAATACTTATGTTTCTCAAGGAGATTTTCTATGTTTTCAAAGATTGCTTTAGTGGGTGTATTGGGACTTGCTGCCTTGGTGACCAGCGCAACGGCTTACATGGGCATGAGCCCAAAAGGCTCTTGCTGCCAAAAGTCTGCGATGGTTGCAGCGACAGGTTCATGCTGTGCAGGTCAGGCTAGCTGTTGCTTGGAAGACTTAACGTCGGTAGCGACCGCCAAGTCGCCATGCGAGTGCGCAAAGTGCGATTGCGGCAATTGTCTTCCTGAAGACTGCTGCTGCAACAATGGCACGTGCTGTGCAGATGGCAAATGCTGCGAAGGTGGAGCTTGCTGCAGCGACTCTGCCGCAAAGCTTGTAAGCACGACCGAAGAGGCTTGTGCAAGCGGCTGCTGCGCCAAGAAGTAAGACTAAACGGACAGCCGGCGCCTGGGTAAATATCTCGGACTGACTTTTGGGGAGGGTATATCGACTTATCGATATACCCTCTCTTTTTTTGGGGGGGCTTGTAGGGGAGTGGATGCGGAAAACGACTGTTTCGGTTGTTTTTAGCCGCGAACCGTTACGTCCGATGGGACAAGCCCATCCGGGCGTTCCCAATTCGAGACGGATGTTATGCACCAATTCCGGAAGTGGAACCCACTCTCTCCCACCGAGGCAATTTTGATTTCCGTTATGATGGCTAGTATCGCGGCTTCGGCCATTACGAAAACGCTTAGTCCTCCACTTCCAAAAGAATGAATCAAAGTCGAAGGCCTATATGAAACTTGTCGAACTGAGTTCACCCAAAATTGGAGCCATTTCCAGGTCCACTCCCGTTATCATTCCCATCGCCGCCATCGAACAGCATGGTGACCACTTGCCGGTGTGGACAGACAGTCTTTTGCTCGGCGAAATTGTCGAACGTGTCGAGAAAACACTGGGCAAGCAAATCCTGGTCGCACCGTTGATGTGGCTTGGCAACTCGGATCACCATCTTGATTTCTTTGGAACTCTATCTGCGTCAAGTCGTACTTACCTCGACATGCTCAACGACATGGTTGAGAATTTTCTGTCGTATGGATTCAAGAGGATCGTGTTGCTCAATGGTCATGGAGGAAATGATATTCCGGCCAAACAAGCCTTATTTGAAGTACGGCAACGCAATCGCGTGCGCAAGGACCTGCTGTTGCTGATGGCGACTTATTGGGGGCTCGACTCAAAACCCTGGGATATCGATCCGACCATTGAACAACGAGAAATGGGGCATGCATGCGAGTGGGAAACCTCCATGGTTATGTCGTTACGTCCCGAACTCGTTGGCGATTTCAAAAATGCGCCGGTCATCGAGCCCGGAAATTCCTTTCGACCAGCTAGTCGAGCTTGGACCACAAAAGACCGGAGTAGTGTAGGCCATATCGGGTGGCCGCACTTGGCTAGCAAAGAAAAAGGTGAAGTCTTGCTGCAAGCCTTTTCGTCTGACGTGGTGAGTTGGCTGAGAGAAGTGATCGAATGGGATGGGAGTTCATGGGAAGGGACAAAGCAATTCGGTTTCCCGACATAAGCCCAAAGGGCGCAGAATGAAGCCATTCCTCGTAGAGGAAGTTGTAAAACTTAGCACGACGCGCAAGCTAGTGAATTTGCCATCCAATTCACTAGCTTGCGCGTCGTGCTAGGTATCGCGGGCCACGACACTCACCTAAGTCCGGTTTCAGCGCGGTAATTTGGTCAAAATAGGTCAGCACCGCCAATCGAATCACTTTCGCAACCGCTAGCGGTTGCCTGGACTCTTGGAAAGCGACTATAGGCGGCGCATTCGAGAAGAATTTTCTCGACTGGCGCACGGTCATGGTGGAAAATACAAGTACTTGAAAGTGTTTGGGGACAAGACTTTCGGATGCATCGCCTAAACGCCCGAAACTCTTGACGAGTTTCGCTACCAAGGTCCTACGGGTTGGCAACTAACTCCACCTTCCCCTGAATCCCCTGTTCGTTTTGAACCGCAGAGTGAGTTAGAACCCCGAAGACCGATTGCACTTGGTTCCACTTCGGAACATCGGCTGACGTAATTCCAGGGACAAGAACGTTTGTCAAACAAAAAGAAGGAAGATCCACAGAGCTAAATTCTTTGTGTGCCGGCTCTGGAAGCCTGGTCCAACTTCGTTCTAGCCATGATCCTAAATACATTCCCTGCTGCAACGCAAACGAAGGCAGCTTGTTCTTCTGGAGATAATCTTTCCAGAGCGCAGGCTGACCTGGTTTAGCTACCGTACCGCCCGTGCCAGCCAGAATCCCTTTAAGCCAAGCGGTATCGGTGGAAAGATAAATATAAGTGTTATCGATTGCAGCTATTGATATCGCCTGAGTCTCTCCTTTGGAAACCGCAACGAAAAGCGAATCGTCGTTGACGGTGCTCCAAACGCGGTAGGGTCCTATCTGTTCCGTCTTGATGTCCTTGTCGTTTTCGAAAAGCTTGTTGACGAGCGTGGTCGACTTTTTGGCATCCTGAAGCAAACAAGCCCAAACCTGTTTATGCTGCAGCTGGTTCGCATTCTTCTTGTCCGGACCGGTAACACCAAACTGGAACATCAGAGGGCCCGACGGATAGATGAGCTCCTTGCGAACATCGACTTTGGGGCCTTCCGGATCCGTCAAAAGACTATCCACTATGTCGCCAAAATTGCCTGGCGTGTCCTCATCGATCATTTGATCTACTGCGTGGGTCACTCCTTGGAACCAAGGCTTCATATCTAGGTACGATATGGATACTTGATCCATGGCTTCGTTGAAGATCTTAGGCGGCTCGACGAGTGGACCAGATTTAAAACTGAACATGGCCAGCCCCTTGGCCAGCGGTGCGGCCATTTGTAGCGTATAGCTCAATCGCCACGCATTATCCGTCGTGGAAGGAGGTTGAAGGGTGCCGCTCACTGCGCCAAGTCCCTCGAGCCCAAACAGTTTTGTTGACTTAAAGAGCTTGGGATCGCGTTTGGCGTAGCCGCTCAAGATCGCCCAGGGGGATGCCCAAAAACGTGTTTCACCCACCCCCCAGTTTCCGGTCGCAAAAACTTGCTGCGCTGGCCCCTTGGCCAAGCCCTGCATATTCTTTAATTTAGGCGAACTGAGCCATGTCTGGACAGCTTTGGTCGAGGACGAAATACAAATCCATTGCGGACCAATCGCGATGCAAGCTGCCTCGGATTTCCCAGCTGGTGGCAACGAATAAAACTTCGTCGTAGCGCTCAATGCAACACTTTGGAAACGATTCGCACCTCCTAGATTGGTCATCCATTGCTGAACAAAGGGATGCTTTTCGGCCTTCGGACCAATCTTTGCCAAAAAGACAACTGCGGTTTCCCCGTTGCTATCGAGAAAAGCGGCGACGGCCCCCGCTTGGTCAATCGATCCAGCGTCTTTCCAATCGAGCGACAGCCAGGATCGAGGATTGAGAATCGACCCTACGTTTGCAGCCTTTTGTTTGGCGATTACGTTTTTCCAAATTGGACCATTAAACTGCTTTCCGATGTCCGACTTCTCGAGCATCGAATAACTTGCCTGCACATTTTGCGACGCGACGACAAGCTGCGTGGACTCAGGCAGCACCTCGGCTAAACTCGCTTGTCCAAGGAAATCTTGAGCACAGACAAGCCCACTGGCAAAGCAAATACTCGTGAGCGACAAGCAATAGCGAAAGAGGTTCATAGTTTGTGAGAAGTTGTGGTTATTCATAGGTTAAGTGTTCGACTGGGTTGATTCTAGAAGCGTTCCATGCGGGCAGCAAAGCCGCAATGGTGACAATGGCTATTGTGCCTACAGCCGAACTGGCCATCAACAAAAAGTTCCATTCAAACTCAGGTGTGTATCCCAAAAGTGCTTCGCTGCATGCGTAAATGATCAACACCGTTGTCACGCCTCCAAACATGCCGAAGACCACTCCGATGATCCCTAGCAGCCATGCTTGAACGAGAACCGTAAGCATGAGCTGGCCTCGGCTCGCACCAACAATCCTGAGCAACGAAAAGTCTCGGGCTTGTTCCAGCATGTTCATTGCCAATGTTGTCGCAATACCAAAGCCACCTGTCAAAAAGGAAATGAAGACAACACACCATATTCCGGCGGTCACCCCCGAAATAGCTTGTTCTACTCCTCGCCGCATTTCGCTTCCACGCTGAATCTCGAAACCATACTGTTCTTTGACTTCTTCGAGCCGTTTCTGGGCCTCATCGATCTGGTCTGGTGCGACGGCCAACGAATACCAATCAAAGCCGGTCACCTCAAAGAATCGCTGCGCAGTCGATCGCTTGATGATAAGAGCTAAGCCACCATTGGCAAAATTGGCGTTCACCGCACCCACGGTTACCGAAAAAGACCGTCCATTGACTGTGATGTTTAGTGAATCTCCAGCTCGCTTCCCAATCTTCTTTGCCAAGATCGAGCCTACGATCACTTGATCGCCGTCGACCAGCTTTCTCGCTTCTTCGGTCGACATCCCTTTCGGCTCGGTGGGAAACGGAGCAGCATCCGGGAATTCGCGAACAACGCACATGACTGTCTTCTGATCGACCTGGCACCAAACAAAGCGAATCGCGTTCGACCAGCTTACGCCCGGCAACTGCTGAACCATCTCACGCAATGGTTCCTCCGAATCGATCAAGAGCGATGGCGTCTGCGTGCTGATCAAGAATAAATCGCCCGGCAACGTACGATTGTACCAACGCTTGATTTCCGCAGTATTACTCATCAATGACTGGCCTAGCCCAACGGCCCCGCAGAGCGAAATGACCAAGAACCCTGCATTGAGGGACGTTCTTTCGGGTCTTCGAATCAATTGATACTTGGCAACCTCAATCGGAAAACCATTAGGGCGACGTGAAAAGCGATCGATAATCCAAATAAGAGGGATCAGTCCGGTTGGCAGCCACAACAGATACGCGAGCAACGACAAAAGGCCAATACCTACCCCCCATTCCGCCGGCAGCAACTCAATGCGAACACAATACAGCCCGCCAAGTGAAACCAACCAGAGTAAGAAGCCATTGCGAATCGATTTCCATGGTAGCTCTGTATTCTCAACGATGGTAGGCTCACGAAAACTTTCAAGTGGGGAAACCGATTCTTGTTGTTTTTGTGCGAACCAAACGACGAGAAGCGTTAAACACGGAATGAAGACAGCAATCACCCCCAGGGAGACCCATGGTATCGTGAACGCACCTGGCGGAGCTTGCAACACACCCGACAGAACACGCCGCATAATGGCCCCAAGTCCACAACCGGCAGCCAGCCCCAGCACCACTCCCAGCAAACTTATCGACAAAGCCTCGATAACAACCGCCCGAACCACTTGTTGGGAGGTCGCCCCCAAACATCGCAAAATAGCAAAGTACGGACGACGCTCAGCCAGGTTCATGCGGGTCGTATTAAGCAAAATGTAAGCAGCCATTGCCACCGCCAAAGCACTCGCAAACGACAAGCCTAACTCCGTGGACTTGAGCAAATCGTCCGCAAGCCCAACCGTATTCGTTCTCTCCTTGAGCATCAATTCCTTGGGAACCAAGGGACTTAAGTTTGTTAGCATTTTCTTTTTTTCGGCATCGCTATCCTCCTTCAAAAAAAGTCGATAGCGATCTATCTTGCCTTCTAAGGCGGCTGCATTCTGTAGCCATTCCAAATCAACCATAATGCCGTGCTCACTTGACACTCGGTTCCATGTGTTCGATGGAATAATCGCTTTGACGAATAGCTTTTTGAAGCCGCGGCGAAACAAGCATTGAATCGAATCGCCAACTGCCGCTTTGAGTTGCGCTGCGACCAGCGAAGAAACGATGCATTCCTCTGCCCCAGGTAACTCTCGTTCATCCAAGTCCAAGTTTTTTTGCAAAAAGGTTCGCACCGGCAAATCATTCTGCGTCATCGATACCCCGATCACGAGACCACGCGCTTTCTGCTCTTGATGTCGGAACATTGTGCCTCGGATCAACGTCGGCATTCCGACCACCACGTCGCGACCCAAGGCGGGCATGTCAAGAGAGGTGGAATGGAACCTGCCTCCTTCTGCGTTCGAGATATCGAGCGATGGCAGACCCTGGACTGCGTTGCTCAAATCGCGAAACGACGACCGCGCGTTGTGCGATGCCACAATGATGCCAACCAAGGTGGCTGTCGAGAGGACCAAACTGAGCAACGTAAAAAAGAACCGCATCGGCCGCTGAAGCCAGTGTTGCCAAAGGACGAGGAACATAGGACTATGTCCCTTCCTTGGACGCTTTGCCTGAATCATCGACGATGAGACCGTCTCGCATTTTGATGATTCGGTCGGCTGAGTTGGCAACCGTAGCGTCGTGCGTCACGATCACCAATGTCTGTCCATGCTCTTCCACCAGGGCACGGAAGAGTTCAATGACAATTTTGCTGTTGGCTGAGTCCAAGGCCCCCGTAGGTTCGTCCGCTAACAAGATAGCGGGCGACATAACCAACGCTCGAGCGATCGCAACACGCTGCGCTTCACCGCCAGACAATTCACCAGGTCGATTGCTCAGCTTGTTTCCCATTCCGACTGAGTTCAATGCCTCGACGGCTTTCGGTCGTGCAATATTCAAATCGACACCATCTAGTCGCATCGGGACCATGACGTTTTCGATAGACCTGAGCATCGGCAGGAGATGCACTTTCTGAAATACAAATCCTATTCGACGACGACGTAGCAGCGTCTGACTATTCTCGTCCAAATTCGAAATGGAATTGCCTTCAAGTCGCACATCTCCCGTATCGGGTCGGTCGAGTCCACCCAGCATGTGCAACAGAGTACTCTTGCCGGACCCGGATGGACCGATGATTGCGACGAACTCTCCTTTTTGAATTTCGAGACTCACACCTCGAAGCGCTGGGTGCGCTACGGAACCCATATGGTACGTTTTGGTGACATCGATTGCGCTGAGCAATGGTTCCATTGGTTGTTTTGCTGACTAGTGGCGGATCAAGCGGACGATCGTGTGGTTTCGATTTGGGCCCTGCAGCCGATCAATGTGACCAAGCCTCAAGGCCAGAAGTCCAACAATTCACGGTCGCCGAACGGGGGGTGAAGCCGTAGAGGGCTAATCGACAGCCTAAAGGATAGCGATGTTGGGTCAAAACGGGGTCGGGGGCGATAGTAATGTCCACAATTTGGCATATTCGCTAGCTTCATTCCCAAAAAGACGCATTGCTCCAACGGACTGATTTTCATTAGATTGAGTGCAGTCTGTTAACTCTGTTTGGAATGGAATCCGTATGACTTCAATCGACCTCCCAACGCTTGCCAAACGAGTGCATGGCGAGCTTTTCTCTCGATCGAATGATGATATCATCATCGGCGCTGCCCCATTGGCCGATGCGATGGCCGGTCACATTACATTGTTGGATCACGAAAAAAACCTCCCTAAACTCCAGGTTTCTTCCGCTTCGGCGTGCGTTACCCATCAAACTTTTCCTGACGTACGAATACCGCAAATTGTCGTGAAAAACCCTCACGAAGCATTTGCTCAGATTTGCCAGCTATTCCGACCTCAAATTGTAGTGACACAAAAACACGGAATCGATCGCCTTGCAAGCGTTGCTGCCTCGGCACAAATCAGCGAACGTTCCACGGTCGAAGGCTTTGTAAGCGTCGCGGATGGGTGCGCAATCGACGCAGGCACCCATCTACATCCTGGAGTTACGGTGATGCAAGGATGCCGGATCGGCAAAGACTGCCAACTGTTTCCTGGCGTGGTTTTGTATCCTGGTACCGTTCTCGGCGATCGAGTTGTCATCCACTCAGGATGTGTTATCGGTGCGCATGGCTTCGGCTATCGAATGGAAAATGGCAGACATGCCCCTACGGCCCAAGTTGGCTGGGTAGAAATCGAATCGGACGTCGAGATTGGCGCGAACTCGTGCGTGGATCGCGGCACCTACGGAGCGACTCGCATCGGTGAAGGGACCAAAATCGACAACTTTGTTCAAATAGCTCACAATTGCAACATTGGAAAACATAATCTTATTTGCGCGCACGTTGGCATTGCTGGCAGCGCATCCACAGGGGAATACGTCGTAATCGCAGGTCAAGTTGGCGTTCGAGATCATGTGAAAATTGGAGCTCGCACCATGGTTGGAGCTCAATCCGGAGTCGTGGCTGATACAGGCGAAGATGAGGTTTTGCTCGGCTCTCCTGCCATTGCTCGCAATGATCAAGCGGTTGTCTACGCGTCGATCAGACGACTGCCGGAAATTCGCAAAACCGTAAAGCAAATGGCCAAGCAGCTAGAAACGCTCATGGGAAAAGAAAAGTCCGGCGAATGACCAAAGCAAAACCGATTGGCATCGTCGCGGGTTGGGGCGAGTACCCTTTGGCAGTCGCTCGCGCGCTTCGCGAAAAAAACTATGAGGTCGTAGTCGCGGCCGTACACGGTCATGCATCCAAGGAAATCGAATCGCTAGCCAGCCACGTCCGTTGGATCGGCGTTTGCAAATTAGGCGGAATGCAAAAGTTTTTTCGTCAACACGGCGTTAGCCATGTCTGCCTTTCCGGAAAATTATTTAAAGACAAAATTTTGTTTCATGGCTGGGGCTGGATGGATCATTTCCCGGATTGGGAATGCGTGAAAACCATGTTGCCCCATTTCTTTTGGCGAACCCGCGACACAACCGACAATTCGCTGCTGGGAGCCGTAGTAAATTCATTTGGACGACGTGGCATCATGACAGTACCCGGCACTGAGTTTGCAACCCAGTTGATTGCCCAAGAGGGGGTCCTCACACGTCGCAAACCCAGCAATTTTGAACGGGACGATATTGAGTTTGGTTGGGCCATTGCCAAACAAATGGGAGGGCTGGACATCGGGCAAAGCGTGACTGTTCGAGACCGAACAATTTTGGCCGTCGAAGCCATTGAAGGGACCGATGCGTGTATTGTGCGCACAGGACAGATATGTCCTCGTGGCGGATTTACGTTGGTCAAAGTTGCTAAACCGGAGCAGGACATGCGATTCGATCTGCCAACGATCGGACCGCAAACCATTGAAAAGATGGCACTCGCCGGAGGCAAAGCCATCGCCATCGAAGCCGGCAAAACGATCGTCATCAATCGCGAAGAAACGATTCGTTGCGCCGAAGAGCACGGCATCGCAATCGTGTGTCGTAGTTAGTTTATCTTTGAACTTGGTAGTTTGCGACCATTACGGGAATGGCGTCCCCATTGGGGCGTTTGAAGAGGGCAAGAATACTAGCCCCTCGGGCCGTGCATGTTTTCTAAATCGCCTTCTCAACCGCTCGTGACATGCTTTTGGGTGAGTAAGTCGAAGAATATCGACCAAGCACTGTCCCATCGCGCCCCACCAGAAACTTCGTGAAGTTCCACTTGATGCTCTCGCTCCCCAAAACTCCTTTCGCTTTGCTCTTTAGGAAAACGTAAAGAGGATGCGTGTTCGGACCATTCACCTCGACCTTCGAAAACATCGGAAACGTCACGTTGTATTTCAACGAACAGAATTCCTTGATCTCTCCCTCGGATTTGGACTCTTGAGAACCGAATTGATTGCAAGGGAAGCCCAACACAACCAAGCCTCGCTGCTTGTATTCATCGTAGAGCGTTTGAAGTTGTGCGTATTGGCCTGTGAAAACACATTGGCTCGCTACGTTCACAATCAACAACACCGAGCCCTTGTATTGCTCAAGCGGAACGGTAGCCCCGTCAATCGATCGAGCGGTGATATCGTAAAGAGATATTGGAACAGAAGCCGTTGGCAAAGTGAACCTCAAGTAAATGGTTGAATCGCAGAGAGCTCAGGGCAAAAACAACGTCTTAACTCTGCGACTCTTCGTTTTAAAATTTTTGCAACACTTGAGCCGCAGGCGCTAGCCGCGTTACGGCTTCCCTGGCAAATACGTGGTCGCGGCGAGTGCCCGCGGCTCAGACGTTTAAGCGAGCACCGGATCGGGCTTCTGAATGGGCTCGATGTCCTCAATAAATTTAGCAGAGAGCCCCAAATCCGGCAAAAGCTGCTTGCATGTAATCCGTGAAGATTCATAAATCACAGGCAGTCCACTCCCCGGATGTGTTCCTCCCCCAACCAAATACACGCTGTCCAGCTCTTCAAACTTGTTGTGCGGCCGCAGGTGAAGCATCTGGCCAAGATTGTGAGCCAAGTTAAACGTGGCACCGCGATAGACCGCAAAGTCGTCACGCCAATTCGCGGGGGTAACAATCTGTTCGTATTCGATGCGACTACGAAGGTCCCCCATTCCCAACTCCGCCAATTTCTTAAAGGTCAACTCACGAAAGGCTTGTGTCTGCGCCTCGTCCCATGGAGTATTCGGATTCAGGTGAGGCACCGGCACTAGGATGTATATCGTACTCTTGCCTTCCGGGGCCAACGAAGCGTCGGTAACACATGGGTTTTGAACGTAAATGGACGGATCGTCCGGCAACACCATCTCTTCTTCGATTTGCCGCAAGTTGCGATCGTAATCCTTGGCTATGTGGATCGTATGATGCTTGAGGTCGTCATAGCGTCCATTGATTCCCAAGTACATCATGAACGTCGAACACGAAAATCGCTTCTTGGCAATCTTGCGATTGGACCAGCGTTTTCTCAGGTTATCCGGCACGAGCTTTTGCATGGCATGCGAAAAGTCCGCGTTGATCACAAACGCATCCGCTTCGTATCTTCCTTGATTGGTAACCACGGCGGTAACACGTTTCCCCTCAAACTCAAGTCGTTCCACCGGTTCGTCCGTCCGGATATCGCACCCCATCTCGGTTGCGACCTCAGCCATTCGCTCGCTCACTTGCCCGCAGCCACCGATGGGATGAAAGACGCCGTATTCGTACTCGAGGAATGACAAGATTGAGAACAAACTCGGGCATTTGAACGGGGACATTCCCAAGTACTTCGCTTGAAACGAAAAAGCGATAACCAGTCGTGGATCCTGAAAATAACTTTGCAAATCCTGACCAAGTGTCTTCCAGGGTTTTACCAAAGATGCTGCCGCAAGAACCGACGGACGCAGCAGATCCAGCATACTATTGAACGGTGATTCCAAAATCGGGCGAAATTTAGCTAGCTTCACCCGGTTATGGTCCAGGTAGCGTTTGAGCGCTCCCACGTCTTTGGGCGATAGCGCAGAAATTTGTCGGTCCATTGCTTCGAGATCGTTCGTGCAGTCCAAATGACCGCCCGCACCAAACGAAACTCGGTACTGCGGATCCAAACGCTTCATCGGTATCTCCACGTCGATGTCGCGACCGACTGACTGGAAGATCTCTCTCAGAATTCTAGGATAAAGGTAAAACGTGGGGCCGGTGTCGAATCGAAATCCGTCCGCGTAAATACTCGCACAACGTCCGCCAACTTGAGACCGGGACTCCAAAACCGTCACGTCAACGCCGGCATGAGCCAATTGCATTGCCGAAGCCAATCCACCCGGTCCCGCTCCTATTACCACAACTCGACGCTTGGCCATGTCAATTTGTTTTCCTGATGACTTTGGGACTGACTACTTCCCGTTCGTTGATAAATGAAACGAACTCTCGTTTCCCGTTGGATTGTTATAGCACAACGACAAGCGACTTGAAGTTTCACGGAATTGTCCAAAGTCAACGACAACGAGCCTTGATGGAATTGAGATTCGCGATTCAGATGAACGTGTTGCCTGGGGGAATGCACTTCGCCTTTCTATTGCGCGACGAGAATTGGACTTGGATTATGAAATTTGGAATTGGCTCGCTGGTACTTTTGGCACTGCTACCTTTTGGAGCAACTGTTTCTCACGCAGAGGAGTTCCGAATCGGAGCCTGGAACATCGAATGGCTTGGGTTTCCAAATATGCGTGGCAAACCGGGAAAAGATGTCGAACAGTCCCCTGTCGATTTAGCCGCCTACGTCGCAGACGCCAAATTGGATGTTTTGGCACTAGAGGAGATTGGAGTCGATAAAAACGAGGCACCATTTACCAGCAAACCGCTTCAAAACATGTTCGATGAGCTGAAATCCTCTCACGGCCAGACTTGGCAATATGTTTTGTTCCCAAAGGCAAATTACCCGAAAGACACAGAGGACTTCATCACCCGTGGTCAGCATATCGGTATCGCTTGGCGAAGCGATCGCGCTAAGCTCGTGGGTGAGCCTTACGCCATTCCAGTTGGCGAGAACAAAACGTATGGGAATAAGTTTTGGGAACGGCGAGCCACTGCGGTCAAGCTATCCTTCGGCGAAGGAAAAACGGACGTCGTGTTCATTCCTGTTCATCTCAAATCCAATCGCAACGAAGCCAATCCATCCGATGCTAAGTTTACGCAAAAGCAGCGACAAGCGGAGATCAAGGTTTTCGTGGACCAATTGAAGACACTGAAAGAGAAGTTCAAAGACGAGGATATCGTCTTGTTAGGCGATACCAATTTCTTAGCGGTCGAAGATGACACTCCCGAGATCATGGTCAACGCCGGTTTCTTGGATCTCAATTCGAACGATGAAGGAACGACCGCTGCGTGGGGCTCCGGTTACTCGAGCGCCCCATTCGATCGAATTTTCGTCCCATCCGCTCAACCGGAATTCAAAGGTTCGGTTTTGAAGGTCCATAAAACCAAGAACGGCACGGACAACGAAATAAAAGATTACAAAAAACGCCATTCCGACCACTACTTGGTTTCGACCACCATCGGAGTCGGCAACGACGACGACTAACGAACGCTCGGTCCCAACTATGGCTAAATAACAATTCGTTTAACAGTCAGCCAAAGGCGTACTGGGCAATTAGCCGTCGGGAGCTAGCCTTGTCGTCACCCATATCTTTTTAATTTTGCTCCCCTCGCCCCTTTAAGGGGAGAGGGGCTGGGGGTGAGGGGTTTTGATTGGGATTTTGGTTTCGGTCGCATTGCCATGCCTTACTTAAAAGATCTAAACAATTCATTGAACCGGAGACTTGTAACTAACAATTCTACCCCTCACCCCCCGTTTGCAATCCAAAGTAGCAGGCGTGAATGCCCAACGATTTTGACCATCCCGTTGGATCGTCCAATTCAATAGCGTACAATCTACCCATGAGTAACGCATTTGAAAAACAGCCAGTTTCCATCCACGACTATCTCGAAGGCGAACTTGTTTCCAGGAAGAAGCACGAGTTCGTAGATGGCGCAATCTATGCGATGGCGGGTGCTTCGACCAACCATAATCGTATTGCTACCAATGCAACGGTTGAGATCGGTAGTCAGTTGCGTGGAAAGAAATGCCAAGTTTTCAATTCGGACATGAAGGTACGAATCAGGCAAATTCGCAGCACGAGGTTTTATTACCCAGACCTTTCTGTCGTCTGCCAATCGAATGAGGGCCAGGAGTCTTTTCAGGATTTGCCTATAGTGATCGTTGAGGTTGTCTCCGACTCAACTCGTCGTGTGGACGAATACGAGAAGCGAGAAGCGTACCTGTCGATTAATTCACTATTGGTGTACATCCTAATGGAGCAGAATGCTGCAAAAGCGCTGGTCTATCGACGAACCGATGACGGATTTGTTCGCGAAGTCTACTTTGGAATGGATGCAGTGATTCCTCTGAAGGAAATCGAATGCTCACTGAGCCTAACGGAAGTGTATACCAACGTCGAGTTCATTCCGCCGACGCATGAAGACGAATAGGGCCCTTCGCTAGCTTGGTCAGCGCCCATAAAACAGGACTGTTGCTATTCCGAGGATCTTGAAATCGCTGACTTTGAAGCTCATCGGTGTGTTTCGCAATCCAGTCCGCAACACATTGCGATTCTTCTCGACCGCCTGGATGACCAGGGTATGCCAATACGCTGAGAAAACCTCCTGGCAGAAGCATTTCAAACGCTTGATCTAGGCCCGCCAGCGTCGTTTCCGGTTTCGTGACGATGGATTTGTCGCCTAATGGCAAATACCCCAAGTTGAACATGACGACCGATACACCTCCCACATGCTCCGGTTCGATCATTGCATTCAATTGCGAATGCGAGCCAACAACCAGTCGACATTGCGGCAAAGTCCCCGCTTCGAGCAGCTTCGCCCTCACGGTCTCGATTGCCCGCGATTGAATGTCCACGCCGTAAACCAATCCAGAGCGACCGACCTGCTCAGCCAAAAAAAGCGTATCGAAACCATTACCGCAAGTTGCGTCGACGGCGATTGAGCCAGCCGTCAAATAAGGTTTCGCAAAACTCTGGGCTTCTACAGTGAAATGCATTAAACCACCTTTCGACGTGATCTCGAAAACACGCGGTCAATCGTCGTGCCGTTCATCGCACCGATTGCCAATTCCGCAAGCCGGGGAGCCATGAGTGTTCCCTTGGAGCCCAACCCATTCAAACAAAACACGTTGGCATGAACATCATGTTGCCCCAGAAGCGGATGCCGATCGTAGCTAGCTGGCCTAACCGCAGAGCGTTGTTCCAATACAACGTGTTGGCCGGCTTGGAATGTTTCATGAACGAGCGATTCCCAACGCTGAATAAGCTCGGCCCGAAACTGCATCGTTTTTTCTTCGCTGACTTCGTTTTCCGAACCCGGCCCGGCACGATCATAAGTGGCACCGACTAAATAGCGATGCTGGCCAACCGGAACAGCCCAAGCGTCGTGATGGACCACACGCTGCAGCTGAACGCTTGGGCTTTCGACGAGCAAGATATCGCCGCGTGCTGGGTGCAGAGGCAGATCGTGAAAGAATCGATTCTCCCGAGCCGCAATCCCTTGGCAAAAGGCAATGCGTTTTCCGATCAATTCGAGCGAAGGAATGCAAACAGCATGCGTTTGTTCGTCGAACAATATGTCGGCATCGCAATTGAGATCAACTTGATGGAACGCATCGTGGGCTTGAAAGTACCTTTGTGTCGCACCGAGGTAGGCGTTGGTATCCAATCGGGCTGCGGGCCCAATTTGACACATGCCAAAGGGTGCTTTCAGCCCACGGTTTTCTTCGGCAGAAACCCAGTCGGCTTGAATGGATAACGGGTTAAGATCATTGCCAGCAGAAAGCCATTTGCTCTCGTAAAGCTCTCGTTCGGTTTGGCTTCCAAAAACACGGAGAGCTGACTCAACACGCCAGAAGGTTTCGTCGGTTTCCTGTTCGCATCGGCGATAAAACGCATCGGCCACTGGATAAAATTCATCCCATTTCCAACTTGCCGCTGCTCGTGCGCCCGTGATCGGCGTCACCAATCCGGCGGCAACACGCGACGAAGACCGAGCATCGAGCCGATCGATGATAGCGACAGTCCATCCGTGCCAATGCGATTGCCAAGCCATGGCAGCTCCGGCAAGACCAGCGCCGAGAACGATGAGATCGACTTTCTTAATCCGTGACTTCCTCATTCTTGCCGCGAGCTCGCAAATTCAATATCTCGACCCCTAAAGAGAAGAGCATCGCAAAATAGACATAGCCTTTGCTGACGTGGGTGCCACAACCATCCGCTACCAACATAGCGCCGATCATCACGAGAAAAGCCACCGCAAGCATCTTAACCGTGGGGTTTTGCTCCACAAATACGGCTACCTTGGTTGAGAAGAGCATCATGATGATCACCGATACGATGACGGCAGTAACCATGACCCACAACTGGTCTGCCATACCTACTGCTGTAATGACGGAGTCGAGCGAAAAGACGATGTCCAGGATCATGACTTGGATCAAAACCGAAGCGTAACTTGGCGGCGCAGCGACCGAGTTCGTAGAGTGCTCACCGTCAACCAGATGGTGAATTTCCATAACACTCTTCCAAAGCAAAAACAAACCGCCACCGATCAAAATCAAGTCCTTAAAGGAAACTTGGTTGATTTCCGGGCGTTCCATCAGCCAGTCGTTTGCGGTGGTTCCCAACGGCAAAATGTCCAGGGAAAGTATGGGATCTTTCAATTTCATGATCCAGAACAATGTTGCCAGCAAAGCGATACGCATTCCCATTGCCAAAGCGAGGCCAATCAGCCTCGCAGACTTTTGTTGTTCTTTTGGCAATTTGCTCGACAAGACGGACAGAAAGACCAAATTGTCGATTCCGAGCACGATTTCCATAGCGGATAATGCGACCAAAGCAATCAAATTGCCAGTCAAACTGCCATCGACTGCGTCCGTGGACGCAAACATGCAAAAATCTGGGAGAAATGGAAAAATCGGTATCATAGTGTTAGTAAAGATAGGGATTTCCCGTCCGAAAGAGAAGCCACCTTTGCTTCTTGGGGTGCCGCTGGGATATTATGAGTTCATTGACGCATCCAGTTTTCCATTGTTCAGGTTCGGTGCTACCCTTGGACCCATTCCGACTCGCTTGCCCCCATTGCTCAAGCAAAATTGTTGTGCGCCATGAGCAGTTGTTGGGGCAAACACTTCCATGCCCTAAATGCAAAGAACCTATTTCGGTGCCAAAGAGTCCGCCAGCACCTGCGGATTCTGCCAACAATCCCAAGCCGGTTTCCAGTAAGCCCCCTGGCTCTCACATCGTCTCGTCGCCGAGAGGTGTAGGTGGGCAGATCATCGATTCGACGGCCATGACCAAGGTCGGGGATTTCGATTGGAATGAACTCTTGGCCAGCGATGATCCAGCCGCAAGGACGGATAGCTCAGATGACTCCGGGCCGAAATTTCGATCGCTCAATGAACCCGACTTTATCCCTATCCCCAGCACCTTCACCCCAATCTCTCCATTACCAGCTTCGGATTTGGAAAAACCGATCCATGGACAAGCTTGGCAAAGCAACGCTGCAGCCAGACGACGCCAGATGCTTGTTCTGGCAACCGTAGGCATCACTGGCTCCTTAGTTGCAGTGGGTTGCTTTGTTCTCTTCGTGCAGATGGTTGGCAACAACCCCCAGCCAATCGCAAGCGGAAATGGTGACAATGCCGTTGGAGTGAAAAGCATTGAAGCCCAACCCCCACTTCCGGAACTCGACAAGTCCGAACCGATTGCTCCTCCTAGCCAACAAACCGTTGTGGTCCCGTCTGAAAATCCAAAAGATCCAAATGTCGGGAGCGGACAAGGAGTCGACGAGTCCACCGAAAAAGAACCCATCGAGTCCCCAGATACGAAGGCAAATAGACCGCCGGCGGATTCGACAACTCAAAAGAATCCGAAATCAATCGATAGCCAGCCAGCAGTCGCCACGCCTAACCCGGACCAGCCAAAAACCCCGGAACAGGCTAAAGAGGATGCCTCGACCGCGATCCCCCCGGTGTTTAGTAAGTTTAGGATTTCGTTGCAACCAGATAACATCAACGCGGCGATTATTGAGCCATCGCCCGAACGAGCCGAGTTGAATATCGAAAACGCTCCGGTTGTCCAGAAGCAGGTCTTCCACCCAGCTCCCAAGCCGATCCCTGTCTGGGCCGAGAAGTCAAACTTAGCGTTCTCATCCTTTCGACAAAAAGACATAAGCTTGCTCAGGTGCATCGATTTGTTTGGAAGAATGACGGGCGTTGGAATCACGGTAGATTGGCAATCGTGTCGCATTGCGGGCATCGACCTCGCGAAAAAAATGGACATCGACGAAAAAGACAAAACGATTGCAGAGCTGGTCAGTCAGATTGTTCTCGCAAATGGACTCGAGTGGAGTTTTGACGCCAAGGGTTTGCCGGTCGTTTCCGCTCCCAAAGCCACCATGGAAGCGAAGTCGCAAATCGATTGGTCAACCGCGGGACTCTTTCAAGACGGAGCCGAACGTGAAGGGTGCGAAACATTGATTCGATTGTGGGAGTATCAAGATGTATGCAGCTTCTCCGATGGACGACTTCAATGGAACGATCAAGCGACTCCCATTCAAAAAGCGAATATGAAGGCTTCGCTTTGCGAACTCGCCACGCTTCAGCGACTCGAGGCAAGTCCATGGAGCAAGCCTCAAGAGCTGCCGTTGATGTACTCGCTTGACCAATGGAATAAGAGTGTGGTTACCTTAGAACGCAAGACGAAATTGACGCTTGAGGCGCATGAACGGCGTCCCATTCCGGACTTGTTAATGACCGTTGCGGCCGAAACCAAATTGAATTTGGTGATCGATTGGCAGAATACGTGGCAACACGGCTTAACACCTACGAATACCGCGGCGATTGTTTTGGGTGGAAGAACATTTCCGCAAACCGCAAAACGATTCCTCACCGACTATGCTCTCGAAATCGTGCCGATTCTGGATGATACGGTATTGCTCACGACGCGAGAATTTCGTCAAAGCCTCGTTCGAATTGTCCCGCTACGCATGCCGAAAAATTCCAAACTCGATGATTTGAGGCAGTATTTGAGAACGTTAGCTCCCTTAGAAGGCAATCGATATAAGTTCAAAATCGTACCGATCCCTGGAACGGACGAACTCTTTTTCGCTCGAATCTGTAGCCCATCTTCGGAGCAATTAAATGACCCGGATATCGTGCTCGGTCTGGGCTGGCCTGAAAGACCTTAGACTCTTCGCGTGACTATCAAGATCCAATCCCGTGCCCCTGACCTCAATCGGATGCAATGTGAGCTCTCGATTGAGGATTTAGCGGACTGCAAAATGTTTGCGCAGCAAGTGGCACAGTGCGTTTCAATACCGCTTGCAATCGCGTTGTCCGGTACGCTTGGGGCAGGAAAAACGCAGTGGACGCGTTTCTTCGCAATCGCTTTAGGGGCGAATCCAGAGAGCGTTAGCAGCCCCACCTTTATGCTCGTTCATGAGTATTCAAGCCAGCCACCCATCTATCATTTGGATGCCTACCGAATCGGAGACGAAGAAGAAATGTTGGAGCTAGGCTTCGAGGAAATGTTAGACGCCGAGGCAATCACCATTGTCGAATGGGCGGACCGATTTCCGAGGCTGCTCCCCCGAAACACCCTGCGAATTCACTTGGAAGTCGGCGAACGAGCAGACTCACGAACAGTGCAGCTGCAAGCCGACGGCCAACGCGCCAAAGCAATTCTCGAAAAATTGATTTCGCTCTGGGAAAAGGGGTGAGATATGAGCGGCGGTTTTCAGCTTTCAGTCTTCAGAAAGACGGCACAAAAACCGACCACTGACAACTGACAACTGACAACAGCGGATTTTGCGAGGTTTCTCCAAATTGCGGTGGGTTCCGCAAGTGAATTGGAATACCATCTTATTCTAGCTCGTGATCTCAGTTTCTTGTCCATCGAGGACTACGAACGCTTGGCCAGTAGTACGATTGAGACCAAACGTATGCTCGCATCGCTAATCCAAAAGGTCAAAGAGTAATCGATTCGTTTTCAGTGTTCCGTTTTCAGTTTAAAGCAAGACAGGACCAACTGACAACTGACAACTGACAACTGACAACTGACAACTGACAACTGACAACTGACAACTGACAACTGACAACTGACAACTGACAACTGACCAACTGACAACTGACAACTGACAACTGACAACTGACAACTGACAACTGACAACTGACAACTGACAACTGACAACTGACAACTGAAAACTGAAAACTCCCCATGTCACCACTCGTCCACGAATCCTCGAAGCGAATCATTGCCAATATCGAAAAGGTAATCGTTGGCAAGCGAAAGCAATTAGTCCTTTCACTGGTCTCTTGGTTTTCGGGTGGACACATTTTGTTGGAAGACGTTCCTGGCGTCGCCAAAACGATGCTGGCGAGGGCTATGGCGGCAAGCGTAGGTTGTACGTTCAAGCGGGTGCAATGCACACCGGATTTGTTACCAAGCGACATAACAGGCGCCGCAATCTTCAATCAAAAAACCAGCGAGTTTGAGTTTCGGCCCGGCCCTTTGTTTACCAACATCTTGCTTGCAGATGAGATCAATCGAACAACCCCGCGCGCTCAATCGGCCTTGCTGGAAGCCATGGCGGAATCCTGCGCGACGATCGATGGTGTGACCCACAAACTGCCGAATCCGTTCTTGGTCATCGCAACGCAAAACCCTATCGATCATGAGGGCACATTTCCATTACCGGAAGCACAACTCGACCGTTTCTTCATGAAGTTCTCGCTGGGCTATCCTTCCATGGAGGAGGAACTGAAAATGATGCAGATGCTTGAGCGAGAGCATCCGATTCATTCATTGACGAGTGTTGTTTCCGCGGAAGAGATTGTCCAGGTGCAACAGTTGGTGAAACAAGTTTACGTCGACCCAAAGGTTCGGCAGTACATGCTGCAGATCGTACACGAAACCCGCTCGCATCCCGATTTGGCATTGGGAGGCGGACCCCGTGCCACCATCGCAATCTTTCGGGCTTCGCAGGCCATGGCTGCCATACGAGGCCGAAATTATGTTCAACCTGATGACGTCAAAAAAACGATAGCACCAGTGATGGCTCATCGCCTGATCTTGAGACCAGAGAGTCGTTTACGACGCATTACCAGCGAACAAATCTTGGACGGCATCGTCGCTGAACTTGCAGTCCCTACGCTTGAAGAGCCAAAGACTTAGCTGCCCGCCGGCTAAAGCCGGTACAACGGCCGTTGGTGTACAATCCGTTGGTGTACAATCCGTTGGTGTACCAACACCAGCCCTGTGCGGCTAAGCCCTAGAAATAACCGCCAAATCAGCAGCCCAAGCCTCGATTAGCGACGCCGGGCTGACCATCCGATCCAAGTGCTCGCGCGCCTCCATGCATCGCTGAATCGCCGAGACAAATGCGTCGGAGTGCAAGGAAACCAGATGTCCGTATTGCGACAAGTGAGACCGGCTATCCGATGTAGATGATTGAGCGTTGAACTTGGCTTCCATCCCTGCTCGATAGAATTGGAGTGCAAAATCCAAAATCACCTTGAGCCTTTCTCTCCTGGGCTGCGAATCGGTACCAACAGACTCCATGTTCCCTTGAACGGCTTTAGCTAGTTTCGTGAAATCGAGTGGACGTTGAATCAGTTGATGAAAAAGTTCCGACCGAAACGATTTCAACTCTTCGTTAGTCCAATTCGCAACCGTGGCCATGGAACCGCCCGCTTGCGCAGCCAAACGACTCGCGTTTTCTGAATTGTCGGCCAACCCATGACGCAAAATGAGCTGTGCCAAGTTGTCTGCAGAGAGCGGTTGAAAGCGAGCCATCTGACATCTCGAACGAATCGTTGGTAATTGCCGTTGCACACTGGTACTGATCAAGAAGATAAGAGACCCTGGTGGTGGCTCTTCCAATGTTTTCAGCAAACTGTTGGCCCCTTCCTCGGCGATGGTGTCGGCATCGTCAACGACTGCAATTTTGCGTCGGCCCGAGTAAGGTTTCATGCGCAACTCATAGCACAACCCCTCGCGCATTCGCCTGTCTCCTTCGCCAACCAATTGCTCCATGATCAACCCTGTTTTATCGGGACGCCTGGCAACTTCAATCAAATCAGGATGTGTGCTCGCGTCGATTTGTGCACACGCCTCACAGCGACAACAAGGGGCGAACGCACTCGGAACACTACCTGTGCACAACATCGTCTTGGCGATCAATCGAGCAAACGTTCGTTTCCCAATTCCGTCAGGACCAACCATCAAAAAGGTGCTGGCCAGCCGATTGTTTTGTATTGCGTTGCGAAACCAAGTTCGCTGCCGGTCGTGCCCTACAAAACTATTCCAATCCATCGCACTGTCTATCGGTGGGTCTGAGGTTTAGAACTATGGGTTGCTAGCTCGAGGATCGTAAATCAAAGGTAGCTTTAACCGTAGAGATTGAACGGTCAACCAACCAATCATATCATCCTGACTGACTCTTCGCCGCTGCTCTGCCTCGAGCAATTTCGAAATACCAGGCAAATCAAAGTCTGACAAATTCCGCTCAGACTCAGACAGGGCTTTTTCCATCTGACGCTCCAAAGCAATGGAAGCGGCAGACTGCCGATCGAACAAACCAGACAAATGAAATACTTGCCTAGCCGATTCCCACTCTTCTTTGACGGCTGTGGCAATGTCCGACCTCATTAAATTGACACTGATACGCTCGTAGCGAGGCTCCAACTCCTTAGATGCGTTCGGCCAAAGCGATCTGACTTCTTCCAACCTTGCCATGATGGTTTGAAACCGCATGGCAACGGAAAACATCAGAACCCCTAACACGACTGTCACTAGGACGAATGGGAACACAAATAATCGACCGGGAATTCCCCGCGGTCTTTCCCGTGTGTCAGGAGCGGAACCGTTGTTCTCGGCGGTTGTGTTGGAAGAAATGCCTGTCACGCGGTAGCCGACTTGCTTCCGTGGATCTCATAGTTATCGAGTCGGGTCATTTCTTCCGCAACGCTGCTGCCATCTGGAGTCTCATCCGATTTTGTATTGAACCAAGCTTCATCGAATTTTACCCAGCCAGCTTCCCCGCGTGCGCCGCGTTTCATCGCAACGTTGGTTGTCAGTGCGATGACCGCATCTGCCATTGCGACTTCCGGATGGCACTTGGGTCGGTTCTCTCGATCAGGGTTTCGGATGCAATATGCCCAGTGCTCGATTTCCTCAGTATATCCGCGGCTAACCGGTCCGTATGCAGCAGCTTTTGCGATCGGTGCCGCAGAACCGCCACTGGACTGAGTATCGAGGGCATACCCACCTTTGGTCGACTTTACCCCAGCAGATGCAGACGTATCCGAACCAGCATAGAGGAGTACTTCCTTTTCTTGGTCGATGATCATCGTACCCTTGGTACCCATGACAACCTCGCCGTAAACGCCGAACCCGTTCCCATTGATCGACGAATAATTGACGACGATCTTCTTGTTTGGATCTTCGTCATAGGAGGGGATCTTTTTGACGTTAGGAATCTTGTAGCCTGCATCGAAGTTTTCGTTGTAGTCAGGCCCAGGGAATTCGAACGAGCAATAAACGTGATCGTCGGCATCGCGGTCATTTGGGAAAATGTGGCGACCGCCAACGGCATGAACCGTCAGTGGATGCGCTTTCTTGCCGTCGGATCGCAACGCGCTGCAGAAAATGGTCGCCGCATCAAGTTGGTGGCTGCCCAGTTCCGCCATGAGTCCACCGCCCGTTCGATCAAACGTACGCCAGCGAATCAACTCTTCGATGGCTGAGCGAGTGTAGTTGCCCATTTGCTTTTCCATATAACCGAATCGCTCCGCGTCGACGATGTCCTTGGTCCAAACCGCCCATTGTGCTACTTTCTTTGCGAGCAAGTCCTTTTCGGCAGGACTTGTGGCGGCTGCCAATTCCTTTTCAAACTTGGCCAAGTCCTTTTCAATTTGTCCTGGCTTGCTAGCATCCGCCGATGGGATGGGTGGCTGCCACGAATCCTTGCCTGGAAGATTTCCACGGTGCCATTGAGCGCGGATATGGTGCAGTTGTCCAATCATGCCCCATTTTAGCATGTGCACGGCGTTGTCGTACAAAACGCTGTAGTGTCGTTGGTGTCCCGTAGCGCAATGCAGCGGATTGCCATCCTTATCGCTAAGCTTTTCGGAGACTCTCGCCATGACTTTGCATTGCGCGACATTGTGCGCCATCAGCTTCTCGGTCAAAACGTGCTTTTTCCTCTTCATCGCTTGCACGGCGATCGGAGCGTGCAAGTGCAGCGGCAACGCGATGATGACGGCCTCAATGGAATCATCGTCAAGCAACGCTTGAATGCCACCGTTGCTTGCGTCGTAAACTTTTACGTTGTTGCGAGCTTCCGCCTCGTCCTTGTATTTGTATTGCTTGATCAAACCTGGACGAGCCGCGTTGGCAGCTGGAGAAGACCAATCGCCGTGGAAAGCACGATGAATGCTGAACGGACGAATGTCTGCAATCGCAACCACTTGCACGTAGTCAGGGGTGCAGCCGCCGATGAGCACGTTCCCTTCGTCACCCGTTCCGATTACGCCGATCCGGACAGGATTGTTTACCTTTCCATAACCGAAGTACATGGCGCCAAGTCCGCCGCCGGAAACGGCGCCGGCAGCAACGATGCCCTGCATGAACTCTCGTCGTGTGAAGCCAACAGCTTCGTCAAAATTGTTCCTACCGATTGTGCGATCTTCTGGACTAATTGGGGTCATTTGGCAACTCCTATCGAGAGTGAAAGATAAGGATTTTATGTGACAGTTTTCGATTTTAAACTAACAAATTGAAAGGATTTACAGTCTTATTTTTCTTTTCGACGTCGATTGCGGTTCCAAAAACTCCAAGGCAAAAAGTCTAGACCGGCGTACCGCCCAGCGTCAGAAAAAGCCAAGAAAAAACACGCAAGCATCTCGATCGCTTGGTAGTAAGTCGGAACAGAACCGTGACTACCTGGGAATTGAGTCAAAACAACCGATGCGAGGAAAAGACCAGCAGCCAACGCTGCTAGCGGTGTCAACAGTCCAAGCATCAACAGGATGCCTACACTCATGTCGAAAATCGGAATGATCTTGTCAATTAACTTGACGTCGATCGGGGAACTACCTGGCAACTTGAAGCTGACATAGATTTTCTTCTTTTCGAAGGTTGACTGCTCTTCGGTTGCAATGTCGTTGATTCGTTTTTCGAACTCTGCGGTAATCCTGTCGATATCAGCCAGGGCCGGTTTCACAAGAGCTCGCCATTTTGCCTCGGTTTCATCTCGCTGTTTCCGCATGGAATTCACGTTCGTTCTCATCACGTCGTTTTCTAAAGAAGCGATTCGGGGCATTCCGCTTTTGTATTCCTCAATCTCAGCAGCGTAGGACTTATAGTTTTCGACTAGCAGTTTTCGTGTTTCCTCAACCAACTTCTTCGCTTCGGCTTCTTGCTCTTCCGTGAATTGATAGACCTTGGAAGCTTCCGCAACAAACCCATTGTAAGCTATCCTAAGCGCCCCACCTTTGTAATCATCTTTGTCCCTGATTTCGATCTTTTCTTTGGCATCAGGCTTGCCTTTTGTCTCGGTCCTCGCCTTGGACTCGGAATTGTCCCCAGTCTCTGCCTTATCCTTGGCCTCAGCCTTGTCCTTGACAGAAGGCTTATCGATGGTCGCAAGTTTGTCCTTGATCTCCGGCTTGCCCTTGCCACTATCGAGTCGAATCTCGCCATCGAAGTCTGGAAGCATCGACTGAAATGTTTTGGCCAACGGCCCCTTGGCGGAACTTAAAAACCCGGTGGAAGAAAACCCACCTTCGCGTACTTTCGCAGTTCCTTCCATGTAGAAATGGAATCCGACCACGAACCGAAGAAAAACCAAGGCAATGATGGCTAAAAAACCGAGCCGCGCGTTGCGAAGAAGCATAGGGAGGGATCGTGTTGATGTTCGATTTGGTTGGAAAGGCGGCAAACAACCGCTATTTACCGCGGATTGTATGCCCACATTCACAGAGTATGTTCCAAATTCTTCCGACAGCCAAGTCTCTTTCGCGGTTATTCAATATTGCTAGCTCGCTTGAAAAACGCGGGATTCGAAGCGTTTTTAAGACAATAGACAAATCGGCCGCACTTTTGCCGGCTTTCCTCATGCAAATCCATTTAATCGCTGCTATTCTTAAGCTGCGGATTCGTTGTAGCCACAGGATTAACTTGTCTAATTCACTAGTTGGGCACTCTCCAATGCGCCAAGTCGTCCACTGCCATGATTGTAACAGCCAAATCCCCACTCCAGAGAGCATCGAGGGGAAACCGAGTCCTCAGTTTCTCAAGTGCGAGGCGTGCGGCAACCAATTCTTTTGGAACGGCGGCCTAACCGACAAAAGTGAACCACTCATCCTGTTCCCCATCGAAGACCCAGTCGAGAACATGGAAACGTCGGAGGTTGCGGAGATTGAGTCAAGTCAAGAGTCAACCGACCATCGATCCGCCCAGTCCGACTCAGACGATACCAACCAGATAGTCGACCTTGAAATCAAGGAACTCGATATCGAGTCTCCTCTGACTGAGTCCCCACAGACTGCAGCATCCGAGACTGCAGCATCCGAGACTGCGGACGTTGTGGTTGCGGCCAGCGAAATCGAACCGGAAACACAAATCGAACCTGTATCACAACCTCAGAGCCTCGTTCACTCTGGAAGTGCCGAAGAACCAACCGAAACATCCGCAAGCGATACGCAGTCGCATGAGTCCGAGCAATTGCCTTTAGGTTCGTTAGAACCTAAAGAGCATGTGATCGTGCAGCAAATGGCTCTCGGCCCTCCGAACCAAACGGAACAAGAACCAATCGTCAACAATACCGTGACAGAACCGTTCGAGTTAGAACTCGAAATCGAGCTTGAACCGGACGCTCAATTCACCGTATCGGAAACGCACCAGTTACTTACCACTGAAAACGTTACAGAAAACGCCGTAGAAGAAATTGTCGCTAACTACAAAGAAGAGCCTTTCGCATTAGGCGAACCCTACCTCGAAACGGAGCCAATCGCGGAAACGCCTGCCATCGAGACCGCTCCGATAGCTGAACAGGCATTACTTGTGGACTCTTCTCCTGCTGTCGACTGGAGTGTTCTGGGCCCTACGGCTCCTCGTCGACGTCCAAAAGAAGCCTCTGCGATCCGCAAGATCCTTCCACCGGTCCTGGGTGGACTGGCCGCGTTTCCAATCGCAACATTAATCCTATGGTACGGCTTCGGAAAAGATATCGGCACGACTGGACCAACCGTCGCCAAGTATGTGCCTTGGATCGTTCCTGAGAAGTTCAGAAGCATGCCGTTCGAATCTTCTCCATCGAACTTCGCCAGTGGTCGCACCCAACGTTCTGCCCCTTCGACTCGCAATACGTTACCAACTCTTAATCGAGAGGAGACATCCGTACCACCAAACGACCAGTCCAACGCGATTGCCCCAACCATCTCGAAAAAACCAACCGTTGAAAAGGAAAATCCAACAAAGCTTACAGAATCGAAAGCAGAGTCCGTTCGGGAAACGACCGTCGCCAAGATTCCAGAGACAATAGAAGCTCTCAAGACTCTTCAAAAAGAAATGGAAAAGGCTTCCGATAATAAAGTCAGAATGAAGGTGCTGGTAGCCATCGATACCAAACTAAAGGAGCTATCGAAACAGTCCTATGAGTTAACTGGGCCATCGGCACGGGCGTGGAGCAAACAACTCGAAGCGATTTCACGGAAAATCCTCGCTGACTCGGTGATCCCAGGAGCGATGAAAAAAATCGCGAATAAAGTTAGGGCGGAAATTCCTGTGTCAAAGTCTGGCGATTTTGTTGCGACCGTTATCGCTGTAAGTGATGCCAATGCCCCATCGCAAGACGATAAATGGCTTCTCCAGGAAAGATGGGAATCGGACACAGTCGCAATTCCTATTGAGGTGTTGCCCGGAGCGTGGCGCCCAGGTTCCTCGCCTCTTCCCGCTACTTGCTTAGTACTTGGTAGACTGCTAACCATGGAAGACTCAGACGCTAGCGGAACAGACAGCGAGGCAACCGGAGCCGGCCTAGTCCTGAAAGTGCATTTGCTTGTACCGAAGTAGATCGAAGGTGCATAGCGAAATTTCCGAAGCGAAAGTGGTCAAAACGTTCGGTTCACGGTTGAAAAAGTTTTTCCACGGTGCCATCAAGGCTTCAAAATGCGGAATCTAATTCCTTGTTAATCGACATGTTCCGCGATTTTACTTCCCACGATCTTTCCAATTTCTACCCGTACAAGCCCGCCATGATGAAACACCTTTCAAATCTTCGGACATCCAGGATTTCCTTTTTTCTCCTTGTCGTAATGGAATGGTGCCACGGCTTTGCACTGGCTCAAACTAAATCGGACCTTAAACAGGACTTCGCCGACGAGTTGCCTCGAACACCTGCTTTGGAGCCAGCACAAGCGATGGCCGCCATCCAAATCAAAGATGGATATCGCTTGGAGCTCGCCGCTACCGAACCGCTCGTACGCGACCCGGTCGCTATGTCCTTCGACGAAAACGGAAGAATGTTTGTCGTCGAAATGTGTGATTACTCGGAACAAGACAAAGAGTTCCTCGGAAACGTTCGACTTCTCGAAGACAACGACAACGACGGACGTTATGAAAAGAGCACTCTCTTCGCCCATCACTTGTCCTGGCCAACCGGCGTGATTTGCTTCGACGGCGGAGTCTTTGTCGCTGCCGCTCCTGACATATGGTACTGCAAGGATACCGATGGCGACGGACAAGCTGACATTCAAACCAAAGTCTTTACCGGTTTCGGTCGCCAAAATGTTCAAGGACTACTGAACAGCTTTTGCTGGGGACTCGACAACCGAATCTATTGCCAAACCAGCAGCTCCGGTGCTTCGGTTTTGACTCCAACTCACCCAGATCGCCAGCCCCTGGTTTTGAATGGGCGGGATTTTTCGTTTGATCCCTTGACTCTTGAACTGCGACCGGAGAGCGGAGGTGGTCAACACGGAATGTCGTTTGATGATTGGGGGCGACGATTCTCATGCCACAACAGCGATCACTTGCAACTCCATGTCTACGCAGACCGTTACGCGGCCAAGAACGAACTCCCGCTTCCTCCTTCGCGCCAAAGCATCGCGGCCGATGGCCCTCAAGCGTCTGTGTACCGAATCAGTCCCGTCGAACCATGGCGGACCGTGCGAACGCGATTGCGTGTTACCAATCAAGTCCCTGGACTGGTCGAGGGAGGCGGTCGGTCGTCAGGTTATTTTACCAGCGCCACTGGCGTCACGATCTACCGTGGCAATGCGTTCCCAGAAGACATGCACGGCATGGCCTTGGTCGGCGACGTGGGCAGCAACATCGTCCATCGCAAGAAGCTCTCGCCCAAGGGAACTTCGATGGTGGGTGAACGCGTCGATGTAGAATCGGAGTTTATCGCCTCTTCCGATATCTGGTTTCGACCGGTCCAGTTTGCGAACGCTCCAGATGGCTCCCTTTACATTGCCGACCTCTATCGTGAAGTCATCGAGCACCCGAAATCCCTGCCTGAAGAAATCAAGAAGTACTTGGACTTGACCAGCGGTCGAGATCGCGGCCGAATCTATCGCGTCGTGCCGACTGACTTCAAACGTCCTTCCAACCCAAACATGCGCGATGCGTCCATTTCTGAATTGATCGCGACCCTCGAGCACCCCAATGGCTGGCATCGCGATACTGCCTCACGACTTCTTTATGAACGCCTATGGGTACGCAGGGAAAACATCCCTGAAGGGTTAGCGAAAGAGTCGATCGATGGCCTAACCAAACTAATAAATCATTCCGCGTCACCCAAAGCACGACTGCATGCTTTAAGTGTGCTTACGAGCCTCGGGGCAGGGCAGGGGGGGGCCGAAATCGCAATTAGCGACCCAAATCCTCGCGTGCGTGAATGGGCCATTCGGTTTTGTGAATCAAAGACTTTGTCTCCTGAAACCGAAGCGAAACTTCGTCTCCTCGCAAACGATCCCGACCCGAATGTACGCTTGCAGCTTGGACTATCGCTAAGCCGCTTGGGGCTCCCTCAAAAATCCCAATTGGAAATCGCAGTCGGACTGGTCGCCTCGTCAAGCGACGATAAATACCTAACCGCATCCAGCTTAAATGCAATCGGAAGCAACGCAGCAGCTGCAATTGAGTTGCTAGCCGCTGAACTCGGGGCAGGGCAGGGGGGGGTAAAAAACTCGGCCAATCCCAACCAACTCGGGGTAGGGCAGGGGGGCAAGCTGGTTGTTGCTTGGCAATCGATCGCAGCACTTGCCGGCACCAATGCAAAGCCTGAAGAGCTTTCAAAGTTAGACGAGAGAATTGGGAGCATGACAATCAGCGAAGCCAAACGTTCCCTCTGCATCGGCCTGATGTCCGGCCTGCAAACGCGATTTAGCGACGCAACAGCGCGTGGAGCCGCGACGGACAAGATGCCCAATCTGCGATCGGAAGCAACGAAGCTAGTGATGGAATCCAGATCGCGTTGCCGAGACGATAACACACCTATCGACCAAAAGCTTCAAGCCATCACCCTCCTTCGATGGGAACAATTGGATGATGACATTCCCATGCTTGCCAAACTGATGGACCAACGCTTACCACAGCCGATCCAAGAGGCTGCAATGAGAGCACTCATGCAGTACCAGTCTTCCGAGGTCTCGCAAAAAATCTTGAACATCTGGCCAAGCCTCAGCCCGCGTATGCGACTTTCGGCTTCGGATGTCCTGCTATCACGATCGTCTTGGATTGAAGCCATGTTGGAAAGGGCAGGGCAGGGGGGCTTCGCATTGACCGATCTCGACCCGTCAAGATTGGCAAACTTGAGAAGCCACAAAAATGTTGCAATCCAACAAAAGATCGCAAGCATCATGAAATCATCGGGGATCGGCAACCGCCAAGATGTTGTAGATCGCTATCAAACATCCTTAACGCTCGCTGGCGACAAGTCGCGTGGAAAACAAATTTTTGCCAAATCATGCGCAGCTTGCCACCGCCTCGACGGTGTTGGATATGAGCTAGCCCCCAACATTGCGGCCTACAAGTTTCGCGGCGCCGAAGCAATCCTGCAAAATGTGCTTGAGCCTAATCGGGAGGTGAATCCGCAATACGTGACCTACACCGTGATAACACACGATGGGCGTATCGTGACAGGAATGGTTTCGAATGAATCCGAGACGAGCGTAACTTTGCTACGAGGCGAGAATGGTTCCGAGGTCGTACCACGCGCAGACATCTCCGAAATAAAGTCGTCGAAGATGTCGCTTATGCCGGAAGGACTCGAAAGCCAAATCGACTTGCAAAGTATGTCGGACCTGATCGCCTATGTTTTGTCTTTGCCATAATGACCTGAGCTCGCAATTCTAGTGGTCCGCGGTAGTGATCGATTGCCCGGCGACGGATCGTGGACTGGCCGCAAGAGCTATCACGGTGAATGGACCGAGCGGCAGGCTGAAAACCACCTGCCCAAGGGACTAATGGGAGGGCGAGGCTCCCGCCGAGCCATCGGTGCAAAGGTTCGGCAGGAGCCTCACCCTCCCGAGCAATGAATTGCTTGGATAAACTCATAGAAAACATCTTTACAGCGGTGGCTTCTCCCTCCCGGCATAAACAGAGCTGCCGCTCGCCTTAAAGACAGTTAAACGCGGTATCGCAGCTTGTTGAACCTTTCGGGTTGTACCGATTTTGCTTATAGTAGTGCCTGAATTGGCAATCCATTTCAGTGAATTGGCCTGGCTCCGTTCCGGGCCAATTCGCTGGAAGAACCTCTAAACACCCGTATTCCGCTAACTGCAGAGCAGGGCAGGGGGGCGCCAGACACCCGTTCATCCCAGGCCCCAACGCGAAATCCCCATGGTCAAAGTTCGAGACTTCCTAGGCCCTTATCGATTGACTCGTATGATACGCCTTGGAAGCACCTGCCAAGTTTGGGAAGCAATTCGAGATGACGGCGAAAAGCGATATGCGCTCAAGGTATTGCGCCCCGAACAGCGAGGCAACAAAATCGAAATCGGCTTCCTCAAGCACGAATACGAAATTGCCAAAACGCTCAACCACAAAAACATCATCAAGCTGGTTGAATACAGGACCGATGCCGAAACCCCATTTATCGTGCTAGAGCTTTTCAGCGAAATCAACTTAAAACAAGCACTCCGCCGAGGGCCAGAGCCGATTGCGTACAAGCTGACAAGCATCATCGAGCAGTCTTGTGAAGCCCTCTACTATTTCCATTCCAAAGGCTACGTGCATTGTGATATCAAGCCGGATAACTTGTTGCTGAGCCGCGATTTCGAAGTCAAGCTGATTGACTTCACCATTTCCAAGAAAATCAAAACTGGGCTAAGTAAACTCTTTGGCTCCAGAAACAAAGTCGAAGGCACGAGATCCTACATGTCGCCGGAACAAATCCGAGGCGAAAACATGGACCAGCGAAGCGATATCTATTCGATGGGCTGCATGATGTACGAACTCCTAGTCGGCAAGGCTCCCTACACGGGCAACACGCCCAATGAATTGCTCAGCAAGCATCTGTCGGCGTCGATCCCTTCGGCCTTGGTCGTCAACGACAATATTACGATCGAGTTTAACAGCCTCGTGAAAAAACTGCTCTCCAAGAAGCAAGAGGATCGCCCTCAATCAATGTGGGATGTTTTGAAAATGATACGCGCGACCCCCATTTTCAAGAAACCACCTCGCATTCCCGACGTCTCTATTTTTGACGACTTCCCCACAGGCGGTCGCATGGACAATCCAACCTAAAAAGGTTTAAGCGATACGAGATAAGGTTTAAGCAAACAACTGACAACTGACAACTGACAACTGACAACTGACTTTTATGGAAACGACACCACCAGGCTTTGAGTTTGAGCAACCGATTTTGGATATCGAAATCCAATTGCGCAACCTTGAAAAAAACGACGGGCACACCGAAGCGGAACAGGAGCAGATCCGTCAGCTGCGCCGCAAATGGACGGAAACAACCCGAGGCATCTACGCCAGCCTCACTCCTTGGCAAACAGTCCAAGTTTCCCGGCACAAGGACAGACCGTACACCAAGGACTACCTCAACTTTGCATTCGACGAATTCATTGAGTTGCATGGTGACAAATTCTTTGGTGATGACCGAGCGATGCTTACTGGTTTCGCGAAACTTGGCCGGCACAAAGTACTCGTTGTCGGCCATCAGAAAGGTCGTACCTACAAGGAACGAGCCGCTTGCCATTTTGGATGCGCACACCCCGAAGGCTATCGCAAAGCCATGTCCAAGATGAAGCTGGCCGAAAAGTACCACCTCCCCATTATCTGCTTCATCGATACGCCAGGCGCTTTTCCAGGCGTCGGTGCCGAAGAACGCGGACAAGCGCAAGTCATCGCGGAAAGCATGTTCCTGATGAGCCAACTCAAGACACCGATTGTCTGCGTGGTGATTGGTGAAGGGGGGTCGGGCGGTGCGCTCGGTATCGGCGTTGGCAATCGAATCGCCATGTTGCAACACGCTTACTACTCCGTGATTAGCCCCGAGGGTTGTGCAGGGATCCTTTGGAAGAGCCACCAGTTTGCCTCCAAAGCAGCCGATGCATTGCGGTTTACTTCGTCTCACTTAGCTAAACTAGGTGTCATCGATGATGTCATCGAAGAGCCTTTGGGAGGCGCGCATCGCGACCCTCGTCAAATGGCAGCACGACTCAAAGCGTATTTGATCAAAACGCTAGACCAACTCTTGAAGTCGAGCCCTGAGGCTTTGGCTACAGACCGCTACGACAAATTCCGCAAAATGGGTACCTACCTCGAGCAATTCGAAGACGGTACCAGCGAACTCCGCGGCGCTGTGGTAACCGGCTAAACCTGGACCTAACGGCATGAGCAACGCCCCCGATCAGGAAGAAACAGAAAACCCCTACGCAACCTCAGCGGTCAGCCGCCCGGTTCCTTTCTTAGCACCATGGGAGGACCGAGAATTCTCACTTGGGAAATCTATGCTCGTTTGGTCGAGCATTTGCTCGATCAGTGCCGCACCGAGTTTCTTTCTGGCGGTTGGGCTGGTGGGCTTCCCAAACATTCCATGGATGGTGATCGGCGTTTTGCTCTTTGTAGGTGGCTATGTCGCCGTCGACAGAATGACGTTTGAATGGGCTTACAGGAGGAGGGTCGCAGTGAAGCTTTCTCTTCGACTTACTTACATCATTCGAATCAGTGCGTCGGTGATTTTTCCAGTCGCACTTTACGCGGACATGTTTTGCGGGATCTTCTCGGCAACTTTCATCACGGCCTTGGGATACGAGCCTGAACGCAGTTCAAATATGCCCGGCCCAGTCGTCTTGATCTGGACGCTGCTCCAGGGAACAATTCTGAATGCCGTTCTTGCGTTTATCTGGCTGATTCTGCTAGGGATTTGCTGGGTGCTCACAAACGAGCCCGCGAGTATCGAAGTCGATTGAAAATGCAGCAGGCTTCGTGAGGGCAGGGGGGGAGGCCACCGCTGTAAACATCTTTGCAAAGTAAATTTCATTGAAAACCCTAGGGAGGGCGAGGCTCCTGCCGAGCCAACGGTGCAAAGGTTCGGCAGGAGCCTCACCCTCCCGAGCAATGAATTGCTCAGGTAAACTTGTTGGAAACATGTTTACAGCGGTGGGGTGAGGCTCCTGGCGCTGTAGGATGGGACCGTTGTCCCGTCCATTAAACTAGTTCGGGACAGTGGCCCAAACTACTTCTAGACCATGTACAGTTCCTAATCAATTGCCTTAGCCGCTTCCTCCTGAAATACCTTACGAACGCCTGACGCATCCGCATTTGGGAAATTGGAACGCTGTGTCATCAAGATGTAACATCGTCCTTTAACCGGATCGATCCAAGCTTGAGTTCCGTATGCTCCACCGTGACCAAAGGAACCCGACGACAACATCGCTGTGACACCTTCTGGCGCGCGCGTCACACAGCAACCGATTCCCCAAGCGTTTCCTGGCGTGAAGCCAGTTGTTAGCTCGCCCGTGCATGGAGTTCGAAACACTTCAACGGATTTCTCAGACAAGATCCTTACTCCATCGAGCGTCCCTTCTTGCAGCAACATGCGACAGAACTTCGAATAATCTTTGGCGGTAGAAAACAAACCTCCGTTAGCAGCCGGAAACCGATTTCGATCTGTCGGAGATTTGCCAGCAAGTAGGAAAATCGGTGCTTCCTCCAAGTCGCCGTTCTCGGCTCTTTTGTATGACTTGGCAAGTCGCTTCATTTGCTCGCCGTTGAGATAGAAAGTCGTATCCTTCATCCCCAACGGTTTGCAAACACGCTCTTCTAAAAACTTGTCGAATGTCTTTCCGGATACCACCTCAACAATGCGAGCTGCCGTGTTGATACCCGTTTGGCTGTATTGCCATTTCGAACCAGGTGCAAACAGAACCTTGACCTTCGAATACCTTTCAGCCGCCTCAGCAAGTGTCTTGGCAGTGTACACCTCCCCCTCAGCAAGCTCGGCCATGCCAGACGTATGCGTCATCAAGTGGCGAAGGGTAATCTTGGCCGAAGTACCATCAGCCAACTTAAGGCTCTTCATTTCCGGCAAATACTCAGAGATCGGTGAGTCCAAGTCCAGCTTCCCCTCTTCGACTAGAATCATCACGCACACGCCTGTGACCGGCTTGGACATAGATGCGATCCAAAAGATCGAGTCTTCGGTTAGCGGTTGGTTCTGCTTGATGTCTGCGAAGCCGCTTGCATGCAGATGCTTGATCTCCTTTGCCGTTGCAACCAACGTTACTGTCCCCGCAACCTCCTTGTCATCGGCGAACTTTTGCATGGCCGAAACAACTGCTGGGAACGCTGACACCGCAACCTTGTCCTGGGCATAGAGCGGCCCCAATGCGGGTAGAAAAGTTGCGGCAAGAAAGGTGAGAGTGGTAGAAACGCGACGCATCAAAGTTTGCTTTCGTGAGAGGTTCGTGGGTGTCCCGGCTTCAGCCGGCGTTATGCTGGAGTCCAGGCTTTAGCCGGCTTCAGCCTCCCCGATTTTAGTCCATCCTCGCCGCGATCCTCCGCACCTCCGCCACTCCGCGTTAAAATTTCCAAGCCCCCTACCCCTTTTCCGGCCTCCAGAAATCAATGCGAAACCCCAAGCATCGCAGCCACAGCAACGTGAGCAGAGTCAGAGCGAGTTGCACAATCGCCTCAACGGTATAAACAGACCAGATGAGCCGAGGACTAGTTGGGGCAGGGTAGGGGGGCGACAAATAATTCTGACCGTTGAGTTCGATGGAGACGCCAGAATCCAACGCGTCTGAACCCGAAAACTCGAACGGAACCTCCCAATAAATCTCGTTCGAAAACCATCGAAGAAAAATCGCGCACGGCAGCCACAGTATCAAGCCTGCAAGTCGAAAAGAGCGGAGCGTAAGAATTCTGACCATCACGAACCAATAGACAGGGACGAGCACACCGCCAACGATTGCGGAGATGAATGGTTTGAGCCAAATCGGAAAAAGCTCAAAAACAGAGGTTCGAAATGACGCTTGAGGGGTTGGCCCAACCAACAGTTTGTAAGCGACAGAACTGGCTGCGGCGATCCCCATCAACAGCAACAGTTTCCGTATAGACAGTTTCGCCGGCGCAAACTTTGCGGCCCCCCTAGCCTTCTCCGATTCAGACCAGATTCCAATCGAAGTTCCCCATTGCAGATACCGGGCGGTCACCATTCCAACGCAAAAGAAAATCGACCAATGGATCGCGTTGGCAACGAGAGTCTTGCCAACCAAATCCGCACGAAGACCTGGCAACATGATGCCGTTCCAGGCCAAGAAAGAAGACAGTGCTACAAGCGATGCTGTCAGGACATCGACGAACGTCAACGCAGTTTTCCATCCAAGCCAAATGGCAGTGGTCGCTGCAGGCAAAAACAAAATCATGCCTGCCAACTGTGGCAGATACTCCGGACTGCGTGGACTTTGCAATCGAACCAGCCCACCGACCGTCCATAGGACTGCCAGCGTGCAAACCAACGCTCGACTGTAAACAAAATTCGATTGGGAAATATTTCGCCTCTGGGCACATTCTGCTGATAGCGGTTGACTTTGTTGATAGGGCAACTTGCAGTAAAGCGTAACGATCCGGCAAGAGTTGCGGAACATCAAGTGTAGGCAAGCTGTACGGATCCGGAGTTTCTCCCCCACGGCTGCCTCGGTTTGAAACTGAGTAGGCAAGGGCAGGGCGGTTCGATCTGCGTTTCCCAGTATTCGTGGTGGGAGTTGTAAAGCTTCCCAGAGTCCAAGGCACTTCAGAAACTCTTGCGAGATCCCACTACTTGCTACCTGAAAGGCATCCCTCATGCGATTCTTTTTCAAACCGGATACATCACCGGCAGCAGGGATCCCGCACGGAACCGCAAAAAACAGGAACCCGCAAAATCCCGGGCGGAAATCGAGACACAACCGAACATAAGAAACATTATCGGACGTTGGAAATGGGTGTTTTTGGGTGGCCTGCTCTCTGGCTAGGGCTTCGGCGTGCTGATTTTGGTTTGCCGTCGCCCCGGCGGCGTGCGGGTTTCCGCGACCGAATCCGTTCTGGCGCAACCCGAATACCTCACGTCCGAAACGCGGGTTCCCGTACAGTCTGAAGAAGTCAAACTTGACGCATCCAGTCGATCCTCCCCGTCTACAAGAGTCAGCGCATTTGCCCGAATCAGCCGAAACCGAATCGGCCGAATAGTTTCCCAACAACACACAGAACGCTCAGTTCTGAAAACTTAGCCGATCAGAACAAATCCCGAACCGTAGCTCGAATCGCGTCTCCGACGTCGGCTCGCCAGACAATAGAATTCGCCCAGCAATAGCAGCCATGCTGATCACCAGAAAGCAACTGCAGTCCAAGAAGGTAATCAACATCAAGCCAATTTTGAACTCTGAGAAAAACTGGACGAAGAGTTCATTGCCCTCTGCCCTCTGCCCTCTGCCAACTGCCCTCTTCCAACTGCCAACTGCCAACTGCCAACTGCCAACTGCCAACTGCCAACTGCCAACTGCCAACNNACTAAGAACTAAGAACTAAGAACTAAGAACTAAGAACTAAGAACTAAGAACTAAGAACTAAGAACTAAGAACTAAGAACTAAGAACTAAGAACTAAGAACTAAGAACTAAGAACTAAGAACTAAGAACTTTTCATCCCGCAACTCGCGTGAGTTCACTCAGCGTACCTGTCGCATCCGAAAAGGACTCTCGTTCAACCCCAGTCGATTGAATGACTTGCAATAAGACGTTGGCCAGTGGCGGGTGCTGATTCTCATTGAACTTCAAATGCTTGTCATGCTTCAGGCCAAGTCCCCTGCCACCAGCGACAATCAATGGCAAGTTCTTAGGCGAATGGTCCCCCCCTGCCCCGCTGTTCATCCCAGAACCAAACACAATCGCTGTCTGATCGAGCATACTCCCCTGCCCTTCCCTGGTCTCTTTTAAGAACTCCATAAATCGCTTCAGTCTCGAAAGGTGGAAACGATCGATGGCGGCCAGCTTTTCCAACATGCCTGCATCCCCTCCATGGTGCGAGAGCTCATGATGATTTTCGCCACCGCCTCCGTAACCGTCCGCTTCGCGCGACCATTCAAACGTGATGACGCGCGTCGAGTCGGTAATAAAAGCCAGATACGATAACTCGAGCATCACGTCCAACCACATCGGTCGATCGTGAGCGTTGTTCGGAAGCATCCCCAATTGCAGCTTGCCCGGCTCTACTTTCGGCTTGGGCCGGTCGATCCATTCCTCAAGCCGCTCTGGATCGATGAAGTCGAGAACGTTGCGTCCTTCTCGTAAAATCGTTCGAAAGAGAGCCCTGCCCTCTTCGACCATCGACACCTCCAAATGCCGATCGTAGTGCGGATAGAGTTCCATGGCCGGCGGGTTGGCGCCAACGTCTCTCAGGCCAAGCCATTGATCCGCAAAGTTTTGTACAAACTGCTCCGATTTGGGATCGTTGAGCATACGCTTCGTTTGATCCACCAATTGTTTAGCGTCGTCCAGTTTACCCGCATCGGCCACTTTGAGCAGTTCCTGGTCCGGCATCGACGACCACAAAAAATACGATAACCGATTGGCAAGTTGATGATTGGTGATCGAGCTTTTGCTGTTGCCAACATCTTCCACCAGGTACAAAAAATGCGGCGAGATTAGTACCGCTGCAAAAGCAGACTTGGCGGCCTCAATTGTCGTAAGCCCTTGTCCGCGTGCCTTTCGATAGATGGCAACATACGGTGCCGCTTCTGCTCGCGAGACAGGACGACGAAACGCTCGGCGCACAAATCGACCGATGGTGCTTTCAATCAATGTCGCTTCGTTCGCTTCGGTGATAGCCTCAGACAATAACATCGTGTGCGAGGCGGGTGGCCAATTTGGATAGTTCGGACCTTCGATCTCGATCCAATCGACAAACAGCTCCGGTCGTTCAAAGCGATCGTTCGTTTGAAACCAAAAATTCTCCAAAGCTCTAGGTATGGAATAAGCATACTCGATCGACAACCCTGCTCGTTGCGTCGTAAAGGTAACCGGTATTTCAAAGACGTGCGGGCTGTCTTTGCTGGTTGGTACATCCATCTCAGAGATGGGCTTGGGCTGCCCGCCCAGATCCTGAACCAGTTTCATTCGAACCGGGCCATAGTCATAGCGTCGATCCGTCTCGAAATGGATCAAGTCATTGTCTCTCGAGCTGCGATGCCATCGTTCCCCCTTCGGATTTTTCTCCATTTGCTCATCGAACCGCTTATCCAAAAATGACTTGGCGGATGCGACAACCTGCTCTCGATTGGGCCGCGACCCCGCAGCTCGAATGCGAACGACATATTGCCCTGGATGCTTCAAGGCAAAATCCCGGACATTCAAAACTCGGTCCCACGAATTGTGATGAACGCGTTTGAATCCATCCTCGACGGGATTGGCTCCTCCATTGACAATCGGCCTTTGGCCATCCTCGAGCTTCACTCGATTTGAGTCCGAATCTCCCGAATCGATTTCAAATCGCCATCGAATCGACTCAGGTTTAGGACCATCGACAACGGCTAAGTCCATGATTTGGCGAGCAGCATCCAGATACAACTCCAACTGCATCGGCGACAGAGAAAGTGCGCTGCCAACATTATCAAAGCCATTGGCAGGCGGATCCTGTGGAAAGCCGGAGATATCGAAATCGATGCCGACAAGATCGCGGATCGTATTCTTGTATTCGTTTCGATTGAGACGACGCATGACAACTGCGTTTTCTCGCAATTGCAATTCCGCTTGGCTGATTTGCTCCGTAATCCAATCGACAACCGCAGCTACTTTTTCGATCTCCGGTTTGGGCTTCTCCTCAGGTGGCATCGAGTGGCTATTCAGGACATTGACGACTTCTGCCCAACTGCGACGTACTGCAGCATCCTTGAAGTCAAAAGGAATGGATTTATCGAGCCTGAAATTCCCTTCGTTCTTTTCTCCTAGATGGCACTCGCTGCAATGTTTCTCAAAAAACGGAAGAACGAGATCGCCATAAACTCCCTTTTCGTCCGCGTGCAAACGAGGACTCAGCGAAGTGAGAAAAGCGGATAGGGACAGAACGCGCAATGCGAACCAGGGGGAGAAAGGGATTGTGTCCATGCGCTTGGATGCGATTGAGCGGAGGGGTGCGATTCTCAGCACATAAGGAATGAAAACGGGAACTTCGAGCTATCCTAACCGAAACAAAGTCCGCACGCACTGTTTCCGGCGTAATCCTTAGGCTCAGCTAAACCCACCCCAGATGCTTTACCGGTCAATTGAACATTTTTTACCCGCCATTGAGCCGTCGGGCGCTGGTGCCAAAGTCTCAAGTCCCTTCGACTTTTTTTGCCGAAAGAAACCCAAGAAGGCGAAAGAAAATTGAATTGTTCCTTTGCTAAGTTCCCATTCGGTGGTCAATCAAAAACCGGAAGGAACTTCCGGGTTTAAGCACTAGTGCCCGCGACTCAAATCGAGTGCCGCGAATAATACGGCACTAGGATCTTTCGTAAGTCGCTTCATGTTCTTGCACCGAAGCGGGCGTAAAGTCAACTCCCGAATACACTTCTTCGAGTGATAAACGGCAACCTATTTTTAGCAAATCGATCGTTGATGCTTGGCCCTCGTGCATTTCACGAAGAAATCCGACGGGGGTTCGTCGCATTACAATCGCAAGTGGCTTATCTTGCTCGAACAGGATGTAAGCCTGAAGAGACTCGATGGATAAATAAGCAGCCATCTTCTCGTCCAGATCGATCGCACGTGTTGAAGGCGATAGCACCTCAATCACAATCACCGGTTTATCTTGAAATGTCTCAGTTGGGCGATTGCCTTCGCAGACGACAGATGCATCCGGATAATAGAAACAGGTTTCCTCGCCTTGTCGCACTCGAATCTTGGTATCCGAGTTGTAGGGGCGGCAAATCTGGCCCTTGAGTTGACTCCAGAGAATCCCTTGTACGTTAACAGACACCGTATTGTGACGGTTGGTCGCTCCCGTCATCGCACGGATCAAGCCATGAATATACTCGCTGCGAGTCAACGATGAACTTTCGGCATTCAAGTACGCTTCCACGGAATGGAAATCAAACTTTTTTGCTGTACTCATCGCTCCTCAACCTCTCGATTCGACCCCGAATTCTAATCTTCTCATTTAGTCTACCAGAACGGCCCGTGGCCAAAAACTAGGAAGCCCCCCTCCCCTGCCCTGCTCTGCCCTGCCCTGCCCTGCCCTGCTCTCGCCCCCCCCAAAAAAATGCGAAACGGTTCATTTTGAGCAAAACTTCGCACTCAGTCGTACCCGGCAGGTGCGACCCACTTTGATTCATTTCAGCTGGTGTAACTAAGCGATGTCGCGGTCTCGCACTCCGAGCAGATAGAGTACCGCATCGAGTCCCATCGTTGAGACTTGGTGCTCAGCAGCCAACCGAACTACTGGCTTGGCATGGAACGCGATACCGAGGCCTGCTCGCGCTAACATCGGCAGGTCATTGGCGCCATCGCCAATCGCAATGCACTGCTTGCGATCGACTCCTTCTTCGCTGGCCAACTGGTCCAGCAACGCGGCTTTGCGCTGCGCGTTGACAATCGGACCGATGACACGGCCTGTTAACTTCCCATCGATGATCTCAAGCTCGTTTGCATAAACATGGTCGATCGCCAATCGCTTTTGCAAGTAGTTTCCGAAGTAAGTGAAACCACCGGATAGAATGGCCGTGCGATAACCAAAGCGCCGAAGCGTGGTCAGCAGGCGTTCTGCCCCTTCGGTCAGCACCAGTCGTTCCGCGATCTTGGGCAGCACACTTTCCGAAAGGCCAGCCAGCGATTGCACCCGTTTTCGCAGTGACTCGTCGAAGTCCAATTCGCCTCGCATGGCCGCTTCGGTAATGGCGCTGACTTCTTCCCCGACGCCGGCTTCCTTGGCAAGCTCATCGATGACTTCAGCTTGCAGCAACGTCGAGTCCATGTCCAATGCCACGACGCGCCGACTGCGGCGGAACGCATCGTCACGTTGCCAAGCCAGATCGAGATTGAGCCGGCTTGAGAGGTCCAGCAAACTGGCCTTTAGTTGCGATGAGTCACGCGGTTCCCCTCGAAGCGAAAATTCCACACAAGCCCGGGTGAGCGTATCGGTTGCAATACGGGGTGGACGGCCCGACAGTCGCGTGATAACGTCGATGTTCAGCCCCTGCTCAGCCAACATGCTGCTGACAGCATGAAACTGGACCGCAGTCACGGAACGAGAGAGAAGCGTCAATATGAATCGGGACTTGCCCTGTCGCCTGACCCAAGCATCATAGTCCTCGTCTGCGATCCGTTTTGGATTGCACTTCAGCCCGAGTTCAGTGCCGCACTCCAGCAACTCCTGAATGATGCGTTCGGCATCTTCGCTGGATGGGATCTGGACCAAAATGCCCAGCAACAAGGATTGATGAATAACGGCTTGATTGACGTCGATGATCGAACAGTCATGCTTGGCCAGCAGCTCAGAAATGGCTGCGGTCAAACCCGGTCGATCTTCGCCCGTAAATCGAAACAGGATCAAGGATGCGGTACAAGATGTGGTTGAATTCATGGCCGTTATCATAGCCGAAAACGGCACTTCGTCCGATACCAATTGAGAGTAGAGCGATTGTCCTCAATCGCTTGGCCGACACTTTGCGCCCGAACACATGAGGACGTGCTTAACGCGGTAGGATAGAGTTGTTGTCGAATCCGTTTTGGAATCCGTTTTGCCAATTGTTATTGATTGGCGGTGGTTGCTGTTGTGGCTGTTGTTGTTGAGAAACAGGCCAGCCAGTTGGTTGCGGCGGTGCGTTGTTGAAATTTCCCCAGCCTTGATTGCTTACAGGCGCAGGATTTTGCCCCCCCTGCCCTGCCCCGAAAAATCCGCCGTTCGCTTGATTCGGTTGCCCCCCGCCTTGCTCTGGCATGAAGTTGGTTGGCATTTGGCCATTGCGAACTTCATTTCCAAATTGGTTAACACGCTGTTGAACCATTTGGCCAAGACCATCCAAGAGTCCATCTCCAGCTTGCGGTAACAAGCCATTTTGGTTCTGATGCAATTTCTGCTCGACATTGTCGATGTACGGCCCGACGATTTGTTTGATCTCGGTTGGCAGAATCCCGCCTGCGTTGGCCAAAATCCGACTGATGTAAAGTCCGCTTCGCGAGTTTGCAATTCGCTGTTGTTGAGCCGCGCCAAGAAGTGTCATTGCAAACATGGTGATGATCAAACACAAGGCAACGCCTTTGATCATCCCGAAACCGGCTCCCAACTGCCGATCGAAGTCCTTAAGCTTGACCTTGTCAATTGAGGTGCTTACCAAACGGAAAAGCATCCAAATGATCAAACTCGAACCAAAGTACAAAAGCAACATGGCCAGGAATAGATTCCAAGGTGGCTGAGCGTTGATCATTTTCGCAACGTCATTACGAAACAGGTATGCTACGACATAGCTAGCAACGATGGATGCCAGCGATGCAACTTGCCATGCAAACCCTTTGATCGCACCGAATATGGTTGTCGCTGCCAAAACGATCAACATGATCAAATCATAAGCCTGCATTGCTAGCTAACCCTTGCCGTAGTTTCAAGATCACAAGTCTGTTGGGAAGACTTTTCCGTGTCTATCGACTATAGCGGTTAGGAACCTGAAGTGCGAAGAGCAAAATAGCCCCCCTGCCCTGCCCCGGTTTGGGCGAGCGGCAACACGAGAACTACCTTAGCACGACGCGCAAGCTAGTGAAATGGATTCTCGAATCACTAGCTTGCGCGTCCTGCTAAGAGAATGCTCTGGACTTTTGCAAACTAGGAATGCTAAAAGCTCCAGGGGTTAGGCCGGATTTTGTCCGGATTTACTCCCCTGCCCTGCCCTTTTCCGTTGGTCCCTAGCATGGCTGATTTCCGAACCCACATTGGTGTAAGCACTGTCGCAGGTGGCTTTTACGGGATGGCAGGATATCAATCCGGCTTGCCATGGGAAAGCTGCCTTATCGGAGCGGCGTTGTGCAGCGTCAGTGGGATGCTTCCTGATCTCGACAGCGATTCAGGCATTCCGCTTCGCGAAGCCGTTGCCTTTGCGTCCGCCTTTGTGCCAATGTTGATGGTGGATCGATTGCAACGCATCGGCTGCAATCACGAAACGATGTTGCTCATTACCTTTGCGGTCTATTTCTTTTTGCGATTCGCGCTGGCTGAAATTTTTCGGCGGTACACTGTCCATCGAGGCATGTGGCACAGCGTACCTGCGGGTCTTTCTGCTGCGCTGTTCGCCTTCGTCGTCTGCTCATGCGAGAACATGAACCTGCGTCTCTTTAAGACGGTGGCGATTTTTGTGGGCTTCATGTCGCATATTTTGCTCGACGAAATCTGGTCGGTCGAATATCGACGTGGCCGCTACATGTTCAAACATAGTTTTGGTACGGCACTCAAATTTTGGAGTGGTAACCAAACTGCGAATATCTTTAGCTATGCGCTTTTGGCCGCCCTCTGCTTCCTCGCCTACAAGGACGAAGGGATCATGAGTCGCTTCGACAATCACGTCAAAGATGTGCCCCGAACCGCAACGCAATGGGTCCAGAATCTGCGTTCCATGTGGTGAGCGGTCGGCATTCCTTAATCTACGACTCTCCAATGCGTTACCCCAACGAATACGTCACAAGGGAGGGTGGAACCTTCGAAGTCAGCGATCACGATGGGCTCCTGGGCGTGGACAGAGCGTAGCGTGGACAGCAAGGTCAATGCGAATGCGTAGATGTGTTTCATGCCTATGGCCTTTAAACCTGTGAACTCAAGTATGGGAGTGATAGCGGGAGGACGCGAACGGCACCGTCATGCTCGCATACGGCTGACGCGGTCTCGCAGGCAGTACGAGCGATCGTCGTCAACGCGTCTCCCCGCAATAGACCTACGACCAATGCCGCTGTAAAGGAATCGCCGGCGCCCACGGTATCGCGAACCACCGTCGGAATACCGGGTTGTGTTATCAGCTCGGTCGTGGACACCAGAATTGCTCCTTCGGCGCCGCGCGTCATGACAACGAGATCAAGTTTGAATCGCGAGAGTACCTGTTTCAAGACAATCTCAGGTGCGGCATCGCTACCGATATCACATGCCGCTGCAACTTCGCGTAGTTCCTCATCGCTCAGCTTGAGTACACTCGCTTGCGCAATGGAATCTCGAAGCAGTCCCGCATCGTAGAATGGCTTGCGCAAATTCACATCGAGGACGCGAAGTATGCCTCGCGATTTTGCTGTTTGAATCGCTTGCTGAATCGTTTGCCGCGATCTTTCGCCACGTTGCCCCAACGTGCCAAAGTAAACGGCATCCACCTCGGTGATTCGAGTTTCCAGTTCCGGTGTCCACGCGATATTATCCCACGCTGAATTCGTGTGAATCTCAAAGGCTGGTCTAGTTGGATCGTCTAGGCTAATCCCCACGCTTCCAGTGGAGGCATTTGCAATGCGTTGAACGAGCGAAGTGTCAACATGAAAGCCCTCTAGGATCGAGAGAGCCTCGTCAGCGCGCGGATCGTTACCGACCCCGCTAAGCATCGAGACCTGCCCGCCTAAGATCGACGCGTGGCAAGCGAAGTTCGCCGGCGCGCCGCCGAAGCGTGCTCCACTTGGGAAAAGATCCCAAAGCACTTCTCCACATGACAAAATCTTTGGCTTTTTCATGGAGTCCTTTGTCAATGTCTATTAGAGGAGTTGCAAGGATAAGTCGACTTCACCCAGGCGATTTGTTACTCGGGAGGATGAGGTTCCTACCGAACCTGTGCACAGCTGGCTCGGCAGGAGCCTCGCCCTCCCAAACGTTTCGTTTTTGTGCGTTTTGTGTTTTTTCGTGGCAAGAACAATCTGCGTTATGCCTTGGAGTCAACACGACGACTAAAGCCCATGCGAATCAATGTGACCGCCAGCAATACGATCGCACCTGCTGCTAGTCCTATCAAGGTTTCCATCAGCATGCCAGAAACTTTCTCCGCAAACACTCCAACGCCAGGAACCTGCGACGCGAGGTGCGAAATGTCCTCCACCCAGTGATGCAAAAATTCGATTTTGTGCACCAAGATCCCGCCACCCACCAGAAACATCGCGACCGTTCCTGCCACCGATAGGCTCTTCATCAGATAGGGGGCGCCGAGCAAAAGGAAGCCACCGGTTTTTTGAGCCATCGCGTTCTTCTTGGTTTTTAAATACATCCCAAGATCGTCTAATTTCACGATGACAGCCACAAGTCCGTAGACTCCGATCGTCATCAGAATCCCTACGCCAACGAGAACCAGAAGTCGCGTAGAGAACGGCGAGTTTTCGACGATGCCTAGGGTTAGGACAATAATTTCAGCCGACAAGACGAAGTCGGTTCGGACAGCGCCTTTGATCTTTTCCTTTTCGGCCGCCGCAACATCGATTTCTTGAGTTGTGAGTATCTCTTGGTGTTGGTGATGATGTACCTCGTCCTCCTGTTTGGAATGTAGGAATTTGTGTGCGATCTTTTCGAACCCCTCGAAACACAAGTACGACCCGCCCAACACCATCAGTGGAGTGATAGCAAATGTAGCGAAACTGCTAAGTGCCACAGCGCCCGGAATCAAGATTGCCTTGTTCACCATCGACCCCTTCGCTACAGCCCAGACGATGGGCAGTTCGCGATTGGCTTTAACGCCGGATACTTGGTGAGCATTCAGGGCCAAGTCGTCACCTAACACGCCGGCTGTCTTCTGCACCGAAACCTTGGTCAGGGCTGCGACATCATCCATGATCGAGGCAATGTCATCCAGAAGTAACAAAAGCCCTGTCGCCATCCCAATGATTCCTTTGCTAGCCCACTATCAAAAGCCTAAACTCTCCATCTTACCGCGTTTGCACCTTGAGAGTGTAGCGGCTTGGCCAAGGCGGTGAAACAGGGCTTGAAAACTGCTCTAGTCGTGCCTTGCCCGAAAATGATAAATCCCATTTGCGTCCATCGACGGCATTGCCAATCCACCATGGCAACGAACGAGTTCAAAAGCAGGCTGCTGCAACTAAACAATCGCAATCAGGGATGTGGTTTATGAAGTTCCAATTCGAATTTCCAAGTTCCGTTGTTCGGTTCGCCAAAATGTGTTCCGTATTTGCGCTTGGACTAACACTTTCCGGGATCGTTCTGCCGACACTGTGCGCCGATGATACCAATCGTGCAACGAGTGGGCGTTCTGGGACGGCAAGCCCATTGGAGTTGGAGCCAAAGCATGGTCCGTGGTTAGTCTTTGCTATGTCCTTTGTTGGGAAAGACTCTAGGGCACAAGCGGAGCAATTTGCAGCGGAACTGCGTCGAGACTACCGGCTTCAAGCTTACTGCACGTCGAAAAAACTCGACTTTACTCAACCGACCACCGGCGCTGGTTTCGACAAAAACGGCAACACGCGAAAGATGAAGTACCTCGACAAGAAGGTTGTCGATGGTTGTGTCGTATTGGTCGGTGACTTCGATTCCATCGATGGTCAAGCAATCACCGAAACTCTTGCAACCGTGAAAGCAATCCTCAAGAAAAAATACGAGGCCAATAACACGACGGGTATTCAACTCAATGCATTCACGACCCGAAATCCATTGTTGCCGGAAGAATTTTACAAGACTACCGAAGTCGATCGATTTGTGAAGAAACTGAACGAAGAGAAGCAGCATGCCGAGTTCAATCTGCTGGGCTGTCCAGGCAAGTTTACAGTACGCGTTGCGGTGTTCAGCGGCGAAGACCGGTCCATCGGTGGATGGGGAGGTTCTGGAAACCATAGCAATATCGATGAGCAAAAGGTTTCGCAGCTTGAGATCGCTGCAGAGAAGGCTGCCCTTACAACCAAAGCGTTGAGAAAGGCCGGTTATGAGGCCTACCAATTTCATGATCGCTCCCAAAGTATTGTTACGGTTGGAAGCTTCAATACGCTCGGCAAAGAGGATCAACGAAAAAACTTTTCCTACGACCCTTTGATCCAAGACATCATGAAACGTTTCGGTGGCACATCGAATCTGACACGCACTCGCGAATTTGGCAACACACAAACGCCTCACATACTCATTGATATGATTGACGCAAAGAAGTTCCCAGAGCTATCACAAGGCGACGAAAAGTCCAGAAACAATTGGGCCGCGAAATATTCGATACCATTCGATATCAAGCCGACCCCTATGGTCGTCCCTAAGTCTGCGGCAGCCAGCATCTACAGCGGATCGCTACTTGGTTCGGATCGTCGATAATCAGTCGCAGTTTTGGTAACCCGACGCTTAAGCGAAGGCCTAAACAGCAATTCCTCGCTTACGCGTCGGGTTACCAGCAGTGATCGGTCACTCTCGGCAAGAGTGCCCCACGGTGGGGCACACCGTGAAGCATTTTGTAGCGAAACTCGTCAAGAGTTTCGGAGGTTTATGCAATGCAGCCGAAAGTCTTGACGACTTTCGCTACACAAAAGCCTCTTTTTAACATCGCAAGATGTTTTACCCATCCGGCTGCTTCATTCCGAGCTGCTTCATCTTTCGATACAGATTCGATCGCTGCAACCCCATCTTTTCGGCCGCTTGGGTAACATTTCGATGGCAAGCTTTGATTTGCTCCTCAATGTACCTGGTCTGGAAATCTGCCGTTGCATCACCTAGAGATTGATTCAAATCCAACGTCGTCCCTGGGCTGTCTGCGTTCGTCGATCGCGGCGAACTGACGAAATCGAGTTCCGACTCGTCAAGCGATTCGCTGTTGGTTAAGTAGGCGATACGCTCCACGATATTTCGCAGTTCACGAATGTTGCCAGGCCAGTCATGAGCCATCAACCGGCGCTTTGCGCTTGCCGACCAAGTTGGTTTGCTTCGACCAATCTTGGCGCAAAACATCGTCAAAAAGAAATCTGCTAGGTCCAGTACATCTTCGCCTCGATTTCTAAGCGAGGGCAGGTTGATCGTGACCACAGTTAGCCGGAAATAAAGATCCTCACGAAATTTCTTTTGCCGCACCATTTCGACGAGGTTCTGATTGGTGGCCGCAATGACGCGAACATTGACGGGGATGGGGGCAGAACCGCCAACCCGTACGACCACTTTTTCTTCCAACACCCGAAGCAGCTTCGCTTGCCCTGCCAAGCTCATGTCCCCAATTTCGTCGAGAAACAATGTGCCGCCCGAGGCCATTTCGAATTTGCCGTTCCGAGTTTCGTGAGCATCGGTAAAGGCGCCCTTCTCGTGCCCGAACAACTCGCTTTCCAGGAGCGTCTCGGTTATCGCAGCGCAGTTTACCGCGATGAACGGCTCGAAGCGGCGTTTGCTTTGATAATGGATTTGGCGAGAGACCACTTCTTTGCCGGTTCCATTTTCCCCGAGCAGCAACACAGCCAAGTCGGTATCGCCGACCCGCGTAACCGTAGCCTTGAGTGCTTGCATCTCGGGCGAATTCCCGATCAATTGCACTTGCTGTTGCGCGTCCTGAGTCAATCGATCGCGAGTTTGAACCAGACGTTGCATCTGCTGCGTGTTGGCAAGTGCCGCCGAAGCGTGCCGAGCAAGCTCGATCAGATCCGTTTCGTCTTGGACATCAAACCGGCCGTCCGCGTGATTGATGACTTCGAACACCCCCATCGGTTTATTTCTCGTGTCCATGAGCGGCACAGCTAAGAGCGAATCGGTTCGATAGCCGCTGCTCGAATCGACGCGGCGGTCCACTTCATCATGGGGATCGGAGCGATCCCAGCGCCGCGGCTGAAGACTTTTCAACACCGCTCCGGCTAGACCTTTGTCGTCGGCAATGCGAAGCGGTTTTCCCTCCATTCCCAAAGCAGGATGTCCAACGAGCTCGCGCGCCGACTTGTCCCAAAGAAAGATACTCGCACGGTCACAACGCAATAGCCTTGTGGCCGCTTGGGCGATGTCTTGCAACAGTCGATCAAGGTCTTGGTGCGAGTGCCAATCGGCGGCAACCGTGAGAATTTGATTCAGTCGAACAACGTCGCGCGCTTTCTGTTGCTGACGTTGCCAGGTATCGATCGTTAGACCGACGAGACTCAAGTGTTCGGCAACCATTTCCGATTGCTGTGGATTGAGCACCGGTTGGCAGCAGAGAACGAGGTTCTTGTTGAGAGTGGACGGGATCGGTAAATAAGTCCAAAGGGCTGATTGGTGGATTCGGCGCCCGTCGAGGCATTCGCTGGCCAAGTTCCAATCGGGCGGTTCCGCGGTGCACTTGCCGATTTGCAATGTTCGTTTCCAAGCCCCTTTCGACGCAACCATGAGAACGAGTCCGGAAACTCGCCAAGCGTTGACGGCCCAATCGAGCGGTTCCTGAAGGAGTTGCTCGATCGATCGGGCTCGTTCAATGGCTCCGAAGAGCTGATTGACAAAAGGGGTAACGGATGAGTTCATTCGTTAATCCAAAACCTCGCCCTTTGGCTCTGGCAAGAAGAAACCAATAATGAGGGCCAGCACTGCAATGACCGTCGCAACATAACCCGCCGCTTGAGCCATAACCATTGGAGTGACTTTGTCTGCAGCTCCAGCAAGGAACGGAGCGACAATATTAGTGGTCACAACCGCCATACTCGTTCCGATCATGCGGCCACCAACATTCGTAGCAAAGCTCCCACCGGTCCCCCGCAAATGCAACGGAAAAACCTTGGGCAAGTACTCTCCAAAGTAACTAAACTGCGCGACCGTCAACAGGCCGCAAACGCCATAGGCCAAGTAGAAATTGGTTCCGCCAGACTTGAAAAGAAGGAAGTAAGCGAGCGGGATCATCAAGAGAGCAGGGACTTGGAACAATTTCAAAAGCATCACGCGGCTGATTCCGAAGATGATCAAGCATGCGAGTAGGATACGACCCAAAAGGCCACCAATCTCTTGATAGAACTGAACCGTATTTCCAACTTCCTTGACTTGTTTTTCATGGGGATCCTGTTCTTTTTTGTTATCCCGAAGCTGTAGCTTGATCGCCTTGCGTTCCGGTGAATCCGCAGTTGTTTCGTCATAGGCTTTGTTTAGTTTCGCGGCTTCTGCTCTCAATGGTCGCAGGGCTTTGCTTTGCTCGGCGAGTTCAGGCAATCCTGGAGCAATACGAAGCGGCGTCAATTGCAGAGCACCGAAAGCGATACCGTAGGCGCAAGCAGACAACATCGCGGTCACAATGGTAACACGACGAAACTCGGGAGCGAACAAAGCACTGATCTTAGGCCTTTTGAGTGTGCCGGCTGCTCTGCGTTCTTTCCAAATTCGAGACTCTGGTACAAAGGGCAAAAGAATCGCGATTGGAATCGCTGGCAGCAAACCGGTACACAGAAGATATCGCCATGATGCAGGCTCCGAGCCGTTCGGGGCAAGTGGTAGACCGAAGTGTGGTAGGTCCTTGATGTTTGACAAAATCCAAACGTTTACGGCCGTTACCAGGATTCCGCCCAGGGAAGCGAAAGCTTGTGTTATTCCCAGCCATTTCTCTCGTTGCTTCTTGTCTTCAAATACTTCTGCAAGCCAAGTGATGGCGGCCACAAACTCGACGCAAACGCCAATAAAGGTAGTGCTTCGAAAGAAAATAAACCAAGGCAAAGTGGTGCTATACGCAGCCAAAAACGGAGACAAGGAGTAGACGAAGATACTCGCTGCCATCACAAACTTCCGCCCCAAGCGATCGGTTAGCGAACCGCCAATCAGCCCGAAAACTCCACCGCATAGTGCCGTGATCCAAAGCAATCGGCCTGTCCAAAGCGTTACCGAGGGGTGGCTCGGCGGCACATCCAAAAGCTCGGCGATCGCCGGCGGAGCAGCCAAAGGTGTCATCAGCAATTCATAGGTATCGAACAAGAAACCGATACTTGCGATAACAATAATTAACCACGTTGTCACCGAGAACGGACTTTTGTTTTCCATGGAGGTAGGCTTTGATTGAGGCTTGATTGAGCTAAGTGTCTAGTAGGACCAAAGTATAACCGGGGGCGATGCCGCTAACGAGTACCAATGGCCTCGCCTTATTTGAAACCGACGCTAAAACACTAGATCGCTGATTGGTTTGATTGATGAACCTCGAGACCATTGGTTGGTCCACCTGCGACTTTCATTACCCTTTCTCTTGATTTTTCCTGTGTCTGCGACTGTTCTTGTTACTGGCTACGGCGGATTTTTGGGTCGTGCGATCTGCCGGGAACTGATCCGCTCTGGATATCGTGTCCGCGGATTGGCACGCGGTCAGTACCGTGAAATGCAGGCTCTGGGCGTTGAATGCATGCAGGCTTCTGCGACTGACTTGCAAGCTTGCGAGGCTGCTTGCCGCGGAGTTGACGGCGTCATCCATACGGCCGCACTGGCAGGAGTTTGGGGGCCGGCAAAACCATACGAACAAATCAATGTCGAAGCGACAGATCACCTTTTGAACTCGTGCAAGAAGTTCGACATAGGGGCCTTTGTTTTTACCAGCTCGCCGTCCGTTACCTTCGATGGAACGGCACAAAGCAACATCGATGAGAGGGTAGTGTACCCTCAGAAATGGCTATGCCATTACCCTCGCACCAAAGCCATCGCCGAGCAGCATGTCTTGGCAGCCAACCAGCCCAATCTTGCGACTTGCTCGCTCCGGCCGCATTTGATTTGGGGAGTTGGCGACCCTCATTTGATCCCTCGCGTGATAGAGAAATGCCGGTCGGGAAAGCTGCGGCGTGTGGGAGATGGCCGCAACTTGATCGATACAGTGCACGTGGATCATGCCGCAATCGCCCATCGATTAGCACTGGAAAGAATGCTCGATCGCGACCAAAAGGCCTCGGGCCGAGCTTACTTTATCACGGACGGTCAGCCGGTTGAGTGCTGGAAGTGGATCACGACCATCCTCGAATCGGCTCGGATTCTGCCTCCAAACAAGACCATTTCCTTCCGAGCGGCTTACCGAATGGGTGGTGCTTTGGAAGTGATTTATCGGCTGTTGCGAATCTCAATGGAGCCGCCGATGACCCGTTTTGTGGCGGCCCAGCTAGGGGTGGATCACTATTTCAACATAAATTTGGCCAAGGAGCGACTGGGATATTCGCCGATTCAAAACCGGGAAGAGCGAATCGCCGAGCTACGTTAAGTACAATTTTGGCTGTCGTAAGCTCCGTGGTAGGTCTGTCGTAAGCTCCTTAGTAGGTTAGGTTTAGAAAAGTCACCCTCCCTCCGGGAGGGTCGGCCAGAGGCCGGGGAGGGTGAACTGAC
>JAPLNL010000118.1 GCA_026692905.1 Planctomycetota bacterium
ATGAGTGGCCCCTTTTAAAGCGCCCACTGACAATGCTCAATCTTGATGATTTGCACGACTGGATTTCCGATACGACTGATGTCTTTTTGTGTCTCTTGTGGCTTCGTGGCTAAAATTCGTTCAGCCACGAAAAGGCACAAAACGCACAAAGGGCACAAAGGGCACAAAAAAAGAACCAGTGAATGAGAGACCAAAGTTGTTTTGAGTTCGCGGATTCCAGCGATTTTTCGATCTTGATTCATGCTCAATCTTGATGATTTGCACGACTGGATTTCCGATACAACTGATGTCTTTTTGTGTCTCTTGTGCCTTTTCGTGGCAAAAAATTAGATCACTTTTCCTTCATTTAATTTGAGACGGGAGAATGCCCGAGATGAGTTTGAATACCCCGATCGTTCCAAGAACGGACCTGACGGATGCGGATGTAAACAAAATATGTGATGTAATTCGTGAGTGCGGTTTTGGGTTGCACAAGTATCTCGGACCGGGCTTTCGAGAAAAGGCCTACGAACGAGGCATGATTCACCGCATGCAGAAAGCGGGATTAGTTGTTCGCGTCCAACCCGCCGTGAAGATCTTCGACGAAGATGGAACTGAGCTGCTTGAGGAAATCATGGATCTGATCGTCGAAGATATCCTGATTCTTGAATTGAAGGCTGTCCGGGAAACTTCCAGCACGGACGTTGCGCAGTTGCTAGGCTATTTAAAAGCTTCCAAGTTCCGACATGGTCTATTGATTACCTTTGGTGCGCCCAAGTTCTACATCAAAAAATATGTCTTGTAGCGTAACGTCCATTGGCCACGCTCGAGGCAATTTCGCGATAGTATTCAGGATCACTACTTTTTAGCCACGAAAAGCCACAAAGGACACAAAAAGAGGACTCTGAGTTTCAGAGTTGATTTTGAGGCCTTCACTTCTGATTTTTCTTTGTCGGTTCTTTTTTGTGTGTTTTGTGTCTTTTCGCGGCAAAAAATCCTCAGCTCCAGGTTCGAGCAGCTCTCGAACGAAGGCTGTTGGCTTCTGCGTCGTTTACAAACTCTTGCTTGATTGGATCGAAGCTTAACTTGCGTTTAAGCATCCAAGACATCGCTGCAGCATGACAAGCCACGTGCGAGTTGCGCATCACCTCGGGATTCGCTACCGTCGCCTTACGCGATTTTACGCAGTCAAAGAAGTTTCTCGCGTGGGCCGAAACGTCCAACCCCTTTACTTTGCCAGCTGACTCTTGCAGTTCTTTGCGCAGCGAGTCTGAGGAGACTACCGTTTCGCCGCTATCGCCCGTTTCGATCGATCCCTCGCTGCCGACAAATTTCACAGGGCATGTTCCTAGGCGTGTTATCCAATTCGGGCCGCGATCACCAAATGGAGTCGGCAAGAAATCCAAAATCATCTTTACGCCATTGGCATACATGCATGTGATGCCAGTATCGTACGGCTCAAACGATATCGGCATCGTATTGTCCGACTGATTGGCCCACTGGCAAAGATCGACTGTGTGAGCGCCCCAATCTAACAACCTCGCACCGGAATCGAAGTCGTAGTAGCCTCGCCAACCGCCAGATACGTACTTGCTGTTGTACGGACGCCACGGTGCTGGGCCGAGCCACAAGTTCCAGTCGACCACCTCTTTGTTTGGAGTTGGTTCGCCAGGAAGCCAGCTATTGTCCAAGGTTGGGATGTAGACCGAAGCGTACATCGTTTCTAACTTTCCAAGTTTGCCTGTTTGAACAAGGCGAACAGCTTGTTCGAAATTGGGAACGCTTCGTCGCTGGGTTCCCGCTTGAAAGATCCGTCCCGTGATCTTCATCGTATCCGCTAGTTGCTGACAGAGCTCAATCGTCAGACCGCAAGGCTTTTCGCTGTACACGTCTTTGCCTGCCTTGGCCGCCATCATGGATGCGGTTGCATGCCATCGATCACCCGTTGCCACGATGACCGTGTCGATGTCTTTGCGATCCAGCAGCTCGCGAAAGTCCCGATAAAGTTTGCAGTCCGCATTCGTATAGTGTTTGTCAACCAGCGTTTTGCCAGCATCCCGTCGACTTGCTTGAACATCCGCAATAGCAACACATTGGACATCCGCTAAACCAAGCATGGCTTGCAAGTCGTACGTGCAACGAGGACCAATGCCGATCACACCGAGCGTGATCTTGTTGCTAGGTGCAACGCCACCTCGACCTAGCACATGTGGTGCGACGATGAGTGGCAAGGCCGCAGCAGCGGTCGATGACTTGAGAAAGGTCCGTCTGGTCGTGTTAGATTGTTTCATGGTGCGAGATGTTTTCGGGAGGATGGGATGAGTCCGTTTCGGCTTTGCCGAAGGGACTCAGGAAGGTTCGTGGGCGGCTGGCGACCACTTGATTATTGTAGCCAAAAATAATTTGCAGGGTTTCCTAGGCGATCAGCGAGTTTCAATCTACCTAGCACGATACGCCTAGCACGACGAGCAAGCTAGTGAATTTACTATGCAATCACTAGTCACTAGCTTGCGCGTCGCGCTAAGGCAGTGACCCACTAGCTTTTGATTCTCCGTAGCTTCAAATTTTTGAACTCGATTTGCTTGCCGTGATTTTGGACACTGACATAGCCTTTTAGCGGCTTGCTTTTAATCTCTTCTATTTGCGACTGGTCCACATCCTGAATCCGTTTTCCATTAAGAGTGACCCGAATCTTGGGCCCGATGCATTCGATGTCGATGCTGTTCCACTCGCCAGCTGGTTTGACTGTGTTGGCCGTCGGTGCAACGTAGCGATAAAGCGACGCCGTGCTGGTCTTACTCGCGTCTTTGTCTGAATCGTCTAACAATTGGATTTCGTAACCCGAATAACTTGGGCGCGTGGCTGTCGACTTCGCCATATCGTACTTCACGTGTCGGATGCCGATGCCGCTATTGCAGTCTTTGCCCATTCGGAATTCGAGATGGCAAGTAAAGTCGTCTACTTCCGTTTCAAACCGTAGGAAACCGAAGCCTTTTCCATCGCATCGGAGAAGTCCATTTTGAACGGACCAAACCGGTTTCATTTGGTCTTCTTTGTCTTTAAACTCTTGGATCCCTTCGGCAACCCAACCTGTCAAATCCTTGCCATTGAACATGTCGGTCCAATCGTTTTGCTTTTGCGCATCGTCGTCGGCTGAAATTGCGAATGTCGCGAGACCGAGGAGAGCAATTGCCGCCCCTGATCGCAAAGTACGAAAACTGGAAAGCATGTGGGATACTCCTAAGGAACCGTTTAGAGAGGTGTTAGCGCTGATAATCCGCATCGCAAGATCGTCGTTCTGAGTTACAATCATATCCGTTTGCGTCGCTATCTGCTCGCCAAACCAACCGTTTTGACTTTAGCCACTAAGCCATGTTCGACTACAACACGACACTCGTGATCCAAAGCGCCGGATTGCTCGGCGTGATTGCGGGCATGGTAGGGGTGTATTTGCTGCTACGCAAGCGCTCGCTCATAGGAGACGCCATTTGCCACGCGGCCCTGCCTGGCCTCGCAATCGCCTTTTTGACCAACGTGGCTTGGGGCGGAAATGGCAAAAGCCTCTTTTGGCTACTCATCGGGGCTGGATTGTCAGGGACGGCGGGTTCGTTGGCGGTAATTGGTTTGCGGCGGTGGTCCAACCTCAAAGAAGATGCTGCATTAGGAATCGTCCTGAGCGTCTTTTTTGGCATCGGAACTGCCCTCTTCAGCATCGTCCAACAGTCCGAAGGGGATAAAGCGGGACTCGAGAATTTCATCCTCGGCAAAACGGCATCGATTGTTGCTAGCGACGCACAGACGATTCGCCTAGCATCGTTGATCGTGGTTGCGGTTTTGATCCTATTCCGTAAAGAGCTAAAAATACTTTGCTTCGATCCTATGTTGGCCTCGGCTCAAGGTTGGCCGATTCTCTTCCTAGATCTATTGCTGTTGAGTTGCGTGCTCGTGGTGGTCATTGTCGGTGCCAATGTAGTTGGTGTCATCCTGGTCATTGCATTGTTGGTGATACCACCCGCTTCCGCACGTTTTTGGACACATTCATTACCTGTTACGATTTTCGCGAGCGCCTTGATCGGGGCAAGCTCTGGCGTAATCGGTGCCTTAAGCAGTTTGTACATCGACCATATCCCCTCGGGAGCAGCGATTGTTCTGGCGGCAAGCGGTTTCTTTGCACTTAGTCTGGTGTTTGGCACCGAGCGGGGACTGCTTTGGAGAGCATGGAGTTTGGGGCGCCAGAAAACCAAAGCAGACCAAGAGCATCTCTTGAGATCGATTTTTGAACTACTTGAATCCCAAGACAAGACGCCGCAGGTGCATGGTCAACTGCGGTCAGAGTCAGTGCACTTAGTTGAATTGGTCCGGATGCGACAATGGACGGCATCGAGGCTCAATGCGGCGGTTCGACAAGTGCGCAGGCACGGTTGGGTGACCATCAATCGCGACGGCGCGGCGACATTGACCGCGAGCGGGATCCAACAATCGGTGAGGGCAGTACGACGACACCGTTTGCTAGAACTTTACTTTGCGCGTTGGGCCGATCTTTCGCCCGACGCGATAGATCGCGGTGCTGACTACACGGAGCACTCGCTTAATGATGACTTGCTGGCCGAGTTGGAGAAGGACGCAATCGTCATGGGGGATGCCATCTCGTTACCTAAGAGCGTTCATCCGATATAGGCGATTGCCTTCCGTTTAAACCAATTAGGTTCAGCTAAGCTATCTTCGATTGATTTTCGTTTAACAGTCGGCCGTAGGCGTACTTCCAACGAGGCCGAGTACGCCTTCGGCTGACTGTTAAACGAGATGTCCTTGGAGAGAGCGCGGGGCTTGGGCGTTACTTCGTTAGCTTCAACCTTGGGAGCAATTCACGTTCGACCCATTTTGTGTCGACGGTCCCTTCTTGGAACTCTTTTTGCTTGAGCACCGTCGCATGGAAACTGGCTGTCGTTTTGATGCCGGAGATTCGCAATTCGCTCAGGCTTCGAAGCATGCACTCGATCGCTTCTTCACGAGTTGGCTTGTGAACAATGATCTTAGCGATCATCGAATCGTAATAGGGCGGGACAGAGTACCCAGCGTGCGCGTGCGAATCGACGCGAACACCCAAACCGCCAGGTGTGTACATTTTTTCGATCCGGCCAGGGCACGGTTGGAAGTTTTTGTCGGGGTCTTCCGCATTGATTCGACATTCAATCGAGGCCCCAAAAGGCTTGATATCCGCTTGCGTGAAGGGCAAAGGCTGACCGGCCGCGACTAAAATTTGCGACTTGATCAAATCGACGCCGGAGATCATTTCGCTAACAGGATGCTCAACTTGAATCCGTGCATTGACCTCGATGAAATAGAATTTATCGTTCTGATCAACAATGAACTCGACAGTGGCCGCATTGTAATAGCTGGCTTGCTTGATTAGCCGAACAGCAGAATCGCACATCGCCTTTCGTGTCGCTTCAGGCAATCGAGGGGATGGACTTTCCTCGATAAGTTTTTGGTGGCGACGTTGAACCGAGCAATCGCGTTCGTGCAAATGGACGATGTTTCCATGTTGGTCGGCAATGATCTGCACCTCGACGTGCCTCGGCCGATCGATGTACTTTTCCAAGTAGACTCCGCCGTTTCCGAACGCCGCTTTGGCTTCGGTTTGAGCTTGCGAAATTGAAGTTTGGAGCGAGGTTTCGTCCATTGCCACACGCATCCCTTTCCCGCCGCCACCCGCCGTGGCTTTGATCAAAACAGGGAATCCGATCTTTCTCGCGGCAGCCAACGCGTCTTCCTCGGTTTCGAGAAGACCATCGCTGCCTGGTACGACTGGAACACCGGCCGCAACAGCCATTTCGCGTGCGGTATTTTTATCGCCGAGTTTTTCCATCGCTTCGGGCGACGGTCCGATGAACGTAAAGTTGCAGCTTCGACAGACTTCGTTGAAGCTCGAATTCTCCGCAAGGAAGCCGTAACCAGGGTGAATGGCATCGACGTTGCCAATTTCAGCCGCAGCAATAACTCGGTCGACTCGAAGATAGCTGTCCATCGACTTGGCAGTCCCAACACAGATTGCTTGGTCGGCCAGGTCTAGATATTGCGAACCTCGATCAGCTTCGCTGAATATTGCGACCGTCTCGATACCCAGTTCTTTGCAGGCTCGAATGACGCGCAGAGCGATCTCGCCTCGATTGGCGATGAGCACACGCTTAAACATTTTTAGCCTCGCGTATCGATTTTGAAGAGCGGCTTGCCGAAGTCGACTGCTTCCTCGTTCTTGACAAGCACTTGAACAATTTTGCCTCGCACTTCTGCCGGGATTTCATTGAAAACCTTCATCGCTTCAATGATGCAAACGACGGTGTCGCTTTGGAAAGCCGATCCGGGCTCGACAAAGTTTTTGGCATTGGGGTTGGCTCGCGAGTAAAAAGTACCAACCATGGGCGACTTAATGTAAGCGATGTGCGGGCCATCGGCGTCCGCAGCAGGCGTCGCTATTGCTGATGGGGCTGGTGCGGCTTGCATCGGGGCTGTTGCCATCATACTCGTCGTCATAATAGGCTGGCCATGGCCCGCTCTCGCCAAACGAATTTGCTGCTCGTCTTGGCGAAGATCGATCTCACCGAGTTCGTGTTCCTTCATCAACTCGATCAACTTTCGAATGCGATCGATGTCGAATACGTCGTCGGTTCGTGGTGTCGATTCCGCCATCTCTCAACGGGCCTTTCAAAATGCAATTCATAAAAAATCTGTGTTCCGACCTCGTTTTATACATTCCAGCCTCCTGGCCTGGAAGCCCTGAACCAGAACCAACCGCCTCACAGGAACGACAAATGCGACAATTTTTTCGTAGAATTGCTGGTTGTGAGGGTGGGGTGGTGAAAACAGATCGATTCGTTGAAATTTGGAATGCTGTTGTCGTCCTAAAGGCCCATCTCGGCCAACAAGTGCTTGGCCTCGTAAACAATTCCGGTAATCCATAAGACATACCGGATATCGACACCGATTGAACGACTATAGCTTTCGTTCCACGCAAAGTCGTTAATCGTGGCCTCGAATGTCCGATCGAAGTTGACTCCGACTAGCTCACCCTTTGCATTGAACACGGGGCTTCCGGAGTTTCCCCCTGTGGTATCCGTGTTGTACAAAATGGCGACGGGTACTTGTCCAAGTTTCGGATGCACGAACGGGCCAAAGTCTTTGGCTGCATATCGGTCCATTACCGCTTTGGGAGTAATGTAGGGTTCGGCGCCCGTCGTCTTCTCAATAACTCCTTGAAGCGTCGAGACAGGCGTTTTCTGAATGGCGTCAGAAGGTGAGTAACCTCTAACTCTTCCATAAGTGATTCGAAGAGTCGCATTCGCATCCGGTACAAATTGGGCTGGATCAAATGCTTGCTTGGCCTCCACTAAGGAGCCGTAGAGCTGGCTTAAACGACCATCGCGCTCCTTGTCTAAGTCTCTCAGTTTTTTGTAGGCCGGATAAAGCTGAATGACCAAAGTCAAAATTGGGTCCGGATCGGATTCTAGCTCCGCAGGTTTCCTTTTCAGGCACTCCTCAACGAAACGAATGTCTCCAAGTCGAGTCGAGCTCATCAAAGACTCGGCTCGCGCTGCGAATGAGCGATTGTCGTCCAGCAATACATCAAGTCGCTCCATTTCTCGGACGCCATTGATCTTGTTAAGTCGTTCGAGCATTCCTGCCAGCATGATCGTATCGGTCGGCTTGTGCCAATCAGCCACATCTAGTTTTAGCTGCTGAACCGTAAGGTCGATGTTACGGTTCATGTAGGGTGTTTCCCGCTCGAGGTCTTGCTTTTCTCTTTCGACCGCTGCATCGTAAATCGTAAACGCGAAGGACATCGCTCTGCACGCCAGCTTCAGTTCGCGGAAGTGAATCTCAAACGGCCCCTTTTCGGACATGTCTTGGTAAACCGAGCTAATGTCCTTCAGCAATGCCCCGTAGGAATTGCGGCGTCCAGAGTCGGCTTGAATGAACCTTGTCAGCTCTGCCTCTGATTTCTCCTTGGGCGCAACGATATTTGCTCGCTTGAGACCAAGAAGTTGCCCACGCGAACGTTTCTCGACATTGGCTAACGATTTGGTTCGGGATGCGTGCTTGATCGCTACTTCACGATCCGATGCTCCAGACTTTTCCATTTCGTTGATTTGCCATGCGTATAGTTCCACCACGGCGGGCAAGCGAATATCTTGCTCGAATTTCAAAAAACTGGCCGTCTTCTGTCTAACGGTACGGCCTGGGTAGCCAAGTAGGAATACGAAATCCTCTTCGTTCACTCCTTGGGGAGCGACCTTAATCACTCGCTTCGGATGGTAAGGGATATTGTTGGATGAATACTCCGCCGATGTTCCGTCTGGAGCAGTGTAGGCTCGCATAAACGAGAAGTCGCCGGTGTGGCGGGGCCATTCCCAATTGTCTGCTTCCCCTCCAAAAGCACCTACAGCAACGGGCGGGGCAAACACCAAACGAATGTCCTTTAAGTAGGTGTACAAAAACAGCACGTACGTCTTGCCCGCAAACATCTCTGCGACTTCGACTCGCAAGCCTTTGTTTTCCCTCTCGCTTTCGAGTTCGATTTCCTTTCGTCGTTTCTCGATCGCTTTGTTGCGTTCGAACGCTGTCATATTCTCGGTCACGACTGAAAGGACTTTTTCTGATACGTCTTTGTATCCCTCTGTGATTCGGACGGTATAGTTCGACGCGGGAACTTCCTCAGAGAAATTCCTAGCGATAAATCCGTTGGTGAGCAAGTCGTTTTTGGAGGTGCTGGCTTTCTGAATCGCATCGAACGCACAGTGGTGATTGGTAATGATCAAGCCGTTGCTAGAAACGAACGAGCCTGTGCAACCATTTACACGACAGATACCGTCAACCAAGCTTACTTTGCCTGGGTTAAAAAGCTCCTCGGGTGTTAATCCCATACCCTTTGCGGACAAATCAAGTCGGCCGAGCTCGCTGATCGGGAACATTCCTTCATCGCTCAAGCCTACGTTGGCCGCAAATCCGAGAAAACAAAAAATCAGCGTTTGCAAACGAGGAAACATGGCGACCTAGGATACATAGACTAAGAAAACACGAAATTTACGTGATGCCAGTATAGCTTCGCTTAAAGCCGATTTCGCGGACTGACCTCGGTTTCGGGGTGCATCCCAACAAAATTGCGAGGAGGGTCTTCCCAGGGAGAAGGGGGGCGTCTGCTTTCGTCGTTTACTGTTTGACACCCTTTCCGAGTTCCGCGAAGAATCGAGTAAGCTAAATCCCGGTGAAGCAGGCGGCTGATGAATTCTGACCGGGAGCGAATTTACGATTGCGTTTTTGAGCCAACTCCCTGAGGCTCTTGGGTGAGCCTGCGGCGCTGCCTCGGCCAAAATACTTCTTGAAGTTCCAGACCAAGTCGCACCACATTTTTTCATCGACTCCGACTTTTCGGAGGATTTGCTCAAGGTCCTTTGGGATAATCGGTTTCACAAGGCTTCCAATGCGTTGTTGGCCGGTCCATTTGAGTAACTTCAGATAGTCAATTAGCTTCATCCAAAGGAAACCTTTGTCGCTAGCTCGAACACCGCTGCGGCTTGTTTGTGCACCTGGTTTGGCTTGTTCACTAAGTTCGAGCGGCGCTAGCCAGGCGTCCCTAAAGATTGAGGGGCCTCGTTTCTTTTTGGCTTCGGCTTTTCGCTCGCGAAGCTGTTCCGGAGTTAAGGTGCGGTGGATTCGGCCCGCCTCCTCCGTCTCGATCGCAACCAATTCGACAGCGGCTGACTGGATCATGCTTCCTTCTAACGCTTTGATTCGATCGTACGCTGACGTGTGAATCGACTCTTCGGGAGACGAAGCCAAAGCGGCGCGGATGGGGTTTAGGTCTACGTACATGCTGCATGCGAGCAAGCCCGCGTCGTCGGTGATGGCTTGAGCTTTGAATCGACCTTCCCAGAAGTGGCCAGTGGCTTTGTCTTGGAAATTAGCAAGTCGCGCGATGGGTTCGCAGAGGGCTTTCATGAACCAAGAGGGATCCGATAATCGTGAGCGTATAATCTGAATCCGTTCAACATCATTGGCTAGGGTGTCGACGGAATTGGTAGTCGGTTCGGCGAGGTGTTCGTCGATTCGCTGTCCAGGGAAGATGCGTAACCAGCGAAGAGCAACTTCTTGGTCGGACCATTCACACACAACATCGGGGCGATTTCGAGCAACGAGGTGAAGGTGATTCGATAGTATGGCGTAGGTCAAAACATCGATTCCGAAGACCGAGGCGAGTCGTTCCATGCGGCAACGGATCCATTCTCGGCGGTGAGAGTAGTCTTTTCCTGTGGTTTCATCGACGCCGGTCAAATAAGCCCTGCGGACGCAGCGTTGGACTAGATGTACGATGCAGACTTGGTGTGGGTTGAATTGTTCGGCACGTGGTGTACGCGGCATATCGAATCTCCTCCTGAACAAAAAATAGCGAAGGAAGGAAACAAAGTCAATACAGGTGCCTGGCACCTTTTGGGTTCTGTTTCGCTTGCGAAGTTCTGTTGGTGTTGTCGTGCGGCGGATTCGGCCCTTCGGTTTCGATAGAAAGTCAATATAGGTGCCTGGCACCTTTTGGCTAATACCTGGCACCTTTTGGCTCTGAACAAAAAATAGCGAAGGAAGGAAATAAAGTCAATACAGGTGCCTGGCACCTTTTGGGTTCTGTTTCGCTTGCGAAGTTCTGTTGGTGTTGTCGTGCGGCGGATTCGGCCCTTCGGTTTCGATAGCGATCAATTCGACGGCGGCGCTAGGCTACGAACTCTTCTTCGCCGTCAGCACCAGGACGCTGTAGCTGGCCGGATTCTTCGAGAGTTCGCAAGATATCCACGATTTTTTGCTGGACGCTTTCGACGTCGCTGACCTTGACTCGGCCAAGGAAGCCAATTTCTTCCTTGAGAATTTCGGCAGCCCGTGTGGACATGTTCTTCATTACCTTTTCTTGCAACTGCTGACTTGCACCCTTGAGCGCCATCGCCCACTGGCTGGTCTCGACATTCTTTAGAATCGTTTGAATGTCCTTGTCCGCGAGCTTCTGTATGTCTTCGAACACGAACATCAATCGTCGGATCTCTTCCACTAACTCCGGATTGTCCTTGGTCAGCGATTCCAACACAACGCGTTCGGTCGCGCGGTCTGTTACGTTCAATATCTCGGCCACTGCCGGAACGCCACCAGCCTTGCGGAACGATTGGCTCATCACGAGGGACATTCGAACCTCAAGGGCGCATTCAATCTCCTTGATCGCCTCCGGATTTGTTTGTTGCATGCCTGCAATCCGCTTGATGACCGACAGCTGTTTTTGCTGAGGCAGCCCGTTAAGAATCGCAGCCCCTGTCGCAGCTGGCACGTGACATATCACCACCGCAATCGTTTGAGGATGCTCGTCCATGATGAACGACAAAATATTTTGCGGGTCTGCTTTTTGCAAAAAGCCAAACGGCAGTGATTCCAAAGTCTGCTGCAAAATAGAAAGCATGTCCGCAGCATCTTTGCCGAGCGCTTTCTTAACCAACGACTTAGCTCGATCCAAACCTCCTGTAGAATGGCCAAGCGAACTTGGCTCGCCACCGAAGAACTCGGCGATGATCTCTTCTTGGATCTGTCCAGAAATGTTATCCAGCTGAGCAATGGCTAACGAAACCAACTCGACCTGCTTGGGCGGCAACTTGCCCAACAAAACTGCAGCATCGTCCTCCTCAAGAGCCATGAGTAGGACCGCAGCCTTGACTATGCCGTTCGGTTTTTCAGACACAAGTATCTACCGCTGCTTCAATGGAAAGGTTTGCTGATGCCAATACAACCTCCGATTCGAGCAAGCACTTTGCAACGCTACCTCTCGGGGCATCGCTCAACGTCGACTTCTCAGACCATTCCTGAACAACAAATCCAATCCGCTTGACGCGACCCTTATTTTTGGTCAATCCAGGGCAATCGACAATATCCCCACTGCCCGTGGTTTTCGTCGATACCAATTTCCAGCATATTGAGGCGCGGCCCAATTTCCGGGTACAGCTTGTCCTTTAACTTAGTCGCTATCCACCAAGCAATTTCCTCCGCCGTTGTGTTGATGATCGGCAGAAGCATGCAGTCTTCCCGTGGGAACACCCATCGCTTTTTTCTGAATCGCACTGTCACTTCTTCGTTTTCCTCTTCCACCTGGATCATGGCGTGCTTGGTCGGCAAAAGCATGTGGTGATCGAGCTGCTTCACGAGCTCAGTCAATGAATCACGAAATGCGATAAAGTCAATGACATAGCGGTTTTCATCCAATTGGCCCTCCACTTCCGCTCGAACCCCGTAGTTATGGCCATGCACGCATTCGCAAATGTCCCCGGCAAAGGTGATGAAATGGGCTGCTGAAAAAACCAACTGTTCTTTTTGGAGCAGGACGCGAAACGTTGTTGTACTGGACATAGTCATGTCTTTTTCTGTAATTGAAGTTCTGTGGACGGCAAAACCCGATTTGCCTGCAGTGATTCGTTCGTCTAATTTTACCAGACGTTTAAGTCATGGCTGAAAAATCGAAAAAAGTCGTGTATCCTTAAGCTTTTGAAACGCGATCACTTCGAACCCCGAACCCACCATGCCTGATGAGCTAGACGACGGCACTGAAATCAAGCTGGACCAAGCATTGCTTGATTTTATGCGCCGATTCGATGCCGGGGCAATCGAGGATCGAGAGGCTTTCCTAAACGAATACCCTGAAATTGCTCCTCAATTGCGGACGCTTCTCGATGCAGCGGATTTGATCGAACGCATGGCAGGACCAACACTTGCCGAGCTTGGGGCCGCTTCCTCCATGGCCGAGCCCAAGGATAGGCAGCAATCGCGTGAGCAAATCGCTGCGACACCTGGTCCAAACGAATTGACGATTGCTCCGACTAAGTCGGGCAACCAAACAAACGAACGAGCGGTTTCGATCTCTCCTGACGAATCGACTTTGCCGCCACCCAAAAACCAGTCGGAATTCAGTCTGGCGAGCCTGGCAAACACCAGCAACACACAATCCATTCTGCCTTACCGTTTCGGTGACTACATCTTGGAACAAGTCCTTGGGCGTGGCGGCATGGGCGTGGTCTATCGTGCATTCCAAGTGCAATTGGAACGCCCGGTCGCTATCAAAATGATCCGCTCCGGCTGCTTGGCCAGCGAGGACGAAGTCAACCGATTTCACACCGAAGCCAGAAGCGCCGCTAGCCTCACTCACCCCAACATCGTAACTGTATATCAATGCGGTGAATGCGATGGACACCATTACTTTTCGATGGACTATATTCCAGGTACCGATCTTGCGAAGCGACTCGCATCCGGTCCAATGAGCCCTAAAGACGCTGTTCGTTATGTCCGCGATGTGGCTCGAGCCATCGATTATGCCCATAAGCAAGGAGTTGTTCACCGCGATCTCAAACCGGCGAATGTGCTCATCGACGAGACCGATCAGGTCGTGGTCACCGACTTCGGATTGGCCAAGCAAATGGGGGCGGACAAAGGGCTCACTGCTACCGGTGCCACACTTGGAACCCCAAGCTACATGTCTCCCGAACAGGCCGCAGGAAAAAGCGAAGAACAAGGTGCCTCGACGGATGTCTACGCCATCGGTGCGATTCTCTACGCATTGCTGACCGGCAAACCTCCGTTTCAAGCGGATTCGGTCCTGCAAACAATCATGCAAGTGATTCATCGACCTGCGCCCAAGGTTCGTCAAAGCCATCCTGATGTCCACTCCGACCTGGAAACGATTGTAACCAAGTGTTTAGAGAAACTCCCGACGCGTCGGTATGCTACCGCAGGTGATCTTGCAGATGACTTGGAGCGGTTTTATCAAGGGATTCCAATCACCGCCCAACCTCCTTCGATATTCCGAAGGTGCAAGCACTGGTTGGCAAATGTTCCCTTGGTGGCTGCACTGACAGGCACGAGAAACATCGAGCCTACTCGATCACAACGCATTGCACAAAATCTTTTGATCGGAGCCATGTTCGCCATCGCATTGATCTGGCTCGCTGGTGGCCAAACCATGGAATACTTACGAAACTCCAACATGCCTCGGAATATTTCCATCGCTTCAGGGGCGCCCGGCGGAATGTACTTTGAGATTGCGGGCAAGCTTGCGAATCGCCTGCACGAAAGTAGCGGAAGACAGCCACATGTAATCGCCACCAACGGCTCTTTGGACAACCTGACGCAGCTTTTCGAAAACAAAGTTCAGCTCGCCTTGATGCAAGAGTCCTCGGTCCAACCCGACCAAGTATCCGTGGTCGCTCCCCTGTTTTTTGAAGCTGTCCATATTCTGGTAACAAAGGATTCTGGCATCAATCATATTTCCGAGTTCGCAGGCAAAACGGTGATGATGGGTGCAAATGGCTCAGGTACATACCAAACGTCGACTCGGCTGCTAAAACACTTCGACATCACGCCTGAAAATATCAACTTAATTGCGAGCGATTGGACTCATCGTGATCTGCTCCACAAGGCCGACGTGGTCATCGCGGTTACCAAAGTGGGACATCAGGGAATTAGTGAGTTGCTCAAAGACTCGCGGTACCGATTGCTATCGATCGATAACGCTGAGTCCCTTGCACTGCAGGAGCCGATGTTTCGCTTCTTTGAAATGCCTCACTCTGCTTATGGAGATGCAACGCAAAACGCAATCACAACTCTGAGAACAACTGCCCTACTGGTTGCTAGAAAAGACGCCTCAGCCCGACTCGTCGAAGAGACTCTTAGAGCAATCTATAGCGGTGCGCCCGCCGCCGACGAATTGATCGCATTGGAGCTTGCGGCAAATTGGCAGGGACTTCCCTACCATGAAACAGCTCGTAAATTCTTTGCAAAAAGTGTTCGGACACCTTAACCATGCCCAGAAACTTGCGACAACGGTGGTATAGCGTTCAAGGTCAAAGTCGCACGAAGGCCAACGCACTTCAGCGATCAAACGGCGTTCGAAAAGTGGCCTCGTTACTCGTCCTGTTGATGATGGTCCTCATTCTGATTCAGCAAACGTCCGACGTGAAGAAAGTCGAAAAAGTTGCGATTGCCATAGGCCTATTGCCTAGCGAAAACCAGTCTCTTACTGCAGTCGGGCTTAACGCGTACGACGAGGCGGCAATAAACTCGCTCAGGCAAGCAAATCGCCAGTCTGTTTCCGAAGTCGGAGTTGCAAACAGCGAAATCGAGCCTAGCGTCTTGGAAATCGTTTCGTTGGAAACAACCGACGATAAGGTCGAGACCTATTACCGAATTTGGAAAGCCTTGCTCCGAAAAGTGCCAGTCACGGTGGTTGGCGCAATGGCACGTAAGCTTTTTCAAGTGGTTGCTCCAGAATCGAGCCAAGCGTCAAGCGTCGATGAAACAAAGGTCCTCACGATTCCATGGGGTGGCGTTCACGATTGGCACCGGGAATTTCAAACTCAAGTGGCGAATTGGACGGAAATAGAAACCGAAAACGCTTCAACGAAACTCTCACGCACCACCCATAAGAGCGACGTGTCGCCAACAGTCCCTAGCTTCGACTTTGCACAAGAGCTCGAAAAACATGCTGCTTGGTTTCAGCAATTTGAGCCCGCCGATCCACCTCGGAGCGCACTAGTGCAAGAAAAATTCTTTCGCGGATTGCAAATGGCCCTCGACGAAAAGTTGCTTGAGCAAGTTGTGGATAATTCTAATTGGGGCGGTGTCGATCGGCTCCCCTTCGTTCGGACCTGGCAACGCGTCGGCATTCTTCGCGAGTTGCTGGCCTCCAAAATGGCTGTTTCCAATCATTTCCCGAAGATCGAAGTTTCGCAACTTCTATCCAATGGCAGCGCAATACGAGCTCGCCCTCTTCGCTTTGAAGGTTCGATCGCTCGCGTTGATTCGATCGCATCCATCTCGGAAGCTGGCTTTGGAACGACTGAGTACCAAGTCATCTGGCTCAGACCCTATGAGACTAGCAACCAACCGGTCTGTGTTTATGCGCCCCTGGAAAACATCGACAGAAATGTCAAAATCGAAAAAGGTACAGAGGTCATTGTTACCGGCGTCTTCTTCAAACGAATGGCCCACTCGTCGGAGCGTGGTGGCGACGTTTCCCCGTTGCTGCTTGCGGCCTATGTCAAGCCATTCGGTTCGAACGAGACATTGCCAACCAATCCGTTTTTGGTAGGGCGTAATGGGAAATCCGAACGAATAAGCTGGCAACCTCCTGCCGACACCCGCACACCGTTTTTGAATGTCCAATCTCGACTTGAGCAATCCGTATTGGGCTTGGACGATGCAGTGCTCGAATCAGGATTTAATGGACTGGACGCTTCCGGTGTCGCCAAACCCATTTTCGAATTGCAAAAACTGGTCCCTGAAATCAATTTGCTACTTGAGCGAAATCCCGATTGGCCAATCGCCGACGTCGCAACGCTCAACCGATTGTCTGGGATTGTTACCAAAGTGTCTCGAATTCCAATCAGTGCTCAATTGGCGAGCCTGCTTGAGCAGCCCCATGTTTATCGATGCGAGTTTGAAAGCGGTTCTCAGCCGATCGTTTTTCTCTCCGCTGCGGTTCCGGGCGCTTGGAAGCAAGCCAATGGCAACCCACAGCAAGAGATTCGGCAACCCTGCCAAGTTGACGTGTTGCGATTGGTCGATGGAAGCTCTTACGCTTGGACTCGTGCGATTCAATGGAAGAAGGGCAATGGAATTGCCACGGGTGAGTCGAGGGATTGGAGGCCGTCGATTTCGAAACCATTTGCATACCTGTTTGATCACGATTGGGACTTGGCCTGGCTGGAGCAAGTTCGTGAGTTGCAAAGCGATCCGATTCGACCTCTCTCATCGAAGGAGATCGAACCGTTTTATCGTTTGATGCGAATCGCAAAAGGCTCATCTTTGGAAGTTGCACCGCCTAGGAACGAAGGGTCTGAACCGCTGTCGATCGTAAGCATACTCGATTCGCTGACCAAGTCGCGCAAGTCAGTCAAGCCTTCGATGGAGCGAGTTGCGATGAACATGCGAATCGTTCGAGTTTCGCGAGTTTCCGTAGACGACCCGGCTATGGCTGCGATTCTCGGTAGTGATCGGTACTATCAGCTCGACACGATGGCCGACATTGGAAATCGCGAGTACGAAGATGCTGGTGATCAAGGGGGCGATAAAGCCAAGGAGCCAGTTGTCTATCACAAGGAGTATCCAGTCACTTGTGTAGCGATCGATATCCCTGATTGGCTATTGAATGCGGAAGGCTCCGCAAGTGTTCTAGATTCAAAACTGGAGCATGTTTGGTATCCCCGGCTTAAGACTTCAGGTGCAGGCTGGTTCTATCGCTTTTGGAGCTACAAAACGCAAGAGACGTTGCAATCGCTAGGTGTGGATCATCGCCAACGCGGTCCGCTCGTGGTTTTGGATTCGCTGAAACTGGGCAATGCTGAAAGCGACGCAAATGGCGTGGCCAAAATGATTTCCAATATTGCCAACTCGGTCACTGTTCTTATCGGAGTCTTGGGGACTCTTGGCATTTGGTGGTTTGTGCGAAAGTCTACTAAGCCACGCAGGCGTTGACCGAACTTAGCTGATCGAGGGTTGTAGCGAAAGTCGTCAAAACTTTCGGTTGCTTCCCATACAAGGCCGAAACTCTTGACGAGTTTCGCTACAAATTCCTTTTGACTGCCCCACCTGGGTAGCACCTGTCGGGGTGCGACTTTGGAATGAACTAGAAATGCGCGCTTAGTTCTTCCAGTGTTTCTCGTTGGATTTCAGCCATCTGCGGATTTCTTCTGTGTCCATACCACCGACTCGTTTATCGACGACCTTCCCTTTGTAAAAAATAAGCAGGTGCGGGATACTTGAAACCCGAAAGCGTTGCGACAACGCAAAATTGGACTCCACATCCAATACCAAGACTTTTACGTCACCTGACGATGTGTCCTCGTACTCAGCCAATGCGGTATCCGTCGACCGGCACGGAGGGCACCAGGTGGCTCCAAACTTCACAAGAACAGGTCGTGTTTCTTTGGTAACCACCTCTTGAAACTCAGCGTCCGTGGAGGGCTCGATTCTGGGACCGCTGTTTTGAATTTTGCTGAAATAGAGGACGCAGACCCCGACCAAAAGCGCTCCGATGATCCAATTGGTGTATCGGTCGAGACTTTGAATCGCGTTTTTCATGAGATGATTTAACGAATGCTTTGAAAAAATGGTTTGTAGCGTGGGGCAACTGTCTTGACCGTCGTTAGGGGGCGTTAGGAGGGAATACTCGAACCACAGTATCACAAATAACGTGTCGAGGCAAAGCGGTAAGCTCGCAAAAGTAGGTTGAATTCCTTCTAAGTTGGTCGGCAACATCAAACTGTAGCACGACGCGCGAGCTAGTGATTTTCACCTCAGCACGACGCGCGAGCTATTGATTTTCACCTCAGCACGACGCGGTCTGGCTGCACGCTCCCTTCGCAGAGCGAAGGGCGACATTGTCGCTCGTCGCTCCGAGACGAATACGTATGCTCTAGCGATTTCCGTTCGTCCTCTGCAACTCTGCTGCGATCGTCGCGAGCAATTCCTTCGGCAAAAATGGCTTTTGGATAAAAACGAGCTCCTCTTGAGACATTCCACTTCGAAGGCTAGAGTCCTTGATGTAGCCCGACATCATTACCATTTTGATTTCTGGCCGTGTTTGTCGTACCAACTCTGCCAATTTAGGGCCATTCAAACCCGGCATGACAACATCGCTTAACATCAAATCTATTGCCAATTTTGGATTGGAAGCGATTTCCAGAGCTTCGTTTCCATTGCATGCCATTAATACCGAATAGCCTGCTGCCGTCAAAATGGATTGAGTCAGGTGCCGTACAGCATCGTCGTCGTCCACCAAAAGAATGATCTCACCTGCCACCTGTTTCATGCGCCCAATCGAATTCGCACTAGAGTCATTCAATGGAAGAGAGGATGGAGAGGGGTGCTTCAATTGAGGCAGATAAACCTGAAATACCGTCCCAGCACCCGGATCGCTCGAAACTTGAATATGCCCGCCAGATCGTTTCACCACGCTGTAGACCGTCGTAAGTCCGATCCCAGTTCCGCTCCCTTCGGGCTTCGTGGTAAAAAAAGGCTCGAAGATCTTGCTTTTGACTTCTTCCGTCATTCCGCAGCCATTGTCGGAGACGGTTAACAGAGCGAAATCATCGGAATGGATCGTTGAGCTGGTTGGAACGCGTACTTCGCTGAGTTTTGCGTTGCGGGTTTGGATCGAAATGGTTCCATCGCCCTCAATTGCGTCCCGCGCATTAATCACCAGGTTCATCAGTATTTGGGCAACTTGGCCTCGTTCTGCCCAAACTCGATCCAATGCTGGTTCGAGTATCAAGTCAATTTTGCACCTTGCACCAATCAATCGCTTGAGCAGCGTGACGTTTTCGATCACCATGGCGTTCAAGTCGACAGATTCTGGTTTTAAGTCCTGCCGACGGCTGAAAGCCAGCAACTGAGTCGTCAAATAGGCGGCATGGGCGCTGGCTGAGCAAATTTCTTTGAGTGGGCGATGCGTTGCATCGGTTTCGGATGTATCCGCTAGCAGCACAGAAGCATAGCCTGTGATTACGGTCAAGATATTATTGAAATCGTGGGCGATCCCTCCAGCAAGTTGTCCAATCACTTCCATTTTCTGCGATTGGCGAAGCCACTCCTCTATTAACTTTCGCTCCGTGATGTCAATTGCGGCTAATAAGCATTCTTGAGTGTCGACGGATCGGATTCCCTCAAGGCGAAGAAAAAGTGGGGCACCAGAATTACGTTCCATTTTCAGCTCGCAGATTTGTTTCAAATCGGAGGCAAAGACGGAAATTAAAAAGTCACTGAATGCGATGCGGTCGCTAGCAGCGACCAATAATCCGAAACGACGATCCTGCAATTCGGCTCTTTCTATTCCAACTAACTTTGCGAACGTAAGATTCGACAGCAGTATTTGCCCGCTGAGATTCAGATTAAGGTGTCCGATAGGCGCAAAGTCGAACAAGTTCGTATAGCGGTCAAGGATGGCTTGGAGTTTCGAATGGGACAATTCGAGCTCATCGTTTTGCATTTTGAGCTCAATTTGATGAACTTGCAGTTCATGCAGCAATGCCAAATGGTCAGCTACAATCGGACTTCGAGCGATATTCGGAAACGTTTCCAACGCGTATTCAGCAAGTTGCCGCAGAGCTTTCGGGTCGCCAACGGGTACTTGTGGCACTTGTGGTGTTGGATCGATTGTCAATTGATTTTGTTCTTTTGTTGATAGAGTTCCGCTTCCAGTATTTTCACAACTGTCATGTCGGTAAACGTGATCACAACGCCGCTTATGCGATTGTCCAGCGTACGGTAGGGCATTAGTCGGGTCGCAAACCAACGCCCGTCTGTGGAGACGAGCGATTTGTCGATCGGAATTAGCGTCCGCAGTACCTCCAATGCGTCAGCCGCGAGCTCTGGGTACAGCAAACTGATCGCAAGGTCGGTAACAGGTCGTCCAACATCGGTTGGAATCAGTTTAATGATTTGAGTCACATGTTCGGTGAAACGTCGAACTTTTAACGAGTTGTCGAGAAAGACCGTTGCGATTTGCGTGCTATTGAGCAAATTCTTCATGTCGTTGCTGGTCGCTGAAAGCTCGTCCAGTTTGGTTTGCAACTCTGCGTTGACCGTTTGAAGCTCTTCGTTGAGCGACTGCATTTCTTCTTTGGATGTGGTCAGCTCTTCGTTGGTCGACTGCAGTTCCTCGTTGGTTGACTGCAGCTCTTCGTTCATGCTGGTAAGTTCTTCTCGCGAGGTCTGCATGTCCTCCCTGGCTCGTTGGACATCCGCTTTTGCCTGCTGAAGTTGACTCTCTAGATCAGATAAGTTGTCATTTGATGGAACAGCCGCACTTGTGTCCTTGGTTGTGGCGATCGCGCTGGTCAACTCATTGAAGACGGCGACGACCAAACCTGAGAGTGAGCCTGGACCATCGATGACCTGAACACTCAGCTCGACCAAGCTGCTCTCTGTTTCACTGGACTGATATAGGCAACGCACTATGACAGGGCCTTTTTGTCCACGTGCTTTTTGAAAAGCGCTTGCCAGTTCGTACCGCAAGCTTTCCCTAGCCATGACAAAAATATTCCAATTGGCTTTGCCAGCCGCTGGTTCAAGGAAACGACCGGTACGGCCGCTGATGTACAAAATATCTCCTTGGTCGGTGACGATAACAGCGGCCGGTGCGAAGTGCTTTAGCAGCCATTGCTCGGCTTGCGTCTGAAAGTTATCGCTGGGCTTGATGGGATCGGCCGGAACCGAGCTCGAGACGACGGCTGGAGGATACGTGGAAGTGAAGTCCATAACTCTGCTTCGGCTAGGAGCCTCCAATCTGCGAAAGATTCTAGCTTTGCTATTCAGTGTTTCGAAGAGATCGGTAAAGGTACCGATGCTTTCCGCACTTCCAAGCAATAGGGTACCACCTGGATTCAAACTGTAATGAAAAAGCGGCAGCAATTTTGTCTGGAGCTCCACCCCAAGATAGATCATCAAGTTGCGACAACTCAAAATGTCCAACTTGGTGAACGGCGGATCCATGGCAATATTCTGCGTGGCAAAGACCACCATTTCACGAATCTCTTTTTTGATCCTAAAGCCAATAGGTTCCTCTGTGAAGTACTTGAGCAGACGCTCTTCTGAGATACCGCTCAAGCTGATTTCTGGAAAGAAACCTTGCCTCGCCCTATCGATTGCGTCGGAGTCCAGGTCAGTCGCAAAAATCTGAATCAAGGGCTGCTTGGTTAACTTGCTGGCCTCGAGGGTTTCCCGGATCAAAATGGCCAAAGAGTAAGCTTCCTCCCCAGTTGAACAGCCAGGCACCCAAGCTCGTATCGCTTGTCCTGTTGTTCGGCTCTCAATAAGTCCGTTTAGTGCGAGTTCTCGAAGATGATTCCATATTTCTGGGTCCCGAAAGAAGCTTGTCACACCTATCAGCAATTCTTTGAAAAGCAGATCGATTTCACCGGGATTCTCCCGTAGATATCGGACATAAAGCGGGAGATCGAGAAGCTTGTGGATCCCCATGCGGCGCTCGATCCGTCGGTAAAGCGTGTTCCGCTTGTACTTGGAAAAATCATGGCCAGTATGACTTCGAAGCAGCAAAATGATTTTTTCAAATTGACCGTTGGACTCCGTTTCCGTGATCCCAAAATCAAAGGAGAAAACAGGAACGCGATTTAGGTGCTGGAGTATTCTTTGTGGCATTTCAGCGGGCGTGGCGATCATGTCTGCATGTGCAACATTAATCGCGTTCATAGGCATCGAATCAAACTTTGCGGACTTGGGCTCTTGTGCCAAAGTCAAGCCGCCATGTTTCTTGATCGCCTTCAAACCGACTGTTCCATCGGCCCCCATCCCAGATAAGACGACACCAACGCTACGCTCCTGTTGATCGTCAGCCAAGGCTTGGAAGAAGAAATCGATTGGCAGACGCAAGCCCCGTGTTGCTATCGGCTCTAACAAGTGAAGCACACCGTTCAAGATCGACAAATCTCGGTCGGGAGGAATAACGTAGACGGAGTTAGGCTTTACATGCGTCTGATCGATGACTGCACAGACGGGCACGGTAGTGCAGCGTTGCAAAAGTTCTGGAAGAAGGCCAACTTGCGTTGGATCCAAGTGTTGGACCACTACGACAGCAAGGTTGCTTTTAACTGGCAAAGCGGTGAGGAATTGCGAAATAGCCTCGAGCCCACCCGCGGAAGCGCCGATGCCGACAATGGAGAATTTAGGGGACCCGCCGGTCGATTGCTCTTCAGGAGATCTATTGGCTTCCGCCGTTGCTTGACTTGACTCTGGTCTCGGGGCGTCGGAGTTGGAGATCGATGGATTTGTCATTGCATTAACGGCGGGACCTTGAAAGGTGTTGGAAAGGACAATGCAGTGTACCATTTCATAGGCGACGCGGTTGTTCTAGAGAGAGCGATGCCATGATCTCAATACCAGCGTTAGGCCATATTCTCTAACCGATCGTGCAGCACGTATGCTCTCGACTTAGAGAATCTCGGCTGAGCCATTCGTGCTCGATTCCTCGCATCAACAGGGCGTTATCGAAGGTGAGCGAACCCTCCGGAAAGATCTCGCGATCATCAAAAAAAGAGGAACGCACATCGGTCACGTTCAGCGGTTGAACGTTCCAATTGTAGGCTCGAAGCTCCAGAGCATCGAATATTCCATCGGACTTGGCTGGCGAGTAGCCAACCGCCCCCTCCTGAAAAAAATGTGAGCATTTTGCCAAAGTCGGAAAAATCGAATTAACGGGCAAGCTGTTAGAAACGCGCCCGTCGACCGAAACGTGAACAGAACCGTCAACGCTATCCATAGCGATATCATATTCTTGTTCCGTTTCGCGGACTCGAAAACTTGCTCGATTATGGATGCCTGGGAATAACCGGCCACCAGCTAACGAATTCAGAATGGAGGAAGAGTCCCGCCGAATCACGTAGACGCCAGATTGCACTCCGGTATTCGTGTCCCATTGAACCGCAATGCGATGAGCGGCATTCTCGGAAGAAATCCCCAAAAAAGTTGGCAAGAACTTTGGCCGGATGTGTTTCAAACGGATCAGGCATATGCCTGCCATGCCGACTCCATTAATCAATTGAGGCCGAAATGGTGATGGACAAAGCTTGGATAAAACCTCTGCATCAACACGAAAATTGATGAGCACGCGGCGGTCGATTAATCCGCGAATGGTTGGGATTCGCATTTAGGAGCCTTTTTGATGTTGAACTTTGTAGTGTGACCCGCTGCGAAGCCTCGGCTTTAACACAAGTACTGTTCAACATACACACTAATTAAATGGTATTGGCGGTAACACGAAGAAGGAGGGTAAACTTACGATCACTTCAAGTTTTGCTAGCGGAACGGCGCGAGCCGTCCGTTGAGTGGTCGCTAAATGCAGTGTAATCGAAGGGCTCGCGCCCTGCCGCTACAGAAACAAAATCTAAAGTGAGTGCCATTGGACGCTAGCCCCAGATTTCCAATTGCTCGACATTCGTCGAGAACCGGGGCTAGCCCCGGTTTCCGTTAATGCCTCGCGTTTTGCTAAAAAACCAGGGCCGGCGCCCGTCGGCTAACTAACGTGTGGATGTGCTTAGAAGCTGGATACGAATGAAAGCCGCCTAAGGCCGGGACATAAACGAGACCCCCGCTATATCTCCTGGTCAACTGCTCTTTACCTAGACTACGCCATTGTGCTAGGCTCCTCATTGACCCACGGCGCACCTGATGGATAGGTCGTCTTGATATGGAATCATGGTGAGGGAGGAGCCCTAATATGCACATTATTCGAATGGATATCGACCGGAAGAATTCCGCTGAGCACTTGCAAGTTGGACCACTTGCCTGCGGTGTGAACGCGATCTACGCAACGGCCGCTGCCGGAAGCGCAGCGATGAGCCGCTTCATCAAAGGACTCCTCTTTCGCGGCCATTGGTCCAACGAACTCAATTACAACGAAGAGTCCGAGACCATTGATGGCTCCATGCAGTGGGCCGATGCCACGGGTCATGTTCGCTTGATGTCCTACGCGGGCGGTTCGCCCCTTTTGCCATCCCGTTTTGTCCATTCTCCATTGCACCCATCGCAGCGGGCTCTTCATGCGGATGACCGCGATCAAGTTCGTGGATTAGGAAACATTTTTTGGGAAGGGGACGAGCACGACGGACGCTGGGATGAACTTCGGGGCGATATCCTCGGTATGGTTTTTTGCAGTCCGCTCGGCACTGTTTCACCAGAAAAACTTTGGTGGGCAGCCAGTCGACTCGGCGTTCACTCGGCCGCGAAAAGCGAGTTGGACGAAGGATACCAGCGTCTAAAGGCCGAAGAACAAGAGCTCTTGGATCGGCTTCGCAGTTCGGAAAGCGTGGATCACGATCGCGCTTGGTGGTCTCTGGAACGCGACCGAATCGCTTCGGAACTGTCGCACGTCCAAATCTTGAACCAACAAGCGGCAGAAAAGGCCGATCGCTGTTGCCAGCCGTGCGCAACGCCTGGAAATGAGCGGCTCGTCACCCTTCAAGTGGAAATTGCTCGCCTTCGAGCTTTGCAACAAGACTCGTTGGTCAATGAAGCCAATTTGCAACTAAGTGAGCATCGCGATAGCCTCAATATTCAGACTGGGGCGAACCGGTTCGACAAGGGCTCGATGCAAGATGCGGCATTCGAAAAAGCGAAGTCGGCGTCGGACCGCAACGAGTTTGTCGCCGAGCGCAAACGATTGCAAAACCGTATTGACCAGTTGCTCGCCGAGCAAGCAACCGTTGAAGCAGAGGGCCGCAGAACATCCTTCACACCTTCCATTCACACGACGTCGGACGTACCCTTTCCAGCCAAACGCTGGGATGACTCGCAACTGAGGCAGCAGCAGGCACATGCCGAGGAAATGCTAGGGCGCTGGGATCGCCGAGCTCAATCGCATCGTCGACTCGCTGAAGTTCAATCGCACTTGAGAACACGATCTCCTTATCGACGTACCATCGAAGGCTCATTGATTCCAGTTGCTGAAAAGTATCTTCGCGAACTGACATCGGGCGCCTCTCGGCAACTCCCACCATGGGCCGTTGAGGCATCGTATCTCAATCAGCCTTCAATGGCTTCCCATTATGGTAGCCAGGCTGACGACTTAGGCTATCGCAAGGAGTATTACGAAAACCATTTGCCAAGCGAAAACACGCGACAACGCAAGCTTGTGGATCTCGCTATCCGACTCTCGATCGCGGAAGTTGCTGTTCCACGCATCGGCCGTATTCCTATGTTGCTGGATGACTCGCTTGGAAGTTTTCGTGGTGAATCACTCGAGCAAATCCTTCACGTTTTGTCGGGTTTCTCGCGAGATGGCCGACAGCTTCTTGTTTCGACGACCGACGAGCATATGGCTCGCCGGATCGCTGCTCACGGCGGCACGGTCTCACGCATGGTGGAAGTGCTGCGATACGCACGGCCAAATTTCGTGATGGATCCCCAACGCGAACTCGGTATGCATCCAAGCATGGACCAGTCTGCAATTTTCGCCAGCGATCATTACGCACGGCCCTTGCGAATTCTCAACACGGATTCACCAGAATTGGAGATTCGGGAATTGAATCAACAGCTTACCGGCTTGGCTAACGAACAAGCAAACTATTCTTGGTGGCTGCCGAGTGGAGCGAGGCTCGTTAATACGCATCACGAAACATTGAGAGAACCATCGCAGTCGGGACGCCGCTACTTCCTCCACGTCGACCATGCAGTACAAGAGGCCCCTGGTGTTACTCAAGAGATGATGCGTAGACTGAATTCGGTCGGAGTCTATCGCGTGGGTGATCTGTTGCGAGCTTCGGCTGGCAATTTGAGTTCGTCGATTCGAGTGGATTTCTCCATGTTGGACCAAATCCAGCGCGTTGCCGAATTGATGTGCGGTACGGCTGGTTTACGGGCTTTTGACGCGCAAGTGTTGGTCGGATGCGGAATTCATCGCTCAGACGCTTTGCGCAGTTTGCCGGCAGCCGACGTGGTGCATCGCGTTGAGTCTTTCTTGACCGGTTCTACCGGCCAAGAATTGTTGCGAAGCGCTGCTTCGTTCGAAGTGGCTCGGATTCGAAACTGGATTTCCGACATGCGAAAATCTTTGAGCAATCGTACGAGTGGGGAGGTCGTCTCGATTCGGTCGGAGCGAAGAACCGTTCGCGATCGAGCCAATCGAGCGAGATTGAACCGAGATCGACGCGATTCGGATTCGATTGCTCGACCTAGAGTCAATGATGCCGCTCCACGAGAAAACGAAGCGCGTCCACGCATCGTCCGTTCGAGCGAACGGAGCAGTAACCGTTTCCCTGCCGGACAATTCGATCGAGCACAACCGGCGGTTGCTGGCTATACTGAACTCGCGTCACCGTCGGTGACTCGTTCACGAAACGCTGGCTCCCAAAGCTCAGGCCCGCAGCGTACGAGTTGGAAATTTTACTTGGATATAGACAGCCCAATTGTCGACGCGCCAAGCATCGGTCCCAAGATGGCAGAGCGACTTGCCCCATTCAACTTGCGAACCGTTGGCGATCTAGTTGCCGTCAATGCAGAGAGCGTTGCATCGCAACTTGGCGACCGATCCGTTTCGGCCGAGACGATTCTACAATGGCAACACCAAGCTCTTCTCGTTTGTCGCGTTCCAAATCTGCGAGGACACGATGCTCAGATGATCGTTGGAAGCGGATTGACATCGGCAGAACAAGTCGCGGCGAGCGAACCGACTGAGTTATTGGACAAAGTCATTCGAGTCGCGAGCAGCAAGCAGGGCGTACGTATGCTGCGAGGGACGAGTGTTCCAGATCATGAAGAAGTTTCTGATTGGATTCAATGGGCTCAAAACTGCCGGGCTGTTCGTGCAGCCTAGTGTCGAACAATTGTCCCAATTGTTTTGGGCCCCGACGCAAAAGTGCTTGTTCATTTAATACTTGTCTAAATACACTTCGTCGTACGGTCAGTTGTAGGTGTACTGCCTAAGAATCAAAGTACGTCTTCGACTGACGGTTAAGCGACCAAATCGAGATGTTCACCATGATCAACGTCCAGGATGTCGTTCAAATGCAAGTCGAATGCGTTGCCCGATGGCACGTGGAACCCATCTCCAATCCGTTTGCCCTGGATGGAATGGTAACATCGCTCTTTGCAACAGCCTGCCAGCAACACCAGTTCAACTATTTGTTATGGCATGAAGAAGATATCGCCAGGAGTCGGGACGTGACCGATGCGAAAATTGCAGAAGTCAAGCGGAACATTGACCGATTCAATCAGGCCCGTAACGACTGGATCGAAAAGGTGGATGATTGGATCACCGCTGATCTGGAGAGCAAAGCGATCCAGCATGCAGCCGAGGCGAGACTGAATACCGAGACACCAGGCAGCGCGATCGACCGACTTTCGATCATGTCGCTTCGCGTTTTCCATCTCGATGAGCAACTGGCAAGAAAAGACGTCGATCAACAGCACCTCGAAAAAGTCAATATGCGTCTGGCGATCTGTCGGCTGCAGCAACGAGATCTCGCTCAGTCGCTAGAAGAACTGCTCGCTGACATATACGCGGGAACCAAGCGGCACCGAACCTACCGCCAAATGAAGATGTACAACGACCCGACTCTGAATCCCTATATGTATGGAAAGGCTAAAGGCTAAAGGCTAAAGGCTTAAGGCTTAAGGCTTAAGGCTTGAGGGGGGAGCTGCTTTCATCCTATTTGCAATGCCATCTCCATTAAGAACCGATGGGAGGGCGAGGCTCCTGCCGAGCCAACGTTGCAAAGGTTCGGCAGGAGCCTCACCCTCCCGAGCAATGAATGACTTAGGTAAACTCGTTGGAAACATGTTTACAGCGGTGGCCTCACCCTCCCGAGTAACAAATTGATTGGGTGAAGTCGAAGAGAATAGGTTGAAAGCGGTGAAGTTGAGGTGCAGGGCGGCTTTGCTGTTATACTGATCACTCACAACTTAAAACTTACACCTTATCAGTTGCTAACTATGGTCATTGAGGGAATTCTTACGACGGAGAACGCAGATGGATCGATGCATGTTTCACCGATTGGTCCACATGTGGATCCGGAGTTGACCTCGTGGACTCTCAAGCCGTTTCAGTCTTCGAAGACGTTTCTCAACCTTCGCGATCACTCACGAGCTGTGTTTCATGTGGTCGATGATCCGTTATTGATGGCGGCAGCGGTACTTGGGCTGTGCAACCCTTCCGAATCGTCAGCGGAATCGGCGATCCGGTTAAGTTACGAGCGGATTTCCGAGCTGGTGGCTGCTCGGTTTGATGACGAAATCGGTTGGGTTTTGGACTTGAGTTGCCGGAGTTTTGGGCTGGAGGTCAGCCATTGGGACGTGTCGGAGCCTCGGGCGATTGCCAATTGCAGTCTCGTTCGGCAAGACGAACATCGGCCTTTTTGGGGGTGGAATCGTGCTCGGCATAGTCTTTTGGAGTTGGCGATAGTTGCTAGCAGGAAGCATATGCTCGACCCGTCCGAGATCGCAGGAGAGCTAGTTCGTCACAAAATCATCATCGAAAAGACGGCTGGGGATCGCGAGATCGCAGCTTGGGAGTTGCTCAACAGGCATTTGTCGCAATAATCGTAGGTTGCATCGCAGTGATGCAGTTGCGATCCCCCATCCAAAGCTTGTTGAAATGCCCTCTACGTACTGTATCGGAATCGATTTAGGAACGACCAACTCGGTGCTCGCGTTCGCCCCGCTGGCTGAGCCCGAAGCCATGGTGGCGATCTTGCCGATCCCTCAATTGGTTGCACCTGGGGCTGTCGAGCGGCGTCTGGCTTTGCCTTCTTTTTTGTATTTGACGAAGTCGGCCGACGATCCTGCGTTGCAAGTCCCCTCGATTCGACCTGGGGTTGGGATCGTTGGTGAGTATGCCCGTCGTATCGCAAGCGAGCAACCGGAACGCGTTGTGGCCGCGGCCAAGAGTTGGCTGTGCAATACTCGCGTGGATCGACAGTCACCGATCTTGCCATGGGAGTCCGAAGCCGAAACTCCCTTGGTCTCGCCTATCGCTGCAACAACGGCCTTCTTGAATCATCTCGTGGATGCATGGCATGCCGAGTTTCCGGATGCCCCATTTGCTGACCAGAAAGTTGTACTGACTGTTCCCGCATCGTTTGATTTAGTGGCTCGTGAGTTCACCAAGCAAGCGGCCATGGCTGCTGGTTTTCCGTCGGATTTTCTCTTTTTGGAAGAACCGCAAGCAGCCTTGTACAACTGGATTCATGCGCATGGGCAGAATTGGCGCAAGTCCCTGCGTGAAAAGGACGTGCTCTTGGTCTGCGATGTTGGTGGGGGAACAACCGACTTGACCCTCGTCCAGATTCAATCGGAGAATGGCGAGTTGAACATGAATCGTTTGGCGGTCGGCAATCACCTGTTGGTTGGGGGCGACAATATGGATTTGACGTTAGCCCACGTCGCGTCCCAACAATTCGCAGACAAGGGAACCAAGCTCAACGCTTGGCAGTCTGTTTCGCTTTGGCACTCCTGTCGACTTGCAAAAGAGTCGTTGCTAAAAGGGACCTTGGCACCGCCCTCGTATCCCTTGAACGTGCTGGGACGAGGCAGCAAACTCATTGGCGGAACCGTTTCGATTGAACTGGAACGAAGCCTTGTCGAAACGACTTTGGTCGATGGCTTCTTTCCACTTGTGGCTCGGGGGGAGCGACCGCTGCGCGATGGAAGCAGCGGATTTCAGGAAATTGGACTACCCTTCGAATCCGACACGGCTATTACGAAGCATGTCGGAGCTTTCTTAGGTGAGCATCTGCTCGTAGGTCGAGAAAATCCAATGCGATTGACGCATTTGCTTTTCAACGGTGGCGTTTTCAATTCGGATTCGTTTCGAGACCGAATGCTGCAAACGCTGGCCTCATGGAGCGATGACGGACAAGCGCCAGTCGTGCTGGGGGGCGTCGAGGATCTTGATCAAGCCGTCGCGTGCGGTGCTGCCTACTACGCTTGGACGAAGCAGCAGGGGGGCATTCGAATACGGGGAGGCACTGCTCGCAGTTATTATGTGGGCATCGAAACCTCAGGCCCATCAATCCCGGGCATGCCTCGACCACTTCAAGCGTTGTGCGTCGTTCCTCAAGGGATGGAAGAAGGAACTTCAACCGACGTCAAGAGTCGCGAAGTCGGTCTCAAAGTTGGCCAAAGGGGGCGGTTTCGTTTTTTCTCAAGCACCATGCGAAAGCAGGATCAGCCAGGAACCTATCTGAGAGGCTGGGACGAACAGGAACTGATCGAAACATCTCCTCTGGAAGTGGAGCTTGCTGCAACGGAAGGAGAACAAGTCGTACCCGTTCGCTTCCAGAGCCGAATTACCGAGCTGGGCGTTTTTGAACTCTGGTGCAAGAGCACGCGAAGTGATGAGAGCTGGAAGCTCGAATGGAACGTTCGAGAATAATTTTCCATGGGTAGTCAAAAGTCTTTCGGTGCAATCACCATTTGCCGAACGACATTCTTCAAAACTACAAACGAACTGCGACTTGCTCTATCCCGCCAGATTCGGAACCAGATGTTTCTGTTGCCAACGGGGCAGGCATTTCGTTTCTACGTTCCATCCACTCACGAAGTGCAGACCACCATCGTTCGATGTTGGCAAAGCAGCGATCGACCGCGTCTCCAACCTCTCGCAGTTGCTTTACAGGCTTGAAAACACATTCCTGAGCACCCAGTCCAGTTGCATGCAAAATGGTTCCCATCGATACCATTCCGGTGAGCATGATAGCCTGGATGCCTGCATCGCGCTGCTTGATCTCCTTGAGCAAAGTCAAGCCGTCTTTACCTGGCATATCGATATCTAAAATAACAACGCGAGCGGCGCATTCCGCGAGCGCTTTCAACGCAGTCGTTGGATCGGAAATAGAAATGACTTTGTAACCACGTTTTTGAAGTGTCATCCTGACAATGTCCAATATCGCCTGGTCGTCATCAACATGAAGGACAATGTTTTCCGTTTTCATATCAATTTTACTTTCTGTCGAATTTTGCCGTACTTTGCTAGTGATTAGGCTGGCTTTCGCATTGCAATTTGGATGGTAAATGATCCAGACGGCGACTTGAATTGAACCGTCTCAATTTCAACGTCAGGTTTGAAGGATATCCTGTAATCGTTTCCGCTAACGGTAGTCGGTAGACCAAGAATGACACCAGGGGTATTGAGCCGGTCCTTGGCACCGCCGCCAATCATGTTGGCCAATTCGCCAACCAAATCTAAAATATCTCCGTTGATGGAATCTGGGCGTTCACCGATAAAGGTTTCTGCAGCAGCAAAGGCTACTTCCTTGTCGAGACTGACAACGATTGTGCCCTCGATGGCTCCGGCAAGGCCGATGATGCCAGATACATCGTGTCCTGGCTGAAATGTCTCGGCTTTGTCGAACGCTTGAACCGTGATTTCCAAGCCAAGCATTGTCTTGAAAATGGCTTTGGTACTGGCGATAAACGAAGGTAGATAGACGCTTTGGATTTCTGATTCGAGAATTGTGGTCACGGATACCTCTCAGGATTAGCTGGTGTAATTGGTTTGGACAGCAACGAACTCCTCAAGCTTGGCTCGTAGAACATCATTGTCAAAAGGTTTAGTAAGATAGTCTGAAACACCTGCTTGAATTGCCGCTACAACCTGTCCCTTTTGTGCTTCTGTCGTAACCATAATGATTGGAAGAGTCGCCCCCATTGCGCGGTAGACCCTTAAACTGAATCGTCATGTGACTTCCAAACAAAGTGATTCGTTCGCTTGAATCGGATTTGTCCAAGTTGCAGCTAAGCAGAAGAGGCATTGTTGATCATCAAAGGCGTGCTGAACAAACTAGTTTTGCTTCTAAAATAGATTGTGTGGTGGTATTCAACGCAGAAAGGATCCATTTGCAGGTATTGCATATTAGGGAAATGGCAGCAAGACTCGACTATGACGTTTGTAGCAAGTTTGTAGATGATTCCGTGCATTCCGTTTCGACGTGGGCAACACAGTTTGCCTAAACCCGATATTGCGAGAAAAATCGCGTGGGAAGGGCTTGTTCCCACTTTCGTCCTAATCAGATTAGTGGCGGATTGTCGATCGACACAGTGTATCTGGATGAGTACAGCGTCTCGGGATGAGACATGCAGTCGTTTGTTGATAGGAATGGAATTCCTAAAGGCAATGTGACTGCCACGGAAGTGATCTTTCAAGGACGAAATTCATGTTGTCTAGAATTCTCGCGATGGCGTTTGTGTGCGTGATTCCAGGGATTTCCCAGGCCCAGTTGCCATCTCAACCGTTGCCAACTCAACTTTTTCCTTCGATTCATTACCTTGGACGCTATCTAGGGGTTGGGTATGGCGACGGCTATCACGCTTGCAAGGATGGACGCGGCAATCTCAATGGACCGTCTAAGAATTGGAATTCTGTATCGACCTTTTATGGTTCGCCAACTCTGCCACCAAACAGTGGATTGTTTGCCAGGCAACCCGTCGTGTCTGGGCCGATTTCCGTCCAAGGCTATTATGTCGAGCCTATGGCTACTGCTGCGTTGCAAAACCAAATGGTGAACGCAATTCAGAACACGATGCCGATTGAGACGGGCCCGACTACGGCTCAGCCTCAAACCCAATCGCAAAGTTCACCGAGTGACCGCGGGATCCACGAATCGGATTTGTCTGCTCCACTCCAACGACCCAATTCGAATGCCCCCGAAGCCCAGTTAAAACGGCTTCCTGCCGTACCCGGCTCTTATTCGTTGATCCAGCCTACAAGTGTTCGTGCGCGTTGAGTTTCTCTGCGGATCGAAGTGTGCGTTGGGCGTCAACCCATAGGTTGATCACTCCGAGCAGTATCGCCGTGATGAAGCCTTGGAACACGGTCGACATCAGAAATGCTGCCACGATTAGTCTTGACCAGTGAAGTTGCACTGTTCGCTTGGTAACATACTCAAGCAATCCGTCCCAAATCAAAGCGACGCTCAGCATCATGCACGCTGTTCCCCAAATCGCCAACGGGACCGGCGTAAAGAGTTTTGCCGCGATGCTTGCATAAAAGGAATCAGTAGGTTTCCTCAGAGGCCCCAGGCTGGCCAATCGATGTGAGATTCCTATTCCAGCCAATGTCGTAAAGCCGGCATAACTTAGGACCAAGCAAGCGATGAACCGGTGGATCATCCATTCCTCCAAGCTCTTGTTACGCAAATAGTGCTCCAACGGGAAAGCAGCCAGACCGGCCGTCATGATTGCACAGGCGAGAAAAATCAAGCCGAGGAACCGGTCTGGACGGACGCTTAGTAGACCACCCAAGATCGCGGAAAGAAATCGAAACCCGTCGCGCACCACATTGAGTTTGCTTTCCCCAATACGCGTTTCATAGGGAATAGGTAGCTCCACGATCCGCATCTGGGTCACCAATGCTTTGGCGCTCATGGCGGGCGTAAAATGCAGGCCGGATGGCAGGGGTTGCAGTTGATGCCAGGCTTCACGAGTCAACACGCGCATTCCACTGGCTGCATCGGTTACACTTCGTCCGGTAAGAAAGCCCAACAAAATCGCATAGAGCCAATTCCCAACCCGGCGAATCCGCGGCATCTTGCTGGTGGCCCCCATTCTTGAGCCAAGCACAACTTCCGCTCCATCGTCCAATATATGAGAGCACATCCCCTCAAAGAAACTTGGGTCGCACGTGCCATCCGCATCCAGGAAAGCGAGAAGATCCCCTCTCCCGGCCTCAAATCCCCGTTCGATCGCGGCCCCGTATCCTTGATTGGTCGGCAAAACGATCACGGTCACGGATGGAAAGGATCGAGCGATCTCGACCGTTCGGTCTGTCGAACCATCGCTGACGACGATCCACTCTACGGCCTGCAGTCCTGACTTGATGCGCAAGGCTTCCGACACTGCTAAGCAGCGGGTTAATGTAGCCGAGATAGCCTTCTCTTCGTTCAAAGCCGGTATCACGACCGTCAAAGTACTCTTCGTTGACGAAATCATGCTCATAGTCTACCTAGTCCTGGTAACTTTTTGTGTAGGATTAGGCTTATGATTGCGCTTCCCCGACTACTTTCACTACAAAATTGACTTAGCGACCACATGCAGGATTCGCAGTTCCGAGTTTGGTATTTATTTCTAACACAGGTTGTCGTCGTTGCCGGCTTTTTGCATTGGTTCGGGCAATTTGAAGCGATATCGCAAGTTGATACGGCAAGTTATCGTGATTATTCCTTCGATTCGGTTACCACCGCGCTCAATGATAAACGAACGTTTGTTTACCCGAGCGTCTTGCGTTTTTTTGAGGCAGCTGACGGCTCGGAACGACTCATCCCATGGTTTCAGTACTTCGTATCGGCCGCGTCCACGGGTTTCTTCTTATCTACGCTGCTCGCTTGTCGATGGAACCATTGGCTGGCCTTCGCAGCCGCGTCACCACTTCTCGCTAGTCCATTGGTCTTGGAATACAGCCGAATCTTAACACCAGACTTACTTGCGCAATCCTTTTCTGTCGTGACCGTATCGTGTTGGCTTACGGTTATCAGCAAAGGCACGGGGCTACGAAGTCTCATCGGGTTGTCTCTCTTTTCCTTTCTTGCGTATCAAACCAAGCCTTCGTATTTGTTCCTGTTGGCGTTTGCGCCAGTCGGAGGCTGGATTGCGCGTTGGTGGCTGCACCCGGACGATCGCGACGCATGGAAAGTCGCTTTGCGCATGACCGTTGCGAGCGCTGTCCCGTTCGTAGCATGGTGCGCTCTGAGATGGGCGTTGGTGGGACATTTTGGCTTGGTATCCTTTGGTGGCTACAACATCATCGGAATCGCCGGTCAATGGATTCAAAAGGATTCGATGAACCAGTTGACTGCGGAAGTTCAGCCGTTCGCAGAAAAAATCTTGCAAAGCCGGGAATTGAAAAAATGGGAGCCAACCATCACCTATGAAGTGATGGAAACGCGATTCAACCCAATGGTCTGGGATATCGCAGTACCTGCTGCTGCCGAGCTCTACGATGGAGATTCGAGAATCATGAACCGACGAATGGCGGAACTTTCAAGCCAAGTCTTGAAATCGAATCCGACCGCTTATGCAAATTGGCTTGGCAAAGCTGCGAAGCGTTCGGTGCGAAGTGCGATCGAGATTACGCTCCGAAATCCCATTGTTCTCGTATCGCTCCCGGTGTGGTTCATGGCATTTGCCTGGAATTGGCGAAAGAAGCTTGAAGGAATTGTGTGCCAAAACGAATGCATTTACGGTTGCGAGTTCCAAACAATAGTCTGGTTAGCTCTAGGTTACGCAATTTGCAAAATGGGGCTCGTCATCCTCGTGGAACCGCCCATCGATCGTTACTGTGCTCCAGCCACGGTTTTCTTAGCTAGCGTTCTTACGATGGCTGCATGCCAGGCGATTCTTAGGGGCCGCGGTAGCATGCGAACTACCTTAGCACGACGCGCAAGCTAGTGAATCTTAACGCGACGCGCAAGCTAGTGAATCTTAGCACGACGCGCAAGCTAGTGAATCTTAGCACGACGCGCAAGCTAGTGAACTAGCTTGCGCGTCGTGCTACTGCGCTAAACGATCGCGCCTGTCTTACCCAATCTTCCAGCCTTGCCAGACTGCCATTGCTTGGAACTGCGGTTAGTTGCTATGAACCCTCTCACGTATTGTGGCCGGACTCTTAGAGAGAAACCCTATGGCGAGATCGATGGGATAGATGGCACTTTTGAGGGACAAAAGCAGTGAAATCAAACGACAGCGGGGAGCGTACAAACCTAGTTTGCGCACCTTCTGGGTGTTTCGTTTCCTTCTGGTCTTGTTCGCGTCGCTTCAAGCCGGCTGCGCGAGCCAAAAGTACGTTCAAATTCGTCAAAACCCCATAAATCCGTTAACGGAATCCTTGAGTCTGCTTTCCAAATCGGGCCCACATGTTACGGCTCGCACGACGACGCTTTTGCGTCACTACGCGCTCTTGGATGCGTATAAACGCGATCCAGAAGACTGCCTTGTTCAGTTGCAAGAGCTAGCAATGGACGAAAAGGGGGCTGAAAAAGTTTACGCGATTTCTGAGCTCGCTTACACGATCGGCAAACAAGCAGAAAAAGCAGATCGCGAGGGCCAAGCGTTGGACATGTTCACGGTATCGGTGAGCAACGCTTATCTCTATCTGTTTTGTCCAGAGCTCGACGTCTCACGCAATCCCTATGATCCCCAATTTCGGGGCGCCTGCGATCTTTATAACGCGGCGCTGGAGTCCACCCTGCGTTTGGTTAGCAAACAGGGCCGATTGCGTCCAGGCAATAGTTACCGTATCACAACCTCCAAAAAAAACTACGATGTCCAGGTCGTTTCTCGCGGCAAATGGCATGACGAAGACTTCGAAGAGTTGAAGTTCTGCAGCGACTTCCAGGTGCAAGGACTTCAATCCGCCAATGTCAGTTATGGCGTCGGCGTTCCAATGATCGCAGTCCGAAGATCGCATGAAGGAGAAGGACCGATCGAGAAATTCTATCCTGAGGGGCTGTCCTTTCCTGTAACGGCCTTGCTTCGCGTTACATCGCCAACCGTGCATGCATCTCGCGATTCCCAGCACCGCCACCCCTGTGTTCTGGAGCTGCACGATCCACTTGACTCCACCGATATCGATTTGAATGCCCGCCGTGTTCCTTTGCAGTCGGATTTGAGTACGCCACTCGCCTATTTCTTGGATAACCCAAAATTCCGAGAGCAAACCAACAGTACGCTTGGGCTCGTAGACCCGCACAAGACAGAGAAACTGCGAGGTATCTACATGCTCGAGCCCTATGACCCGAATCGAATTCCGGTGGTCATGGTGCATGGACTTTGGTCCAGCCCGTTGACTTGGATGCCTATGTTCAACGATCTCAGGTCCTTCCAAGAACTTCGACGCAACTATCAATTTTGGTTTTATCAGTATCCGACAGGTCAGCCATTTTGGATCAGCGCGACCCAAATGCGAAGCGACCTTTTCGAGCTTCGTCGGACTCTCGACCCCAACATGTCCGACCCTGTGTTGGATCAGATGGTCCTGGTGGGACACAGCATGGGAGGCCTCGTATCACGATTACAAACTCTGGAAAGTGGCGAAGAATTTTGGCATATTCTGAGCGACGAACCGTTCGAGAAAGTGAAGGGCGAGGAAGAGGAACGCCAGCGACTTGCGGCTGCATTATTCTTTCATCCCAACAACGCCATCAAACGAGTCGTCACGATAGGAACGCCACATCGAGGCAGTAACTATGCAAACGATTATACGCGTTGGGTAGCACGTAAAGTCATTACTTTGCCACGAAGCATGACGGACGTTGGGAACTCCTTGATTCGACAAAATCCGAATTTGTTCCGCGACACCGAACTGGTGACAACGACGACCAGTATTGATTCCTTGAGCCCTGAATCGCCCATTTTTCCAACGATGCTTCGAGCCCGTAGGGCACCTTGGGTCAAGTACCACAATATTATCGGCGTCGTCCAAAAGAGCAACTGGTTTGGTGGAGAAGCCGAATTGAGCGATGGTATTGTCGGTGTTGCGAGCGCTCATATGGACGACGTCGCTTCCGAGATTCTCGTCGACTCGAAACACCAAGACATTCATAGCAAGCCGCGAGCCATCCTCGAGGTCCGCAGCATCTTAGTCGAGCATTTACGCGAAGTTTGCAAGCAACCCGAGATCGCTCATATCCTGGAGGTACCCAATCACTGGTACAACTCGAGCCGAATGGACCCGGCCCAAGAGACCGCTGACGCAAATCAAATGATCACCGCTTCTTTTTTTCAGGTGGCGGACCAGAATCGCATTTCCCCGATCATTGTGTCGAATGATAGAATGCAGACAGAGCAGCCCAGCGCTGTTTCGGCATCTGCCTTGGCCCCGTTGCCGTATCCAGCACCACGTCGGACGAGCAGAATGCGTTTATCTCCCCTTTACAATGCCAATAAGTAGTGCAGAAATGCGATGCGGAAAGTTCTTCAACTCGTTCAAGCCTTTTGCATTGGTATGGTGCGGTTTTACCAGCGGGCCATTAGCCCTTTGCTTGGAAACAACTGTCGCTTCTCCCCTACCTGCTCGCAATACATGATTGAGGCCATCGAAAAGTATGGCGTTCTTCGAGGCGCATGGAGGGGTACGAAAAGGATCTGCAGGTGTCATCCCTTTACACCAGGTGGATACGACCCACCCTAATGGCCGGTCGCATGGGATTTAAGCGGAGAGTCGCAATGGTGGCGCTGGATTAAACGCAGAGGCGGAGAGTCGCAATGACGCAATGTTAGGTTTCTCAGCGCCCTTGCGCCCTCGCGACTCTGCGTCAACTTAGTCACGCTTTGAATTTCTTCACAAGCCATTCACAACCCTGTGAAATCCATCTTTCACAAATCGTTCGCCAAAATTGATCACCAATCCAAGTTTCAGTTTCATAAGACGCAAATAGGTCAAAACCTGAGCTTCGAAGACATCGTTGTATCTTGATGTTGCCTTACATTCGACGATGACTAAATCTTGCACTAATAAGTCGAGGCGTAACGAAGTTGCTAGTAACTGGTCCTTGTAATGAATTGGAACTTCCAGTTGTCGCCGAACGACTAAACCAGCATGCGACAATTCCCATGCCAATGCTTCTTCGTAAACACTTTCAAGTAGTCCAGGGCCACCTAGGGTGCGATGCACTTCGATCGAAGCGTTGAGAATCCATTTGCTGATTTCATTTTCATGCATGTTTTTGATCTCCTATTCTTGATCATAAAGCGCAGAGGCGGAGAGTCGCAATGGCGCAATGTTTGGTTTCTCAGCGCCTTTGCGCCCTCGCGACTCTGCGCTTTATTATATTCCAGGAACTTGTTCGGTGGCGCTGGCCGGTCGCATGGGATTAAACGCAGAGGCGGAGAGTCGCAATGGCGCAATGTTAGGTTTCTCAGCGCCCTTGCGCCCTCGCGACTCTGCGCTTTATTATTTACAGCATATTGATGCAGCGAAGAACAACCTATTCCATGAACTTGTTCGGTGGCGCTGGCCGGCCAAAATAATAGCCTTGAGCCATGGTGAAGCCTAGTTCTTGGCAGACCCTTGCTTCGGCTTCGTTTTCGATACCCTCGGCTAATGGCACGACCCCGAGATCGAGGACAATGCGCACCAGCGAGCCTAGCACTTTGATTCGCTCAGGTGGAGCTTTATCGATATCGCGGATCAACCCCATATCGAATTTTAGGACATCGGGTGCGGCATTACAGAGTTCTGCCAGTCGGTTTTGCCCGGCGCCGAAATCATCGTAAGCGATTTGTATATTTAGGTCCCGCAGACGATTGCGCAGTTCGAACATTTCTTTGGCGCTCGTAATCGCTGACTCATGGATTTCGAGCGTAATTGGAAGTACAGTTGTCATCTCTCGAACTTTCGCCATCGAATCAATCAGCCCTGGCTTGCCGAGTTCTAGCGGGTGTGTGTTGACGTAGATTCGCGAATTCCCAGGCAAAGTCATGCCTTCGCGGATACCTTCCCAACGCAGCATTTGGCTCAATTCGGTTTCTAAATTGAGTTTGGATGCTGCACCGAAGAGGGCACCACTAGTCTCAAGCCCAAACATTCGACTCCTTGCTAGAACCTCATACCCGAGATTCGTAGCACCATCAATCGTGACGATCGGCTGAAAAAACGGAGTGACAAGCCTTTTCTCCATCAATCGGTCGAATTGAACCAACGCGAGTGCTTGATCGCAAACATCCTCCGCTAGCGTGTTCGAAGCCGTCGCATGGTCACCGCATCGGACTCGGAACGCCATATCGGCGAATTGAACTAAGTCATCCGCTTTGAGAGTGACCATATCGGTAATACGGCGCCCATTGACATAGGTTCCGTTGGTGCTCTGCCTGTCTATTAAAACCAGGTTGCCATCTCGGTTGGTCAAGTCGGCATGATGACTAGAAACGGTCTTCGAAGGTAATTGCAGGCTACATCCCGCTTTCCGCCCTATGGAAAAAGGAACGGGATGGATGACGGTCAGTGCATTCGAAACCTGTTTACTCACGGAGGCCAATACCCAAACCGTTTTGGTTTCGGCGGGCGAAGAGCGTCGTGCACCGGTTGAAATGGGTTTACGGTATTGGGCGATATCGTTCATCGGCGTAGCTATGGGGAATCGATCAAATCGGTTTTGACGGTTGTATTGATTGACGTAGTTTGGTGAGACTCCAAGCTCAACTTAGTAGTTTAGACCACAAATTGTGCACGATCAGCGAATCTCGTTATTTTGGGCCAGCATTTTGTTCTTATCGAACCGATCTTTGCATTTGCATTCATTCTTTCTGGTGTTTTTGTGCCGATGACAGGCAGACAACTACGTCGATGGTCGATGACTTTGACGATCGCGATGAAAATGCATATTTGCTCGTTCGACATGCTATGAAGGATTTTTCATGCAAGCGCTTTTTGGAATTCGAGACACATCTTCTGCAACCGGCCTAGGCTTGCCAGCGGTACTGAATGACGATGCGTTCTGGCCTTATGAGCCGAAGACGCTTGACGAGTGCGGTCTACCCGAGATGGCGATCGAGTCCTTGATCCTGCAGACCTTTCTTTCGATCGGAACGCTAACAGGCCGAGGAATGACTGACCGAATACGATTGCCGTTTCGTATCGTGGAGCAACAACTAGCCCAGTTGCGAGTTCGCCAGCTCATTGTTCATGCGCGTCCTGCTGCACTCAACGATTTTTACTACAGCCTGACCGAGAACGGACAGAAGCGGGCACAAAGTTATCAAAAGGCTTCATCGTATGTTGGTCCAGCACCCGTTCCTCTCATGGACTATGTGCTCAGCGTGGAAGCACAAGCGAGTAACTTTGAGCCGATAACGGTCAAAGAGCTCAAGGCTGCACTTGATGGCGTGACCTTCGAACCATCTTGGTTGGATTTTTTAGGTCCAGCCATCAATAGTAACTCTGGCATTTTCCTATATGGACCGCCGGGAAACGGGAAAACAACACTAGCTCGCTGCTTGGCCAACTGTCGAGGGCAAGAGATTTGGATTCCCCATGCGATCATCGAAGACGGAATGATTATCAAACTTTTTGATGCCTCGTATCACGTTGCCTCGAACACTCCGAATGGCTCATCGGGATTTATTGCAAACCAGGAACACGATCGCCGCTGGCTTCGCATTCGGCGCCCCACGGTGGTTGTCGGTGGAGAATTGACGCTCGATAACCTTGAAATTCGGCACGACCCCCGAAGCAACACGTGCGAAGCGCCACTACAGATGAAGAGCAATTGTGGATGCTTGCTCATCGACGACTTTGGACGGCAGCGCGTGGCTCCCGCAGAGCTTCTCAATCGTTGGATTGTGCCCTTGGAAAGCCGTCAGGACTATCTTAATCTACCCACAGGCAAGAAATTCTGTGTTCCCTTTGAACAGACGATTTTATTCTCTACCAACCTTCAGCCGGAACAACTTGTCGACGAAGCGTTTCTCCGCCGGGTTCCGTTCAAAATCAACATCGGCGATCCAAGCGTCCAAGAGTTTATGGACTTGTTTGAGCGAGCAGCAGAAGCAGCCGACGTTCCATGGCGACCAGATGCCATCGAGAAATTGATCGAAAAGCATTATCACAACGTTGGACGTCCGTTGCGGAGATGCCACCCTCGCGACTTGCTGCATCAAGTCAGTTGTCTATGTGCTTATCGCGGCGAAAGGGCCGAGTTACGTCCTGAGTTTTTAGACCTCGCATGCACAAATTACTTTGGAAACCAGCCAATCATGCAGTCCTCTGCCTCGATGATGTCCAAACCAATAGGCTGGGATGTCTCTGCTCCGGGCTGGCCGAGTTCCACCGCACCTGCGGGAGAGTCCTTGCCCAATCGAATTGCAAATGGGGCTGTGCAAGGGCCTTTGCAAGGACAGAATAGCCAATCGCTTCGAAGCCAGACTCAACGCACCGAAATGCTTCGAGGAGCCAATCCAGCGACGGCGGCTCCACCTCCACAGAGTGTTCCTCAGCAAGCACGCAATATGGCTGGAACCCCCACGTCGACCGCTCCACGGTCCGTACCTGTGCAGGTCGCAAATCCTAACCCTGACGCTCCGCTCCGTCCCGTCACCCAGACTCCTCGGCCGACACGTCTACCAAGTGCGACCGAATCTCAGTCCACCAACTTGCCAACTAGCGAACAAGTCTAGAGGTTTCCTATGGTAATGACAGCAAGCATTCAGGCCGGTTTTGAACCGATCTCCGGCTACGTACTTCGTGACAAATTGGGTACGGGTGGCTACGGCGAAGTATGGTTGGCTGATGCACCCGGCGGACTCAAGAAGGCGATCAAGTTTGTCCATGGCAGTATTGACGGCAATCGCGCATCGGGTGAACTCAAATCGTTACAACGTATTCGGCAAGTGAATCACCCATTCATTCTTTCACTGGAAAGGATCGAGGTCATCGAGGGGCAACTCATTATTGTTACTGAGTTGGCTCAAGGATCGTTGCATGATCGATTTCTCGAGTTTCGTCAAAAGGGTTTTGTGGGGATCTCAAGAGACAAACTACTCGCCTATCTGCGCGATACAGCAGATGGCTTGGATTTTCTTTGCCAACAACATGATCTTCAGCATTTGGATGTCAAACCCGGGAATCTGCTTTTGGTCGCCGACCGCGTTAAGGTCGCTGACTTTGGGCTAATCAAGGACATTCAGTCCAATAGCCTTTCAGTGATGGGAGGTTTGACTCCGACTTACGCAGCCCCTGAAATGTTTGATGGGCGTCCCGGTCGATTTAGCGACCAATATTCATTGGCAATTGTATATCAGGAGTTGCTTACAGGTACGCTTCCGTTTCGCGGACGAACGACCGCTCAGCTTGCAAATGAGCATCTTCACAAAGCGCCGAATCTGGAGGCTATCCCACTGCTTGAGCGTCCAATCTTGAGCAAGGCTCTCGCCAAGAAGCCTCAGATGCGTTTCAGTGATTGCAGAGAATTTATTCATGCGTTAGAGAACGTTCAGGCCCAGCCGGATAAAGTAAAGTTAGCCTCAGAGGACGCTGCAACAAGCAAGAAGAAGATCGTTCATCGGTCGGCGAACAAGAGTATGCCACAGCGCTCCGCCGGTGCCTCAAATGGCAATTTTCAGGTCCTCCGGAAACACCCCGAGGGGCCCTCTACGCATAGCACTCAGAGCCCGGTCGCAGATTCCGCTCGATCCCGAGGTGTTGAGATATTGCCCGAGTTGCTCGGTAACGACGAGGATTCTGATGAGGTTTCGTCCATCGAGACCAAGGCGAGCAACAGTCCCAGAAAAACACTAATTATCGGGCTCGGTGCAACTGGGGCGAAGTCCCTAATGTGGATGCGAGATAAGCTGCTTGAGTCGAGCCCCTTGCAACTCAATTCAGAGCAGCTTGGATTTCTGTTGATCGACACAGACCAAGCGACCATCGAAGCTGCCATGGCACCGGAGCGGGCAGCAAGACTGCCCTACCATGCCGCTGTTTTGATTCCGCTCAAGTCACCGCAATACTACCGCCAATCGGAAGCTGACTTCGCTCAACTAAGCCGACGTTGGGTCTACAACATTCCGAGATCCCTAAGGACCGAAGGAGTACGCCCTCTTGGAATGCTAGCCCTATTGGACAATGTGACGACTGTTTTCGATGCTTTGCATGAATCCATTTTGGAAGTTGCCAAAAGCAAAGGGGAGGATGCTTTCGATGAACCGATCACCGTGCAAATCGTCGCATCAGCGCATGGCGGAACAGGTAGCGCCATCGCATCCGAAATTGGATTTATGATTCGGCAATTGGCCGCCGAATTCGAAATCGCAATCAATACAGAATTGATTTTGACATGTGCTTCTCAAAACGCAGTCGCCGCATCAGAGCTCACAACTGCGTCCGCACTAGCATGCTTGACCGAGATCAACCACTATTTCCGAACCGAGGGCTTGCATCCACAACTCGACCGGCTATCGGCCTCCAAAGCCATCAATAAGCCTCCTTTTGACTTTGTCTCTTTGATCTATGGAGGTCAATGCGGTATCAGCTCGGAGTGGAAGGCGACAACGGTCCAAGTTGCGGAATATCTTTGGGCCTGCTCCGAAACCGAACTTGGGGACCGTATTGCGAAAACCCGACAGGAAGCTAACGCTGACGGGAATATCCAAATGGATCAAGTCTGGACACCTTGGTTGGGGGCTGTCAACTCCCAATCCGTAATGATCTCCTCCGACCTCGACACCGTTGATCTAGCGAGCAGAACCTGTCTGCGCGCGATCTTGCCATGGCTATCCGCCACAAACGAAGTGCTCATGGACGATACAGAGGATGAATCGAACCCCAAGGACCTAGATTCCAGAACACTTGAAAGAATGGACTTTTTCGTTCAAGACATGTTTCGAAATAATCATTGGAGGGTCCGACAGTTCATGGTGCGATTGGTTCCTAGCATCGATGAAAAGAATAGAAATGCGGCAGAGTCGCCCCAGCAACAGCCGCAAGCCGAATCGACGCTTAACATCGAACAGCGTGAAGATATCGAGCATGTATGCGATCAACTTGCACTCGATATCAACGACGTGATAAAGTCAATTACGATAATGATGGCCGATACGCAGGCAACTCTTGCAGATTGCTTGACGAATGATTGGCTTGTCACCCCAGTTGCCTGGGCGAATTTGAGGCAGTTGGTGCGTTCGGTAGGTTCGAAATTTAGCGTCAATTCCAACTCGCTAAGCATCGTGTCGCAAAAACTGGCGGACAAGCATGATGCGTTTCTCGAAAAAATGTATCGCGACGAAAATAATGCGACAACGGAATTTGAGCAACAATTGCATGCCATGTCGTTGGAGACTCGATTCCATTCGATGGGCGCTAAGATTCTCGGTCGATTGGCCGAGCATATGTCCTATGTCGAAAACCTTTGGATCAACGAATGCAAATTGCTACATTCGGAAATTTGCGATTGGGTCGATGAGCTCTCCAATCGACTGGGAGTGCAACTGAATGATTCGCCCAAAGCCCGCTCCTTTCTGTCCGCCTTGTTTCAGTCGGAAAACGATGACGCGGTAAGCAAGGAAACACGCAAATCCATTCAGCAATTGATGTGTGGTAGACTCAAGGTCGCATTGGTCCCAGAGTCGAAAACCGAAACGGGAGCTCATGTATCATTTGGTGCCATCCTTGAAGCGGCAACGCAGGCTTGTTTGCCTGACCAAGTCACTCAAGCGAGTGCTGTCGATTTTGTCCTCGGCGAGAACGGTGCTCCAGGCGAAGCCGAACACAACAATACTGTTGTGGTGAGCGATCATGCTCCGATTCTGTCAGTCGCCACTGAATGTGAACTCACGTCCTCCTCAACCTCGCATATAAATGCAGCGATGCCAGAAAAACGCAATTTAGAAATCGAAATCGATTCGTCAAGACCTTACTTTGTCGAATTCGGAGGCGCCGTACGAAATATCGTTCTCGTCCCCGTCGAGGTTGCCGATAGACTAGACCCCATTCAAAGAGGGACAATCGAGGAAAAAAAGGCTACCTTGATCTCTAGCTATCGCTGCCAAAAACCAACGATCATCTGCCTCGGCGAACAACTTGTACTCAGCGATATTATGGATCGATTTTGGATGCCATCGTCAGACGTCTGGGATTTAGCCAACAGAATCTTCGCCCGCGTGGATGTGGACTGGCTACCCGTCAACGGCCCAAGTTAACAGAGCTTCCCCCAGCTCCCATTTGAATTTTGGTTTCATCATGACCAGCGTGCAACGGTTTCCATCAATCGATCAGCATTGACAAACACTTCCGCTGTCCAGCCCGCTTTGCGAGCTGCCTCAACATTTTCGACTCGATCGTCGGTAAAGAAAATTCCGGATGCATCTTGCCCCGCATGGCGTTGAGCTTCGCTATAAATGTGCACATCGGGCTTCATGCTTTTGACCTCGTACGATAGGATCACCGGGGAGAACCAGCCTTGCACCTGCGGGTACCTCAATTCGCCAATCCAATTCCAGTGTGCCTCGCAGGTGTTGGACAGCAATCCCATTGGAATTCCCAAATCGCGCACCCGCTCCAAAACCGGTAGGATGTGCGTGTTCGGGATAAACATATCCGCCGCCGCTTGCAACATGGCGTCCACGTCCAAGTCTCTCCCAATGGCATCGGAAATGCGAGACACAAACTGAACGCTGCTAATCAGCCCCGTCTCATACTCCGTCTGCAAAGTCCCATCCAAAACCAATGCCCGCATTTGCTCCACGCGAACACCGGCAATCTTGGCCATCTTCCGCATCGCCAAATTGTGATCGAAGTAAAGCAATACGTTGCCAAGGTCAAAGTAAACGAAACTAGGGCGCATGGGGTTTAGTAGGAGTATGGAGTATGGAGTATGGAATATCGCTAATTCCCAACCTATCCGTCCAGGTTTTGATTTGCTCTGCGACTCTGGTTGGACTGCTCGAGCCGTAAGAGCGATACGATTGGATTGCTCCTGCAACGCCCAGTGTTTCTCGAATCGAGCCATCCAAGCTTTCATCGACCGATTGGATCTCCGCGTCCGTGAGTTCCGGAAGGGGGACTTTTCGCGACTTGGCAATCGCGACCAACGCTCCCACTTTATGATGCGCCGTTCGCTGGGGCATTCCGCGTGAAATCAGTCCCTCCATCAACGCTGTCGCATCAAGATAGCCTTGATCCAATTTTTCTGAAATGACTTCCGTCAAAAGCTCCGTTTGCTCGACAATGGGGATAGCCAACTCCAAGCACGCGATAACCGTATCGAACGAGTCAAAGAGGGGTGGCTTGTCTTCCTGCAAATCGCGGTTGTACGCCAACGGCAAACCTTTGATGAGCACCAACAATGTTTGCAGGTTTCCAATCACGCGAGCCGACTTGCCTCGTGTCAATTCCAATGTGTCTGGATTGACCTTTTGAGGCATGATGCTGCTACCGGTGCAAAAGGCATGCGGAAGCTTGATAAAGCCGAATTCAGTCGTCGACCACAATATCCATTCCTCTGCCCAACCGCTCAAGTGCTCTGAAATCATCGTCAGGACAAAAACGGATTCAACGGCAAAGTCGCGGTCACTACTGATGTCGACACTGTTCGCAGCTACCCCCTCAAAACCCAATAGCTCGGCAGAATAATGTCGGTCTATTGGCAAACTTGTTCCTGCCACAGCTGCTCCGCCAAGAGGACTGACATTCACGCGTTTGCGACAATCCGCCAATCGTCCTCGATCGCGATCCAGTTTCTCCATGTACGCCAGCCAATAGTGGGCCGCCAAAACTGGCTGAGCCCGTTGCATGTGCGTGTAAGCCGGAATGATGACCCCAGCGTCTTTACTGCATCGACTGAGAAACGCTTTCTGCAAACCTAACAGTAACGCATCCACCCGATCCAAGTGCTCTCGAACCCACAGTCGAATGTCCGTGGACACTTGGTCGTTTCGAGAGCGAGCCGTATGCAGTTTTCGTCCTACATCTCCCAGCCTATCGATCAGCGTCTGTTCGATATGCATGTGGATATCTTCCATCTCGATCTTGAATGGCATTTCGCCCCGATCGAGTACTCCCTCGATATCCAAAAGCTCTCGTTCGATCGCCTCAAATTCGGCAGCCTCCAGTAATTTCTGACGGCAGAGCATCCTGGCATGAGCGATCGAGCCGCGGATGTCCTGCTTGTAAAGGCGATGATCGAACGAAATGCTTTCGCTAAATCGAGCAAGGCGACTGTCCATTCCATCGGAAAAAACGCCGCTTCGTGATAATGATGCCAAAATGAATTCCCAGGGTTGGTGGACTGATTTCTGCTATGATTGTCATGGATTCCGCAGGATTCTCAAGCCACGAAGTAAAGGCAAATCAATTGTTGTCGAAGGTTTTTCGAAGAACACCGATCTCGCTTCTCAATTTTATCAGCCAACCGACGCGCGCGATTGTGAGTGTGATGGGAGTCGCCTTTGCCTTGCTCCTGATCTTCATGCAGCTTGGTTTTCGAGGGGCGGTCGGCAATACGGCCACCATCGTCTACGGCAAACTGAGCGGCGATTTGGTCATCCGATCTCCCGATTATGTGCATCTTTATGAGCCGCGGACCATCGATCGTGCTTGGATGAATAGGGTTGCCTCGCATCCGGATGTGGAGAGTGTCGACCCATTCTTTATCATGTTGCATCGTTGGCAAAACCCGGTCAAAAACGAAGGATGTACGGCTGCTCCACCTGAGGGCTCGTTCCGAACGGTTGGAATGATGGGAATGCAGTTGGATCGGCCTGTTATTCAACTGGAGGAACTGGAGGAGAAGATTGAGTTGCTCAAGGACCCTAATGCCATGTTGGTCGACAGGGCAACGCGGGCTGAATATGGGCCTGAAGATTGCAGTCACTTTTCCGATGCTGACGTTGGGAAAAAGACGGATATGGGAGGGAAAAGCACGCGAATCGTCGGCCATTTCAAGCTTGGAACAGGTTTGGCCACAAACGGAGCTGTTCTGGTTAGCGATGTTGCATTTGGACAAAGGGCTCTGATCGATGTCCAAAAACGAGCCTCATTAGGACTCGTTCGGCTCAAACCTGGAAAAGACCCCGCGGTTGTTCGCGACTCGATCGATGCTTGGCTCGCAAGCAAAGAGCCGAGTTCCCTATTGGCGATTCAAATCTTGACGATGGAAGAGCAGCGACTTTGGGAACGGAAACGCTGGCTCAATGAGACGCCGATCGGCATGATCTTTTCGATGGGAGTTGCGATTTCCTTTATCATTGGCGCGGCCATCGTCTATATGGTACTTGCGACCGATGTTGCGAGTCGGCTTCCGGAGTATGCAACGCTCAAGGCGATGGGGTATCCGCCGAGCTATCTAGCTCAAACCGTTTTGCGACAAGCCTGGCTGCTATCCTTTTCAGGCTACTTCCCTGCTTTTTTGACCGCGATGGCTCTGTACCAAATTACATCGAGCCTATCTGGCATCCCGACCTTTATGACGTGGCCGAGGGCAGCAGGAGTGTTTGGACTGTCGCTGCTCATGTGCACCTTCGCCGGGCTTCTAGCGATCAGGAAGCTTCTTAAGGCGGAGCCCGCATCGTTATTCTAAAAAATGCATTGCTGTCAAGCATTCTGTAGCGAAACTCGTCAAGAGTTTCGGTCGTTTAGGACATGCAGCCGAAAGTCTTGACGACTTTCGCTAAACTCAAGGCTGTTTTGAGCAACGCAAGATGCTTCACTGCATTGCCCAGCAGTTTCAGGAAAGGATGACTTATCCTAAAGCAAAATGCGAAGCATTCGTCGGAGCGGTTCGGCCGCTCCCCAAAGCAATTGATCGCCAACTGTAAACGCAGACAAAAACATTCCGGGCTGCGAAGGGTCCAAAGGCATCTTCCTAAGCCGGCCAACCGGGCAATCAAGACCACCCGTGACTGCAGCCGGCGTCAAGTGTTGCAGCGACGCAGTCTTTTCATTGGGAACGACTTTGGCCCAAGGATTCGCATTGGCGAGCATGTCGACGATCTCGTCCAGACCGACATCTTTCTTCAGTTTGATCGTTAACGCTTGGCTGTGACATCGCATCGCGCCGATACGCACGCACAATCCGTCGACCGGAATGGAATCGGGCGAAAGCCCAAGGATCTTGTTCGTTTCTGCTCGACCTTTCCACTCTTCCTTACTTTGACCGTCTCCCAAGTCTTTGTCGATCCAGGGGATCAAGCTGCCGTTGAGCGGTGCTCCAAACTGCTCGATTGGATAGTCCGTAGATCGAATGGTCGAAGCGACTTGGCGGTCGATTTCGAGAATGGCGGAAGCGGGATCGTCGAGCAATGCGGCAACGCTTTGGTGAGCGACTCCCATTTGCGAAATGAGCTCGCGCATGTTCTTTGCACCTGCCCCTGAAGCAGCTTGGTATGTCATGCTGGTCATCCACTGGACAAGATTGTTCTGAAACAATCCATGCATCGCCATCAACATCAGTGAGACCGTACAATTGCCACCCACATACGTCTTGACCCCATTTGCAATGCCATCGCGAATCACTCGATCGTTCACGGGGTCCAAAATGATAATGGCATCGTTCTTCATGCGTAGCGACGATGCCGCATCGATCCAATAGCCGGACCAACCGGATGCTCGGAGCTTGGGATAAACATCATTGGTATAGTCACCACCTTGGCAAGTGATAATGACATCCATCTTGGCTAACGCGTCGATATCGGAAGCCGATTTCAATTCGCCAGTCTCCAGAGTGCCGATCTTAGGGCCAGAGCCGCCGGCATTGGAGGTCGAGAAGAATACAGGCTCGCAATGAGAGAAATCATCTTCTTCCGTCATGCGTTGAAACAGCACGGAGCCGACCATGCCACGCCATCCGACTAGTCCGACCTTTTTCACGATTTTTTTCTTGGAGAGTGAGGGGGAGTTTTTAGTTAGCAGTTTTCAGTTTTCAGTTTTTCGTTGCTTATGACTGACAACTGATAACTGACAACTGAAAACTGAAAACTCACTGCTAACATTCAAATACGTTTTCGACATTGCCGCGAAGGATTTGTCGTCCCAACGCGATGGCTTTTTCTTCTGGCCAACCACGCCCTTGGCAAAAGTCCTCTGCAAGTACGTCGGCTAGAAGTTGTTTGTACATTCGGAATTTAGGATGGATAAACTCAAGTTTGTAGGCGTCGCTGTAGTAGCCAAGCTGCTTGTTTCGCGGAATGGCTTCTATTCGTCCGCGAAGATCGTGACGGATGTAGTTGGGGGTATTGCTATACCACCAGTGTCCGTGCGTCAGAACATTCGGGAAAATCCAAGCGTAGTCGACTAGTTCTTGGTTCGTTACCGATGCGAGGACCGAAATCGGGAACGGAAGGTTCGGGAATGCGTTGAAAAGCTCAGCGTACTGGATCAATGAGACCCGGGAATCATACAAATCTTGACCTTGGAATACCCCAGTTGGATACACCCGTCGATGAACACCGATCATCAAATCAAAGGGTAATTTGTAGGCTTCTGCCAATTCCGCGATCTTCCAAAAGACCCATTCCGCCATGGTCCTTTTGTGCGCTTCGGATGCATCGTTGCCAAACTGCACCATATCATCCAGGGCAACTTGTGCGACATGACTTTGGTCCGAATATGCCTTCGGCGTAAACCAAGGTGGCAAAGAAATAGCACAAGCTCTCGCTCCCCGTTCTTTGAAACGGATAAAGAGAATATCGATCGCTTGTTTCAAATCGGAAAGAGTTTGGATCGTTCGACCGGACGCAGAATGAAGGCGTTCTCTGACCATGGGCTGGGCTAAATGAAAGACCAAGTCGTCGGTTCGGAGGCAAGGGACATAGCGTTTCGTATCAAACCCCTCCAGAGGATCATCGAAGTCGTTGGTTAAGAAAACCTTTTCCACTTTGCTAACCGCGAGAACTTGAGATTCCCAATCCGGTTGTTCCATCTTGGAATCGGCTAGGTCATAAACCGTCTCCCAATTCGACTTGTTGATTTCGTCCCCTTGGAATCCGAATAGCTTTTGAGAAAGTTCGACGAACCAGGACCACTGAACCGTATTGTCGATATTGCCGAGATATTCGAAAAGCCGTCCGACTTTTTCGCGTGGGGAAATGCCAGGTTCCTCGATGAGATGCTTTGGCATGCCAGAGGAGTGCGCAAGTTCTGTGTAATAATGGTACCCTAACAGATCGGCGAGCGATGTGGATGTTGGGCTGTGTGGATTGATGTGTGAATGAGAATCGATCAATACGATCGAATCCAATTGTTCAAACAGGATTTGATTCAGAGATTGGCTCATCGTGGCTGTGCTTTGCTTGGCATGCGTGACGTCTATCCGCCGCTGACGGGCGGAATCAATGCTATCACAGATTGTTTTTGCATACTATCAATGACATGGGAATCGATCGCAAACTCGTTGTCGATCGCGATCCTACTGAACTCCACTAAAAATCTGGCTGATTCAAATTGGCTTGCAATCGCTTCTTTCAATTTTTGCACAGAGATAGGAAGTTCCACTTCGATCTCGACAGAATCAGACCTGACTTGTTCTCGCGCGCCGGCAAACATTTTCACAATCAATCGATCGCTCAAGATGCGTAGCGGCTTTTCCCTGCTCCCGCTTGGGCCGTCCCTATGTTCCAGCAGTTGTAGCCCAGTGATTCCACCATGGTCTTGACGTTGGCCGCGTAATATGGGCTGACGACGAGTACCAAGCCGATGCCCATGTTGAACACATGTTCCATTTCGCTTTGTGCGATTTCGCCAAGCTTGGCAATCCAGTCAAAAACCGGCAGCACTTGCCAGGAACCGCGTTCGAAGACCAAGTCGACATTGGGAGGCAAAATACGCTCGGTGTTTTCAAGCAATCCGCCGCCGGTAATGTGGCCGATTCCGTGCACGACGTTTTTGACTTTGTAGTGTGTCAGAACAGTGCGGGTTAGTTTGCTATAGATAAGCGTTGGGGTCAAAAGAGCGTCACCAACCGTCGTTCCCAAATCCGGAACGAAGCTATCGATCGAGAGACCACCTTTTTCAAATACCGCCTTTCGCACAAGGCTGAAGCCGTTGCTGTGAACGCCAGAGGAGTTGATCCCAAGAATCACATCCCCCGGCGCAATGTCACGTCCGGTAATCAGATTCTTCTTTTCAACAACACCGACGCAAAAGCCGGCAAGATCATAGTCGTCTGCCTGGTATAGGTCTGGCATGATCGCGGTTTCGCCGCCGAGCAGGCTGCATTCCGCGGCGATGCAGCCATCGGATATCCCTTGAACAATGGACTCCAGGAGTGTTGGATCGTCCTTGGACATGGCCACATAATCTAGGAAGAAAAGCGGTTCGGCGCCAGTGCAGAGCACGTCGTTGACACACATGGCGACCAAGTCGATGCCGACAGTGGAGTGGCGGCCAGCTTTGATGGCGACTTTCAGTTTTGTGCCGACCCCATCGGTTCCGGAAACCAGGATAGGATCTTGATAATTGCGTGAAAACAGTGATTTGGTGAAGTCGAGGGCATAAAGGCCCGCGAATCCGCCATCGTTTCGAACGACGCGTGGAGTGAAAGTGCGGTGCATGAGGCGAGGCAAACGTTGCATCGACTGTTCATACAATTCGAGGTCGACACCGCTATCTTTGTAGGTGATTGCCATCGGCGAGGCAGAAGCTTTGGTTGGGGGAAGTTGCGAAAAGCGTTTGAGACCCCATTATCCCTTTTTTGGCCGATAAATAAAGTACGCGTTACAAACCTTCCCGTCCTCAGACTCTCTAAATCGCAATCTTTGGACTCTCGGTTGAGTTCGGATCCCGATAAACAATGGGCAAAACAACGCGGAATGTGCTGCCGCAGCCCAATTGGCTACTTAAGCTGATATCTCCGCCCAAAAGCCGACAAAGCTCCCGAACAATGGAAAGTCCAAGTCCCGTACCCGAGTGTTCCCGAGTCAGCCCGTCGCTGCCAGTGACTCCCTTGGCCTGACGGAATTTCTCAAAAATGATCTCATAATCGCTCGCTGCTACCCCGACTCCGGTATCGGAGACCGACAAAAGCAGTTCGTCCGTATTCTGCCATTCACAGAAAACCGTAACCAGTCCACCCTCCGGTGTGAATTTGATCGCATTGGACAGCAAGTTTGTGAGTATTTGCTGGACCTTGCCTTGGTCTTGCCGGATTCGCATTTCGGTTTGACTTGAATCGACCCGTAGATCGATGTTCTTGTCGTCCGCCATTTTCATCACGATCTCGCATTGTGCGTGGATAACCGAGAGAATGCAAAATTCAGTGGGGCGAACCTCCATTTTCCCTGCTTCGACTTTTGCAAGGTCCAAAATGTCGTTGATCATATCCAGTAGCAGTCTTCCGCTGTTTTGGATGTTCGAGGCATAACGCCTTTGTTTGTCGGTAAGCGATTCGAATCCTTGGAGCACTTCGCTGAATCCCAATATGCTATTTAATGGAGTTCGCAGTTCATGACTCATATTTGCAAGAAATTCGCCCTTGAGTCGGTTGGCTTCGAATAGCTGCAAATTAACTCTGGCCAAATCATCAACGCGCAGGTCCTTTTCCGAGTTGACCAGTTGCAGTTGTTCTTGTGTTTCTGTCATGTGACGAAGCATTCGATTGAACGATTCCGATAGTTCATGGAACTCGTCATCGGTGTCCAGTGAAAACCGAAGCTTGGTATCGCCGCGAGTGATTTCTTCGCTGATATGCTTCATGTAACTGAGCGGGCGAATAACAAGTCTTTTCAGGACCCAATGGATAAAAAATAGCGATAATGCGAGAGTGCAGATCGCAATCGAGGTAAGAATGGAGTATGTCCACATGCTCCAAAGTGCCGTTTCGCTGTAAGGCATTTTTACCTTGATGACACGAAACGGATTCAGGGATGGAGTCGTAGGTACCGCCGCCGAAGTTGGCAAAGCAGCATGGCACTCGCGAAGGCAGGTTTTATCAAATGAGATTGGGTGGTAGTAGTAAACGGAGTCAGACGACCTAGCCTCCTCAAAAGCGTAGGGGCGTATGGCTGCGGGCCAGGCTTTCGCAGCATTGGTTTTGGCTAGAAGGTTTGTCGCAGTGGGGGGGGCAGGAGGGACGGTGTCTGCCTTTTCTAGTGTCCGCTTGGCTTCCTCTGCGTCGATGCTGTCCAATTCAGCGAGCTTCGCATGGACTCGATTGATAAGCTCCTTGTCGGTCCCATTGGCAAAGCGGGCGGAAAGGGATTCGTGCTCCAAAAGATCGTCGATCCGAAGGATTTCATATTCATATCGAGATGGAAGCATGAACGGACGTAGAAGCTCGAGGATTCTCGTTCGGTCCTCATTCGGCTGCGGACGAACAGGCTCCCCGGCAATCGCTCCCAAGGCTTGGTTTGCGGCGAGCGGGTTAAAGTCGGTTGTGATATGCTTCCAGGCAATTACCGCATTGGCATAGTCCTTTGCAGATCGCCGAGTGGTTTCCATAACCAACTGAGAGGCTAGCACCTGGACTGCGTAGAACGCTAGCAAAAGCGAGGCGAGCAGTGCTAGTCCCAAAAATAGCAAGCATTTCCGCTCAAGGGACCAGCTTCCTAGCAGTGATTTTAGAAAGCGATTCGCCATGTTGGGGGGGGCTGGGGTAAATGTTCAAACGCGGATAGACGGCAATTCCGGATTTTTCATCATTGATTCTAGAGAATCTAAAGGATTTGAGGATTGAGTAACAGATTCTTCCGCGGGAACTTCCGAAGTTCCATTTTGCCGAAGCGTTCGCTTTTGCCCAGTCGCCACAAATTCCTTGCAGGTATTGGTTGGGTCAAGTACGATTTAAGCTGGTTTGCCGGATGTGCCGGTGCTACCGATTTTTTGTAGTGTTTCCTTACTAAGGAGTTTGGTTCATGTCCAAGCCGTTCACGTATTGGGTTCGACTGGCGATGGTTGCAACAATGTGCACGCTCGTCACCTTCAGTCCTGTCTCTGCGGGACGATGGATGGATCGGCTATTGCACCGAGACGCTTGCAAGATGATTCCTGGTGGTTGTGAGCTAACTGTTTCTTGCGAGCCTGTGGTTTCTTGCGAATCAAGTTGTTTAGTCGTCCCAGCAGATACGTGTGCCAAGCCTGCTCCAACTTGCTGCGATTCGATGCCAATGGATTCTGGAGTGACGATTCCGCTAATGGGCGGTGCTTCAGGTGCGGTTGTGGAAAAATCAGCACCTGTCGTCGAGAAACCAGCACCTGTCGTCGAGAAACCGGCACCTGTTGTTGAGACACCAGCGCCCGTTGTCGAGAAACCAGTACCTGTTGTTGAGACACCAGCGCCCGTTGTCGAGACACCAGTACCTGTCGTTGAGAAGCCAGCGCCCGTTGTCGAGACACCAGTACCTGTCGTTGAGACACCAGCACCCGTCGTTGAGAAGCCAGCACCCGTCGTTGAGAAGCCAGCACCCGTTGTTGAGACACCAGCACCTGTCGTTGAGAAACCAGCACCCGTTGTTGAGAAGCCATCTGAGACCAACCCATTTGGCGAACCTTTGGTAAAGGAGCCAGCACCTGTTCCGGCCGCGGACAGTGATCCGTTTGGGGCCGCGCCGGAGGTCACGAAACCGGCTGAGCCTGAAATGCCTGTTGAGGCAGCACCTAAGTCGGATGTAGATGACTTGTTTGGCGAAAAACCGGTCCCCACTGAGCCGACAGCTCCGAAGGAAGCCACCGTAGAAGACTTGTTCAGCTCGGAGCCAAAGCCCGCTGCGACCGAGCCTGACGTGCCTGCTGAAGTCAAAGCCACAGAGCCAGCAATTGATGACTTGTTCAATTCGGAACCGAATGCTGCCGTAGAAGCTCCTTCGACAGACACGCCGGCTGATCCCAAGCCAGCGGATGCTGCCATTGATGACTTGTTCGGACCGGAGTCCAAAACCGATGCTCCTGCTCCAGCCAAAGCGGCGGCAACGGAGCCAGGTCTCGATGACTTGTTTGGTGATGAATCAAAACCAGTAGCCAGCGACGCGCCTGCGAAGCCGGCGGCTGATGTGGGTATTGACGACCTCTTTGATTCCAAGCCGGCCGCACCTGCGACTCCAGCTCCTGCCGACCCGTCGATTGATGATTTGTTTGGCAAACCAATCGCTATCGATGTTTCGTCTGAACCAGCGGCGGCAACCCGTTCCGATGATGGTTTCCTCGACGCCTTGTTCGGTACGCCGACCGCCACTCCAGAACCAGCATCAACCGAACCTACAAAGAAGGCAACTGATGGACCAGCGATCAAGGATACCAAGGCTCCAGCAGACGAACTGGATGCTTTGTTTGGTCTTGGAGCAAACACTCGGTCGCCTGACTTCGGCGGCGCCGAGTATCGTCAGTGGGTCGACAACAGCGGTGCCTATCAGGTCAAGGCTCGTTTGGCAGTCATCTACGCGGACAAGGTTAAGTTGATGAAGGAAAACGGCAAGTTCACGACCGTTCCCCTTTCTCGATTAAGCGAAGCTGATTTTGGATACGTCAATTGGGTCGCTTCCAGCTTGACCAAAGGTTCAGCCGCAAGACTGGTAAAGACCGAAGCCCAGCCTGTGGGTTCGGATGTTGCTCGATAGGGTCTAGGGCTGAAGTCGTTTTGAGAGAAATCCAAAAAAGGCCGGTCAAAGGGACTGGCCTTTTTTTGTTGGTAAAGCGACTTCGTTTTCCATGTTTCGTTCGTGACTGGAGTGGCACCTTTGCGCAATAGGAGTGGCACCTTTAATGAAAAAGCCTCTTTTTGGTTGGCCTTTTCTGTGCGGTCGTATTCGATACGGAAGAGTGTTATTTCGATAGATGGGAAATTAAGGAGTTGCTAAGCGCATTCGCATTTGTTTTTCATATAAATTAGCCGATGGGCGCCTAGCCCCGGTTGTCGACGAATGTCGAGAGGAAAACCGGGGCTAGCGCCCACCGGCTAAAGGTTTGTTTCACTTGAGGACTCATGCCGAAGTGCTTAGAAGCGAGGGGTATCGCGGCAGCAACCTTGCCGTTTCGGGGTGTGATTTGTCTGCGAATGCAGGGGGGGAAAAGCCTGGGAGGTTCGTAAGCCGGGTCCTGTTCGCTTTCGCGCTGCGACCATTTATCTAGCGCCACAATTGCTTGTGGCGTCAAGCGATCAACCCGAACGCACGAGATTGCGAGCAGCAATCTATGAGCCAGCAAGCCGGCACATGTCGTTCTGTTTGTTCTTGCTCCAGGTGGGGTTTACCTAGCAGCCCAGGTCGCCCTGGGCTCTGGTGGGCTCTTACCCCACCGTTTCACCCTTACTGAGCGAGCTCAGCGGTTTGCTTTCTGTTGCACTTTCCCTAGTCTTGCGACTGGTCGACGTTATCGACCACCTTGCTCTACGGAGCCCGGACTTTCCTCTTTGCTTTTACGCAAAGCGATCGCATGCCCCTCCCAGGCTGCAAGGAGCATACCTTAATGCGGTTGCAAACGGGAGAGGCAATTCTCGTTGAGGTTTCGCCAGTTTGCTCGCGGATGGTCTTGGGGGCATTGCTTCCGTCCGCAAGGGGTCTTTGTCGCGACTGTGCGGGAAGACCTACGCGACTTCTGGTTCGCTAGGGTCGGTGGTGTCGATGGAGGTTTTCGCTGCAGCCGAACCGGGGCGGCGTCCGCGTCGCTTCTGTGTCGACGAAGGAATCATCGACAGGTCGACTTTTTGGAGCAGGCGGGAGATGCAGAGCTTGTTTACGCTCACGGCCAGTGCGTTGGCTTCATCACAAATGGAGTCGTGAAGGCTCTTGGGGATTCGCACGGTAATCATTCGCTGCTGCTCGTGAGGGTCGTTCTCGGGAAGGTCGCGAGATCGTAAGACCGTCAGCATCTCCATGACCTTGCAGTGCTCGTCGCTGGTCTCATATTCCCGGGCTTCTTCGGCGTCGGTGAAAAGCGCTCGGGAGACACCGTCTCCGCCGAGTGTTTCGCGGTAGAACGCGGTCCAGGTCGGGGCAACCCCGAAGAGTTCGGTCGCTGTTTCGAAGACAAGCCGGCACTTTTCGCTCGTAGGAAGCGAGCAGTCTCGTTTTGCCTTGAGTTCTGATGCGACGGAATGAAAAACTTTCATTTCGGCTGCCAGCTTCTCGCCTGCTTCGTCTGCTGCTTTGTCGCGGATTCGGGATGAGGAGGCCTTTGCGGCTGGACGGGCATCGGCAGGTGTTTGCCATTGTTCGTTTGGTTGCGAAACGGAGGTGTTGTTTTCGAAGTTCATAAGATCGGGTCCTGTTCCTTGGCGATTGCTGGGGGTACTACTTCGGATTGCAGCTAAGTTCAGTCAACCGGCTCGCCTGCATCCTTCACGATCGGTTTCGCTCGACGGGACTGTCGTACTCTCGCGTCGAAGCGGTCCAATATTGGATTAGCTGTCAATGTGGTTCTGCCAAATTGAATGACAGCAAGGACTTACGTCGATTTGATAGCAATGCCTAAAATGCAGGCATTGCCTCGCGAGAGGGGGCGGCGGATGTGTTGCCTGTTAATTAGGCATGGGTTGCTTTTGCAAATACTAAGTGTCTTTTGGGGGTGTGTTCTGTTTTTTGTTGAAATTGCGCATTTTCAAAACCCATCTTGGTTTGACGGCTAGCCTTTGGTACCGTCCTGGAGTCGCAGTTCGAGGATGGGCTGTGGTTTAACGAAGTAAAAGCGATCGTTCTTGTAAGGAAGTTTTCCCAATGTCCAGCATTGAATCTGATCAGTCATGCGTCCACATTCGCTGGATGATTCGTCGCGATATGCCTTCCGTGCTCGCCATTGAGGGGCAGAGCTTCGAGTTTCCTTGGACAGAGGAGGAGTTCATTCGCTGTCTGCGGCAGCGAGATTGCATTGGTATGGTTGCGGAACGAAACGAGGAAGTTGCGGGGTTCATGATCTATGAATTGCACAAAACCCGAATCCATATCCTGTCGTTTGCCGTGCATCCTGACTTTCGGCGGCAAATGGTAGGAGCCGCAATGGTGGAAAAGCTCGTTTCGAAACTAGCGTATCAACGTCGCAACCGAATCGTCCTGGAGGTTCGAGAGACGAACTTGGCAGCTCAGCTTTTCTTTCGGCAGCTTGGCTTTCGGGCAACGGGTGTCCTCAAGTCCTTTTACGAAGACACCCCTGAAGACGCATTTCTCATGCAATATCGCCAAACCGAGGAAGCCGCGTTCGACGACAGCCAGAAGCGAATTGCTAGCTGATGAACAGGCCGCCCAAGAAACTCTTTCAAGCCAAGCGGTTTGCGATCGAAGAAGTTTACGAATTGCTGCCGGACGGTAGCCAGGTAGTCAGAAATATTGTTCGGCATCCTGGGGCTGTGGTTATTTTGCCGTTAATCGATCTTGATCATGTTTGCTTGATCCGCACCTACCGAGTCGCAATTGATCGTTGGCATTTGGAGTTGCCCGCTGGGACGCTCGACAAGTCTCTAAGTCCGCTTGATACTGCGATCTTAGAGTTGCAGGAGGAAACGGGCTATCGAGCGAAGTTATTCACGCACATTCATGATTTTGCGATGTCGCCGGGGATTCTTGACGAGAAAATGCACTTCTATGTTGCCGAGGGTTTAGCGCTGGGCGAGTCTGCTCGGGAAGCTGGCGAACAGATCGACAATACCATTTTGTCGTGGGCTGAAGTAGACCGACAATTGAGAGACAAGAAAATTACGGATGCCAAAACCGTTGCTTGCCTGTTGTGGTACATGCGATATGGGAAGTACGCCTGACGCTGTTCTGCTTTGGTTCGGCGAATTGTGGAAATTCGCCGCGATACTGATTGATTGTGCAACTAGCATGTCCTACATTCTGGAGCAGGATATAATGGTTGTGGTGTTCTGGGCGTATAATCGGATTAACCGAAACCTTTCGTCCTGTGGCCGTTTCAAATTAGTGTCGCGGACTCTTTGGCTGTGCCTCAAAACTCATCGGAAATTATAGAAGGAATCATTCCGCCACCGGCAGTAGGGGACTCGTTGTCTTATTCGAGTCCTCCTCCCATTGTTTCTCCTCCGCCGTTTGTTTCCTCGAATAAGAGGAGAAACGCACCATCAACGTCGTCATCGATGGCTGTCCCGCCGGTGGTTGCAAATGCGACAAAGGGAAATAAATCGGTCGAACTTGATTCGCTAAACTTCTTCAACCCGAATCCAGTTTGTTCTCCCGGCAGTGCAAATTCACAGCCTGATTCCGTCGGCAAACGCCTGAACGGGGACGAGTCCGAGCAAAAAGAGCCCGACTCGATGCTCGAACGTTTGCTCCCTTACACGCTTCGTGAGACACCGTCGTGGCTGATCAGTCTTACTGTCCACGTCGCCATCATCCTATTGCTGGCATTGATTCCGCTTAGCGAACGAATCCGAAGCTCAATGTCTGTGCTTGCTGGGATGGGTGAGCTCGAAGAGATGGTCTCCTTTGACTTGTCGTCCAATGCTTCTGAGCTGGAAGCCGGTGAAGCCATGGCGACCTTGCCTGACATCGTGTCAACGGAATTGGTTGTTCCGGACTTTAAGCCGAGCTTAATGCAGTCGGATTTGGTCATCCCAATGTCGCTGAGCAACGGTTTACGAGGTAGAACCGGGGAAATGAAAGGCGCATTGCTCAGGAAGTTCGGAGGAACTCAAGGGACCGAGGATGCAGTAGAAGCAGGCTTGAAATGGTTGGATCGCAATCAGCGTTCCGACGGTTCTTGGAGCTTAACAGGTCCATACAACGATGGCGGCGTCACTGAGAACAGGTCGGCGGCAACAGCCATGGCGCTGCTGGCTTTCATGGGTGCAGGAAACACGCACAAGACTGGGCCTTACAAGGAAAATGTTCGAAAAGGTATCGAGGTTATCAAGCGACTGCAGGACAAAGAAGGTTTCTTTGCTGCTCAGGCTGTTGGCAATCAACGTACCTATGCTCAAGCGCAATGCACAATTGCAATCTGTGAACTCTATGGCATGTCGGGTGACGAAGAGCTTCGCGAAGGAGCCCAAAAGGCTGTTCGCTATGCGCAAAAGTCGCAAAACAAGATGGGTGGATGGCGTTACGATCCGCCTCGCGATGGCGCCGATACGTGCGTGACTGGTTGGTACGTTATGGCGCTCATCAGTGCGCGGATGGCCGGATTGGATGTCGATAGCGAATCGCTGGAGCGGGTCCATGGTTTCCTGGATACAGTGCAACGCTTGGGGAGGACAACAAAACCTGATTCACAGGGAGAGCGATACGCATATCAATCCTATAACATTGCTATTCCGTCCATGACGGCTGAAGGAATGCTCTGTCGGTTGTACTTGGGATGGAATACCAAGGATCCTCGAATTGAAAGCGGCGCAACTTTTCTCAATTCTCAGCCGATGTCAACTGACAATGGTCGTATCTCCTATTACTATTGGTACTACGCCACAACGACACTGCACCACATCGGTGGTAGCCATTGGACTCAATGGAACGAAGCGATGAAAGAAGTGTTGCCCGGTCTGCAGATTCCTTCAGGAAAAGAGCGAGGGAGTTGGCCACCGGGTGGTGATCCGCACGAGGGGGCTGGTGGTCGGCTGTATGCTACCTGTTTTGCTTTGTATTGTCTGGAGTCTTACTATCGGCATCTACCACTAAGCGACATGGCTCCGAAACAATGAGTAAAAGCAACAATGACTAAAAGTACAGTGCCCAAAAATGCAGTCAGCAAAAGCAGCCTATCATCACTCGATGATTGGCTGGATTCGAACGAGCATGGCGTCAAGACCGTAGACGCGATTGGGATCCTCGAAACGCTTGGCTGGACCGCCGCCATCGTGGCTTTAGATCAGATGAGCAAAGCGGCCGAATTGATTGTGCTCCAAGCGGAATGGAACGATATGCTTGGTTCTGTTATCAAGATCGCAGGTTCAACGAGTCACGTACAGGCTGCTTTAGAAGTCGGTCTTGAAACCGCCAACCAAATGCATCCGAAATCCGATCCCGGGTCCGCTTCGAAATCCATGGTGCGATTGATCAATCGGCCCGACGAGCAAGCGCTTCGAGCGATCTTGAGCCCAGACGAATACAACGTTTTGATTGAGCAGTCGGTTGTAAAGCGACCGCGAGTCCTTGGTCACGAATCCACTTCCTTAGACCCCTCTTCAGAGAAAATAAATATGGCATCGAATAGCCAAGCCCTCGGATTTATTGAAACACAAGGCTTCACGGCCGTTTTTGAAGCCATCGATACTGCCTGCAAAGCGGCCGCAGTCGAAGTGGTTGGCAAAGAAAAGCTCGGAGGCGGTTACGTCACGGTGGTGATTCGAGGGGACGTCGCAGCTGTCAACGCAGCTATCGAGGCAGCAAAACCTCGAGTGGAGGGACTCGGAAAGCTGATCGCTTGCCATGTGATCGCAAGACCATCCGAAGCCGCCTTAGGACTATTGCCGAAGTAGTTACGATCCATTGCCCCGATCGTTCTTACGCCCCCAATTATTCGTATGCATCGTACAGGTTCCAAAGTACCTAGCATGACATACCTAGCACGACATACCTAGCACGACATACCTAGCACGACATACCTAGCACGACGCGCAAGCTAGTGAATTGGATCGTAGATTCACTAGCTTGCGCGTCGTGCTAAGGTACTTTGCGTTATGCCGCTCGCATTAGAACGAAGCAAGCTAGTGAATTGGGCAGTAGATTCACTAGCTTGCGCGTCGTGCTAAGGTACTTTTCGTTATGCCGCTCGCATCAGAACGAAGCAAGCTGGTGAATTGGGCAGTAGATTCACTAGCTTGCGCGTCTAGTGAATTGGGCAGTAGATTCACTAGCTTGCGCGTCGTGCTAACGTACTTTTCGTTATGCCGCTCGCATCAGAACGAAGCAAGCTGGTGAATTGGGCAGTAGATTCACTAGCTTGCGCGTCGTGCTAAGGCTAGGCAGCCCGGCGAATTTCCGATGGTTTCGGTAGAGCGGCCAAGCAAAACTGGCCAACGGAGCAGGACTGCTCCAAATTCCCCATGGGGTTGTAAAGTTTTACTTGCCCCTCCTCTTGGAACCACACCAAACTATAGCCAGCTAGCGTGAATCTGCGACCGCAATAGGATCCGTTCCGCACGAGTGTGGTTTCCTGAATGGAAGTGCCATCGACTGTCAAGCGATCTGCAAGGATCGCATGGAGTGAACTGCGTAATGATTCTGCAATGTTCGTCGACATAAAGGCAATCTATTCCGGTTTGGCTATCGATGACTACCCGCACTATCGGCACGACCGGCCTATCCCTTGGGATAATTTCCGCCAGACGGTACAGATTCACTCTCGAAGCGAAGCAATGCTAGCATGACCCCAAAGAAAAAAATGGATTTGATAGGTCCAGCAAATTTCGCGTTGCTCAAGCTATGCATTGTTCTTTAGCCAATGTGAGAAATTTCGAAAAATGTTCGCCAATGAATGACTCATTTTTCGATTGGGAGAGGCCGATGTCAAAGTTTGACGAGCGATGCTAGCCTGGTGGAAAGCCCCAGCTAGGTCGCTCCCTGAATCCTCGCCATTGGGAGACAAAACATCGTGCAACCTTACCTGTCCGCAGTTGAGAACAGCTCAGGTACGATCACGACCGACGGCGTCCCTCGCTTCTATCACAGCTGGATTCCAAAGTCGCAGTCAGCTTGGGCGGCATTGACGCTAGTCCATGGCTTTGGCGATCATGGTGGGCGATTTGTCGGACTGGGGACTTCGCTCGCAAGTTTCGGAATCGCGGTTCACGCAATTGATTTGGTTGGGCACGGAAGAAGTCCAGGCCGGCGTGGGTGTATCGATTCTTATCAGCAATTGCTCGACGACGTTTGTCTAAGTCTGGAGCAGACGAAAAGCAACTTTCCACGATTACCGCAGTTTGCCTTCGGGCATAGTATGGGCGGCAACTTGATTTTGAATCTTGCGTTGCGACGACCGACTGAAATTCTCGGCTTGAACGGCTTGATTGTGACATCTCCCATGCTGCGTGCCGCCAAAATGCCCAAAGAGCGAATCATGGATGCGGGCCGATGGCTTGCGCTGAAAATCCCAAATTGGCGAATCAAGACTCCTGTGGTCGTCACCAAACTAAGCCAAGATCGCAGGGCTCAAGATGCGTATTTGAGAGATCGTTGGGTGCACCGAAACATGTCGTTGCGGCTTGCAGCCAATCTGGTCGATAGCGGCATGTGGGCTTTGGAAAACTCGTATTTACTGAATTCGAAAGCGCTCTTAATGCATGGTTCCGAGGATACACTGACATGTGTCAAAGCGACCAAAGAGTTCGCAGAGACATCGAATGGATTCAGTACATTCAAACTTTGGAATGGCTGTCGACATGATTTGCATGATGACCTACAGCGAGAACGTGTCTTCGATTACATGACTCACTGGATGAAGCAGCAGTGTATTACGACGTTCAAAATGATGCGTCCAAGCGTGGTCGAAGCTGCTTAGCGACTATCTGGCGTTTTTCTCAATCAAGCCGACGACGACTTCAGTGGATTCAATGGCGCCGACGGCACTGGTTTTTGGGAACATGAGTTTGGGGATGTTGCCAGAACCAGCTTTCATGTAGAGAGCAATGTGCTTGGTTATGTATTCGCTTGGGATCGTACCGCTCATCGTTGCGGCTAGCTTTTCGTTGTCCACCATTTCCTTGGCCTTGATCAAGGCTGAGGCGTAATTCGGCTTTTTTTCGAATAGATAGTGGTGGAACTCTGCAAATTTGTCCCGTTCAACGTACCAAAGCGCGACCGCGAGTTTCGCCAAGTCACATGCGTCTGCATGCTTTGGATCCGATGTTTTGACATTCGGATTGCATTTAGCATCCATCGGAACAGGCAAAACAATAATTGCCAATCGATCTCCAAACTTTTGCCTTGCACCTTCAATGGCTTTATGCGTTCGTTGGCAGTGTTCGCACGTGTAGTCGAACAGTTCGACGAAAACCAGTTCGGCATCCGCCTTGCCAAGCAGAGGCCAGCCGTTGGTCTCAAGTTTAATACTGTTGAGAATCACAGCTGCTCGCGGTTTAGTCTCGTCAGCGTCAGGATCGGCCACAATTTCGAGGTTTAATAGCATTGATGGATCCGTCACGAGAGCCATGCAGGAAGTTGCAATGGCGAACTGACTATCAAAGCGTTTTGGCAAAAGAGAAGCCTGAGGTTGGGGTGCTGGGGCTTCGAAAAGCATTGGCTCGTCCGATGTCGATTCATTTTCATTCGACGTGGAAAACTCAATAATTTCATGAGTTTGTGGTGCTGCGCTCAGCGATTGCAGGAGAATGAGCCCTGAGATGCCGCCGACTGCACTGCCAGCTACCCAGCGAAGTGTCTTGGGGGTAACAGGACGGCTCCAAAAAAATAGTCCTCCCAAAATCAATGCCCCAGCGTGCGCAACCATGCAGTAAGGGCACAAATGCTCGATCCAAAAGAGCTGGAGACCAATAAACCACAGAGCGGCAGCTGACGCGGAAAGACACGCGAAACCAACGATCCCCCATCGCACTTGCTGCCATTTCTCAGGTATCGACTTACCCAAGAGCATCGAAATCAGCAATAAGTGGGTCGCAATGGCCGGAATACTAACCGGTACTGAGAAAATGGTAGACCACCGGCTGTGAAGCACATGGCTGCAATCAAAAACGCTTCCTGAACTGCAACCGGCAACCGGGGATGAAGTTATGGAAGCCCAAGCAAGATAGCAGCTGGTGCAAAGCGCCGTGAAGCTAGCAATCAACATTCCCCACCATGTAATGTTGGGAACTGTTGTGCTCGAGCTTCGCGAATTTGTTCCGGCAAATTTTGAGTTTGATTGGACGCTTGAAACAACAAGAGGAGATCCAGTCCTCAGTTCGAACATGCTCATTTTCCCGCTCCAAACCAAAGACTGTGCAACGATGCCGAACTATACGCGCACTACGCTGGAAAGCAAGCTGTAATTGATTTCGCTGAACCGAAATTGTTGGCTGGATGGTAGCTGGATTCGTAAGAATTCAGAACCAGCTGAATTCTTACGAATCCAGCTGCGAATCGTGCTGTTGCCGCCACTCAAAGGACTTCATTAGCTGTCATTCCGGATTCAACCTGAATACTCTGGGCAAACTTGAATGCATCCCAACAAAAACATCGGGAATTCGCTCAAGTCTGCCTGACAATCGCTTCGATGCTAACTATCGGAACCGATTGTCAAATCGTTCAGTTTGAAACTTAGTTTTGAGGTAGGGCGCAAGATGGCTGCACTTAGCGGTATATCATCCACAAGCGGATTTTCGGCCGTTCAGGGTGTAGGGCGTGCCAGTTCGGTTCGCGGGCCAAGATTGCCTGACAACGCAACCTTCGAACAAGATTTGCTCCAGTCGGGTTTGAAAGCCGAGGTCTCCACCGATGAACTACTCAAAAGTGTTCAGTCTTCGATCAAATCAGCGATCAATGATCCTAACAACAGCGGCAAGGACTTTTTTGATATCATTCAAACCGCTGTCCAAAAGACACTTGAGGAGAATGGGGTCGACACCGAGAAGCTAACCTCATTGCTCCAGTCGCAAATTCCAGACCAAGCCGGTCTGGGGGCCTACAGCGACGGCTCGCGGTCCGATCCGGTAGCACAATCAACGTCCAAGTCGACCCAGACAAATGCGGCCCAAACCGCAAACGGTTCCAGCGCCAGCTCGAATGCAGCAGACAACGTGGCCAGCCAGTTCAAACGCCTCATTTCGGATTTGATCAAGTCCCTGCCTAGCGGTACGACACTAGATGTACAAGCTTAACGAGACGACGCCCCTTGTAGCCTTTGCAGACTTCAAGGCCTTGTAGCCTTCAAGGGGAGAGTGGCCTGTCAGACACCCTCCCGCTGGGAGGGTCGAGCATAGCGAGGGGAGGGTGAAGTGCCAACAACGATGGCAAAAGTCAGCTTACCTACCCCCGGGGCCGAATGCCCGCCCCACCCCTGTAAACATCTTTGCAAAGTAAATTTCATTGAAAACCTTAGGGAGGGCGAGGCTCCTGCCGAGCCAACGGTCCAAAGGTTCGGCAGGAGCCTCACCCTCCCGAGCAATGAATTGCTTAGGTAAACTAGTTGGAAACATGTTTACAGCGGTGGGCCGCCCCTCCCCAAGCCTCCCCAAGCCTCCCCAAGGGAGGATGAGTTCTAATCCCTGTAAAACAACCGGGGCCTCCTAGCTAGCGCCTATCGGCTCGCTGTGCTTCGGAAGATGCACAATGGACACGAAAAACAAAAGCGGATGTGCATAACAATGCCTACCGCCATAGGCTATGCCAGGAAGTGACAAATTCGTTTAGAATACTGAGATCGCTTTGTGTCCCGTCAACCATTCAAGGTGTCTTGATATGCAGTCTCTTTTGCGTTCCATTCGGCTTCGTCGTCTATTCTTCGCTCAGGCGATACTTTCGGTTTCGGCTTGCATGTCGTTTTCGAATGCGCAGGAGCCTGGAACGAAGACCCTGACTTCCGGGATCGAACTCGAAAATTTCGACTTGTCGGTTTCACCGGACGAAGATTTCTTTCGATTTGTGAATGGGCAGTGGTTGGAAAAGACAAAGATCCCATCGGACCAGTCTAATTACGGAGCCTTCACCGCTTTGGATATCGAAACCAAAGAAGCCATCAAAAAACTCATTGAAGAAGCAAGTACGCAAAAAAGCCCCTCTGCAATTGCCAAGCAAGTTGGTGACTTCTATCGGTCGTATACCGACATCGCCCAGCGCAACAAGGCCGGAATAGAACCCGTCCAAGGCATGCTTAGCCAAATCAAGACGATCGGTAGCAAAGAGCAGCTCATTCAAGTTGCGGGAAAACTCTCTCGCCGAGGTGTTGCCAGCTTTTACGGTTTCTACATTGAACCCGATGCAAAGCGTTCGGATCAGTACGCCATTTACGTCAACCAAGACGGCACGACGCTTCCAGATCGTGATTACTACTTGGAAGACAACGAACGATTTCAAAAAACCTTGTCTGCTTACTTGAAGTTTGTTGAAACAATGCTGACGCAGGTTGGATGGCCGAACCCTGCCGAAGCTGCTGGCAAAATTTTGGAACTGGAACGCTCCTTTGCCCAATCGCAATGGACACAAGTCGAGCTTCGCAATCCAGACAACACTTACAACAAGATGCCCGCAACGGACATTGCGTCCAAGTACGCAAGTTTGCGATGGGCTGACTATGCCACTGCCGCAGGACTTCCCTCAGGCCTAGATGTGATCGTCGGTCAACCCAGTTTTATGGCCGGGGCCTCGAACACCATCACGGAAAACGACCTCGAGACATTGAAAGCGTATTTGGCATTCCAGTTGATCGACACGTACGCACCGCTTTTGACGGAATCGATTGAGAAACTGCATTTCGATTTCCATGAAACCACGTTGAGTGGCGTGACGGAACAGGAGCCTCTCTGGCGCCGCGGTGTCGACGCCTGCAACGGTTTGCTCGGTATGCCCGTTGGGCAACTTTACGTCGAGAAGCACTTCTCGCCCAAGTCCAAAGAGAAGATGAACACTCTGGTAAAGAACTTGCTCGTCGCGTTCGAAAAGCGAATTGACCAACTGGAATGGATGGGGAACGGCACCAAGAAACAAGCCAAGGAAAAGCTTGCTCAGTTCACCCCCAAAATTGGATATCCAGACGTTTGGAAAGACTACTCATCGGTCAAGATCGTGCCGGACAATATCATCGCCAATATGGGCGAGATTTTGGAGTTCGAGCATCATTATCAAATCAATAAGCTTGGCAAACCGATCAATCGCAGCGAGTGGTACATGCCACCACAAACGGTCAACGCTTACTACAACCCATTGATGAACGAGATTGTTTTTCCAGCTGCCATTCTGCAACCTCCTTTCTTCAACTTGGATGCGGACGACGCAGTCAATTATGGTGGCATCGGTGCTGTCATTGGCCACGAAATCAGTCACGGTTTTGACGATAGTGGTCGCAAGTACGATGGCAACGGAAACTTGAGAAATTGGTGGACGCCATCGGACCAAGAGGAGTTTGAAGAGCGTTCGACGAAGTTGGTCAAGCAATACGACGCCTACAAACCATTTCCAACAGATAACGTGAACGGCAAGTTTACGCTCGGCGAAAACATCGGTGATCTAGGTGGAATGAGCGTTGCGTACACTGCTTATCAGCTCGCCCTACAAGGCAAAGAATCACCGGTGATGGACGGATTCACAGGTGACCAACGGTTCTTTATCGGCTGGGCACAAGTTTGGCGACGAAAGTATCGCGACGAAGAACTCAAGAAGCGATTGCTAACCGATCCGCATTCCCCTAGCCAATATCGTTGCAATGGAATCGTATCTAATTTAGATCCGTTCTACACAGCGTTTTCGATCAAACCGGATTCGAAAATGTTTATCGATTTGAAAAAGCGAGTTCGGATCTGGTAAGCAGGTTGGCAAAAAAGACGTGATTTCCTCCCCCTCGCCCCGTTTCGTGAACACGGTGAAGCACTCTGTAGCGAAACTCGTCAAGAGTTTCGGTGGTTAATGAAATGCAGCCGAAAGTCTTGACGACTTTCGCTACAGAAAAGCCGTTCTTAGCAGCGGAAAATGCATTACTGCGTTGCCAAAGAAGGGCGAGGGGAGCAAAGTCAAAAAGCATGGGCAATGATTTCCCCTCTCTATCGAAAGCCAGAATCGTGAAGACTTATTTGCATCAAATCGCCTTGTTCGCAGTTGCCGCACTGCTGTGTCTACCTAGTCAATCAGCGATTGCCCAATCGGAAGACATTCAGCGGCTTTCGAAACAGCTGGAGCCGTGGCTCAGTCTCTTCTCTGGGCAGCTCGAGCAGTTTACCTTGTCCGGCACCGGAAGTCCGGTGATCGATGGCAACCCGCAGTCGATCCAGTTTCGACTCGCAAGGTTCGATGACAATGCGTTCGATCTTGATCTGATTCACACCGAGTATGCGATCCAGCTTCGAAGACGCTCAGAAGGAATTGCATTTTGTGTACCAAAACACAGTATCGTCTACCTTGGGACGGGCGAAGCTGACGCCACCGATCACTTGAGCCCAACGGGACTAATGAATCGACTTGTGAGCGCAGGCACGGCAGTTCGGTTTGGAACGCAGCTGGTCGCAAATTCCAATAGTGAGGAATTGGCAGAGACCCTAATGACTCTCGCGAAACTCCAGCCGACCAAAGATGGGCAAGCGTGGTTGTTCGACAAGTCCGAATTTCGCTTTGCCCCGAAGGGTCAGCAAGCCAACGCCTTGATCGATGGTACCAAGGTGGAGCTAAAATGGACTAGGCAAGTCGATGCGGCCAAGGCGATTGACGATTGGCCCGGCATGACGCTTCGCCAGTTGCCAAGAGCAGAGATTGAAAAGCAGCTGGCGCGAGGCGTTCGACGCGCATTAGAGGTACTGGCTCCGTCAGCACTGTTGACTTCCCCGAACCATCGAACCAAGCAGCTGGAGCATGGCGAATTGCGATGGGTCGAGGGACAACGCGTTGCACTGCTTCAAGGATCGCCCGAGCAAATCGGACACGCGCACGGCAAGTTGCTCAAACAAGAAGCCGTTCGTTGCATCGATTCGGTAATGTACGCGTTCGGAACAGCCCAGACGATTCTGACGGGCAGATGGTTTCGAGAGGATTTGGAAACAGCGTATGCAAAACTATCGCCTCATATCCCCGAACGACACAAAGTCGAGACGAGATCCTTGGCATCGAGTCTGGAGTTGAACCCGGACTTGATCGAGGCGTTGAATGTGTTTCCTGAGCTGTTTCACTGCTCGGGCTTTGCGATTTATGGTAAAGCGACCGAAGGTGGCAAGCTTTATCACGGTCGCGTCCTCGATTACATGACGGCGATTGGATTGCAGGACGCCGCCACAACCTTTATCGTGGCCCCCGATGGCATGATCCCGTTTGTCAACGTGGGATACGCGGGTTTCATTGGTAGCGTGAGCGGAATGAACGCGGAAAAGATTTCGCTTGGGGAAATGGGCGGTAAAGGGGAGGGGCAATGGGATGGTGTCCCAATGGCAACCTTGATGCGGCGCGGCCTCGAGGAGTGCTCGTCATTGGAACAAGTTAAAGACCTTTGGCGAACTAGCCCTAGAACGTGCGAGTACTATTACGTTTTCGCCGATGGGGAAGAACGATCGGCAGTCGGCGTTGCTGCCACCCCGAGTTCATTGCAATTTGTTGCACCGGGGGAGGCCCATCCGTTGCTTGGTGATGGTATTGAAGATGCCGTAGTCCTGTCGGCGGGCTCGCGATTGGAAGAACTGAGAAAGCGAGTTAAGCAAGGGTACGGCAAATTCGATGCAACATCGGCACAAACTCTTATGTCACGCCCTGTCGCGATGACATCCAACCTCCACAACGTTTTGTTCGTTCCAGAGGACGGCGTTTTGTATGTTGCCAACGCAGACCACAAGCGCCCTGCGGCGGAACGGCCCTATGTAAAACTGGATTTACTAGAACTGCTCAAGCAGATGCCGGGTAAAGCGAAATCAGAATCGACCGTAGTTCTGTCCACCGAGTCAACTTTCGAGGCCAATGATTCGCTAAATGTGGGTGATGAGCCGAACGAGGACACTAAGGCTTGTTTGGATGGCCTCAAATGGAACCCGACCAACTTTCCAGTCCGGCTTGAGGCTGCTCAGAAGGATTGCGGCGATTGGTTGGTGCGATTTCCCAGCCCTAAGCCGACTGGTAACGCGAGGAACGATGAAGTTGCGATGGAATGGTATCAAGTGAAAAACAAAGCAGGTCAACCTTTACCTGGCCCAGCCGCAGTCATCATTCACGAGTCCGGTAGCGGCATGACGGTAGGCAGAATGATCGCCAAGGCGCTGCGTGCAAAAGGCATTCATACCTTCATGGTACAGTTGCCGTATTATGGAGTTCGCAGAGGTGCCGGGGGGCGTCCCAAAGACATTAACTTGATCGGCGCTTTGCAGCAAGGAATAACGGACGCTCGTCGCGCAAAGGACGCGGTCGCGTGCATGCCCTTCGTGGATACCTCGCGGATTTCTTTGCAAGGGACGAGCCTAGGAGGCTTTGTAACCGCCACGACCGCTGGGCTTGATAATGGCTACCATCGAGTGGTCGTGTTCTTAGCAGGCGGCGATCTCTACAGCGTTATCATGGAGGGGAAAAAGGAGTCGGAAAAAGTGCGTGAAGAACTCTTAAACAGGGGCATGAGCGAAAGCGATGTACGGCAGATGCTGTTGTCGATTGAGCCATTGCGATTGGCAAATCGCGTTGAGCCATCGCGGACATGGCTATTTTCTGCTCTTTACGATGATGTCGTTCCACCACGGAATTCAAAACTCTTTGCCGAAGCGGCCCATCTAGAAAAATCTCATCATTTGGAGATGGAGGCCAATCACTACTCAGGAGTTGTGTTCCTACCGACGGTTACACAGCAGATGGCCGATATCATGTCCGAAAAACCCTGAGTCTACTCGCATTGCAACGAGGTCTAGCCCATCGTTTAACGGTCAGCCGAAGGCGTACCGAGTTCGTAGCTGGATTCGTAAGAATTCAGCTGGAATTTCCGGTATCTTTTTACTTTGCTCCCCTCGCCCCTCCTAGGCAACGCTGTGAAGCATTTCAGGACGGCTGGGGCTTGCCCCTCCGTCCGCAGTTTTGAAGTTCTGGATTCACGCCGCCCGACCGCGCGCTGCCAGATTCGTAACACAGTGTAGAGCGATTGTCTCAATCGCTCGGCCGGCACTTTAGGCCCCATCCCCATAACTTGAACGTGTAATTGGAATGCGATTGTGATCTGCACTTCCGAAACGATTGAGGACAATCGTTTTACACTGGCCTGTGGCGGTGTTATGAATCCGGAGGTGTCATTTTCATCACGCGGTCGATTAGAACACCAAAGCGGTGTCCGGTCGGGACAAGCCCGAACCGGACAAAGCGACAAATATCAAAAGTCCATGTCTCAAAGCGAGACTTGCCAAAATTCGCACCTCTCCGACGCGACTATTGAAACGTAGCCGATGTTTTCGTTGTTTGAAATGCTTCACAACGTTGCCGAAACGGGGCGAGGGATAAAATCGCATGGCTTTCGAACCGCATCCGGTGGTTATTACCGGTTA
>JAPLNL010000119.1 GCA_026692905.1 Planctomycetota bacterium
GAGGCTCCTGCCGAGCCATTGACGTAACAAGCTCGGCAGGAGCCTCGCACTCCCGTTGAAATTGCAAGCAATTCCAAAAAGAAAGTGAGACATAGCCACTAGATTTGGGAACAAAAGTTGCGAAGGAACACTAATGGCTCGCCACCAATTGCCTTTCCTATTGGTTTCGACCACTCCAATCCCCAAGAGTAAGCAAAATCATTCCAAGAATAGTTCCGCAACTCGCAAATTGTATTAGGATTGCCCCGAGCAAAACATTTCCACATTCTCCTTGAAATTCGACGATCTGGCGTTGCAGTTCTGCAATCAGCGCTACGGAAGAAACGATCGCACCTACCGACCACACGTTAAACGTTATATTTGCAAAGCGACGTGATGATCGCAACCGCGCCGCCAACGCCGACATCTGCAAAAGAACGTATGCAATCGGATACACGACGAACCAACTTGCGTGTCCTTCAAGCATGTTGATAGGCGTGAAAGCCAAAATAAGCCCACCGAAAAACAGGCCCGGAAGAAGTGAAACAATAGCGACGGAAAGCCACAAAACGCTCCCACGAGCAGAATCTTGCGACTTGTCTTGATCGCTTGATGTGCCATCGATTCCGAGAGGCCGTTTCATGATGCTCCGATGGACGAACTTGTAGTTCTCCCCGTTTGGGATCCGTTATCCCTGAATGTATGGGACTTATCGCTGATTTGCAATTTAATTATCCCTCGCACTCCGCAGTTATACCGGTTACATAGCCGTTCTTCGCATCCTCAGGCATTGAAGTCCGCTATGAAGTAGACATCTAAGCGAGGCATCGCCCTAGGCTTATAGGCTGTGCCGACGTGCTTACACTCCCAATAAAGGCTATACTCGTACATTGCTATCCCTCCAAAACCCCTTCCACTCCACCGAGGTCACTATGCCCCAATTTTCGGATGTTTCACGGCGTCGCTTTCTTCAGATCACTGCAGGAAGCTCGATCGCTTGTTCGCTGTTGAGTTCCCCAGGTCGCGCTAGAGCACACAACGACAAACTGAACCTAGCGTTTGTTGGTGTTGGAGGACGCGGCGGCGGGAACTTGAACTCGCTTTATGATACCGGCTCGGTAAACGTAGTCGGCATTTGTGATGTGAATAGCCAGCACTTGGATCGAACGGCCGAACGTCATAAACGCGCTCGGCGCTATACCGATTTTCGACGCATGATGGACGAGCTTGCAGATGTCGACGCGGTTGTGGTTAGCACGACCGAACACACGCATGCGTTCGCGACACTTCCTGCTTTGCAACAGAAAAAACCTGTCTACTGCGAAAAGCCTCTGACGCACAATATTGGCGAAGCCCATCGCATCATGCAAGCTGCCAAAGAAGCGAACGTTGCGACCCAAATGGGAACTCAAATTCACGGCATGCCAAACTACCGACGCGTCGTTGAATTGATTCAGTCCAAAGCCATCGGCAATGTCCACGAAGCCCACGTTTGGACTTCGCGCGCATGGGGACTCCAAAGCAAAGAGGATTCCGATGCAAACAAGGACATCGTCTATGTCACTGACCGACCGGCTGAAAAGATGGACGTGCCCGCCAACTTGGACTGGGAGGCTTGGATCGGACCGGCTCCGATGCGGCCTTATCATGATGTCTATTTACCCGGTCCAAAATGGTATCGCTGGTGGGACTTCGGCAGTGGAACCATGTCGGATCTTGGAAGCCACATGAATGACTTGCCCTTTTGGGCGCTCAAACTCGATGCACCGCGAACCGTAGAAGCGATCGGCGACAAACCTCATCGCGAAATTGCCCCCGCATCCATGACCGCGATCTACGAATATGGTCCGCGTGAGGGGATGCCTGCATGCAAAGTCTCGTGGTACCAAGGAACTCACAAACCGCAAATTTGGAAGGACAAAGGCATTCCGCAATGGAACTCCGGAATCCTGTTTATTGGCGACAAGGGAATGGTGCTCTCGGACTACGACAAGCACGTATTGCTTCCAGAGGAGAAGTTCGTCGACTTCGTTCGACCGGAGCAGTTTATTCCAAACTCGCCGGGCCAACACGAAGAATGGCTATTGGCAATTCAAAACGGCACACCTACCGGCAGTCCGTTTAGCTACGCAGGACTTCTCACTATTGCCAACCATCTCGGTAACGTCGCATTCCGATCCAATCAGAAATTGGAATGGGATGCAAAGCAGCTGCGAGCTACCAATTGCCCACAAGCGGACGAATTTATCTCTCGTAAACCGAGAGCGGGCTGGTCGCTGGCTTAAGGCTAGTCGTGTTGGAAGTGCGAGCTCACTCTCGGCAAGAGTGACCCACGTGGGGCACTCTTGCTGGGTGTGCCGTTAAAGTTCATTACTTGGGAGGGCGAGGCTCCTGCCGAGCCATTGTGACGCCACGGTTCGGCAGGAGCCTCACCCTCCCATAGGTTTTCAGGCACCTATGCCCCAGCTTCTAGAATCGTACCTGACACTTCTGTGGTATCGTTTCTTACTTCGGATGGTTTCACATCTGCGTCGCTAACTTTGACTGAATAAGTTCCGAGCCATCCAATCGTTTTTCGCACTGCCCAATAGTTTCCATAGACTAACGACGCGAGCATCAGGACCGCTCCAACGACGAAGCCAATCGGAGTGGTAAACAGAAATGCACACAGCAACGCATTAATCAAAAAGAATGGGACCGCGATCATGCCGATCGAAGCGATTTTCTGTCCTGTCAAAAGTCCGTTCGAATGCCGAATTCGCCAGAACGATACGATGGATGCTATCGATCCTGCGAAAATCATGAAGAAGCTTCCAACAGCAAAAACTTCACCGCCATGACGTCCTGACAGCAGGGCCATTTGAAATAGCAAGACCCCGATACAAATCGCCCCAACGCCCCCAATCGCCATCCAGTCGACGGAGGGTGTTGTACGCTTTTGGGTATTCAAGAATGTCTTTAGATAAGCGAAACCAAATTTTCTCTCCGAAGGTTTTGGAGCTTTCGCGGTCGCTGGAGATGGTGATGTCGATGTGGATTCAACCGCAGCCGTATCCAGTGGCGCCGCATAGGACTCAGGGGGATCCATCGATTCGATGATTCCTTTGACAAGTTCTAGACTTAATTCTGAACCCGATTCTACTTTTCGCTCAATCATCAAGTGGATTTGCGTTTCCACTTCGGAGCAGATACTTGTTCGCTCCGCGCGAGCGATCCCCCTAGTTAAAAGCACTTGCTCAATGCGATCGACAAAGGCATTGATCGTTTGCGTGATGATTTCCGGATATGCTTCGTTCGTTTCCATGGTGATCCAGTCCTTTTTGATTCGATTTACAGTAAGGTAAAGTGATCGCTAGGAAGCGACCGAATTTTCGTGTTGTGACAGCAAACTCGAAACACTATCGACGATTGTGCCCCATGCACTCGACAACTCATTGAGTCGTTTATTCCCAGCTGCGGATAAGCTGTAATAGCGACGAGCGGGGCCGTTCGGACTCTTGGCCATGCGGTGCTTCAGAAGCCCGTCGCTAGAAAGTCTCGCTAATAGCGGATAAACGGTGCTCTCCGTCACCTCCATCCCTGGAATCTTCCCAAGCGTTTCGACGATCGCATAACCATAGGTTTCGCCCCGAGTAACGACAGCCAGAACGCAGAGTTCCAAAATGCCCTTACGCACCAGTCCCGTTTTTGCGTTGACTTGATTTGCTCCGCGGTATTGGCCAGCATTTTTGTCGAAGGCGGCGTCTTGGACGTAAAGTTGATGGTCAAACTCCTCATACTCATGGAACCAAAAACTGCGACCCCTTGCCGGACAGTCGAGCAAAAAGATTGGTGTTCGAGACCGATACGATCTTTTGTGAAAAACAACACATTGTGTGGCGTTCCTTAACTTAAGACTTGGGCGATGCGACTCTACTCAGTGCTCCAAGGACGATGGACGAAGCGTTCCAGTTCCCGCAAATGGCGATTGCTCTGGCTTTCCGTGCAGTCTTGCGAAACAAGAAGCGCGTTAGCCACGAAAAGGCACAAAAAGCACAAAAGAAGGGCGAGGGTTCTCTTCAGCCAAAACGAAAGAAATCGCTCCTGCTTTTTGTGGGTTCTGTGCCTTTTTGTGGCCAGAACAAGCCGATAAGGGCCTTGCTCATTTACAGGCCTTCGAAATAGCGCGTTGATGGAGATGGAATCGAAAGTCTTGCCGACTTTCGAGGCCCAAAAGGCTATTTAGGCCAATCGCAAAACTCGGAAAAATGGTATACTGCCGCCTTACCTTTGAACTTCGGAAATCCTTGCGATTTTCGCTTTGTTGCCCTGGATGGAATTCTCAGAAATCGAACATATGAACGCACCTACCGAACCGCCAAACGATCCAAATCTGGAACTCGCAAGCGATGGCGTGCCTCAACACGGCTCGGAATACAATTCAGAAGACCTTAAGCATCTAAGCGACTTGGAGCACGTCCGAAAACGCCCCGGAATGTACATCGGCGACACCACCCTCAAAGGCCTGCACCACTTGGCCTACGAAGTCGTCGACAACTCCATCGACGAGGCCATGGCCAAATACGCCAAAGTTGTCTCGGTCACCATCAACGCCGACGGCTCCGTCACCGTCGAAGATGACGGCCGTGGCATCCCTGTCGAAACGCACGCTCAGCTCACCGAGATGATGCAACGCGAAATGAGCACCCTCGAAGGGGTGATGACGGTCCTCAAATTCGGTGGCAAGTTCGAAAAGAGTGCCTACAAAACCTCGGGCGGTCTTCACGGTGTCGGTGTTACCGTCGTGAACTTCCTGTCCCAATGGTGCGAGGTCGAGGTCAGCCGAGACGGCAAAGTTTGGACACAGTCGTACGAACGCGGCGTCGCTACTGGACCTGTTCGAGAAGCTGGCATTACCACCAAACGCGGAACGAAAACGACGTTCAAGCCCGATAGTCAGATCTTTCCGAACACCAAGTACACCTACGACATCCTCGTCAAGCGCCTTCAAGAACTGGCGTTTCTGAACAGCGGAGTCCGCATCAAAGTCAAAGACGAACGGACCGGACAAGCGGACGATTTCCTCTACGAACGAGGCATCGTCGAATTTGTCGAATACCTGAATCGAGCCAGCGAAGTTGTTCACAAAGACGTGATCTTGATCGAAGGCCAAAAGGACGACCTCGGCTTTACGATCGCGTTGCAATACTCGGAGGAGTACACCGAGAACTTGCACTCCTACGTTAATAACATCAACACGATCGAAGGTGGTACGCACGTATCAGGCTTCCGTTCTGCTTTGACGCGAACTCTGAATGCTTATGGCAAGAAAGAGAACCTGTTCAAGGACCTGACTCCAACCGGCGACGACTTTCGCGAAGGCCTGACCTGCGTGATCTCGGTCCGCGTCGGCACTCCCCAATTCGAAGGCCAAACCAAGACCAAACTCGGTAACAGCGAAGTCGAAGGCATCGTCAACTCGGCGGTCGGCGATGGTCTTTCGAAGTATCTCGAGGAGAACCCAAAGAACGCTCGGCTCTTGGTCAAAAAGGGCTTGCTCGCAGCCGAAGCCCGCGAAGCCGCCAAAAAGGCCAAAGACATCCTCCGCAATCGAAAGAGCGTTCTCGGCGGCGGTGGCCTGCCAGGCAAACTGCGTGACTGCATCAGCAACAAAATGGAAGAGTGTGAACTCTACCTCGTCGAAGGTGATTCGGCAGGTGGAAGCGCCGAAGGTGGCCGTTTCCGGGACACGCAGGCAATCCTGCCTCTGCGTGGTAAGATCATCAACGCTTACAAGAGTCGCGAGGACAAAGTGCTGGCAAACGAAGAAGTCATGAGCATGATCCAAGCCATCGGCTGTGGGATCGGTCTTGACCAAGACGTCGCCAAACGCCGCTACAACCGCATCATTATCATGACCGACGCGGACATCGACGGTTCGCACATTCGTACGCTATTGCTCTGCTTCTTCTATCGACAAATGTACCAACTGGTCGCCGGTGGCCACGTCTACCTGGCCCAACCGCCGTTGTTCCGAGTTGTTCGAGGCAAAAAAGAACGGTACTACGTTCAAACCGAAGAGGAAATGAAGTTCCAGCTTCTGGAACGAGGACTCAACGATAGCTACTTCGTGGGCGATGAAGGCCGAAAAATCGAAGGCGCTGAAATGCGAAAGCTTTGTATCACGTTGGCCTCGATGGAAGACGCAATGCTAACCCTGGAACGACGAGGTATCTCGTTGCGTGTCCATACCGAGCGTATGGAAGTTGAAACAGGACGGCTGCCTGTGTTCCACCTTGACATGGGCACGGAGGACCATTGGTTCGTCACTCGCGACAAGCTGGACGAATTTCTCGCAGCTAAAAAAGTGCTCGTTGATTCAGCACCCGCAACGACGCCGGCTCCATCGACGTCGCCAACGGATGACACGTCTGTTGCAAAACCGAACCCGCCCGAAGTAGCTCCTGCCTCGCACATTTCTGAACTATTCGAAGTGCGAACCATCAACTCCGGCCTCAAAGAACTTGCTGCCTTTGGATTCTCCATTGAGGATCTCATCCCGAAGGATCGAACCGGAGCGACCGACTCCCGCTTCTATCTCTATCGCGAAGAGACAGCCATCGGTCTCGAAGACTTGCGAGGACTACTCCCAGGCATTCGCGAATCAGGTCGACGTGGTCTCTCGGTAACTCGCTTTAAGGGACTGGGTGAAATGAACGCGGAAGAGCTCCGCGAAACAACCTTGGATCCTTCGAACCGAACCGTTGTCAAGGTGCAACTCACCGACGCCGCCGCAGCCGACGAAATGTTCCGAGTCTTGATGGGGGACAAAGTTGAGCCGCGACGTGAATTCATTGAAAAGCATGCTCTCGACGTGCGAAACTTGGACGTATAAGAAAGCTCCACAAAAGAATGACGACAAATCGTACAAGCACCGTATCGAGGCAAACTGCCGAGACCAAGATTGAGTTGAAGCTGTCGCTGGATGGTTCTGGGCAAAATAACATTCACACCGGTGTTGGATTCCTAGATCACATGCTGGTGCTCCTCGCTCGGCATGCTCTGATCGACCTCGATGTGCATGCTGTTGGCGACCTGCAGGTCGACGCTCACCACACAACGGAGGACATCGGCATTTGTCTCGGGCAAGCCATGGCGCAATGCCTTGGAGCCAAGAACGGCATTCGCCGTTATGGCCACATGGTTTTGCCGATGGAAGAGACCCTAGTAACCAGCGCTGTCGATTTCAGCGGCCGTCCTTTTTTGGTCTTTCAAGCCCCGATGCCGTCGCCGAAAATCGGCGATTTCGATAGCGAGCTGGTGGAAGATTTTTGGCAAGGCTTTGCATCGAATGCGATGTGCAATTTGCACATTCTTTTGCATCACGGTCGCAATACCCACCATATCGCCGAAGCGATCTTCAAGGCAACAGCCAGAGCGATCCGAATCGCCTGCGAAATCGATCCACGGCAAACCGGCGTGCCAAGTTCCAAAGGGGTGCTGTAGGCACACCAATTTTTGCATAATCCGTAGCGAAAGTCACCAAGACTTTCGGTTGAAACATTTCGACGACCGAAACTCTTGACGAGTTTCGCTACGAGATATGAACTCGTTCCCTGGCTCCGCCTTGGAATGCAATGCATCGGAGGCTCCTGCGTCCTAGCACGACGCGCAAGCTAGTGAATTGGCTCAGCGTCCTAGCACGACGCGCAAGCTAGTGAATTGGCGACTCAGCATCCTAGCACGACGCGCAAGCTAATGAATTGGCGACTCAGCATCCTAGCACGACGCGCAAGCTAGTGAATTGGCGACTCCTTCACTAGCTTGCGCTTCGTGCTACTAATGCTTCATCAAGCCAAAATCTCTCGGATGATTTTGCCTTCTACGTTCGTCAATCGACGTTGGATTCCATTGTGCTCAAAGCTCAGCTTGTGATAATCGAGCCCGAGCAAGTGGAGAATCGTAGCGTTGAAATGGTATAGCGGATGCACGTCCTCGATCGCTTTCTGCCCCAGTTCGTCTGTCGCACCGTGGCTTACTCCCGGCTTCACGCCAGCTCCTGTCATCCAACAAGTAAAACCGTCGGGGTTGTGGTCGCGACCTTTGGCCCCTTTTTGAAAGAATGGCATGCGACCAAATTCGGTGCACCAAACAACTAGAGTACTTTCAAGCAATCCTCGTTGTTTGAGATCGCGAATGAGTGCAGCGGCAGGTTGATCGAGAATCTCTGCGTGGACATCGTACTGCTCCTTCAAAGCGTTATGGCCGTCCCAATTGAGCTTGCCACCACTTGCATAGGCTCCGTTAAAGAGTTGCACAAAGCGAACACCTTTTTCGATGAGGCGACGCGCCAGGATGCAGTTCTTGGCAAAGGCTACTTTGTCAGGATTTTTGGCATCGTCCGCGCCATACATCTTCATGACGTGCGCCGGCTCCGTGTTAAAGTCGGCGATTTCTGGAACACTCAATTGCATTCTCGCAGCCAGTTCGTAACTGGCAATTCGGGCCGCTAATTTGCTATCGCCTGGGTTAGCCTCCAAATGACGCGCGTTCATCTCCCGCAGAAGCGAATGCGCGGCGCGATCCGCATCTTTGGAAACACCGGTCGCTTGCAGGTGCCGCACAGGATCCTTAGAACTCATGGTTGTTCCTTGAAATGCGGCGGGCAGGAATCCAGGGCCCCAATTGTTGGAGCCGTTCTGCGGCACGCCACGCGGATCAGGGATCGCAACATAAGCCGGCAAATCTTGACTCTCGCTCCCCAATGCGTACGTTACCCAAGAACCGAGCGAAGGAAAGCCATCGAGTACGAAACCGGTCGATAGAAAGTTTTCCGCAGGACCGTGCGTATTCGACTTGCTCGTCAATGAATGAACAAAGGCGATCTCATCGGAGAGCTCGGCCAGGTGCGGGATCATGTCGCTCACCCATTTGCCAGACTGCCCACGTTGCCGAAAATCGTATTGCGGTCGAGCCAGATTTCCGGCCGGGCCCTGAAAGGTTACCGAGGGGCCACCCGGCAAAGGCTTGTCGTCCCACTTGATCAGTTCCGGCTTGTAGTCCCATGTTTCAAGCTGACTCACAGCACCAGCACAAAAGATGACGACAACATTCTTGGCTTTGGCTGGAAAGTGCGATGGTCGTGAAGCGTACGGACGAGCAGGATCGATGATCGTTTGAGTATCGGTTGATGCCAGTAATCGATCGCCACCGAGCAAGCTTGCCAGAGCGATCGAACCGAGCGACGTGGCGTTCTCTGTGAGAAAGTTTCTACGGTCGAGAAGATGCCGGCCAGTGTGGGAAATCGATTCAGGGTTCATGGTTGCGTTGGTGTTTCGCTATGGAACAAACAAGAACTCATTGCAATTAAAAAGAACGCGGCAAAGCAATTCTAAGCCATGCCCACGTACAATTGGCTCGCTCTCCTTGAGCTCATCGAGGGTCGCGTTGCGATTCAAAGCCAATTGGTACGCGTGTTGGATCTGTTCCTCGATCTTGCTGCCAGCCTCGCGCACGACCCGTTCTGAAAATGCTTTAGACACATCGAGTGTGAAGCGACTATTCAATAGGTTTAACGCTTGGATCGGCGTCGTCGAGTGACGCCTCAATGCCGTGCTCTGTCCTGCGTCTGGGCAATCAAAGGCTCCGAAGACCGCCTCGGTTTCACGACGGATTTTATGGGCGTAGATCATACGACGTTGATTGTCCGTGGCTAGTTTTTCGATGGGAGCGAAACCGGAAAGTCCCCCTCGCTTGTCGAACATATCGAACCCTCGGCCGTACATCTTGGTATTCAGAAGCCCACTTACCGAAAGCATCGAATCGCGAAGGCTTTCGGCCTCGAGTCGACGCGACGGAAACCGCCACAGGAGTCGCGCTTCGGCGTCAGCGGTAGAGCCTGCGTTCGACGCATCCAAACGACTGCTTTGGCGATAGGTCGCGCTGAGAACAATTCTTCGGTGCATCTGTTTGATCGACCAGCCTGAACGAATAAACTCCGATGCTAGCCAATCGAGAAGCTCTGGATGGGTTGGAGTCATACCGTTGTTGCCGAAGTCGCTCGGTGTATCGACCAAGCCGATCCCAAAGTGCCCTTGCCAGATCCGATTCACCATAACCCTGGCCGTTAGAGGATTTTGTGGACTCGCAATCCAGTCAGCAAGACTGCGACGACGCTCCTGCTCCGGTGACTCCTTGCTCAATTGAACTTCGCCGAGCGCTGAAATGATGGACGGCAGCACTTCTTCTTTCGGTTGTTCAGGATCGCCTCGATTGAGCAATCGGATTTCGTCGGGGGCACGGAATTTACCTGCGAAGACCTGCTGTCCCATTTCGGCCAACTGGATTTGCTTTTCGAGTTCGGCTTTCTGCTTCAGCAGAGCATTGGCCTGCGCAGCGTCGATGGGGGAAAGGCCAGCCAGCGTGAATTCGGGGCCACGCGATAGTCCCGCGATATGCGGTTGGCGATCGGTTGAATCGGCAACAAGCAGCCATTTATCATCGACGTGTACTTCGATTGCATATTCGATCGGCAATCGATCGAGGAACTTGCCGGATCTATCTCGACTCCAAAGAACTCGATCGATTTCTTGAGGTTCTGAAAACTCGAGCTCCACCCAGCCTTTGCCCGGCTCATTGGACATCCAGCTTCGTTCGTTTCCGTATTGGCCATCGTTGATGAAGTTGGTTTGATGACGGTTGGGAACCACGGTATTCCCAGATGTCGTCACCTTGCAGCCCAAACTGGCTAGTGCGATGTTCGTTCCGGCCGTATTCAAGACCTCGAGTTCATCCAGGCAGGGTTCCAAGCTGTTGGTGTTGAGTATTTTGAACCGCAATCGCGAGGCTCGAACGGGATGGATGCGATCGATGTTGAGTGGACCGGCGCCAGCGGTTGGACGCAGTGGAGCCGATTCAGCGACTTTGGTTAGTGAGTCGCTCGCTGGTCCTGCTTCCAAAGTAAACGACGTTGGTAGTCGATCGCTGAACTGGCCGGTGCGGTCGCGGCTCCAAACAATTTTTGAGATCTTGGTAGCTTGTGGGAGTTCGAATTGCACCCAACCTCGTCCTTTGGTGGATGCCATCCAACTGCGGGCGTTGCCAGTTTGACCATCGTTGATGTGCACTAATTTATGCAAGTCCGATTCGTTGCTGCCGGATGCTGTTGCATTCGTCCCGCTTGACGCGAGAGCAATGTTTCGCGGTTCCTGCTCGTCCGTCCAGATTTCGAACTCATCGATGCAAGGTTCGATGAGTCCAAGCGTTGGATGCAAATTCGAGTCGTGAATCGTGAACCGAACCAGCTTGGCCTCAATGGAATCGAACGACTCCGTATTTTCCTTCGCGTTGGTAATGCGACGAACGGTTCCAGGCTGAGCAAAAGGAATCAGCTTTGCTAGTTGTTCATTGGCCGCTTGGACTTGTTGCTTCAGAGGAGCAACGGCCCACTTGCGAGCCTCCGACTCTTCCGACCTAAGTTCGCGATCCTCATATTCAACCCCCGCAACAAAGGCTTGCATGGCGTAATAGTCCTTGGCCGTAATGGGATCGAACTTGTGATCATGGCAACGAGCGCATCCAACACTGAGCCCTAGGAAGGTCTGACCGATATTGTTTACGATTTCATCGAGTGAGTCCTGTCGAGCCAGTCGGATCGAGGCCTCGTCTTTGCCGATTTGACCAGGTAGCAAAACCGATGCCGTAACCAGAAAGCCCGTTCCTGCATCTTGCCCCAATGCATCGCCAACGATTTGTTCTTGAATAAACTGATCGTAGCGCGTGTCGTTGTTGAAGCTGCGGATGACGTAATCTCGATAGGGCCAAGCATTTGGACGTTCTGTGTTGACTTCAAATCCATGTGTGTCGGCATAGCGAACGACATCGAGCCAATGCTGTGCCCAACGCTCACCGTAGCGCTCCGAGCCAAGCAATTCTTCGACAACCCGTTCGAAAGCATCGGCCCGTTGGTCGCGAGTAAAGGCTCGCACTTGTTCAGGCGATGGCGGGAGTCCAATGAGATCAAACGAGACTCGGCGGAGCCAACTGACGCGATCTGTTTCAGGGGACAGCGCAAGGCTATTTTCTTTCAGCTTGGCGACGATAAAAGTATCGATGGATTCGCTTGGTTGGGACGATGCAGATTGCGGTACCAAAGATAGTGGCTTAAAGCTCCAATGGTCGCGAGCATCTGTCAGCTTTACTCGATCCACGCCGTCAGGCCATACGGCCCCCTCGACAATCCATCGAGTCAGAGTTGCGATTTCCGCGTTTGACATTTTGCCGTCAGGCGGCATTCGGCTGTCTTCGTCGTCCGAGTTGATGAATCGGATGAGGGCGCTCGTGTCGGGTTGACCGGGAACGATGTCGGGCCCATGATCATCGCCACCTTTCAACGCGGCTTGTTTGACATCCAAGCGGAGGCCGGATTCTTGTTCTGTTGCGCCATGACATGAATAACAGTGCTTCTCAAAGATCGGGCGGACATCGCGTACAAAGTCAACCGGCCCGTCTGCCACGACTCGACCTAGTGCCCCAAAAAGTAGAGCTGCCACTAAGCGAGCGGCAGCATGAAAACGACCATAGCACGACGCGCAAGCTAGCAATTTGGATAGGAGATTCACTAGCTTGCGCGTCGTGCTAGGTAAACAAGCTAGCAATTTGGATAGGAGATTCACTAGCTTGCGCGTCGTGCTAGGTAAATTGGAACTCGCCGAAGCCGGGGCGCCGCTTGAAGGCGGTACACCAGCGCCGACAAGTGTAGAGTGATGCAAGTGCTGGGTAGAATTGATGGCTTTGAACTCCACTTCGGCATTTTTTCCAGGCCACGGAACATCTAAGGGACTTTCCACCTGTCTATTGTAGCTGCTTTTTCGAAAGCAATCGGAAGCGAACAACCGGCTTTCGCAGCCAGACAATCGCTTTGGTACGGCGAGCCAGGAAGTTTACTATCGCCAAACGTGGATCCGTGGAGTAAATTTTGGCACGAACCCAAGGATCATAACCAAGATTTTCAATAAAAATAGGGAAAGAAAGCCGGAATGCCACTCACGACAGGTCCAGAAGACAAACAAGAAAAAATAGCTCCAGGTGCAATCGATGCGGATGCAAAACAGGAGTTTCTCGTAACCGATTCGGGACTTAAGTATCGAATTCTTCGCACGACAGACGGCAAGAAACCCACAGCGACCAGCCGGGTAACGGTTCACTACAAAGGCTGGCTAGATAACGAGACGATCTTCGACAGCTCGTATCGCCGTAACGAGACGATTTCGTTCGGTCTAAACCAAGTCATCAAGGGCTGGACCGAAGGAATGCAATTAGTGGGTGAGGGAGGAATGATCGAGCTCGACATCCCCTACCAACTCGGCTACGGCGAACGAGGCAGTCCAGGAGCCATTCCACCTAAAGCGAGCCTTCACTTTATCGTTGAGCTATACGACGTAAAGTAGAACTAAGCATATAGCCATCTGTTTTACGGGCAATTTAGCCAGCGGACCGAGGCCGTTTCGGTTGCGGTCAATTCGGCTGTAAGGAAACCAATTCTTCACAGATAATAGACGCCCATGAGCCACGACCAAGACGAAACGGATCTCTACCGACACAAACCGGCCATCTTATGTCGCGATCTACGCAAGTCGTATCCGGGCAAGCCCGTGGTCGAAGCAGTGCGAGGCTTGAATCTCCAAGTCAATCGCGGCGAATGCTTCGGGTTATTAGGGCCCAACGGCGCCGGCAAGACGACCACCATCGAGATCATCGAAGGGCTCCTGCTGCCAACATCCGGGGATGTGGAAGTCCTCGGTCGCTGTTGGAGACGCGATGGTGAGGCAATCCGACAGCGCATTGGTGTCACGCTGCAAGAAACGCAACTATCCGACAAGCTGACCGTCCGTGAAACCCTCGACCTGTTCCGCAGTTTCTACCGCACCGGAATCACCGTCGATGTGACAATGAAGAGTGTATCCCTCGACGAGAAAAAAGACGCCCGTATCGCTCAACTTTCTGGTGGCCAAAAACAACGCCTCGCAGTAGCCACAGCCCTCGTGGGGGATCCCGAGTTGCTGTTCTTGGATGAGCCGACCACCGGACTCGACCCTACGTCAAGGCGACAACTTTGGGATATTCTTCGAGCGATTCGTGAACGGGGGAAGACTATCCTTTTGACAACGCACTACATGGATGAAGCGGAAAGGCTCTGCGATCGCGTCGCAATCGTCGATCATGGGCGAATTATCGCGTTGGGAACGCCTCGAGAACTCATTGCAAGTGTTGGCGGTGACCATATCGTAGAGTTCTCCGTCGCGGCCGAACAACACTCGCGCCTGGATGCCACCCGGCTTCATTCGTTGGTCGATGTCACCAGCGTACGCGATGAAGTGGATCGTTGGTCGCTGAACTCAAAAATGGCTCACCACACGATCCCGGCACTGCTGTCCTATTTAGAAGCCGAAAATCTTGCGCTGGCTGGCCTAACGACACGCCAAGCTAGTTTGGAAGATGTCTTTGTAAAATTGACAGGACGCAATTTAAAGGAAGATCCAACGGGATGACCCAGCCCTCAAGCTCCCAGCCCTCAAGCTCCCAGTTGCCGCCCCAACATCCTATTTACCATCTGGCCATGGCAAGGATCATGGAATTCTTACGACAACCAGACGCAGTATTCTGGAGTTATTTTTTCCCGGTGTTGATGGTGCTCGCGCTCGGATTGGCGTTTAACAAAAGGCAAGAAGCACCAATGCTTGTGGATGTCGTCGACACACAACTTCATGAAAAGTTAAAGGAGTCGCTCAAGCAGAACTCGCGGATCCAACTCATGAACACCTCGATCGAACAAGCAAACATTCGTTTGCGCACTGGCCGAACCGATTTGTTGATCGAGAAAGCGATCGTGGACTCCGGTCATGTCTATGTTTTTGACCCGCTACGGCCGGAAAGCGTATCGGCTCGTTCCTTGGTAGACGACATTTTACAAAGATCGGCTGGTCGAAAGGACGCCGTCGAGGTCAGCGATCGTTCCTCTAGCGAGGTTGGAGGTCGTTACGTCGACTTTCTTGTCCCTGGAATTCTTGGGATGAACATTATGGGAGGCGGGCTCTGGGGGGTTGGGTTTGCCGTTGTGCAAATGCGTATCCGTAAAGTACTCAAGCGCCTCGTGGCCACACCGATGAAGAAGAGCCATTTTCTTTGGTCGTTGCTGGTAAGTCGATTGGTCTTTCAAATCCCAGGCGTCGTTATCATTTTGGGATTCGCATGGCTAACATTTGGCGTTGCAGCTCAAGGTAGTTTGATGGCAGCGCTTGCGGTTGTTCTATTGGGAGCTCTGACCTTCTCGGGAATCGGAATGCTCGTTGCATGTCGCGCCAATTCGATCGAGATGGTATCGGGTCTCATGAATCTCGTGATGTTGCCGATGTGGTTGTTTTCGGGCATCTTCTTTTCTACGGATCGATTTCCGGATGCGATGCAGCCGGTCGTTCAGATTCTCCCGCTGACTCCATTGATCGGCGCGCTGCGTGCCATTACGTTGGAAGGCGCTGGATTGCTCGAGCCAGCGCAGCTCATGCGAATCGCAATTCTCGCAACGTGGTCGTTGGTCAGCTTTGCCGTCGCCCTGAAATGGTTTCGTTGGGCTTGAGTCGAATCGCGTTGAATTAGCATGTAGGAGGTGTCTCATAGGAGTTCCTGAAGTGCCTCATACTCCAGGAAGTTGAACAACTTCGGCTGCGGAGTTAGCCTCTCTCAACTCCATTTGCACAGCGAATGGATGTACTCAGCCGACCCATCTCGAACCCAACCATCCAATTGTGCAGGGTCTTTCATTTGCTGACCTCGCATCGTCTCCACGGCGATGTACTCGCACCGAATTTCGGACAAGGTACTCATATCTCCCCAAAGTTTTTCAAACTGCGTCACAGGGAACACGTCCTCTTGCCCTAAACCCCACCGTTTCTTCACATCCTTAATCGTAATGTAGGTCGGTAGTTTCGCCGCCATAGCCCGAACCGAATTTTCGACTTTGGCCGTGTCGCCCAAAGTAGTCCGATCCAGACGAAATGCCCTCAAGAGTTGATCGATATCAATCCAGGTGGTCATCGACGAGTAAAAAGTCAATCCAAACTCATCTCGATCGTTGGGCATCGCCATGCCCTCAAGCAGTCGGCGCTTGCCATCCACTACAGCCAATCCTCCGCCACGGTCTTCCATTCGTCTTCCAACCACCTCGAAACTCAAGCAAGCTCCAGACTCAATATGTTTGCTCAAGATCAATGGGTTCAAGTTGGCTCCGAGCGTATCGATATTGTGCAACAGCAGATACCTCAACGATGGCCTTTCTTCAAGCATTCGATACAACAGACCATTGCGAAGCATATTTGGGATCTCATACCAGTGCCCAACGGGATGCATGCACTGCTGTGGTAGGTTGTCGGTATAGTCACTCCCCTCACCGACCGACTTAGCCCAGCCTAGGATGGCTGCATGTCCGCTCTCTCGCACTTTCTGTTGCTGTTCGTCGAGAACTTGATGAGCCATTTCCTCCCAAAAGAAACGTAAATCCCTGGCCGTTGGAATTGTCCGCAATCCGACCGACATTCCTTTGGACAATAGAACTTGGCCGGAGTAATGATAGTTATTCACGCTGGCTAAGTGCGTCTCGATCGGCGCATGCGTCATGTAGCCGGTCGTGAAGACATGCGGAACCGGACACTGATACAACTCGGACGATAAACGGCTTTTGGCCAAATGCACTTCGATAAAACTGCGATGTTTGCCTGCGAACTTAGCAAACGGATGCAACCCCTTCACCACGCCCGCACCACCGGTCCAGCGAGAACCAACCCCCGCCGCCAGCGAAACCACTGCCACCTGGCCTGATTCAATCGCTTGCCTACCAAGAAATGCATCGTCCGAAGAACGCGAATAACGTGTTCCAATTTCCCGAAGATCGATAATGTCGTTGAGAGAAATATCTTCGATCAACGTTTGCCGTGGCAGACGATTTTCCGAAAGTCCAATCCTACCCGACAGCAAGTCGTTTCGAATCTGTTCGTGTTGCGTCCTGTCGAACCCATTGATTCGCAACATTTCGGGCAATTGTGATTTTGTATCGCTATCGGTTTGCGTTTGCGGCAAAAGTCGATCGAGCAACCATCGTGCCCGTCCATCCCCTTCTCGACAAGAGCGATTCAATCGCATCAGCTCACGTTGCGACTGCTCGCTCAATTCGCGGATGTCTTGCCGAATCAGTTTGGGGGCCACAATCGCATAGTAACCATCCGGCATCGTCGCTTCGTCGGAACGTAGCATCTCGCACCAAGAACCACGATTATTGATCGCAAAATCGTAGACGACTGGATCCGTGGCAAATGGCAAACGTGTTTGCATTTCGCGTTTGGTTGCCACGAGTGTTTGCAATAACCATTGCCTTGCCTCCGCTTGAACCGATGGTTCAAAGAAGAACCCCATGCCACCGCCGGACATACCACCGAGCATAAGGAATCCCCAGAATTGATCGCCCCAACGCTCCCGACATTGCTCGATCATCGAATCGGTGAAGCGATTGGTGCACCAGGGAATGATGGTTTGCAGTGGGCCTGTGAAATTCTCCGTTGTCAATTTAGCAACGCGGCGAATGTCTCCTTGCTCGAGAGCATCGACAATTTTTTCAAAGATGCGTTGTGCGTCGAGGCGAGCCTCCCATTCTTTTTCAGCTCGAACCAAGTACTTTTCGGTAACCATTTCTAGAATTGGCCCAACGTTCTGCGCCATCCCACCGTAAATCAGGATCAAACTATTCTGCAGCGCAGTTCGCGATGACTCGGAAATGCGATCGTCACGCAAAATCGTATGTTTCGGAAGCAGGCGACCACGACTGATGCCTGACTCAGGATCATCGATGCCGGCCAACATTCCTTCGATCCGTTTGATTCCTGGCCACACTCCACCCGAGTCTTGCCAGCCACCGCCTGACCCGCCTAGCCACTCACCGAGGATCGCGCGGGCTGTGATCAACTGCTGATCCTGCAACTCCAAACCACCTACCAACGCAGAAACTTGTCCGGTCGCTCGCATCAGAACAGCGATCAGACTCCCTAGCAAATTCGTGGAAACCGCCAGTCGAGATCCCTTTGGTATGTCGTTCACCTTGCTGACCAATTCCAGCCCCAATCCCTCTTTGCCAATCAGCGATTTGAGCAGCTGCGATATTTTCTGATGGCAACCTTCCATGGCGGGAGGTACAACGCCCGAAGCGATCAAGGCTGATTTGAGTAGGCCCAGGTAATCCTTGGCAAAATCAAACACATCATCGATTTCGGTGATTTCAGCTTCAACGCCAAGATCGGTGCTGACCAGTCGCAGCACAGGCCGGTCGATTACCCGTAGATAAGCTTCGACGGGCGGCCGCGTGCTTGCATCTCGCCCATAAACCCCCAAATCGATCGAAGCGTTGAGCACACGAGCTCCCTCGGGATAATCCATTCCGAGAAAAAAGATATCGCTCCAGCCAGAGTGCGAAAAATCCATTCGGACACTCGTCTTCTCACAAAGGATAGGATAGTCTCCCATCGTTCCATCGCGTTGGTGCAGCTCTTTGTTCAAACGAAGCGGGTGCTCGCTCGGGTGGCCAATTCGGAACATCCATTGATTTCCGCGAACGGTTCGTACGCTGCGGCGCACTTGATCCGCTAGAGTCTGAATGCCGAGCTGATGGTAAGCTCGCGAAAGTGCACTGGCGATCACCAGCGTCGGGCCCTGTTCTTTTTGAACCACGAGCAGTTGATCAATCGCCTCCGGAAAACGCCGAGAAAGAATATGTTGGTACGCTTCGTACGGCAGAAGTCCCGCTTGAGTCTCTGGAAATGTCTTAGGCAAATAGTAACGATAAATGGCTGACAAGAAAAAATGAGCTCGGACGCGATGGTACAAATTGCTGGCGTCTCGACGGAAGGCGTCCAATTCGGAGACGGCATTCAGCAATGCATCGGAGTCGAGTCCCATGCACAGGGACTCAAGTGTTCGGTGCCGAACCGACTCGTCCAAGGAGAGAATCGTTTCAATCCAGCGGTTTTCGGTTGATGTTTGCGAATTCATTGGATATTACGACGACTTTTGCGAGGCAAGCAATTCGACCATGTCGCTCAGGACGCGATCGCGGTCAACTCCAGAAAGGGATAGAGCTAATTGAGTGTTCAGCAAACCATACTTGACCCCAATGTTGTAGCGTTGGCCTAGGATTTCAAGTGCGAGGTAGCGTTCGCGGTCAGCGAGCTCGTTGAGCGCTTCGGCTAACGAGACAGGACGTTTTTCGATTGCGACCAAGCGATCGAGAATTTCGAGCGACGCTGGAGTGAGGACATGCATGCCAAAAAAACAAAGGTACATCCCGCTTCGAAAACCAGCGATGGTGAGTTCTTGTTCCGCTTTGGTCGGAGTCGGTTTCTCGATGACCCGCTTGACCTCGTAAAGTCGCTCCGTCTGAGGCAATCGGACTCCGCCAATCGCGCCAAAGAAGGGAAGCATTGTTTCTCGAGTCGCTTGCACTCCAGACACCGAACAGCCTTCTGCGGCGGCCACCTCGATGAGTTGCTTGACACATCCCTTGCTTTGTGAACTCAGATAGAGGTGATCGCCAACAAGATGTAGAAACGGTGAGTCGCCCAAGAATGACTTGGCACATAAGATCGCCTGGCCATAGCCAGTTGGTTCGGATTGGGTTACGAAGGTGACACGGTCGCTGTGGCTGCCCGCCGCCCGTCGAAAGGCTTCTTCATTGCCGGGGCTGATGACGATGGCGACCGAATCGATGCCGGCGTTGACCACTTTCGCCAAGATCATCTCGAGGGCCGTTTTTTCGATGCCATCGCGGTCGACTAAACGTTGGAGGGGCAGGGCCGATTGCCCCGGCCCAGCGGCGGTGATGAGAGCTTGATTGATTTCCATGGTTGACAACCGTAATCGACGCGCGGAGTTAGAAACGGAAAAATTACCAAAAACACAGGCTACACCCAGTAGAATAATGAGATAAGCCTAGTTTTACTACACGAAGGCCCGTACAAACCGAGAGTTGAAGTGAGGGCTGTAGGGATTGTGTCACGGATTAGGGTAGCAGTCGCATTCCATGTGCCATTCGCAAGCATCTTTTGGTAACCTACCGCGTAATCGGCCAAGTACTTTTCATACTGCGATCACGCTTTTAGAAGCAACGCCATTTGATTCAGGGGGAAATCCCCGGCCCCGGGTTTGCTTGTCCGACACGTGCTTACTTCTTGGCAAATCGCGAATGCCTGTTATGCTCGATAGCGAACCTCAGACTGTTTTAAGATACAAGGAACAACCGATGAGCGTAAAAGTTGACGCGATCCCCAACCCCTCCCCGTCGCAGCTATCACAATTGCCGCGTCAAATTGGATTTGTACCTTCTACCGGCTCGCAGCTTAAAATACTGACCGCGAACCATATTAAACAGTACAACGACGTCGGATACTTGATGCCCTTTAATGCTTTGGATCCTGCTGAGGCGAGAGAAACCCGCGCGTTCTTTGATGGCGTACTTGCTGCTTTCATTGAGTTGGGTCGAACCAGCTACTCAATCAACACGGCTCATTTGAGATTCGCTCGCATCTATGAACTCGTTCAGCATCCGAAAATTGTCGACGCGGTCGCAGATTTGTTGGGGCCAAACGTAGTATGTTGGGGCTCCCATTTTTTTTGCAAAATGCCGCACGATGGAAAACGCGTGCCTTGGCATCAGGACAGTACCTACTGGCCGCTCAGCCCAACCAAGACGGTTACCGTCTGGCTTGCGATTGACGATGCCGATCCCGAGAACGCCAATATGAAGTTCATTCCACGCTCTCATCTACACGGATTGATCGACTACGACGAGACGCATGAGGTGGATACCGTTTTGGATCTCGCTGTCAAGAACCCAACGTCGTATGGCGACGCCGAAGTTGACGTCGCGCTCAAGGCGGGCCAATTCTCTATGCACTCAGACTTGCTGCTGCACGGTTCGGAAGCGAACGTGTCCGATCGCCGACGGTGCGGACTGACGATTCGATACGCTGCAGCCGATGTGACTACGTGGTACGATTGGCACAAGAAGGGATTCGTAGTGCGTGGTATCGGCGGCCACTGGGCGAATCCCTCGAAGCCAGATCACTAACCCATTGGCCCTAGGGTAGCGATTGTCCTCAATCGCTTGTCAGGCACTTCAGGTCCATGTCGGTAGAACGCATAAGCGGAGAATTGAGAAACGATTTGCGTGCGATTGTGAACTGGCACTCCGAAACGATTGAGGACAATCGTTTTACACTCTATTTGCCTGCGTGATGAACTAAATGCGCAATCTCTGGCACGATCAGCTTTTCCATGGCCAATCGAACTCCAGCCGGCGAACCTGGCATCGTTAGAATTACCTTCTTGCCGACTCGGCCGCCGCTCGCTCGGCTGAGCATGGAGGCCGAGCCAATTTCTTGGTAGGACAGCATGCGAAACAGCTCTCCGTAGCCAGGTATGTATGCATCGTAAAGTTCTTCGACTGCCTCGGGGGTGCAATCTCTCGCCGCCAATCCGGTCCCACCCGTCACAAGCAAAGCTTCGCATCCTGGCGCATCTAGCATTTGTTTTGCCGTTTCGCGAATCGAAATGGTTTCGTCCGCAACAATTGCTCTTTGCAGGACCTTGTTGCCCGCGGCTTGGATTAGTTCCTCAATCAATTTGCCTCCAAGATCGTCGTCTAAGGTGCGTGTATCGCTGACAGTTAGGATGGAAACAGTGATCGATCGTGCCGCTTTTCGACGGTGCTCTTGGGTTGACGGTGAAGCCATTTTGACTCGTGATTGAGGAAGGGGATTGAGAAGCCATCGCTTGGTTTATCCTAACACGTTTTATGATTCGCAGCTCCCCAATTCGATGCAAAGCAAGTTACAATACGCTTTCCCGCCTGTCACCTCTCTGTTAGGAATCTTCGAAGTGCAAGTCATTCGCAAAAAACGTTATCTGCCGCTATTGTCACTCCTTTCGGTAATTGGTTTCAATGCCGCACTTTCCAACGCGGATGACTTCATTCCTCGCAGACAGTCGGCTCCTCCTGGCCCGCCGTTAACACCAGAGCAAGCCATCGCGAAGATGACACTGCCCCCTGGTTTCCGTGCCGAGCTTGTGACATCCGAGCCTGACTTGCAAAATCCAGTCGCGATGGCTTTCGATGATCGCGGCCGCATCTATGTAACGGAAAGCTTTGAGTACCCACGTCGCGAGCCCGGACCCGGGCGAGACAGAATTAAGATATTTGAAGACAAAGACGGTGACGGACGATTCGAAACAGTAAAGGTCTTTGCCGAAGGCCTCAATATCCCGTCAGGAATCGCCGTGGGCCACGGCGGTGTCTGGGTCGCAAACGCTCCGGACCTTCTTTTCTTGGAAGACACCAATGGCGACGATGTTTCAGACAAACAAACAGTCATCGTTACTGGCTTTGGACGCGACGACACGCACGAACTCCCAAATGCATTGACCTGGGGACCCGATGGCTGTCTCTACGGTTTGAATGGAGTATTCAATCGGTCCGTAGTGAAACAGGACGGCAAGGTCTTTGATTTCACTTGCGCCATGTTTCGAATCGATCCGGTCACCAAGAAGTTTGACTTGTTCTGCGAGGGTACCAGCAACCCATGGGGCATCGCATTTGATCACGAAGGCAGCGCTTTCATCAGCGCTTGCGTTATCGACCACCTTTGGCACTTGACGGAGTCTGCATATTACCTTCGCCAAGGCGGACCTTACCCGCCGAACACTTGGTTTGCTGATTCGATCGTCAAGCATCAGCATCAAATGGCAGCTTATTGTGGCATCGAGTATTTTGACTCGCCCGCCTATCCAAAACAGTATCGAGACAAGCTCTACATGGGAAATATCCACGGCGGTTGCTTGAACTGCGATCGAGTAGAACGATCGGGCTCTACCTACAAAGGGATTTTGGAGCCTGACTTCTTGACGGCCAACGACGTTTGGTTCATGCCCGTCGCCCAAAAGGTCGGGCCGGATGGATGCATGTATGTGCTCGATTGGTACGACCGCTATCACTGCTACCAAGATGCCAATGCGGACCCTGCTGGGGTTGATCGAGGACACGGTCGCCTCTACCGCATCGTTCATGAGAACCGTCCCAAGCCAACCGTAAAGGACTTCAATAAGCTTAGCAATGCCGAGCTTGAGCAGCTCCTGTCGAACGAGAATATCTTTCTTCGCCAACGCGCTCAGCTCAAACTGCAAGAGCGTCAGGTGGTTTCCAAAGACTTAGACTCGACCAAGCGACTGCAAGCAGCCGTATTCAAGCAAGAGTCGCCGCTCAAGTATCGGATGCACGCACTTTGGGCTCTCGTGGGTTCTGGAAAAGTGTCTGCAGAATTCCTAAACCAGTTGTTGGACAGCAGTTCCCCTGAAGTTCGCTCCTGGGGAGTGCGAACGGCAGGCCGTCAAGAAAATCGCGACCCGAAAACCATGGAACGCTTGGTGAATCTCGCTGCTGACCTCGATCCTCGTGTACGACTTCAAGCGTCCATTGCGGCCCCCAAGCTTGCGGTTGGCCAATCCGCGTCGGCAGAGAACGTCAAGCAGCAAATCCGCGTGCTACGCAGCAGCTCCAATGACCCTCTCTTGCCTCGTGTCGCTTGGCAAAACCTTAAGCCACACTTATTAGAGCAACAAACACTTGTGCTCGAGAGTTTGCTTCAAGGTGTTGATCAAAGCGAAGACTTGCTCCGCGAGATGGCGCCGCGCATCGCTTCGGTATTGGTCGCCCAGGTGAAACCGACGATGCAGGACGATTTGAGCAAGACCGCTGTGAATTCCGTACTCGAGTTGGCGGGAGGCCTCAGCGACAAATATCAAAACTTGTCTGCAGCTGTTCTCGAGACGCTGTTGGCAAAATCGCGTACCGGAGAGATCAAGAGCGATGCCTTGAGCCCAGCTTTTCAGAAGTGGTTGGCTGCGAATGAAAAGAAACCATCGTTTGGCACACTTGCTAAGACTTCGATCGACTCGCTTAATTTGTTGCAAAAAGCGATCCTTTCGGTACGCTTGGTTTGCGCTGATTCGGGTGCCATCGAGATGGCAAGGCAAATTGTGTTGACTCCGAAAATGAACCCAGCCTTCCGAAGGCAAATGCTGCAAGCGGTCATCCAAGTACAACCTAAAATCGCGTCCGAAGCGTTGCTTCAATTGCTCGAAGAACTAAAGGCCGATCGGCCGATCGACGGGGGCTATCGAGATGCGGCCTTGGACTTAGGCATCGCGTTGGCAAGTTCAGCGGATACGGAACAGCTGGTAGCATTGCTTCCATCGCTAAAGACAACAATGCAGGCGGCTATTGGCGAACGCATGTGCCGTCGCTCGGACACCGCTCAAGCGTTGCTGAATCAGATCATCGACGGAAAACTGCGTAAAGAACTGATCAGTCCTAATCGCGTCCGCTTGCTCGCCGCCGACTCGAATGATGCAATTCAAAAGTCGGTCGGAAAGATTTGGGGGAAAGTCAATGTCGAGTCGACGCGTGAGCGTGAAGAAGTTGTCACTCGCATGGCCAATACGCTTCGTTGGGATGCTCGCGGTGATGCGGAACGCGGGCTTGTCGTTTACGATCGAATCTGCGGCCAATGCCATTTGATGAATGGACGCGGTCACGAAGTTGGTCCTAACATCACCACCAATGGCCGCGGTTCCTATGAGCAATTGCTCGTCAGCGTTTTCAATCCGAGCTTGGTTATCGGTGACGCCTACAAAAGCGTCACACTTCGGACTGTAGATGGCACCGTGGTGACGGGGTTGTTGGTTGAAAAGACGGACAAACGAACTGTGATCAAGGTCCAGGGGGGAAAAGAGGAGACGATTCCTAACGAAGACATCGATGAGTATAAGCAGGACAAGAAATCGCTAATGCCTGAGGGAATCGAGAATCAAATGACTCCACAGGAACTGGCGGATTTGTTTGCGCTATTGACTTTGGAAGGGCCACCATCGGCCAAGGAAAACGCAAAAATCTCGGGCACCCCAGAGAATTTGCATAGCAAGCAGCGGCCCTAGTTGCTTATGCCGTCGACAAGGGTATGGCTACTCCACTCGATTGCTGCACATGATTTGGCTAACGCTTCTTGCGTCCGGAAACCAACAGATCACGTAGGTGTTTTGTCCGTCGAAGACTCGAACTTGGGTCGATTGAGCTGGGCCGACCGGGCGATTCCCCAGCAGCGCATTCAGTTGCAATTGATGATCACCTGCCGGTGCTTCGACTCTCAGTATTTGAATGTCTCGCGGCAGCAACCCCCAACAGCGAGTATCGGCCGCCTCGCTCGCTTCCCACGCGATTCCCACGACGTCCATGCCGAGTGCCGTTAGACCTTCTTTGCCCATGCTGTTCTTGGCGGCAGCAATCGTCGCTTTCTTAACAACACGTCTTGCCACGGCTCGCGCAATGACGGAGTTGCGATTGGCTCGATAAGTGGAAACGGCTAGGTGTTCGATGTTAGCCAAGGATGTGGTTGGACCTATCGAGTGTCCATCCACTCGAATCCCAACGCTGTCCACATCGGATGGTGGCACCGCGATGTCCGGGATTTTGATGGGGGCGACTGTCGGTGGTAGTTTGTATGGCCCTACTGCCGAAACGATCCTGTCAGCAATGAGCAGTGCGTCGCTTGTAGGTTGCTCTGCAACCTCAATCTTATATGGACCTCGACCGACCATCGCGAAGACATAAACAACGCCATGGCCGGGTTGCGAATGAACGCCATTTCGCGCTCGTGCTAAGTCCCATTGCAATGGCACGCAAGCCGGTAGCAGGCTCGATGCGATTTCATAGTTTCGAACAGCATCGTCGTAGTCGCGATGTGTCGCCTCACGCAACATGCCTCGCATATAAAAGCCCAACGGCAAAGGCTGATACTCCTTGCCGTGGCTCTTTTTCGGAACGACGATCTCAGGGTGATTGCTGTCGGGCGGACTTTCCTCAGATGGAGGGTTCCGCTTGGCCAACAATTCCGCCAAGGCCTCATGCTTTTCCTGAATTTGCAGCGTATAACTCTCCGCGTCGAAGCCATCTTGCATAAGGCTTGAGAGTGAAAGGAACACCCGAATCAGAATCTTCTCGTAATCTTCGCCTGCATACGATCGCACCTGATCGTCGGTCCACATGGAGACGGTTTTTTCCGCGATCGAGTTTTGTTCGAGAAGCTCAAATCGGTCCCGCACATCCCGCAACTTGGCTTCTGCCTGCTTGGGTTGCCCACTGAGCAAATCGACAACGGCTAAGTCGAGGTTGACAACGTCGCGATCATGGCGATTGGACTTGGCGAGCTTTTCGAGTCCCTCTCGACATGCCTTCCATTGGCCTTCATAAAAGAGGTTTCGCGGTTGAGAAATGCGTTTGGAATGGGTTGAGCAGCCGGCTGAAATCAAGACCAATAGACATGCGGCTAGGTAGCCAAGGGGGGAGAGTTGGGTGGCGAGGATTTCCTTCGCCTTGGGATGGTACCTAGCGCATGACGTCATCGCTTGAATGGGTTGTAATTCCAGACCTTGCCCGCTGCCGTTTTGTGATAACCCTTGCGCACTTCCGCGTTGACCTTATCCGCGAAGCCGGAATGCAGATTGACGAGTTCAAGCGTCAATTCGTAGTCGCGTTGCGTAGAGCTATTTCGTTTCGTCGTCCCGCTGGTCAACGTCGCATACATTAAATAGTCGACCGGCGCACCGCTTCGTTCCAAAACGGCGATGAACAATCGCATGTTGTCTGGCAACATGAGCGCATCGGGACGCATACGCGTTTCATGGAGGGCAGCGTCCACCATGCGTTTGCTCATGGATTGGAAACAGCTTGATTCAAGGATTCGCGAATCGATTTGGTTGTAGAGTTTGTCTTTGAAGTCACCGATGTCTTCAGCGCTCTTGTTCTCTATCCCAACAAAGCAGATCGATTTTTTCATCGGTTGCCCGTTGGGCCCTAGTGGGCAATCGTCCGAAACAATGTTTTGCCGAGCAAGGAGTTTCGCAACCGCTTCGTCGATCAATGGATCAAAGACTTCGGCGCCCGCCTCATGGCTGCCTACCATGTTGGCTGCTTCGGGTTTTAGAACATGCCCATACTGATAGCCACGACAGCCCATCACACCTGTGAGCGTAACGATAGAGAACGATTTGAGCCAATCACGACGATGCATGGGATTCCTTTCCCGCGAAACGATCAACAACTACCGCAGATTGTGCAACTCTTGGCAATTGCGGACAAGAGGAATATCGGTAATCCAGCAAGAGAAGATCGAGACGATCCATCACAGAATGCAAACGCTAGCATTCAGGTCGACTTTTCATGACAGAAAAATGGGTGACAGAAGAATGAAATCGACAAAACCGAAAGAATTTTCCTGTCATCGATGTTCCTGTCAAAACAGGATTGGGGACATCGGATGATGACTGCTGTTTTGGCTAGAAACGATTGAGGACAATCGTTTTACTCTAGAGTAGAGCGATTGTCCTCAATCGCTTGTCGGGCACTTTAGTCTCATTTCGGAAGAACGGTCATGCGGTGTATTGAGAAACGTTTTGCGTTCGATTGTGAACTGGCACGTCGAAACGATTGAGGACAATCGTTTTACACTGGGGGTTTGGGCCGGTCCTCTGCCGTTGGCCACGGCGAGCTGTCCCAACGGTAATGGGTGTTTTGCTCCAGTGGATCGATTGTCGAGGCGATTTCTGGAGTGCTTTCTTTTTTGTCCGCGCCCATTTGAAAAGCCAGCGAAGCCAGTTCCTCTTCAATAGCCGTTTGTCGAAAGACAGCGTTCACGTGGTCCAGTTGGGCAATATCATCAGACACATTGGCCAGCGTCGTCGAATCCTCGAAGACAGGTGCGTTGCGTTCGTTTTGATAGCACTCCTCTACTCTTCGGACGACATCGAGCCATCGCAAACCATAATCAGTGGCAATTTGACTGCAGTCGTCAGATTCAGGTGAGAAGTTGATTTCACCGTTTGGTAATTCCGAGACCTTCCCCGCGACGATCCCCCAAGGCGTTTGAACCTGGACTGCTGTTCGCGGAAGAATCGTTCGAGCTTGTTTGCGATAGCGAATGCCTAGCGTACCTGTCTGCTCAAACAAGATCGTTTCGATGGCCTTGCGATCTTGGGGTTTGGCAATCACGGTCAGCAGAGTTCCTGGCCGGTTCTTTTTCATTTGGATTGGAACGGTAAAGACGTCCAACGCTCCTGCTTTCCAGAGCATTTCGAGAGCAAAGCCGATTTGCTCGCCAGAGATGTCGTCTAGATTCGACTCCATGACTAGGATCGAGTCGTCGTTTTTCCCCGTAGGTTTGATCGCGTTCCCAACCAAAATTCGCAATAGATTCGGTCGATCGGGCATCTCTTTGTTTCCTGCGCCGTAGCCGATCCGACCGACTTGCATGGGGGGCATGCCCCCGAATTCGGCGGCCAGTTCAGACACGATAGCCGCGCCGGTCGGGGTTGTCATTTCGATTGGAATTTGAGTGGCTGCAATCGGAACCCCGACTAGCAATTCGGCGGTAGCCGGGGCCGGGATCGCCACGGTTCCGTGGGCAATGCGCACTTGTCCTGTACCGGTTGGTACTGGCGACGAGTAAGCTCTCTCGATTTGAAGCAGATCCCAAGCGACCGAAACGCCAACAATGTCCACGATCGAATCGATGGCTCCGACCTCATGGAATTGGACCCGATCAATGGTCGTGCCGTGAACCTTGGCCTCAGCACGGGCAATCCTCTCAAAAAGTCTCATGGCCAGATCCTTGGCGTTGGTTGAAATTTTCGCTTTCCGAAGCAAAGCTAAGATGTCTCGCAAAAACCGATGAGAATGCTCTTCGGGGTGGTCAATTCGAAGAAGTTTCCCACGGAAGCCTCGTTTGGAGGTATTGGAAACGGTCAGCCGGACATCCCCTAGTTCCAAAGAAGTAATGGCCGCTTGAATGACAGCAAGATCAGCCCCGGCATCGATCAAGGCGGCGAGAGTCATGTCGCCACTAATGCCACTAAAACAGTCAAAATACGCAATTTGCATGGAGTTAGCTCGTGGTATGATTTCCGTGTTCGCGTGTTGGCCCAACGAATATTATGCTTTTTTTGGCGTTGTCACGGCAGCCAGTACCGATATACTACGCGATTCCCGAAACCTACACGATAGTCGAAAACACGTTGAAGATCATACTAGGCAATTCCACTGGTCAAACGGTCGGTAATTAGCCTGAACAGATCGAAACCGACCATTCGGTTGGCAACGGTCCGTTTTGGGGTCCATCCGCCTTGATACTTGGAGCTAGTTGAAATGAAAGTTGTATCGTCCATTGGGGCGCTAAAATATCGCCATCCTGACTGCCAAGTGGTTCGCCGCCGCGGTCGAATTTACGTGATTTGCAAAAGCAATCCACGTTACAAGGTCCGACAGGGAATCGCCAAAAGCAAACGCCGCAAGCGATAATCGTTCCGATCCTACAACAGCCATCGGTTTGTTGATATGAAATTGAGAATCGGAGTAATCGGACAGGGACGCGACTGGCAGTCGCGATACTTGCCCACACTTCGATCCATGCGAGATCGTTTCCAGGTCGTCGGCGTTTACAATAGCGTTTCTGTTCTCGCCGACGCAGCGGCTCGCGATCTTGAGGCTGAACCGTTCGATAGTTTTCGAGCGATTGCTGAAAACCCATCTCTTGACGCAGTTCTCGTTCTCGAAGACGACTGGTACCAGCTCATGCCGCTGTTTGCGGCTTGCGACTACGGCAAAGGAGTCTTCTGCGGTTCGGAACTCAACTTGGATTCCAACACGGCCAACTCGATTCGGGATCGTATCCATTCCTCAGGAATTGCGTTCATGACGGAATTCCCGAGACGGTTTGCTCCCGCCACGCTACGTCTCAAAGAATTAATCGCAACGCGATTGGGCAGGCCCAGGCTTCTTTTCTGCCACCGCAGATTGGCTTGCGAAACCAAAGATTCTCGCAATTCGCGGTCCCTCGATTCACGCTCCGAACGAGAACTGATTGAACTAGTCGACTGGTGCAATTATATCGTTGGCGATGCTCCGAGCTGGGTTCAAGCGATCCGCCACTGCACGCCGCAATCGACCCAAAGTGCAGACTATCAAATCCTCAGTCTCGGATTCGGCTCGCCTGAAAACGATACGAAAGGAATATTGGCACAAATCAGTTGCGGAGCTTACATCCCTGAAGTCTGGCATGAAGCGATCGCATATCGGCCGCCAGCTGCAATCCAAGTTTGCTGCGAAAAAGGGGTCGCGTTTGTTGATCTACCAAGCACCTTGGTTTGGTTTGATGAAGCAGGCCGACATCAGGAGTCACTCGATACCGAGCTTCCCGTCGGACAGCAAATGCTCGGCCAATTCCATCGAGCCATTACAGCGCTCGTTCGAAAAGCGAATGACCTGGAAGACACGTGCCGTGCATTGCGAATTCTCGACTTGGCAAAGCAAAGCACTCAGCAACAATCCCGCGTCGCGATCGTTTAGCGAGACTGATTTTTTTCGGCATTTTGTAGCGAAACTCATCAAGAGTTTCGGTTCTTCCATTGCATAGACCAGGCCGAAAGTCCTGACGACTTTCGCTACACAAGCAAGTCTGCCACTGACTCCAACTAAACGCTGATCTGGCCCGTGCCGTCACCGAACTTCGCATTGCGAACACCTACGTTCTCAAGCATCGTCGAGAACAAATTGTTGAGCGGCGTGTACTGAGGATACTCAAGCAGGCGACCAGTTTCAATGCGATTGCCACCTTTGCCCGCAAGCAAGATCGGCAAATCATGGTGATCGTGGCGATTGCCGTCTGATATGCAGCCGCCGTAGACGATCATGGAATGGTCGAGCAAATTGCCTTCGCCGTCCTGGGTCTCTTTGAGTTTCTTGAGGAAGTAGCAGAACTGCTCCGAGTAGTACCTGTCGATCTTCGCAATCTTTTCGATGCTCTCGATTTTGTTTTCGTGGTGCGACAATTGATGGTGCCCATCCTTGACTTCAATCATGGGGAAAGCGCGGTTGCTACCTTCGTTCGCCAGCATAAACGTCGCGATACGTGTGGTATCGGTCCTAAAGGCCAACACCATTAAATCGTACATCAATCGAATATGCTCGGTCGGGCCGTTCGGCTTGTCCGTTGGTTCCGTAACACCTTCTGGTAGGGCAACTGGGACTGCGAAGCGATTGATGCGTTGTTCCACTTCGCGAACACTATTGAAGTACTCGTCCAGCTTGCGTCGATCTTCTGCGCCAGAGATACGTACCAAGTGTTTGCGCTGATCGGTTACGAAGTCCAAAATGTTCGACTGCATCGCTTGCGAACGCGCATCGGTGGAACCTGTTGTGCCAAAGAGTCGTTGGAAGGCTCGAAGCGGATCGACTTCTTTGGCCGTTGGCAAAGTTTCGGACCGCCAAGAAATGTTGTTCGAGTACGCACAAGCATAACCGGAATCGCAATCCCCTGCGTCTTTCCCTTGCTCGGTTCCAAGCTCAATCGAAGGCAACCGCGTTGCGCGACCATACTCATCGGCAGCGATCTGATCGGCGCTGCGGCCAACTTTGATTTTGGAGCCCGCCGTCTTAAAAGGGTGAGCGCCCGTCAAGAAAGCCGCGGCACTGCGAGCATGATCGCCAGGCCCATCCCCTAACGATTGCGCATTAACCTGAGCAAGCCCTCGCAGCACATTGAAATCCGCTTTGCATTCCGCCAACGGCTCGAGACTAGGCGATAACTCCCAATCGGTTCCTTTGCCCTTCGGGAACCATCTTTCGGCATTCGTTCCATTTGGGAAAAAGACCCAGGCCAAACGCGTCGGTGAACTAGCAGCGTTCTCAGCAAGGGCCATCGCCGGCTTCATCAGATCCAGACTTGGCAAGGCAAGTGAAACTCCCAATCCCCGGAGCAATGTACGGCGACTTAAGCGTTGTTTGGACGAGCCATCAAGTTCGGTGTTCGCGGTAGTCGACAATCTTTTGTCTCGCATTTATCTTGCCTCGGTGGGGTTTTCTGTTGGTCTAAGGTGGGCTTTTTGAAGGAAGGCATCGCTCAAGACGATGGCCTCGACAATCGAGCGAATCGATCGCGAGTTTTGGTTGGCATGGTGGACGATACGATCAATATCGCATTTGTCCTGTCTCTGCAAACCCCGCCCCAGGGCATAGGTTAGCATTCTAGTCGCAAAATTTTCGGTGATTTGTGGCTTTTTTGCGGAAAGTAACGACACCAGTTCGGCCGGCCCTTCAAATGTGCGGCCGTCAACCAGCTGCCCTTTGGCATCAATGGCGCTATTTCCGTCCCGATCCCTCCATTTTCCAATCACGTCAAAATTCTCGAGCCCGAGACCAATCGGGTCCATCAGTTTATGGCATCCAGCACAGCTTGGGTTGCTGCGGTGAATTTCCAGCCTTTCCCTCAAAGAAACATCGGCTTTGTGGTCCCCTTGGTCGAGCGACGGAACACTGGGCGGTGCCGACGGAGGGGGATCGCCGAGAACATTCTCAAGGATCCATTTGCCCCGTTTAACCGGCGATGTTCGCGTCGGATTGGAGGTAAGTGCCAGCACTGCTGCCTGAGTTAGTAGACCTTTTCGGCTGTTTTGTAGCTCCGCTCGAATCCATTTGTCTTCGTCGTCGTAAAGACCCAACCGGCGTTCGGTATTCCCCTTTTTTCCAAGCGATTTTTGAGCCATTTCCGCCGGGTTTTTCCCCTCGAATTGCATGCCGTAAAACTCCGCCATGCGTGGATTCAGAAAAGTGAAATTGGCGTCCGTGATCTCATCGATCGTACCGTTTCGAAGCAAGTGCATGCAAAACAGCTCTGTTTCTTTGACCATCGCATTTTGCAATCGTTCGCTCCAAAGTGGAAATTTTTCCTTGTCCACTTCGATTTTGCGTAGCTTGCGCAGTCCGAGCCATTGGCCAAAAAAGCCTTTGTTCACGGCCTCTGCTCTGGGACTCTCCAGCATCCGAGCAATCTGCTCCTTCAAGACTTCGGGCTGTCGCAATCGGCCGGAATGCGCCAATTGCGTAAGCGTTTCATCCGGCATGGTCGACCACAGGAAATAGGACAGTCGTGTTGCAATGGCAAAGTCATCCAGCATTTCAGCGGATTCGGTATTCTCGGTTCGAAACAAGAAATTCGGTGAGACCAAGACTGCTTGAAGCCCATAGCGAATCGACTCCTCGTAACCAAAGCCAGCCGCTGTCGCTTTTTCACATACCCCAACTACCGCCTGAAGCTCCTCCGTTGATACCGGTCGGCGATACGCTCTAGGCAATAGTGGCTGAAACACCCGTCGGGCAGCTTCGGAGACTCCAATCGGCATACTCTCGGGTGTATCTTTTTGTTCTGGAGTTGCAATCACGATCGCTTCGTGTTGCTTGGAAAAGGCGGGTAGCCCTTCCTCGGGCCCGCTCCAACGTACCGAGTCGATGATCAGTCTTCGATTGTTTTCGTTTCGTTGAGCCGGATCGGCATCGTCGAGATACTGGATCGTCAGCAGATGGTCTCCTTTTTCGACCGTAACATCGTGCTTGTAGTTTTCGTCTTTGGAAGGCACGTCCAGTTCAGTCACCGCGACACCATCCACCGCGACACGAACTTTGCAGGTATCTGGCTGCTTGTCACCGAACCGCATACGGACATTCACGTTGTACTTGCCCGCTGCTAAGTACAGAGGAATCGCATGGGATTCCGCGTGCCGCAGTTTTGCGCCAGGGAACCTTTGTTTTCGCAACTGTTCGCGATCCGTCTCAATGACTTCCTTTGCAATATAAGCTGCAGCCTGAAGATACTTTTCGAGGAGAATCGGTGGCAACGTCAGTACTTCGCCTTGGTTGTCGAATCCATTTCCAACGTCGTCGGAAACGAACCCAACCGCCTTGGATGGCGTGAGCTCGACACCCAACAAATCCTGAATCGTATTGTCGTACTCGACTTGGTTCAATCTTCGCAGCGTCACGTTCGGAGTTGGTGGAGCACAGCCACAGTCCACATCATGCAGCGCCGACTGCATCCAAGCGACCAATTTCTCGCGATCGGGTGCCTTGAGCGTCGAGTTCTCTGGTGGCGGCATAGCGTCTGCCCGTATAACGCCACGGATCTGTTCCCATGTGCTGGCATGCTGACGAATCTTGTCCAGGTCTTGATAGTCGCCCAAGTTGACTCCACCTTCGTTGGACGATTGCATGTGGCACTCGCCACAATGCTCCTTCAAAATCGGCTGAATGACTTCCGCCCATTCCTCGGAGATTCGACTGTCTAGCTTAGATTCCTGCGAATGCAGGGGGCTAGCCAACGAAAAAACAAACGATGCAGACAGCAAAGCAACTGCGATTGCCCGAATAGCAAAACCGGTGGTTTGGTTTTTGAACATGCGGCTCAAATGAAGGATAAAAAAGGTTGCGATGGTTTGGCAGGAGCCAAAAAGGTGGGAGGGGGGCAACCGGAGGTAGGAGATCAACGTTTCACTGCTCCTTATTCTATCCCAAGCCTACCCTGAGAAGCAAACCGAAAGTCCCCCGTGGGTCACTCTTGCCGAGAGTGACTTTTGATATTTGTCGCTTTGTCTGGCTCGGGCTTGTCCCGGGCTTGTCCCGAATGGACACCGCTTTGGTGTCCTAATGGGCCGCCTGATGAAAATGAAGAGTCCTGAGACGCGGTCGGGCGGCGTGAATCTAGAACTCCAAAGCTGCGGACGGAGGGGCAAGCCCCAGCCGTCCTGAAATGCTTAACAGCGTTGCCTCAAGGGGATGAGCAAACTAATCACATCTCGGCAGAAAGATCGAACGCAGAAAGATGATTTGCGAACATTTTTCTGCGTTCGATCTTTCTGCCTATTGTGTTCATGGTCGAAGATTTTGCCTATCACGCCCCTAACAGTTTGCCGCTTTGGATATCGCTATCGAGTGTATCGCCGGCGATCCAACCGCTCATCATGACCATTGGCATTCCTGGTCCTGGATGTGCCGCACCGCCTGCTAAATACAATCCCTTGAGATCGCGGGATCGATTGGCCGGTTTGAACGCACCCAAGAAGCGGCCATGGCTGGCCAGTCCATAAATGGCACCGTTGAGAACGCGATAGCGTTTATGGATGCCTTCGGGAGTTAGCGCGCTCTCGGTGACAATACGATCCCGAATGCCTTTCATGCCCGCCGTGTTTTCCAGCTTATCCAAGATGACCTCTCGGTAGGCCGGCAACATCTTCGACCAATCGTGATCCGGTCTCAAGTACGGTGTATGGACCAAGATATAGAGTGCCTCTCCGCCAGGAGGTGCAACGCCAGGTTCGGATATGGATGGGGCGCAAACATATGCGGTTGGGTCTGGCGCAGGCTTCCCTTGCTTGTAGATATAGTCAAACTCTTCGTGCGGATCCTTTGAAAAGACAAAGTTGTGGTGAAGGAGATGTTCGTACTTTTCCTTGAGACCCAGATAGAGAACCACCCCTGAGCATGCGGGTTCGTAGCTGCGTCGCTTCTCGAATTTTTTGTCCGTCGCCGAGCCCTTCATCAATTCGCGATGGGTCCGAACCGCATCGCAGTTCGATACAACAGCATCAAACTCATATTTCTCCCCCGAAGCAGTCGTCACTCCCCGTACAGACTTGCCATCGGAATCGATCGAGACGACATCGACCTGCGTCTTGATGTCGACGCCCAGCTCTCTCGCGAGTTTTGATAGAGCCTCCGGTACGGCTCGTGTTCCACCGATGGGATACCAAACACCCTCTTCGGTCTGCATGTGAGCAATGCCGCAAAGCACTGCGGGGGACGCTTCCGGCGATGAGCCAACATACTGAGTAAAGTGATCGATCATCTGTGCTGCTCGAGCATCCGGCACGCAGGATCGAACCAAGCCCGCAACGGACCGTCCCATCCTTAAACTAAGCACATCCTTGAGCACCGTCGCCGAAAAGGCTCCTCCCACCTCCATGGTATCCCCTATGCCGCCGACACTTCTCCAAAAGAAGAACTTGTCGGAGACTTCGTGAAGACGTTTGGAAATTTGCATGAACCGCTCATAGCCCTGACCCACTTTCGGGTTCGGCGAAAACCGCTCCAGATTGGCCTTCATTTTCTCCAGGTCCGGGACCAGATCGAGTACTCCACCATCATCAAAGAAACATCGCCACTGAGGATCAAGCGCGACGAGGTGCATGTAATCTTCCAGATTGCGATTGGCCTCGCGAAAAATTCGATGCAATACCGAGGGCAAGGTCAAGATGGTCGGCCCCATATCGAACCGGTAGCCGTCTTGATGAAGAACAGCCGCTTTACCTCCAACCCATTCATTCTTTTCCAAAAGGGTCACTTTGTGCCCTCGAGCAGCGAGAGTACAAGCGGCAGCTAGCCCTGCAAGTCCACCGCCAATCACTCCGACATTCAAAACGCGTGCAGAACGCTCTATCATGGAATTCTCTCTTCAATCCGTGGAAGTATTTTTTGTTTTGGACGATTTTCGCTGGGATATCGCTGCACGAACCGTTTGCAGCAGTCCTTGCATTCTGGCCTTGAAATCTTTGTGGTGGCTGAATTGTAGCAGACCGTCTAGTAATTCCTCATCGGTTGCCTCCGGTAATTTCGCATGCGGTAGCCAGGAACCAAGCCGAGCCGAAACGACCTTCGGGTAAGTCATCTCCAAAAGCCCTTCATTCCCTCGAGTTACCCCATACCCGCTCTCGCCGCGCCCGCCAAAAGGCAAACGTGGATCCGCCGTCGGCACAATCAAATCATTGATCGTGATGAATCCAGCCGACACAAATTTCATGAGCCGAAGCGCATCCTCCATCGGACCAAAAATCGAAGCCGTCAGTGCGTACGGACAGCGTGAATCCGCCCTAAGAGCATCCGACCAATCCTCAACCGGTACGATCATCGCTAGGGGAGCAAAAATGTCAGCAGAACACAATTGCATCTCCGTCGAAACATCCGACAGCACAAGGTGTCCGGACTCTACTTCCTTGGGCATCCCTCGCGGCCCCTCTTCGGATGCAAGTGGCTTGCGCCGCGACTCGCCAGAAAAAATCCGAGCTCCCTTTTCAATCGCTTCCTCAACCCCTTCCCAAAGCTGATGATACGTTTGACTCGATAGCTTGGTCGTCCAACTCTTCTGAACCGGGGTTTCCAATCGCTGTGACAACAATCGATGAAAAACCTCGGAGGACTGCTTGGGTACAAAAATGCGGCGTGGCGCCATGCATGTTGCACCTCCGTTGAGGCGAAGACCGAAGACCAACAAATCGCATACGCGATGCATGTCCGCTCCAGGCAACACGTACATCGCGTCGCAACCACTCAACTCCATCACCGAGGGCGTCAAGCTTTCGGCCAAAGAGCGCAGAACTGTGCGACCGGATCGGCTGCTGCCTGTCATGATGACTTTGTCGACACCAATCTCGATGGCTTGTTTGGCCGATTCGACCGAGCTATCGAGCAAGACGATCAGTTCCGATGGGACACCAGATCGAACCAGCAAGCTAACCAAGAGGTGAGACAATCGGTCGCATCCCGGCGATGGCTTGAAGACGACAGCGTTGCCTGCAGCCAACGCATGCAGTATTTGAACCCCTGGAAGAAACAATGGGTAGTTCCATGTTCCTATGATCATCACAAGCCCATGCGGAACGCGATGGACTGTTGATCGAAGCCGACCTAGCCATAGCGGTGAGCCGCCACCGTCCAAATACCGAGGAGCTAAAACTCGCTTGGCGCTCTTGTGAAGCCACTTCGCTGAATCAGCTAAAGGCATCAACTCGGAAGTGATCGTCTCTCGAAAGTCCTGTCGCGAGTGCGATTCGATGGCCTGGGCAATGAGGTGCCGCGACTCTACCAACAGCGAACGCAATTTATCGAGGATGACGGTCCGTTCGACTGTCTTTCGCTGACTCCACGCGAGTTGAGCCTGATATGCCTTAGCAAAATCCGCGTCGATCTTAGCACGCGATTTCAAAGGTTCGATTTTTTTTGCATTCTCGGCTGACGTATTCATCCCATCAACATAACACCAGTTTTCGCGGAGTAAATAACCAAAGAATCCGTCGAGGGGTGCTTTCTGTTCCGTGTTACTGCCGGCGGATGTGCCACACATGGCTCATTCTTGCCGAGAGTGACTAGCACGACGCGCAAGCTAGTGAATCAACGATCTAATTCACTAGCTTGCGCGTCGTGCTGAGGGATTCACTAACTTGCGCGTCGTACCAAGCAATTCACTAGCTTGCGCTTCGTGCTAAGCAATTCACTAGCTTGCGCTTCGTGCTGAGCAATTCACTAGCTTGCGCGTCGTGCTACGCCGCGCTTTGTAGCTCCCCGTCGGCAACCACGGAGTCGACGCGGGGTTTGCGGTCAAATCGACGTCGCAATTCGTAACGCATGATCAACATATATCGCGAAAGGGCGTTGTGCCGCGATTGGCGAGGCTCAAAAGCCTTCCCCAGCGGACCAGCCAAGATTGCAGGCAATAATATTAATTCGGCCACAACCCCAGCCACCAAAATCGTCAACATTAGCCATCCAAAGCGTTGCGTAGGCGTAAACGTGCTAAACGCAAACACCGACAACCCCAGCCCGCTGATGCAAGCCGCCTGAAGCGTTGGAGTAGCGCATCGTTTGTACGACGCAATGATGGCTTCCCGACGGCTCTTCATCTGCTTGACATCCACTCGGAACCAAGACAGGAAGTGAATCGTGTCGTCGACCGCAACACCCAGTGCGATACTTGCCGACATCATCGAACCGATATCGATCGCAATATTCAGCCAACCCATCGCTCCAAAAATGATGAAGATCGGCAAAACATTTGGAATCATCGCGACCAAACCCGCTCGAATGCTTCTCGAAACAAACATCATTAATGGCGTGATTGTTAGGAACGACCACATGGTGCTCTCGACTAAACTTTGTAGCAATGCACGTTGAGCTTTGTAAACGATTGGTACAACGCCAGTGTACACCGAAGAAACCATAGGTTTCGACAATCGCGGATCCTTGGCTTGGAGATCGATGACCTTACCTAGCGTTGCACCCAGAGTTCCAATTTCACCATCGGTGAATTGCCCAGTCAAAACCACCGCATCGAACTCGCTCAGCTTTTGCAGTTGAACAATCGGCATCGAAGCGGGGTCCGCGGCTAGTCTTTGAATGTTTAGTCTGGACTTCGCCAACAGAAGAGAAACCTCATCCGATCGCGCCTTGGTTAGCGAAGCGGCATTGGGTTCTGCATTCTTCGTCGCCGGATCCCAAATCACAACCCGTTTGCCCGTAAATTTAGGGTCACCCGACCAAGCCGCAATTTGTCTCAAAATTCGAACTCGATCGCTATGCGCTTCAATAATCGGGGAAACGGCATCCCGCAATTCGTGTACAAATTGGCCGTAATCGACCCCTTCGAAAGCGGCAACTCGCAGACTAATTCGCCATAGTTCCGCCCCGGTCTTTTGATCGATTCGGAGGAAACCAGAACCCATCAACTCTTCCCGTTTGGCTTCCAAGGCTTTGTTGTATGCAAACCTTTTGGTCCAGGTGACCGTGCTGGTGTCTTGGGATGGAAGGCTAGAGGCAAAGGTTGCCGCCGACATGCTTCGACCCACAATCTTGGAGCCGTTTTCGCCGAACTGATTTCGAATCGCATCTTGAATTTGTACGGTTGTCTCCAATCGCTCCAGAAACGTAAGCCGCGCTGAATCGTCGATGACCTTGCTCTCATCCACTTCGGATGGATCCGTCTTTTGATCGACTGACTTCGCCACGGTCTCAGGATCAAACTGAACGACAATCTCAAGCGGAACAAGCATCCCGAGGTTTTTCTCAAGCCAACGGTAGTCCTTCAGGATTCGAGCTTGAGAATCAAAAAGCTCCAGCAAATCAATACTTGTCCGAGTCTTGGTCAAGCCAACTCCGAAGGCAATGACCACTAGGATGCAGGAGAAAGCAACACCGAAATGGTTTCGGACAATAAAGCCAGCAATCGAAGCCCAAATCTTCTCGAGATAGGTGTCGTCCCGCAAGGGATGCGTATCGTGCTTTGCCGTTTGGGGAGAGGTTGAGGCATTGTGAATAACCCACCGCTTCGCGTATCCGATGATGTGGAGAGCTGACGGCAAAAGCAAATACAACACAACAATCAAAATCATGACGCCCGAAGCGGCGTAAAGCCCAAACTTACGGATTGGCGTCAGTTCGCTGGCACATAGCGAGAGCAAACCAAAGGCCGTCGTCGTTGAACAAAGAATTGCTGGTTTCAAAGCGTGAATCACGCCTCTCTCGGTTGCGCCTCGCAGGCCACCATTCTCAACTGCATCTTTGTAATAACTAATAAAGTGAACAGCACCGGAAATCGCCAAGACATAAACCAAGGAAGGCATCGTCAACACAATCGCATCGACTGTTTCGCCTGTCGCCCAAATCATGGCGAGCGAAGCGGCAGCGCTCGTTACCGAGCAGCTAAAGACGATGAATGTCAGAATCATGCTCCGCAGTGACCACCAAGCCAAAACGATTCCGATAAGGCCCGAGAAACCAGCTAGTCGAACGAGCGTTCTTTCACCTTCCTCATCAATGGAAATGTTGTCGACCGGAGGACCGCCAAGATGCAGATCGGCTTCTGCAATCCCTGCTTCCGTAATCAATCGACGTAGAACCCCAGGCGGAACGTTTGGCCGGAAAATCCGCATTTGCCCGTGACCAAGAATCGGCTTGAGCTTGGCCGTTGTCTCCGGGTCCAGCGAAACGATCACACAAGTCTGTCGACCGTCTGGTCCTAAGACGGATCCCTTGAGCCTCTCAATCGCTTCCCCATACTCTAAAGGATGTGTTCCAGTGGTTAATTGTTCGAGAAGTTGTCGACCCGTCGAAACGCCTTTGAAGTAAAGTTTGGCCTCAACAGCATTGGCGTCATTGGGATCGGCTTGCTTAGGGGCGACCAGAGCTGCCAGCTTTGCAATCCGCGGGTCATCTCCCTCGCCTCCAAGCTCAGGATTTGGCCCCAGCTTGCAGCCTTCCCAACTAACCAAAATGAATTGGTCGGAAGGGAAATTCTTTCGAAACCAAGCAAGCTCGCCTGTTTCAGCGAAGGACTTCGGAAGCCAGTCTTCGACTTTGTTAACGTTGCTTTGGATCGCTTTCCCGGCACCAAAAAAGGCGAATGGTACGCACGCCAAGCTTCCGATGAGAATGAACCATCCCCAACGGTCGTAAAACGTTTTTCCACCAACTGACGGTTGTTGCACTCTGTAGCCTTTCGACTTCTAAGCCACGGTTCATCCGAAGCCTTTTCCTGTCAACGCGACTGAATAAGTCACAGGAGTTTACTAGAACTCACACGTTTTCGACAGTTTGAAAATCCAGGACTCCAAAAGAAAACTAGTGCCAGCAAAAGCAAAAGTTATCCTAGACGGGCTGTCTATGCCCCTACGATTCCCTTCGTTTTGCTAGCTTCAACATCCCTTCGAAGCACCTTCCAGGTTCGTCATCGTCTTTTAGGCACTCGGTAACCTAGGAATTTGGGAACGATTTTCACAAAACTTGAGCCGAATGCCGCAAAAAGGTTTTCGCAGTGCTTGCTGCGAAAAATGCCTGATTCTCGCAAAAATTGGTGCATACCTCGCTTTTCACGATGAGCCGGACGGAGTATCATTCATTTGTGGTCGGTTGTTGAAATTGAGTCTCAACAAACATAGCGTCTGTTGCCGAATCAATTGATTGTCGAAATCAACTTCCGAAAACGATGCGGTTTCACCAGTTCGAAATCTTTCCAGTCTGTGGTTCCATGATTACTGACTCGGTTCCCCTCCCAATCGAATATTTGCAGCCTGAATGCCACGGGACCATCGTGGAGATGTGCGGACAGCCGTGTCAAATGCAACGGTTGGCAGAATTGGGAATTCGCCAGGGGTGTAAAGTTCGAATGGTTTGCCAAGGTGAGCCCTGCTTGATCTGCATCGAGGGCCGCCGTATCAGTTTGCGACTTGGCGATTCCGCCGACATTTTCGTTATCCCCGCCGCTGGATAATGTCACTCCCGAATATCAGTCTGGACGATCTCCAACAGGGTGAGTCAGCGATCATTATTGAAATTATCGGCGATGACGTCGTTGCGAGTAGGCTCATGGAGATGGGGCTCATCGAAGACGAACCGATTGCCATGGTGGGCCGAGCCCCGATGGGGGACCCCACCGAATTCGCCGTTCGAGGGTATCGCATCAGCCTGCGAAAAAGCGAATCCGTTCGAGTGCTTGTTCGCAGGGAACCCTAGTTGATGCCATCGAATACCAGTGTAAAAGATGCCCGTGTCGTCGCCTTGATCGGCAACCCAAACACTGGCAAAAGCAGTCTCTTTAACGCCCTCTGCGGAATGAATGCCCGAGTCGGCAATTATCCGGGCGTCACCGTCGAGCAAAAAGTGGGCAGACTCTCGGGTACCGCCGAGACAATCGACGTCATCGATTTGCCCGGTACGTATTCACTCGCTGCTCGCTCTGCCGACGAAGCCGTCGCGGTAAATGTGCTGTCTGGCGAGATTCCCCAGCAAGCCAAGCCTGAAGTCGCGATCGTCATTCTTGACGCTGCCAATGTCGAACGCAATCTCTACTTGTTTAGCCAAATCTACGAACTGGGGCTGCCTGTCATCGTCGTGATGAACATGTGGGACCGCGTGACCAGCGAAGGGCTGACGGTCAATGCCGAACTGCTGTCCCAACGACTTGGAGTTCCTGTCGTTTGCACCTCGGCAAACAAACGCAAAGGAATAGACGAGCTCAAAAAGACGATCGAATCGACGCTTCGTAGTCCGGCCTCAACTCCACGGCCCGAGCAATTCGCCCGAGCGATGTTTCCAAGCGTCTTTCATGACGAAGTCAAACAACTCACCGAATGGCTAGAGTCGCAAGGTCGAAAGCCCTCGACCTATCAAGTCGATCGGTTGCTGATCGATTCCGACGGCCACTTTCAAAAATTGATTTGCCAATCGGGGCTGCCCGATATTGCAACGAAGATTGAGGATGCCAGATTACGGCTTCAAACGGCCGGTTGCAAGGTCCCGATGTTCGAAACCAAAGCTCGTTACGCTTGGGTTCGAAAGCTGATCGACGGAGCGGTCGTCCGACAAGAATCGCGCAGTGCATCCCCAAGCGATCGCATCGACCGCTGGCTGACCCATCGATGGGTTGGCATGCTGTTCTTTGTTTTCGTGATGTTCATCGTTTTTCAATCGATCACGTTGTTCGCCAAGTTTCCGATGGACGGTATCCAATGGCTGCAAGCTCAAGCCAGCGGCGGCGTCGAAGCGGTTCTCGCCCCCGGTGCACTTCGTAGTTTGATTGTTGATGGCGTTATCGGCGGCGTAGGTGGCGTGATTGTCTTTCTGCCTCAAATCGCCATTCTGTTCCTCTTTATCGCGATCTTAGAGGACTGCGGTTATATGGCGCGAGCAGCGTTTGTCATGGACAAGCTCATGACGACGGTGGGCTTGAGCGGCAAGTCTTTTTTGCCTTTGATGTCCTCGTTCGCATGCGCCGTTCCTGGCATCATGGCAACTCGAACGATTGAGAGTCGCAAAGATCGGATGGTGACCTTGTTGATCGCACCCCTGATGAGTTGCTCCGCTCGCTTGCCTGTCTATGTCTTGATGGTGTCTGCGTTTGTTCCCGATACCAAATATGTGGGAGGTTGGATCACCCTGCAAGGAATGGTCTTGATGTTCATGCAATCTCTGGGAGCGATGGTCGCGATCCCCGTTGCTTGGCTTCTGAAGAAGTTCTTCTTTCCTGGCGAGCCTGCAACGTTTTTGATGGAGCTTCATAGTTACAAATGGCCATCTCCAGTTGTGATCTATCAGCGGGTCTGGGAACGCTTGCTATCCTTCGTGGTTCGAGCGGGTACGTTGATTTTTTGCACGTCGATTCTTGTTTGGGCTGCAGTCTACTTTCCCGGCGACCATTTGTCGCTCGATTCGTCGGTTTCGAAACTGGAACGATTGCAGTCCGAAGTGTCCGAAACGATCGCAAAGCAACCCTCTTCACCAAGAGGCACAGAGGCACCAATTGAAGATCCGAATATTGCAAACATGCAATCCAAAATCGACGAGGCACAAGAGCTCGTGAATCAGCAGCGGAGCAAACTGATCGAGGGGAGTTTCCTCGGGATGGTTGGGCACCGCATCGAACCCTTCGTCAAGCCGCTCGGCTGGGACTGGAAAATTGGCGTGGCCGTGGTCGCCTCCTTCCCTGCCCGCGAAGTGATCATTGCGACCCTCGGGACCATTTATTCTCTCGGCTCCGATCAAGATGAAAACAGCCAAGGGCTACAGCATCAAATGCAAATCGCGGAATGGCCAAACGATGGCAAACCCGTTTTCAGCCTCGCCACAGCTTTATCGATCATGGTGTTTTTCGCATTGTGCGCTCAGTGTTCCGCTACGCTGATGACGATTCGCAGAGAAACCAATTCTTGGCGCTGGCCGATTTTTTCTTTCGTATACATGACGACCCTGGCCTATATTGGGGCTTGGTTGACTTATCAGTGCTTCCGTTTTTGGAGCTAGAGGCATGAACCCACAAACCATGATTGCAATACTCGTTGTCGCGATTTGCGCCGTTGTGATGCTGCGTTCGTGGTTTTCGTTTTGGATGGGTCTGATTTTCAAGCCCGACCCGAACAATCCCTCTAGTTCAAGTTGCAGCGGCTGCGCCAATGGTTGCCAACGAGCCAACAGTGGACCTAAACTGATTGAGTTAAAGCGCGAAAGACCTCTATGAATACGAAGTGTTGGTTACATGCTCGTTTTTCGTTTTTATGCATCTGGACCGGTATGGCTGCACTCGCTTGTTGCCAAGCTCAAGAAGCTGTAACTCCCAAGTCAGAGTCGGTCGCGTTCGATGACTTCTTCGTCGATAAAGCCCTTCGGCTGGAACTGTATCAGTGCGGCGATGCGAGGGAAATGACCACTACTCTCCAGACTCTAGCCGAGGAACCATGCTGGCCAGAGAACCCCAACAGTCTCATCATGCCGTTTCCCTACGGCAAATATAGCGTCAAGGCTTGGGATGCAGCCTCCAATCGTTTGGTCTATGCCAAAGGCTTGGACTCCCTCTTTGCCGAATATGCGACCACCAAGCCTGCCCTGTCCGGCACCAAACGAGTCATTCAAACGACAGCCCGTATTCCCATGCCCAAGGCAGCGGTCAAGCTGACGATCGAACGTCGCAATGGAGACAATTCGCTGACGACCATCATGACGGAGCACTTGGACCCGTCCGACATCAGAATTCGACGCGAGTCACCCACCAAAGGGGACAAGCCATTCGAAGTTCAAAACAAAGGAGACGCTCATCACTGCTTAGACATCGTTTTCTTGTCGGAAGGATATTCAGCAACACAGGAGGACAAGTTCAAAGCAGACGTTCAAAAGATGTCCGATTATCTCTTGTCCGTCGCTCCCTACAAAGGGCTCAGTGATCGGATCAGCGTACGCGGTGTCTTCCGAGCATCGGAAGAGTCAGGAACGGATCTGCCGCATAAAGGAGTCTTTCGGAACACAGCATTGAATTCGTCCTTCAATACGCTCGACATCGATAGGTATCTTTTGCTCGATGACAACCATCGCATGCATCAAATGGCGGCCGCGGTACCTTTTGATACGATCGTCGTGCTGGTTAATAGTACGACTTACGGCGGTGGCGCCATTTGCTTGGACTATTGCGTAACCACCACCGACCACCCGAGTAGTCCGATGGTCTTCGTGCACGAACTCGGTCATTGCTTGGCCTATTTAGCGGACGAGTATGTTGGCAATGTCTCGTACAACGACATTTATCCCGAAGGAGTCGAGCCGGTCGAGCCAAACATCACGCGACAATTGGAGCCCGATAAGATCAAATGGAAATCGTTCCTTAGCAAGGACGTCACGTTGCCGACCAAGAGCAGTCGCGAAACCCGAGCCGAGCGAACTGTCGGTGCTTTCGAGGGAGGAGGTTATCTTTCGAAAGGTATGTATCGCCCGCAAGCCGGTTGCTGGATGGGCAGTGCCAATCCCAAAGAAGGCTTCTGCGTGGTATGCGACGACGCGATCCAGCGTATGATTGATTTCTACACCAGCAAGCCAGAGCTGCCAAAGTAATTGACGGTTGCCGGCATTCGTCGCCTGTGCAATTAGCCATTGGGCGACAGCCCCGGCTTTCGAGGGTTCTCGACATCGTCGAGGGGCGGGTGAAGTGCCAACAACTATTGCAAAAGTCAGTTCACCCTCCCCGGGCGTCGATCCGGCCAATGGGTCTGATGGCAAAAAGCAAGCTAGGCAGCGTGCTCAGCGGGTCAAATAGTAACTCGATCTTCCAGAGATGCTAAAGGGTGTTATTATGAAGTGCCTTTGATCTTCCTTTATTGACGTTGGCCCATGAACTCAGAGCAAACTGCCGTCTCCATCGCAATCTACCACGAACACCCGGACTGGTTTCGTCCCCTGTTTCTTGAACTGGAACGACGTGGGGTTGATTATGTTCGAATTGACCCTCGCAAACACTCGTTTGATCCCAGTGAATCCGTTGTTCCGTTTTCACTTCTGTTCAATCGAATGAGCCCATCGGCATATCTTCGCGATGGAGTTCAAGGGATGTTCTACACGCATGCGTATTTGGCACACTTGGAGCGGTTAGGAATTCCCGTCATCAACGGAGCGAAAGCCTTTGCGGTTGAAACATCCAAGGCCCGGCAGTTGACGATCCTAGAATCACTTGGATTGGACTATCCAAAAACGAGGATCGTTAACCATTCGAGCCAGATTGCTCAGGCCGCAAGCGGCTTGAGGTTTCCCATTGTGGTGAAGGCGAATATCGGTGGAAGCGGTGCGGGAATTGTTAAGTACGATTCACCGGAGAGTTTAGCTGCAGATATTGCCGACTCCAAAATCAACCTTGGCATTGACCATACTGCGCTTATCCAAGAGTTCACACCAGCTCGAGGGCAGACCATTACTCGAGTAGAAACATTGGGTGGTAAGTTTTTGTATGCGATCCAAATTCACACGTCTGGCGATTCGTTCAATCTTTGCCCGGCGGATATCTGTCAGCGGGCTGATGGAGTAGCCCTCCAACGATCCGCTTGTCCTATCGACGCGCCAAAATCGGGAATGCGAGTCAATGGATATACCCCGCCTCAGGATGTAATCAAGGCGTGTGAAGCCATTGTGCAATCGGCGGGTATTGACGTCGGAGGAATCGAATACATGATCGACGATCGCGATGGCAGACTTGTGTATTACGATGTAAATGCCCTTTCCAACTTTGTAGCGGACGCGACTCAAGTCGTCGGCTTCGATCCGTTTGCTAGGCTGGTAGATTTTCTCGAGGCGACCTCGGTGTCGGGCAGCTTGTGCCGCGAGCGTTAGTGCTATGAACCAGAAGTTCCTTCCGGTTTTTGATAAGATTATTTAGCCGAAAAAAACGAAAAGAACCGAAAAAATTAGATCGAATAAATGAGTTCACGCTGATCCAAGGCTCGCCGCTACTTGATCCGTAGTCAGTTGGCTACCGAACAGAAACGTAACAAAGTAACATTGCGATTTTCTTTCGTCTTCTTTCGTTTTTTTCGGCAAACACAACCCTTTATATGAGTTTTGCGATTATGCGATTTGGCTATTGGATGCCAGTGTTCGGTGGATGGCTTCGAAATGTTGAAGACGAATCGATGGAGGCGACGTGGACGTACGCAAAAAAACTTGCCATTCGGAGTGAACAAATAGGCTACGACCTTTCGCTCGTTGCGGAATTGAATCTGAATGACATCAAGGGGGAAACTGCACCATCGCTTGACGCTTGGAGTACGGCGTCGGCATTGACGGCGGTCACCGAACGCATGGAGTACATGGTTGCCGTAAGACCTACTTTTCATTCACCAGCCTTGTTGGCAAAGCAGGCAGCCAATATTGATCATATCGGAGGAGGCGGGAGGCTATCACTCAACGTTGTTTCCAGTTGGTGGAAGGACGAAGCGACGAAGTATGGTATTGCATTTGACGAGCACGACGATCGATATGCTCGAACCGAGGAGTGGTTGCAAGTCGTCGATAGTCTCTGGACTAGAGATGGAGTTGATTTCTCAGGTCGATTCTATCGCGTTGAAAACTCCATTTTGCAGCCTAAGCCAATAACGCGACCTCGCCCAACGATCTACGCTGGCGGAGAGTCCGAGGCCGCAAAGGCCATGATTGCAAAACGATGTGATGCGTATGTCATGCATGGCGACCCTCCCGAGAAAATCAAGTCGAAGATTGCGGATATGGAACGACGGCGCTGCGAACTGGAACTTCCGAGTATGCAGTATGGCATGGCCGCATACTCTATCGTGCGACCAACGATGCGAGAGGCCCAGCAGGAGCTGGAGCGAATCACCGACGTGAAGCAATCGGCTGCTGGCTACGAGAACTATCAGCAATGGATCGCAGGAACCCAACTTGAGCAACGCGTTTCGCTCGAGGATTACTCTGTCTCGAACCGTGGGCTCCGTGCTGGTTTGGTCGGGACACCTCAAATGGTGATCGATCAGATTGGGAGATTCAAAGAAGCGGGCATCGATTTGCTCCTATTGCAATGCAGTCCTCAATATGAGGAAATGGAGCGATTCGCCGAGGAAGTCATCCGGCCATTTCGCAGCCATGGATTTCATCCGTGGCCGTAAAATGCCACTACTCCGCAGTTAAGGCTGCCGAGTGAAAGTTCAAGACGGACAACACCGTACGTTAGCTCTCATGCTCATCGACATGCCAAACAAAAAACCAAACCGCCGTTCATTCGTTGCCACTTCGACTTTAGCAGTTGCAGCAAGTTCACTAACATTTCAACATCCGAGAATTCATACCGAAGGCGATCTAACGATTACGGTGGATGCAAACTTGCCAAACGTGCAAAGTCTTGTTGCGTTTGGATATCAGGTTTCGGAGGGTTCCGTTGGATCGTTTAATGGCATTGAGCGTAAACCAACAGGCGAGGTGATCGCAGCCAAAAGATAGTCGCTTTTCTTTTTCTCCTTGCTCAAGTGATGACCGACAGCAAAAACTCCGATTCGAACCGACAAATTTCTGTTCAACCGCGCCGGAAGCAAAGTTCTAGATTTCGGCTGCTGCCAAATTGGCCTTCGGAAAATACGACGGCACGCGTTGCCGACCAAAAATTGTCCATCTATGGAGTTCGGGCGGATGGCCTGTAAAGTATTGAGAGAGCTCTAAATTCGCTGCTTATACTGGTCTCGCTTGGTAAAGAACATGCATTTCCGATACCGCCGTGGTTTTACGCTCGTGGAACTGCTCGTCGTCATCGCCATCATCGGAATTCTCGTTGGATTGCTCTTACCCGCAGTCCAGGCTGCCCGGGAATCCGCGAGAAGGATGCAGTGCGGGAACAATCTCAAGCAAATCGGTTTGGCCTCGCTGAACTACGAGTCGGCCTTAAGGCGGCTTCCACCGAGCGCTTGTATCAATCCGAAAATCACCACGAACGCATCCTGGAGTATTCACGGTCGACTGTTCCCATATCTCGAACAAAATAATCTTGCCAACCAAATCGATCTCAGTCTGAATTGGTCAAATTTCCCTGTCATCAATGGCTATCGTGTTCCGACCTATGTTTGCCCTTCGGATCCAAAGTCAGGGACACCGCGCGACACGAGCGCGACCGGCAGCGCAGTTCAGTTCTTTCTGTACCCGACGAACTATGCATTTAACGTCGGTACTTGGTTCGTTTATGACCCAGCAACCAACCGAGGTGGGGACGGCGCTGCCCATCCCAATTCCGACTTTAGGATCTCTGCTATAACCGACGGGTTGAGCAATACGTTGTGGTGTTCTGAGGTTCACGCATGGCAGGCGTATACCCGCAACGGAGGACCGCCAAGCACTGCCATTCCAAATACACCAGCCGAAGTCGCAGTCATCGCAAACTCGGGGGTTAAGGATCGCATTTTCCCAGATGGCACAGGCAGTGGACGCACGGAATGGACAAATGGGCATTCGCACCATTCCTGCTTTACCGTGACTCTTCCTCCGAATACCAAAGTGCCATATTCCTTCAATGGAGTTAACTACAATATCGACTACAATTCTCGTCAAGAAGGTAGCAGTACCACTGCTCCTGGTTACGCCGTCTTGACCTCGCGGAGCTGGCATACAGGTCTGGTCCAAAGCGTCTTGCTAGATGGCTCCGTTCAAAGCTTTAGTAGTTCCACAGACCAAGCCGTGTGGCGAGCACTGGGGACGAGGGCTGGTGGTGAAGTCACCACGAATGGCTTGTAGGCTCTGTGTTGGCTCTCGAGGGACATCGTAGGTAATAAATAGCTACCGTTGCACTTAGCTTGTGATTGCCATTTGGATAATGCCCAACGGCTCATTGAACGGTATTGCACTTGGCGATGTGCTTAGCCGAAATCCGATTAGCGGACTGAAGGATAGATCACTAGACCGAGGATGGCCGCAGCAAGCACAACAATTGGCTCTGGCAGTTTCTTAAAACGGAGCAAAACCGTAATGGTCACCAACAACAATCCGATCTTGGGCCATTCCGGAATCCAGTCGATTGTGAAAATGGTTCGCCGTCCTAGCACGACGCATGAACCTGCAATCGCGCCCACAGCTGCCGCCGTTACGCCATCGACGAAGGCAACAAGACTCGGTCGCTTGCCATATTTTTTGAAGTAGGGAGCCGGAAGAATGGTGAAAAGATAACAAGGCAGAAACGTCGCGAGCGCTGCGACGGAGGCACCCAAAAAACCAGGACCAAATCCGCCATCCCTTCCTGTGACGATGTAGCCGATAAATCCAACGGTAATGACAACGGGCCCTGGAGTGATCATCGCAACGGCGACTGCATCGAGAAACTCTTGATCATTGAGCCAAGCATATTCCTTGACCACTCCACCATAAAGAAAAGGGACGATGGCCAGACCGCTTCCAAAAACGAATGCCCCAGCTTTGGCGAAGAAGATTGCAATTTGAGTCAGCAACTCACTTAACGGTGCTTTAGCGGACGCAATCAGCATGAATGGCTGGATCGAAATACTTGCGACGGTCGACTTCGTTTTGCGCCACCATGGAATCCGAGTCGAAAGAACCAAGAATCCAGCACCAATGAAAAGCAGGATATTTTCGTTCTCTGTAATGAGCGTCGTAACCGCACTCACTAAGTAGATCGCCCAAAGGATTTTTTGCTTTCCGAGTGTTTTCTGAGTGAGTTTGTACGCACTGATCGAAATAATGCCGATGACGGACGCCCCGACACCATAGAATACCGCTTGCATCCATCCTATCCCGCCAAATCGAAGGTAGGCCCAGCCTAGGGCAAGCACCATCAGGAAAGATGGCAGCACAAACGCGCTGCCAATTACGGCGGCACCAAGAACCCCATAATGAACGTACCCGAGGTAAATTGCGAGTTGGGCCGCCAACGGACCAGGCATCAGTTGCGCGAGCGTCAAGCCCTCTTTGTATTCCGTCTCCGAAATCCATTTCCGATCTTCAACCAGATCACGGTGCATGTATCCGACTAAGGCAACCGGCCCGCCGAATCCGAAAGTACCGAGACGCAACGCGTATTTTGTCAGCTCGCTGAGATGGTAGCAGGGGTTAGCGGAAGAATCCGTCAAGATTATTGTTCCATCATTTCCAATCGAGTAGCCATGGTTACTCAAATGTAGCTTATTTGATAAGGATGTACATCGACGGTTTGCGACCAAAATTATGGTATTGCCAGCTTCATGAGATACGGGCCGAAGACGATTGAACCGACGAGGCCAGCCCCCACTGCTGCAATCAGAACGGCTCCCGCCGCCACGTCCTTACATTTGCCCGCCAGCGGATGGAATTCTGGAGAAACTAAGTCGGTTAGCAACTCGACGGCTGTGTTCAATGCCTCGGCGGTCCAGACGACCGTAAGGCATACAACCACGCAACACCATTCTGTGTTTGCTATACGAAAAGTCAAACCCATCAACAAAACGACAATCGTTGCAACAGCATGAAGCCAAGCGTTATGCTGTGATCTCAAAACATGCTTTATGCCTCGAAAGGCGTACTCAAAGCTCTTCCGCCGGTCTAGCCACGAAAATTTTTTCGGCTGGTCATTTGGTATGAGCTTCATCTGGCTAGGTTATAAATCCTGACGCGACAGATACCAGCAGCTCAAAGTCAGCAAGGCGACAATGAACAAAGAGTTGGTCCATATCGGTTTCCACGGATCTGTCTTAATCGTCGCAGTCTCTAAATCAGCACGGTTTACCGCTAGTGTCTTGTTCTTTGGGTTTTCAAGCACATACGAAATGGTGTCGTAAACCGCAGCCGGTTTTGGATTCACTTCGTAAAACGGACTGATAGCGTAAGTGAAAATCAATTCGGTAATGCTCGATTTAGGACGTAAAGATCGCTTGGAAGTGTTGGCTGGCAAATCCCAAAGGTCAGCCTTCTTAAAGGAGTGAGCGACCCAAAGTTGTCCGTTTGAGGCAAAAGAAATAGCATGTGCATTCCCTTGCCCGACGAGCGATGGCGCTGTGGCCTTGTCGGTCTGCGGTTCGTATCTCCAAACCGTACCGTCAGTTGACAACAGAACCATATTGCCGCTGCTATCCGCAACAATCTGCTTGACCGTGATCTCTCCCAACTCCTCCAGTTTTCTTCGGATCTGCATTGTTTCCACATCGATCAAGATAGGTTTCATCCCGTTGGGACATACGATGCAGTTCTTGTCGCTGGTGCCGATGGAGGCTACCGTTTCCGCTGGTAGGTCAAGTTCAATCTCTGTTTCCTGAATGAGTTTGTCCCCATCCGATTTCCAACGACAGACTTTCCCATTGGAGTACGTAAGCAAGTACTGGAACGACGGTGAAGCGGCCACATCAAGCGGTTTCGGAAGTTTCCAATTTTTGTCCGTCATTTGGACGAACGCTTCGCCAGGCAGAGTCGGCATGGCGCCTATGTTTCCCAACCAAGATAGCCCACTTAAGGCGGACTTTCGCTCTTCTGCTTGGGCTGCTCCTGCTGGATTGAATCGAAAGACACCACTTTCGCTCAGAATTGCCAAAGAATCTTTCCACCGAAATATTTGCAACGGGTCCGACGGCAGCTCAGGCCCACTATCCATGCGGCTGTCTTCCCAGATTTTCGAAGAAAAAGTCTTGTCCATCGGGTCCGCCAACTCTGGAGTTCTCGCGAATTCGAGTTTGGCGTTTTGGTTTCCGCCCATTCCGAAGGGATTGAATCGCGGCCTCGCAAAGTAAATGGCCTTTTCGTTCTCAAGCCATACAAGACCCATGACCTTTTGGCCATCAACATCACCGTATGCCGACTTCCAAGCGTTCGATTGCTCATCCCATATTTGAACACGACCTTGTTGCGTCGTGAGCAAAACCGTGTCCTTGACTGCGTAGATGCGTTGGGTCTGAGGCACGACGTGTAGGAACAAGTCAAAGTAAAAATGGATAAGACCAACGCAAACGCATATGCCGGCAAAAAGTGCAGTGATGACAACGCAAATGATCGGGTTCTTCCATATCAATCCAGCAAGGGCGGAAACCGAGTAGAAAATCATGAACGTGAAGATAAAAATGGGGATGCACCATAGGATACCTGCGTTCCAAATATCCAGCCTGATTCCGGCATAGAGATACAACCCAACCAGTAGATAGATGATATTGAACGCAACAAAGATGCAGCCTCCCAAAAACTTCGTCAAGAAAAGTAGGTTTCGCGACAAAGGCTTGCTCAGCAGCAAATGCAAGGAACCCGTTTGAAACATATCCGGGATCATCGAGCTGGTGATAATGATCGCGACAATCATGGCTCCGATACCGAGCCCGAATCGCATAACCAGCGGAATAAAGGCGGACTCGATAACTCCCTTTAGTAGCCGTTCCGATAGCGGGATCGCTCCCCCCAATTTGATTCCAGCATAGGTGATCCATGTCGCCTGCCCGGTCGCCGCCCGAATCGATCCTGGGAATGCAAAATTAATCAGGCCTCGATTGAGCTGTTCCAACTCGGCAGCCGTTCGGTTCTCGTTTTCGATAAGCGTCTTCATTTCTTTACGGCGGTCTGCATTCGGCCAAGCCTCTTTGTCGTAAAGATCTTTGTTGGTCAAAAGCTTATTGAACGCATCGGTAAGAAGCCCCGTGAAAATGCGTCTCTTGTTGGCTTGCCTCTGAGCGAGAATGCTCTTGAATTCCTCGTCCAGCTTGGCGAAGACAGCCTTTTGTGCTCGCGTACCTTTGCCAGCCGACGCATTGGCAAGATTGTCCAGAACGAGTCTTGGGTTTTCAATGTCGGCAAAGGTGAAAGCATAGCTTTCTCCCCTCGAAAACGACAAAGGAAACAACGCGGCCAAGATCAACGTCCAGGCAGCGAGCAATATCCAAAGAACCTTGGAACGTACCGACTCTTGAAAACTGTCGTAAAGGACAGCAAAGTAAGGTTTCATTGATGTTATTTGAGGGGATTTGGAGTGTTGGAATGGGGCGAGTTGGCGGCGCCGACAATGCTCATGAAAACTTGTTCGAGACTAGCGCGGTATCTCTGCATCCGATAGATGCTGATCGTATTTTCACGGAGTCGATCGATCACCTTATCGACGTTGGCCTGGTCGGTCGCGTCCACGACGAACCGCTGGACCGACGTCGCGTCCTCCACTCCATCCAGAACGACCGAGAAATCTCGAACTGCACAGTCAAGGGTCGCTTCCTGGATCTGAGCCATGGTGCCGATCGCCTCGACGGTGACCGTTGACTTGCTAGCGTGTGGATGGCTTTCGATCAACTCATCAATCGTTCCTATCCCTCTCAATTTTCCGGTTGCCATGATGGCAACTCGATCGCAAACGAGTTCGACTTCTTGCAGGATGTGGCTGTTCAAGAAAACGGTTTTGCCACGTTCCTTCAACTGATCCAGCACGTTACGAATCTCTTGCCGGCCCATCGGGTCGAGGCCGTCGGTCGGTTCGTCAAAGACCATGAGGTCCGGGTCGTGCAACATGGCTTGTGCCAAGCCGAGTCGTTGCCGCATCCCTTTGGAATAGCGGCGAACGGGTTCGCGCTCTCGACCTTTTAGTCCGACGATATTCCAAAGTTCGCTTTCGCGGGCCCGGATTTGGGACTCGTTCATTTCGCTCAACCTGCCATAAAAGTACAATGCACTTCGGCCGGTGTGGTGACGGGGGAATACCAAGTTTTCTGGGAGGTAACCGATTTTGCGTCGAGCGGATTTGCTACCCGCGGGCAAATCGAGCACTGTCGCAGAGCCCTGGTTAGGGTGCAATATCCCCAGCAGGACCTTGATGAGCGTCGTTTTGCCAGCGCCATTTGGCCCCAACAATCCGAAGACTTCCCCTCGTTTGACGGACAGGGAAACATGACTCAAAGCGTTGTGGACTTTGCGAAAAACCAGTCCTTCTCGGTATGTTTTCGATAGATCGGTGACGTCGATGGCCGTGGCCGAGGATTGCATGGAGTCTCTCTAAGAGAAAACGAATATAAAAGATGGAGTCTAATAGTAGGACTGATTCTAACACGCCGCTACTCGCATGGATTCGATCGCCTGGCAACATTCTTGGATTCTGCGCGAGTTCAAAACGAGTTCGGCGAGATTTACTCAAGAAAACGGGTTCTCCACAGCCGGGGCAACAGCGCCGGAGTTGTATTTTGCTTGGGTTCGAACACGCTCCTTGATCACACGGTCTGGCGTTTCAATCCTCAGCAAAACGACATCTTTTGCCGTTAACAAAACGTTGATCGTCGCAACAAAAAGCGAAGAAAAGAACAAAGCAAGGACCGCCATTATTTCCTCCGGCGAGTTCCAATTGGAACTGCGCGACGGGAAAAGCTCCGACAGTGTCCAGAAAAAGTTAGGAAAGCAATACCAATCAAAATCAAGCGACTGATAGTCGCTGGCGGCTAAACTCAGCGAGCATGTCAGCACCACCGCAGTCACGATCAAGACCAACGTGAATGCGAACGAGATCACCAAACGGCCAACCAGAACCCTCCTCAAAAATGCCATGCAAATCAGTCGCACCATTCCAAGATAGAGAGCCAGATAGCACGTCAACGCTAGGATGTACACCAAGAGTGGCAGTTGAAAATTGGTTAAGTTGGGGTCCAACAATAACCATGGCCCAACCACCAAGGAAACGACAGAGCCAATGAAACTCAACATCACAAAAATATAGCCTGGTCCTGCGCCCGGATTTAGCCAAGTCAAAAAGATTCTACCCAGCAAGGTGCTCGGCAATGTTCGCCTCGCTCGAACTGGAATGGTTCCTCTTTCACCCATCATGATGCTGCCAGCGATGCCCCAATGCACGAAAAGGAAAACCGCAGAGACCGCAATCATCTCTGCCATGAAGTTTAGTGTTCCATACGTTGCAAGCATGAACCCTTCCATCATGGCCAGGAGCAATCCGATCACCAGGATCGGGACACGAATCGGAGTCGAGCGATTGTCGCTGCTGACGCCAATGGCGCAAGCACCGCACCGCAGAAGTAACCATGCGTACAACATCAGTCCCAGAAAGAAGAGCACGAAGCCAATCCAACCCGGTAGCCCCCAACCGCCCGAGGTCACGAGGCCGATCAAAACCCCGCCAGTCCAAAAGGCCCCAATGACCTGTCCCCCCAACAATACGATGGAGAAAAACACTTGCTGAATTCGAGTTCGAGAAAAGGATGCCACCGAAATCGCGACCACCGACAATCCCAGGCTTACTGTTGATATGATCAAAATGGTCATCGCGATGACCTCCAACGTTACTCCTCGCAATAAATACGTCAAGGCGATACATGGCGAAATCACGGACAGGTAAACCACCAATTGCAAGGCCGATACGCTTAGCTTGCCGAAGAGGATCTGGCGAGGCGAAAGCGTTGAAAGAGAAAGAGTCTCAAACGTTCCATCCTCAAGCTCGGATGCCATCGAACGAAAGGTTGCTTGAGGGATCACAATCAATGCGGGCACGATCAAGATGATGACATACCCGATCAGCAAGGCGGAGCCGTTGGAGTTGTAGTAGATACTCGGAATCATCCCGACGATACCCAAAACGGACCAGGCGAGAATGACGAGCGTGACCAGCATCAATGTCCATGAAAACTGCTTGCTCTTGAGTGCCTGCCGAGTCTCTTTCACCAGAATCGGATTGATCCAGTCGCTCCACGCGATCAGCCGTTTGTCCCAAGCGGTTTCTCCCTCGACCAGTTGTTGAATGACAGATGAATGCTCATTCTGCCCCGTCCTTACCATAATAGGTGGTACCAAACGCAAACCGTCGTTGGCTTCCTTTGAAACGGTTGTCACTGGACTGCCCCCGTCGTAATTTTCATAAACACATCCTCCAGTGTTTCGCGATGCGCTGCATACTCGAGTATCGAAAATTCGGCTTGCACGATGTCCTTCAGCAAAACCGCTTGCTCAGCCGGACCACCCTCAAGGTCCAATGTAAATGCATTTTCCGTTCGCTTGATCCGAGAAACACCGGGACGGATACTAAGCCACTGCTGCAGCTGTTCCCCTTTATCGACAGCCGTAATCTCAACCCGAAGAGCACCTTGTATGGTTCGACGAATCTCCGCAACACTTCCCACGGCCAAGAGGCGTCCCCGCTCAATGATCCCAACCTGATCGCACATCTCAGCTAGTTCCGTCAGGATGTGCGACGAGACCAAGATCGAGGTGCCCTCAACGGCCAGTTGCTGGATCATTTGTCTGAGTTCGATGCGTGCCCGTGGATCCAAGCCGTTTGCGGGTTCGTCGAGAATCAAAACAGATGGCGAGTGAATCATCGCTCGACCAAGACAAAGACGTTGACGCATCCCCTTGGAAAGACCGGTGATCGGTTTCGCGGCGATCTTATCGAGCCCGGTGAAACTCAGCGTGCGCCGAAGCGCCGCGATTCGATCTTTCCCCAAGAGTCCGTATGACCTTGCGAAAAAGTCCAAGTACTCGACGCAGTTCATGTTTTGGTACATCGAAAAGCCATCGGGCATGAAACCCAAACGTCGACGAACCAAATCCGGATCGTTGATAACGGAGAACCCATCGACAAAGGCATCGCCGTAACTTGGTAGTTCGAGCGTCGACAAGATGCGCATGCTAGTTGTCTTGCCAGCGCCATTTGGGCCAATGAACCCAAATACTTGACCGCGATACACTTCAAACGAAATGTCATTGACCGCTTTGGTGTTACCAAAAAAACGATGTATACGCCGCAATTCGATCATCGGCTCGGATTCAGTATGAAGGTTGTTCACAACCATGCTGGCTTGCTTTCGTGTTTTTGCGAGTGCAACCTTGACTCCAGGGCGATGCTAAGTTCACCGCGAAGCTTCCTTTTGCCCGCTAGTTCGCTCGCTCTGGATCCAAGACGTCTATTTGTTTGTCCGGCAATCTCTCCTCAGCAAAGGGACTCGCGCCCGGCGCTACAGACTCCCGAGTCATGGCTGAGATGATCCCAAAAGGAAGAAGCATTGCAAACGCGAGCCCAAACAAGCCAAACGTAACAACAGGGACAAGGACCATGACCGCTACTCCGGCCCAAATGTTTTGCCCCTGATTGAGAACCGCCAGTCGTACAACCATCAGAAGAATGGCGCATACGATCATCACAAAAAAAAGGGAGCGAAGTGTGATCTTGTCACCCAAAGTAGGATCTCCTTCTCCATGATCGGCTTAGCCGCTCAAGTGATTCAGCACTTGGAGGACACCGTTGAGGTGGGCCATTCTCGGACCGTAACGATCAAGAAATTCGGCAAACACATATTCGCTGTCGGTTAGCCCGTCTTTGGAATCGGCAACTTCATCTGCCAGGTTCTGCAAGAATCCAGTTTGGACAGTGGAAAGAGTCTCCAAAGCGTCCTTGCAGGAGCGAACTAGCTTGGGATGGGCATTCCGCCATTGAGTGAGCTCGTTTTGCCGTTGCGAGTTTGCTTGATTGCTAGCTTGCAGGACTTGTTTGTTGACTTGAAGGATTTGGTCCAAAAGCTGGTTTTGCTTTTGTTGCGATTCGATGAGCTGCCGGGTCAAGGCGATGAGCGCCGCTCCAACTTCTGCTGGTCTTGGCGTCGCATTGGAGGTTGCCTCGGCCGAGACATCGATACTAAAAACTGGGGAATATTGTGCTGGGTCGTGAGCCATAGTGATTGTGCAATCTATTCAACGAGAATGTTACGAAACCTGCTGAATCAATTCAAATTTCCTCAAGTGTCAACGATCCCTAGTATAGTCGTGGAGCACCGTAAAAGTCGAGCATCTTGCTAGCCTTTTGTAAACTTTGCGGGTTGAATCGGTTGTAACCAATGTTCCGAATGGTAGGCGAAGTCTGGTCGCACTGAACGAATGGTTAAGAGACAGTCGAAGCTACCCTGGCTGCCCGAGTCGCTCGAGCAGCACATCCCGGTCGAATCTCGGATGAAAGATGGCATGGACGCAAATAAAAACAACAAGACGATCTCCCTCGGTTTCGTAACGGTTCGCCACCATCCCATTCATGGATACTTTGGTGGATACCTAATCGTGAACAGTTTGGCACGCCCATTGGAGTTTCACTGTACGCTGCCGGTCCAACCAACCCGGGCTCAGCAAATCCTCTACGGAAGCACGCTTTCGGAATTCGTTTGCGGAGAGCAGATCGCGAGAGCGTTGGTCACCAAGGCGAAAGGCACACCTCAAGTTTTGTTCTCGGACACTTTGGCGGTGCTTACTCTGCGTCACATGCAATCGATCCCGATGGCCGTCATCGAATTTCCAAATGCCGAGAGCAGTTCGTTACCACGTCCTGAATGCGAGCGGGAAAGTTACCATCGGTTCAAAGCTTTTGGCAAGCAGTTTTCAGTACTGCCAGAGTTCGCCGATGATTCCATCGAGATTCAGGGGCTGTTTGAAGCCCAAAAATCCCCGCTTGATTTATTGGAACCCTTCGGTCGTATCGAAGAAGCTCTCATGGAAGCCCACCCAGCAACAAAGGCAGCTTAGAGATGGTGCCCCAGGAAGAATCTCTAGGCGGGATCGCTGTCGAATCCGATTGGTTCTCAACGGGAATCGACACACATTCTTGGTCGCCGCTCGAGGCATGGTCCAAAGACATCTCGATTGACTTTGCCGAGAACTACAGCAATGACCGCATTGCATTCGAATCGCTCAAGGTGTTGCCGATTCAGCTGTCTCAAACCCTTCCTCGCACCATAGGATTCGCTTTCCCTGAATCGCCTCAATGGACCGCTCCAGAACCCAAAGTTGCAAGACCGGCACCACCTCAGGTCGTCAGCATGGACCAGGACCAGAGCGATCCAGAATCCAAATCGGATGATGATTCTGAAACAGCAAAGCCTCGCAAGTCGATTACCCGCATTCGCCCGCCTGGCGACTTGGTACGTCTCGAGGATCGACTCTATTACGTTCTACAGCCGCCGATGGAAACCATTATCCAATCGGCCAAGCTCACGTTTCCCTTCCAACCGTTTCCGTACCAATTAGAAGGTATCGCGTTTCTGTTTCCTCGCGATGCGGCCATTTTGGCGGACGAGATGGGGCTTGGTAAAACCATGCAAGCCATCACGACCATTCGAATGCTACTGCTATCCGGTGAGCTCAAGAATGTTTTGTTGATTTGCCCGAAGCCGCTCGTAACCAATTGGATGCGCGAGTTTAAACAGTGGGCACCTGAGATTCCGCTCGCGATCATCGAGGGGGATTCTGCGAAACGCAATTGGATCTGGACCAATCCACAGGCGCCAGTCAAAATTGCCAACTACGAACTGATGATGCGCGATCGCGATGTGTTTGAAGCCAACGATCTCCACTTCGATTTGGTCGTGCTCGATGAAGCGCAACGCATCAAAAACCGAAACAGTACGACCAGCGAAATCGTACGCTCCATCCCACGTACTCGATCCTGGGCGCTAACCGGCACCCCCATTGAGAACTCCGTCGAAGACTTAGTCAGTATCTTTGAGTTTCTCGCACCCGGCTATCTGCGCGATGACATGCACCTCAAATCATTAGGCAAGGCAACGCGCGACTACATCCTCCGTAGAACCAAAGACAAAGTTCTGACCGACATGCCGCCTAAACTGTATCGGCCTGCCGAACTCGAACTAACCGGAGAACAGCGCGCCAGTTACAGGTCTGCCGAAGAAGATGGAATCGTTCAGCTTAATGAAATGGGAGAATCCGTTACGATTCACCATGTGTTTGAACTCGTGCTGCGACTCAAGCAAATTTGTAATTTTGATCCCGCAACTGGGGCGAGTGCAAAACTGGAACGACTCGAAGCCGACTTAGAAGAGATCGCCGCCAGCGGTCAAAAAGCCATCGTCTTTAGCCAATGGGTGAGCACCCTCGATTTGCTCGGCGAAAGATTGGCCAAGTACAATCCTTTGTACTACCACGGCGGTGTCCCATCCAACAAACGAGATGCTGTCATCGATCAGTTTAAGAATAACCCCAAGAACAAAGTTATTCTCATGAGTTACGGGGCAGGCGCTGTGGGGTTAAACCTCCAGTTTTGCCACTATGTGTTCTTGTTCGACAGATGGTGGAATCCCGCTGTCGAGGATCAAGCGATCAATCGAGCGCATCGGCTGGGAGTCAAGCAGCCTGTGACTGTCACTCGCATGATGTCGCTGGAAACTATTGAGGAACGGATTCACGACGTTCTGGAACAGAAGCGAGAACTATTCAACAACCTGTTCGCGGAAACCGGTACGCCACAAAACCTAGGCCTAAGTCAGAAAGAGATTTTCGGTTTGTTCGGGCTGAGTGTCCCGAAGTATCAGCCTAAGGTCGCTTAGCGAACTAAGGTCGCTTAGCGAACCTAATGAACCGATCCCGGGGGATGTATCCGGGCGTGCCCACCCCAGCGAATTGTTCGGCACGTAACGGCCCCTTAGGTGGTGTTACTGGTGCCAGCGGCGACGTTGCACTCGAGCCTTTGCGGTGTGAGGCAATCGGCTAGAGGAAAGTTCATGTGTATTCCAATACCCCCCAGGCGCAAATCTTTGCCGTTGGCGGTCATGAATTTCTACTCAATGTACAAAAAAACTCTTTGAACTTCCCAATTTCGGGGAAATCCGATTAACATCTTGGGGCGTTACCTGTATGACACATGTGAGCTAAGCTTCGCACAGCGCGTTGTTGATTCGTGGAAAAGGTGAAAATTGACTGGCTATCTGTTATTGACGGGATCGACCGGACTCCTTGGTCGTTATTTGATGCGCGATCTGTTGGAAAGCGGACAACGACTTGCGCTGTTGGTACGAGGTTCTAAGCGTGAATCTGCATCCCACCGAGTCGAAGCCATTCTTCAGTTTTGGGAACGCGAAACCGGACGAGTACTTCCCAGACCCGTCTTGCTCGAAGGGGATCTACGCAAGCCATGCCTGGGACTTTCCGGCAACGACAAACGCTGGGTTGCAGACCATTGCAGTTCGATCATGCACAGCGCCGCTTCGTTAACTTTCCACGCGGACGGTTCCGGTGAACCCTGGCTCACCAACTTCGATGGCACTCGCAATATGCTAGAGCTTTGCGAAGCGACAGGCCTTCGGAAATTGCACTACGTTTCGACTGCATACGTTTGCGGTTTGCGTCCAGGCACCATGTTGGAATCCGAAGTGGATTGCGGTCAAACTTTCCGCAATGACTATGAAGAGAGCAAACTCAAAGCTGAAATGTTGGTTCGCTCTGCCGACTTCATCGATGAATTGACCGTCTATCGACCGGCTGTTATTTCAGGTGACTCCAAGACGGGCTACACCAACACCTACCATGGTATTTATCTTTATCTGCGGCTGATGGCTTTGCTCATCCCACGACAACCGATTGGTCCCGACGGCGTTCGCATCACAAACCTCCGAATCCCCATTATTGGCGATGAGCGAAGAAACGTTGTTCCTGTGGATTGGGTGTCCAAGGCCATGACTCATTTGTATCTTACTCCTGAGGCTCATGGCCATACATTCAACTTGGCTCCGGACGTTTGCATGACTGCGCGCGAGATGATTGATGCTGGGGTAACCTATTTCAATTCGTCAGGCGTGGACTATGTCGGGTACGTGACCATCGACCCATCGACCTACAACGAACTGGAAGCTGCTTCGTTGCCAGGATTGGCGATGTACAACAACTACGAAAATACCGATCCCAAATTTGACTGCTCAAATCTAAAGCGATTTGCCAGCCACTTGCCTTGCCCACCTATCGACGAAACCGTTCTTCACACTTATCTCCGATATGGTGAAGAAGATCGCTGGGGTAAGCGACGCATTGTGGCTCCTGTTATTCCTTGGGTGGCTGCGGACTACTTTCGCGAGTTTCAAGTTGCGGACGATATCAGTTACGGAGCGACCAAAAGTCGTGTCGCCATCGACTTGATGGGCCCTGGCGGTGGGCAATGGACATTGGGGCTATTGGAAGATGGAACGCTGACTTGCAATGCTGGAATTCATGCCGGCGCCGATTCTGTTTTGAGACTAAACGTTTCCGAATTTCGAAAACTGGTCGCGAACCCGAAAGACTCGAAGAATCGGCACGCAGTCGAGCAGCTGTTTCCGATATCGATGGCGGTTAACTTCGAACCTCAAGCTCGAAGCAATCGGGAACGCGTTTTTTAGAAATTTCCGTATTGGTAAGTCGACTCATGAGCACGATGTACTTGGTGTTATTCGGAATCTTGATTGGGTCCGCCTTGACTCAATTCTATCTTGTTGCCGGTTTCGTTTCTTGCCTGCGAAAATGGAAGAAACCGTTGCTTGTTGACACGGCCTGTCCACAAGCCACGGTGATATTATGCTTGCGGGGAGGCGACCCTTTTTTAACGCGGTGTATTCGTGGATTGATGGCGCAAGATTACCCAAACTACGACGTCCTGTACATGGTCGACCACGCGGAGGATCCAGCGATGTCTATTTTGAATCAGACGCTTGCGGAATGTGCCTTCGACCGTTTTCGGATCGACTTTCTCGCGAGTCCGCTGAACACATGCAGCCTTAAGTGCTCTGGCTTAGTCCAAGCGATTGAGAGTCTCCCCGCGTCCACTAAGATTGTTGCATTTTTAGATGCAGATACGATTCCGCATGCGAGTTGGCTTCGGGAACTATGCACTGCTTTGGAGCCGAACAACGTTGGCGCAGCGACTGGCAACCGTTGGTATCGGCCAACGAAGCCCAGCCAAGGGTCGCTGATCCGGTATCTTTGGAATGCGGCCGCCATTGTTCAAATGTACTGGTACCGCATTGCCTGGGGCGGCACACTTGCTATCAAACTTGATTCGATACGCCGAGCGGGTATCCTCGAAAGCTGGCGAAAAGCCTACGCAGAGGACTGCATGGTTCACTCCGCTCTCGCTAAGATCGGCGAGCATGTTGTGTTCGTCCCATCGCTGATGATGATCAATAGAGAAGACTGTACGGTCTCCGCATTTCAAAGTTGGGTCAAAAGGCAATTGCTTTCCGCCAGGCTCTACCATCCATTCTGGTCGCTCGTTGTGGCGCATGGCATCAGCTCGGCGGTAGTTTTATTGTGGGGCTGTTTGTTATGCGTGGCGGCAGCAGTCCAAGGTGATTTCCGCGGAGCTGTCGGCGTCTTTTTTGCTTTGTTCGCGTTTCATACGTTTTTATCTTGCTTGCTGCCTTCGATGGAAAGAGCTGTCTTTGAAATCGCAAAGGAACGAGGTGACGACGATGCTTGGCCCTGCAAACCCAATTTTTTTGCTGTGCTTTGGATTGGATGGTTGACGCAATGGGTCTACACTTGGGCACTGTTGGGGTGCCTGTTCCTCAAACGTTTTAATTGGAGAGGAATCGAATATAAAGTAGACGGCCCATTTGACATCAAGATGCTAGGCTACCGTCCCTATCAATCGGAACCAAAAACTCTGGAATCTCACTCGATTTAGCTCAACCTCGTCTGTCAGAACTTATGATGCGGAAGCACTTTGGCTGCTCCCCGTCAGTTCCCTAGTACGTATAATGTCTGGAGATAGAAGCACATTGAATTTCAAAGCGTAGAGGTAGGGAGAATTTGATGACGGAACGGGCGGTATTGGCTGGAGGTTGCTTTTGGGGCATGCAAGATTTGATTCGCAAGTTGCCTGGTGTCGAAGCAACACGCGTCGGCTACACAGGCGGAGATGTCCCAAACGCAACGTACCGACATCATGGTACCCATGCCGAGGGTATCGAGGTTCTGTTTGATTCAGAGAAGATCACGTATCGACGAATCTTGGAGTTTTTCTTCCAAATCCACGACCCATCGACTGCTAATCGACAGGGAAACGATCGCGGAACCGCATACCGATCCGCAATTTATTACGAAAACGAGGCACAAAAGCAGACGGCGATTGAGGTCATTGCAGATGTAAATGCATCGGGCTTATGGCCAGGTAAAGTCGTCACGGAAGTTGCTCTCGTGGGTGATTTCTGGGAAGCTGAACCAGAACACCAGGACTATTTAGAGCGGGTCCCAAGCGGTTACACTTGCCACTTTCCCCGTCCGAACTGGGTTCTAAAAAAATAGCGTTGCGCGTTATTTCTGGCTCCTTCGCCGGTTCGTATAAGCCACCCAAGGACACAAAGATCGCGAAAAAAAGAACTTTGTATGAAGGACATGACCGTGCCCACGCGTCCTCGGCCATTTTGTCATTCCAGCTCGATTTGGTCTTGTCCGGTCGATTGCAGGTAGTGACCCCAAAGAAGAAAGAGGCCACTCGTTGCGAAGTAACCACATGCAAGTTGCCACATCGATGATCGCATTCCGCTTGGGAGAATCCATGCGTCGGGAAGTCCTGGTACACCGACAGGCAAAAACAAGGCATTGTTGGGCACGGGGGAATGGATCAGTCCAAACAAGGTGAAGCCGCCAGCTATCGCGGCGAACACGGCAGCATGCTTCATTTTTCGGTCGATCGCCATGGCCAACAATGAGGCCCATAGCAAACTGGTCAGAATGAAGCCTTGCTTGAGGAGATGGACAGTCTGAAGATCGGACACTAGATCAGGGCGGAGCCTAAAGGCCGATTGAACCGTCTTCATTTGTTCGGCCATTGCTTCCTTTTCGGAGGCAAGCGAAGCGAGTCCATCGATGGCTTGTTGGATGTCTGGACGGAGCGAAGAATTACGGAGCGAAGAATCACGGAGCGAAGAATCACGGAGCGAAGAATCACCCAGCGAAATTCCGATGCCACCCAAGAGCTGGTCTGCGTAAAGATAAGCCAAAAAGGCCAAAGCGGGAACGCAGGCAAAGACCAAGGCAGGGTAATGTCGTTTGGGAGTTGCCAAGAAGCTTTGAGCTGAAATTTCGAGTCCCACAAAGATCAAAATCGGATAGACCGCCGCTTTGGGAATGAGCATATAAAAGTAGCCGAAGCCCCCGAGCAATCCGATAGCTCCAACGGTAATCGCGGTACCAAGAACATAGGCAGCTCGTCCGCCCATCGCTTTGTAGGCTGGATGTCCGATGTACGGAGTCGTTTGTGTTACGCCACCGAAGAGTCCAGCGACAAACGTCGCAAACGCTTCGACGCCCAATATTTGTCCCGTTGAATATTCGTCTCCTGCTGCGCTAGCTGACTCGGTGCAATCGATACCACCGACGACGGTACACAGAGCAAATGGGATGGCGACAGGTAGATAATTGATAGCTGGCCCCATTTGTTGCCACCAGCCAAAACCGAGGGCTGACATCCACGCAGTCGGAGGCAAACCTGGAGCAAGCGACGCCAATGTAGGTAGCGATTGTCCCGTCACTATGGTTTGGATGTAGTGAATGACGCCTCCAACCACTAGTGCTGCAAGCGTGCCCGGGATCTTGAATGGCAGAGGGACACGTCCGACCAAGCTGGTCAATACTATTGCCAGAGCCACGAGGCCGACGATGGGTTCACGAAATACATCTACCAGCGGAACGAAGCTGATAATGACCAGAGCGATCGAAGTTAGTGAGCCAAACAGGCCGGCTCGCGGGATAACTTTACGAACCCAAGCCCCACCGAATGAGCAAACGGTTTTGAAAATACCGGCATAGATCATACAGCAAATGCCAATATGCCAAGCAATCGTGGCTGCTTGTTCAGGTGAGGAGCCTGCCTTGAGGGCACTGGAGTAAGCAGCTCCGACCACAAAAATGGAGAGGCCAAAAATACTCGGCGTATCTAGCCCGAGCGGCATGGCGGTTACCTCTTGCCGGCCAGTCTTTTTGGCAAGCTGAAGAGCCATAAAAAAGTAAAGCAAATCACCGACCAACACACCGATGGCGGTTCCTGGGACCATGTGGTTCAGCACAAATTCCTCGGGCATCTTAAAGCCCCCAACGAGGAGCCCAACCATCAAGACTAGGCCGGCGATGTTGTCCAAAAGCAGGCCAAAATAGGCGTTCACGTCACCTGAAGTTGCCCAGCGGTATCCACGATTCATTCGCAATTCCTCAGCTCGAGTCGGAAAATCTTTGGATGGAGAGACTAACATTGGTGTCATTGCTGTCAATCAATTTTGAAGAATCGGCGAATGTCCGACACCAATACTTTGACTTTGTAGATACGGATCGACTACAATGGTTATGAGGTGTATTTCCTCTTTCGGTGCTTATTTTCCCTTAAAACAGCCCTGTTGCGACTTTCGACCGACTTCGTCGTCATACCTAGAATATCGAGATACAGCGATGAAACCGCAAATGGATACCGGGCCCTTGGAATGGGATTTGTTGGGGCTCCAGTCACATCAGCATGAGCTGTCCGATGAGGAGATCGTTTCTGCGTATTTGGAGTCGAGAAATGCCCGAGATTTCGAAAGATTGGTTCAGCGGTATGAGCGAGAGCTATTTACCTTTTTGAGGCGGTTCCTGAGCGACGTCCAGCAGGCCGAGGATGTCTTTCAGGCAACCTTTCTGAGCGTGCATTTGCGAATCGATCAGTTCGAACCCGGTCGACGATTTCGACCCTGGCTTTATGCGATCGCCAGCAACAAGGCGATCGATTACATGCGCCGCAATCGACGACACCAAGTCGCGAGTCTTGATGCCAAAATGTCTCACAGCGACTCCGAAGATTCGATGGTAAATCAATTGTCGGGAAGCGTTTCGCCCCCTGACGAGAATGCGATGATTAATGAAACGAGTGCCCGGGTCCGAGCGGCCGTACAGGAGCTCAGCGCTCCCACTCAGCAACTGATTCAACTGGCCTTCTACCAGGGCATGAAATACTCCGACATCGCTGAGGTGCTCCAGATACCGCTTGGAACGGTAAAAAGTCGAGTTTTCACCGCAATTCGTAAACTGAATCAGATTTGGATGCGTATGAATGATTCGTCTCCGAATGGCAATTCCTAGGGCGGTAGACTTGCAGCATGGACGTGCTCTGTAGTTTGTTCTGAATCGCTTGCACAACTGACAAAGCTTCGATGAGTCGTAATCGCAGTATTTCTGACGAAACCCTTCTAGGGTATCTGCTATTGGCTTTGCCAGAGGACGAGCAGTGGCGAATTGAGAGCTTAGCATCGTCCGATTCCGTTCTTCAGCAGCGAATTCAGGATTTGCGGGAGTTGCTTTCGCCGCTACAAGCATGCTTGCAGCCTGCCGATCCGCCTTGCAATTTGACCGCTTCAACGATGGCGATGATCGAACAGTCGCAAGGTTCCGCAGCAGAGCCTGGCCTAGCTGAATTGAAGATGACGCAGCCGTTGTACGAGTCCAGTCGGTCAACGCGTTTGGCTTGGATCGACAGTGTTGTGGCTCTCGTGGCGGGAATTGCCATCCTAACCGTTTTGCTTCCGAGTGTATGGTTTTCTCGAGAGTCGGCTAGACGAACTTCATGTGCTTCCAATTTACGTGAACTCGGACATGCGTTTGTCTTGTTTTCTCAGAACAATCCAGATCGTCAGCTCCCACGGATCGACGTTAGCGGCCCGCTTTCCTTTGCTGGCGTGTACTCCATGCGATTGAAGGAGGCTGGACTTTTGGGGGCTTCCAAGTGGCTTTGGTGCCCGTCCGTTGAGAGTTTGAATGTTGGACAGGAGGTGCCGTCGGCGGAGGATTTTCTTTCTGCTTCCCCTGCAACACAAGAAAGGCTTCGATTCACAGTGGGAGGTAATATGTCGTACAACCTTGGAAACATGGTTGATTCGGACTACAAGACGCCAAGCTTAAATGGTCGCACGTACTTTGCTGTATTAGGAGATTCATTGCCCAAAATTGCGGAAGACGAATTGAAAGCAGTGCACGGAGCGAACGTGGCAAATGTTCTCTTTGACGACGGCCGGATCCAATCCATCCAAGTCAAGTGTCGGAATGTATCTACATTGCTCGACAATCCTTATCTCAATCGGGATATGCAGCAAGCGGTTGGGAAAGGGCTGGGAGACACTTGTCTTGGGCCGAGTTTTCAGAATCCGTTCAAGCCGTTACGCAGCGAATAAGAGCCATCAGAAGTTTCCATAATGCAAGGCAAATCGGAGTTGGGCTAGGGAGGAGGGATCTGAAGTAATGAGTGCCAACCCACATTGGTGGCATTCGTACCCCGAAAAAGGCCGAAATACAACGTAGAATTCAGAGAAAGCAATTTAGTAGTATTAGTTTGGGGACTTCAGTACGGCTTTCGAGCAAATTGCGGCCAGAGCTAGTCGAGTGCCATTAGCGATATTTCTTTCCGAAATATTCAAAATCGACCTGTGTTGGTCTAGGCGGTATGGCGTGGATCGGTACACTCTTGGCTGTGAGTATTGGCATAATTGGCAATCCAGTTCCAGGCAGTAGACTTAGCGTCGTCACCTGTTTGGGCTTTTATTTGGGGGGAGAGAATTGGACGGATACTTTGTTGTTCAGATTCAATCTCCATTACCCACCCATTTTTACCGGATCGAGACCGACCGTGACAGGTTGCGTGTCTTTTCTGGTTCCTCTTCGGTTAATCGTTGCAAAATGCCTCACTTCTGTCGTCCGGCACATGCGTCTTTCCCGGTCGATGCGAGCAGTTGTGGCGATGTCTGTTGAGTCAAATCGACCAGCTTTCCGGCCCGACGTTTCGAATCATCTTACAATTCCTTTCAGATCCACTTTGAGAATTAGCTAGTCTCCATGGCAACATCCTCCAAGCGACGATTACAGCCCAAATCAATCCGTGTATTCGGTTCTGGCCGTAGTCAATTCCCTATTCCCAATTTGACCACTTTGCAGACGGCGTCTTACGAGGCGTTTTTGCAAGAGGACATTCCTTCGGATAAACGGAAAAACCAAGGGCTTGAGTCTGTCTTTCGTGAAATTTTCCCTGTTGAGAGCTATGACAAAACCGTCGCTCTTGAGTACTTGCGATACGAGCTTGGTAAGCCTCGCTACACGCCAGAGGAGTGTCGTCAGCTTCGGTTGACTTACGGCAAGCCTTTGAAGGTATGGTTTCGGTTGAAGCGAGATCAGCCGCTTGAAGAAGAAGTGTATTTGGGCGACGTCCCGATTATGCTCGGTGGTGGGGAGTTTATTATTAACGGTGCGGAGCGTGTGGTGGTAAGCCAGTTGCACCGATCGCCTGGCGTTGACTTTGTTGAGGAATCCGAAGGCACATCCGAGCGGAAGCTCCCGTCTGCCCGTGTGATTCCAGAGCGGGGTAGCTGGATCGAAATCAATGTCACTAAGAAGGATTCGTTGTCGGTTCGAATTGACCAGTCTGGTAAGTTCTCGGTGATGACGCTTCTGCGTGCAATGTCGCCTAAGTTGAGCACTGAGCAGGATTTGCTGAATGCGTTTTACCAAATCACCCCGGAAAAGCTTTCGGGTGGAGGCAGCGTTGCCAAGATCGAAAACAAGATCGCGGGGGATGATGTTGTTTATCCGGCGGACCACGAGCGAGCAGGTGAGATCATCATTGAAGCTGGTCAGAAGTTCACCAAGGCGCTTGCTGAAACCGTTTGTACTAGCGGTGTGAAGAGTGTGCAGGTGATGGACTCGCCCAAGGTCCCTTATATCATTAATTCGATCGCGGAAGACAATACGAATTCGCACGAAGAGGCTTTGCTGCGAATCTATCAAAGGCTTCGTCCTGGTAATCCGCCAGCATTGGAAAAGGCTCGAACGCTTTTTCATGAAAAGTTCTTCGATATCAATCGCTACCGTCTCGGTCGTGTGGGGCGATTTCGTGTGAATCGCAAGCTTGCGTTGGAAGTGCCTGAGGATGAGATGGCGCTGCGTCCGGAGGATTTGGTCGCCTCGATCAGATACTTGATCGATTTGTTCGACAGCGAGTCCAACGCTCGCTTTGACGACATTGACCACCTTGGTAATCGACGTTTGCGAACGATCGACGAACTGGCTTGCGAGGAGCTCCGCAAGGGCTTTTTGAAGCTGCGTCGAACGGTCCAGGAGCGAATGAGTCTCAAGGAAGTTGAGGACATGACCCCTCGGTCGTTGGTGAATCCAAAGAGCATCAGCGCAGCGATCGAATATTTCTTCGGTCGTGGTGAGTTGTCGCAGGTCGTCGACCAGACCAACCCTCTGTCGCAGTTGACGCACGAACGTCGTTTGTCGGCTCTTGGGCCGGGCGGTTTGAATCGAAAACGTGCAGGATTTGAAGTTCGTGACGTGCATATTTCGCACTATGGTCGTATCTGCCCGATTGAGACTCCTGAAGGTACGAATATCGGTTTGATCAGTTCGCTCTCGATCTACGCTGGTGTTGACGAGTACGGATTCTTGGTGACTCCGTACCGTAAAGTAGTTGAGGGCAAAGTCACCGAAGAAGTGGTCTGGCTCAGAGCGGACGAGGAATCCGATTCCTACATTGGACCAGCCGATTTGGCGGTCAAAGACGGAGCGTTGGTTGCCGGTCCGAGCTTGATCGCTCGTCACCGAAGCGATTTCGAAATCGTCCCTCCCGAAACCGTTCACTACATGGACATCGCTCCGAGTCAAATGATCGGTGTTTCCGCTGGTTTGATTCCGTTCCTTGAGCATGACGACGCCAATCGTGCGCTCATGGGTTCTAACATGCAGCGACAAGCGGTTCCGTTGTTGGTGGCCGAGCCAGCCATCGTTGGAACAGGTCTTGAGCGTGAGGTTGCTGCCAATAGCTCGATGGTGGTCCGTGCTCGCAAAGCTGGAAAGGTTACCTACGTCGACTCGATGAGAATCGAAGTGGGCAATGACATATACCATCTGAAGAAGTACCAAGGGCTGAACGAGCGCACATGCCTAAATCAGCGACCGATCATCCAGATGGGGGACAAGGTTGAAAAGGGACAGATTATAGCCGATGGGGCCTCGACCCATTTAGGTGAGCTCGCACTTGGGCGAAACGTTCTGGTCGGTTTCATGTCGTTCGATGGCTACAACTACGAAGATGCGATCATCATCAGCGAAGAGTTGGTCAAGCAAGACGTTTACACCTCGATTCACATCGAAGAGTTTGACGTGGAAATTCGCGAGACCAAGCTTGGTCGCGAAGAGTTCACTCGGGACATTCCAAACGTGAGTGAGAAAGCCCTTCGCAATCTTGATGAAAGCGGTATTGTTCAGATCGGTACATATGTTGCCCCCGGCGATATCCTCGTTGGCAAGGTTTCGCCGAAGAGCAAGACTGAGCTAACGCCGGAAGAAAAGTTGCTTCATGCGATTTTCGGACGTGCGGGGGAAGACGTCAAGAACGACTCTCTAGAAGTGAGTTCGGGCGTTGAAGGCATCGTGATTGATACTCAGAAGTTTTCGCGTCGAATGAGTCTCTCTGAAGAGGAGCGAAAGGAATTCGAGAAGGAGCTCAAGCGAGTTGAGACCGAAGGTAACAAGGAGATCGCGACGTCGTTTGCGTCGTTTGCTGAAGAGCTTGAAAAAGCCATTGGCGGCAAGCTGACCGATGACGATGGTACTCCGTTGACCGGTGGCCAGGATCCGAAGTACATCGCGGAAAAGGCTCAAACGTTCAATTTGTCTCGTTTGATCAATCGACTTGATGCAGGTTTGCACGCAGAAGTCAAAAAGGTTTACAAGAACCTTTGGCCTGCTGTAGAAGAAGCACTCGATATTCGTGACCGTCAGCTTAACAGCATGAAGCGCGGCGACGAATTGCGGAGCGGCGTGCTTCAAATGGTCAAGGTCTACATTGCTACCAAGCGAGTTATTAGCGTTGGGGACAAGATGGCCGGTCGGCACGGTAACAAGGGGGTAATCTCCAAGGTGTTGCCAGTGGAAGACATGCCATTTTTGCCGGACGGTACTCCGTTGCAGATCATGTTGAATCCGCTTGGGGTTCCAAGCCGTATGAACGTCGGTCAGATTTTGGAGACTCACTTGGGTTGGGCGGGGGCTACTTCGGGCTTCCAAGCTCTGACACCGGTCTTCGATGGAGCAACCGAAGGAGACATCAACGACGCGTTAGAGCAAGCGGGATTGCCGCGTCACGGCAAAATCAAGCTGTATGACGGCCGAACAGGCGAGCAAATGAACCAAGAGACCACTGTTGGTTACATTTACATGCTCAAGTTGCATCACCTTGTTGACGACAAAGTCCATGCTCGAAGCACGGGGCCTTACTCGCTCATCACCCAGCAACCGCTCGGTGGTAAAGCAAGATTTGGTGGCCAGCGATTCGGGGAAATGGAAGTGTGGGCTCTCGAAGCTTACGGTGCAGCGTACATCCTTCAGGAACTGCTGACAGTGAAGAGCGACGACGTCGAAGGTCGAACGAAGATTTACGAATCGATGGTCAAGGGCGAGAACACACTGGAAGCCGGAACGCCAGCGAGCTTCGACGTTTTGACCAATGAAATTCGTGGTCTTGCATTGAACATGCGACTCGAAAAGCGACGCCTGTAGTCAAACGCGATAGCAGGTTCCGGCTTGCGATAGCATGACATGTCCTCAGTAATCAACCAAAAACGCGAGATTCGATACGGGTCTCGCAAACTTAAATAAGCATTCTCCACCCTCACTTATCACCTTAGACGATTCCCATTTGACTTGCTGTCGAGTTAAATGCCGAGTTGTTGAGAACAGGAGTTTTTCGTAATGGCCAATGCCGAAGCCACCTACGATCGCGTAAACGATTACACCTCAGTCAAGATTTCTCTAGCGAGACCCCAGGACATTCGTTCTTGGTCGTTCGGTGAAGTCAAGAAGCCTGAGACCATCAACTACCGTACCTACCGTCCGGAAAAAGATGGTCTTTTCTGCGAACGGATTTTTGGCCCTGAAAAGGACTGGGAGTGCGCTTGCGGTAAGTACCGCGGGATGAAGTACAAAGGGATGATTTGCGATCGCTGCGGTGTTAAGGTTACGCACTCGCGCGTTCGACGCAAGCGAATGGGCCACATTGAATTGGCGGCACCCGTTGCTCACATTTGGTTCTTCAAGGCCATGCCAAGCCGCTTGGGCAATTTGCTCGAGATGAAGACCACGAGTCTCGAGAAGGTTATTTACTTCCAGGATTACGTTGTCACTAACGCTGGAACGACTGAGCTTGAAAACCAACAGCTTTTGACCGAAGAAGAGTATCGAGCCGCTCGCGCTCAATACGGGGAAGCATTCGAAGCCGACATGGGCGCCGAAGCGGTTCGCAAGCTGCTGCAGTCACTTGATTTGGTAAAGCTCTCCGAAGTACTCCGTGTTGAGCTGGCAGAGACAAGCAGTAAGCAGCGCAAGAAGGACTTGATCAACCGGCTGAAACTGGTGGAATCGATTCGCGACAGCGAAAACCGTCCTGAGTGGATGGTTCTCGACGTTATTCCTGTGATTCCGCCTGATCTTCGTCCATTGGTTCTGTTGGATAGCGGCAACTTCGCAACGTCCGACTTGAACGACCTCTATCGTCGTATTATCAATCGAAACAATCGATTGCGCAAGCTGGTCGATTTGAATGCTCCTGAAGTCATCATCCGCAATGAAAAGCGTATGCTTCAGCAGTCCGTCGATGCGTTGTTTGACAACGGCCGTTGCAAACGTCCCGTTTTGGGCAGCAGCAACCGCCCGCTCAAGTCGCTGACCGACATGATCAAGGGCAAGCAAGGTCGATTCCGCGAAAATCTCCTGGGTAAGCGAGTCGACTACTCGGCGCGAAGCGTTATCGTGGTTGGGCCGCGACTTCGATTGCACCAATGCGGCCTGCCAAAGAAGATCGCTTTGGAATTGTATCAGCCGTTCATCATTCGCAAGCTGAAAGAGCTTGGACACGCTGACACGATCAAGTCGGCGAAGAAGATGTTGGAACGCAAGGACGAAGAAGTTTGGGATATCCTTGAACAGGTGATTCGCAATCACCCAGTGCTTCTCAATCGAGCTCCAACGCTTCACCGAATGGGTATTCAAGCGTTTGAACCGATCTTGGTCGAAGGCAACGCGATTCACTTGCACCCGTTGGTTTGTAAGGGGTTCAATGCCGACTTCGACGGTGACCAGATGGCTGTGCACTTGCCTCTCTCGATCGAGGCACAGGTCGAAGCTCACACTCTGATGATGAGCACGCACAACATTTTCGCGCCGAGCAATGGCAAGCCGATCATGAGTCCATCGCAGGATACTGTGATGGGTTGCAACTACATCACTGTGGAGTTGCCTGACCAAAAGGGTGAGGGCATGACCTTTGCCACGATGATGGAAGCCGATTATGCGAATCAGCAAGGTGTCATAGCCATGCACGCGAAGATCAAAGTCCGGTTGCCAAAGGATCGACGTCTCAAGTCGGATGAGCCGAGTGCAAAGTACGGTGCGGTCATACAAACCACCTTCGGTCGAATTTTGTTCAATTCGATTTTGCCGCAGGGAATGGACTTCTACAATATGCCTCTTAAGGGTAGCGACTTGGCTGCCGTTATTAGCGACTGCTATCATCGTCTAGGCCGTCGACCAACGATTAAATTGTTGGACGATATGAATCAACTCGGTTTTCGCGAGTCGACCAAGAGCGGTCTTTCATTCGGTGCCGACGACCTTGTGACACCCACATCCAAGATCAAGCACATCGCCGACGCGGACAAAAAGGTGATGATGTTCCAGAAGAACTATTTCAAGGGGGTTATGACCGCCAAGGAACGGTACAATCAGGTTCTGGAAGCTTGGACGGCAACGCGAGATTTTATCACTACCGACATGATGCTCGCGATGAAGAACGATACCCACCGCGGCAATTGGTACATCAACCCTGTGTTTTTGATGGCGAACTCCGGTGCACGAGGTGGTATCGAGCAGATTCGACAATTGGCGGGTATGCGAGGTCTGATGGCCAAGCCGACGGGCGAAATCATCGAAACGCCGATCAAGTCCAACTTCCGGGAAGGGTTAACCGTACTCGAGTACTTCAGCTCGACGCACGGTGCTCGTAAGGGCTTGGCAGATACGGCCCTCAAGACGGCTGACTCCGGTTATTTGACTCGTAAGCTGGCCGACGTTGCACAAAACGTGGTCATCACCATGAACGACTGCGGAACCACCCAAGGGATTACCAAGGGTGTTATCTACCGAGGCGAAAAGGTCGAAGTCAAGCTTGCCGACTCGATCGCTGGTCGTGTAAGTCGTCAAAACATCGTCAATCTGATCACTTCGGAAACGATTGTCGGCGAAGATCAAATGATCACTCGCGAAATCGCTCGCAAGATCGAAGAGATGGGCTTGGAAAAGATCCAAGTCAGGTCGCCAATGACTTGCGATGCCCCGCTCGGTATCTGCCGTACTTGCTACGGCATGGACATGAGTACCGGTGCACTCGTCGAAGAGGGAATGGCGGTTGGAATTATCGCCGCACAAAGCATCGGTGAACCTGGAACGCAGTTAACCATGCGTACCTTCCACCGAGGTGGTGAAGCCGGTACGAGCTTGATCGATAACGACATCAAGGCCAAGAAGGGTGGTATCGTCAAGTTCTTGAAGATGCGTTTGGTTACCAACGATGACGGACACGACGTGGTCTTAACCCGTAATTGCGAAATTGCCCTGGTTGACGCCAAGGGTCGCGAAATCGACCGATACGACGTTCCATCCGGTGCTCGCTTGAGCGTCAAGGAAGACCAAGAAATCGTCAAGGACCAGCAAATTTGCCAGTGGAATCCACACAAGATTCCAATCTTTGCAACTGCCAGCGGTAAGGTCGTTTTCGTTGATATCATCGAAGGCGAAACCATGAAGCTGGAAAAAGATACCGGCGGTATTATCCGACGACGTATCATGGATGCACGCGGAAAGTTCCATCCGCAAATCGTGATTGAAGACGCTGACGGAAAGGCTATCGACGTACACTACCTACCTGACCGTGCGTTGATCAACTGCACAGAAGGCAAGCAAGTAAACGCAGGTACCGAGTTGGCGGAAATCGACCGAGAAGCGACCGGGGTGAGTGACATCACCGGTGGTCTGCCTCGAGTTACCGAAATCTTCGAAGCTCGAAAGCCAAAGGATCCAGCCGTTGTTGCTGAACTCGACGGTATTGTTGAAATTTCGAAGGACCGCAAACGCGGTAAGCGATCGATTGTGGTTCGTAGCGAGAGCGGCGAAGAAACGGAACACTTGGTGCCACCAGGCAAACGATTCATGGTCACTTCGGGAGACTCCGTTAAGGCGGGTCAGGCGCTCGTTGAAGGTCCACTGGTGCCACACGACATTCTTCGAGTCAGCGGTGAAGAAGCCGTACAGCAGTACTTGGTACACGAAGTACAACAAGTTTATCGTCTCCAGAAAGTGGAAATCAGCGATAAGCACATCGAGATCATCATCGCTCGAATGTTGCGTAAGATTAAGATCACGAACGCTGGCGATACGAACTTGTTGTCCGGATTGGTCATGGACCGATTTGAATTCAAGCGACACAACGATCAACTTGCGAAGTGCTTGAAGATCTCGGATCCAGGCGACACCGAGTTTGCACTCGGTGCGATTGTTCCGAAAGAAGCTTTCGAAACATCCAATGCTCAGTGCGAAGCCCTCGGTGGCAAGGCAGCCAAGGGCAAGAAGCCGAAGCCGGCTCACGGCGAAGTTCAGTTGCTGGGTATTACCAAGGCAGCTGTTCAAAGCAATAGCTTTATCTCGGCAGCAAGCTTCCAGGAAACGACCAAGGTACTGACCGAAGCAGCATTGGCTGGCAAGGTTGATAGGCTGGTCGGTCTAAAGGAAAACGTGATTCTCGGTCACTTGATCCCAGCAGGTACTGGTTTCCGAATCTTCCAAGATTCGGAAGTTAGCTATCGCAAGGAAGCCTTGGAAGACCTTGTCAATCGTGGAACGGCTGCAGCTGAGCAAAGTTTCCCGTTGCTAGCGGATGCACCGCGACCACAAACGGGTGCCGAGTCGGTACAGCCGCCATCGGTTTCCGATGCGGAAGTAAACGACGAGTAGTTGAGCGTTGGTCTTGAAAAGATATTCTGAAAAGGGGCATGCTAAGCATGCCCCTTTTTCGTTTCTGGGCAGTGGAAACCGGGGCAGTGGTCTATTCATTCCAATAGGAAGGCCATCTCACTTTATTGGGGAAAGGTGTATAGCCGTGAAACGGCGACACCTCACCGTGGCGCCGTTTCACGGCTCTTGAATTCATCGTTGCTAGAGACCGTGGGGCGAGCCCCACGGCTACCAAGTGTCGCCGCTATCGTGGCTAAGAAACAAAGCGATAGTCGCTTACCAGAAAATCGACAGGTCCAAAAGTGAATGGGCCACCGAGGCCGCTGGGGTCTCAAAGGAACTAGCCGCGTTACGATTTCCAGGGCAAACTAGCGCCCGCGGCTCAATTCGAACAAAGTGAGTGCCATTTGGCTAGCCCGTCGGCTAATTGCGTGACAACAAAAATTGACTTGCGCGTCGTGCTAGCATTTTGGCCAAACTACCCCGCTTATCTTGAGAGTATTTACCCATTTTTGCTAAAGTTGGTTTGGGGAAGTGCGCGATGGATGCGCACGAATGGATGAATAGATTTCTCAGATAGCCAGCACCGATGCTCCAAGTCAACCAAAAACAACCTAACACGCGGGTCTCTCCCGGTTGGGTGTTGTTATGGTTTTTCGCGGGTTTCGGCATGTGCTCGGGTTTAGGTTGCCGGAGTTTTGTCCAAGCGAAATCCAATTCCCAACTTGTCGCTGCGCGAGAGTTGTCTCGTCGCGGCGCCGATGCGATGCAGCGATCGCGCCCGCAAGATGCCGAAATGCTCTTCTCGGAAGCCCTTCGGAATTCCACGTTGGACGAGCGTGCACACTGGGGCTTTGCGACTTCGCTGTGGCAACGGGGAGAAAAACAGCGAGCGATCGAGCACATGCGTGAAGCCCTTCGGCTCTCCGGCAAGAATCCTGAGTACGCGGTGCGACTGGGTGAAATGAATCTCGAAGTCGGCAATCGCGGAGCCGCGCGTGAATTGGCACTGGGGGTCCTTTCGGTTAATCACAAACATGCTGAGGCTTGGGCATTGCTCGGAGACACGCACCAAGCGGAGCGAGACTGGCCCGCTGCCGAGGAATGCTACAACCGCGCGTTGCTGGAACGAAGCGACTACCCACGCGTGCAACTTTCCGTTGCCGAGATTTATCTTCGCACAGGTCGCCCGAGAGGTACGCTTAGGATTCTAGATCGGATGGCGGATTTGCACGCCACCTCAAGCAACGATCCTGATGTGCTGTTAATGCGAGGCGTCACTTTAGCGGATCTGGGACGCGAATCGGCAGCGGCCGAAGCTCTCGCTATGGCCTCCGAGAGAATGCCCAGCGATCGTGTCGACAAGCAAATCCAACTGGTGACAGCACAGCATCGGATAGGCGAATTGGTGCCTGCCCGCATCACGCTCGGCAAACTAATCGCATCGAATACCAACAACCCCGAGGTCAAGCGGCTTCAGTCGATGCTAGACATGTCCTTTGCCCACCTCTCCGATCCAACAAATCCTGGCGTTCGCGACCCAAACCTTATGGCAAGCCAGGGAGTGGATAAACAAAATCTGTTGCAAAATGGGGTTTCCAATTTCGGAAAGCCGAACGCGACTCTCATTGCGAGCCCAACGCTCAACGGCAGTTCGGGTATGCTAAATGGCACTGCAGGCGACCTGCTTCGCCGATAGTTCCTCTTTGCCACGAGTACCCGCCATGCGACCAAGAAATCGAGTTCCCTTAGCGTTGACAGAAACCGATACGATTTTCTCCCTCTCGCTCCGTTTCGGCAACGCGGTGAAGCCTTATGTTGAGAAACTCGTCAAGAGTTTACGTCGTTTCGGCGATGCAGCCGAAAGTCTCGACGACTTTCGCTCCACAAAAGCCTGGTCTCTGCATCGAAAAAGGTTTTACAGCGTTCCCCTCAAGAGGCGAGGGGAGCAAAGTCAAAAAGATATGTTTGAAGACAAAGCGAACGCCGTGCAACCAATGTTAGATTGCCGAGCCGTCCTTCGAATACTCCCTTGGCTATGCCTTGGTTGCCTTTGTCTTTGCTCCAGCGTTGCGAACAGCCAAGTGATCCCGGGCAAAAGAGGCGCTGTCGCGAAAACATTAGACGGCACCTCGAAACTGGAACTCCAAGGCGACATCGCATCCACCCTTGTGGACGGCGTTGACCGTTTCTTGATCAAGGAACTTGCGGGTTCTGTTCAAAAGCGAATAGATCAATGGCCAAAACCGAACCGATCCGATGCGAACGCGTCCAACCCACCGCTCTATGAGGCTGCCACGAAGGAGCTTCGCGACGAACTGCGGACTCGGCTCGGAATGATCGATGTGAGAGTGCCATGCGATGCTTTTATTGTCCAGTCCACAGGATCGACCGCCAAGGACGCAATAGCTGAGGTCGCGTCAAATGATACTTGCAGAGTGTTCTCAGTTCGATGGCCTGTCTTTGAAGGAGTTGACGCAACGGGTTTGCTGGTGATCCCAAGCGGTGAAGTTCAATTCCATGCCGTTGTGGTTCCCGATGCGGGACAGGCTCCCGAGCAACTCTGTGGCCAGGGGGACAATGCATCTGATATTGCATTGGCATTGGCTGCACAGGGTGGAGTGGTTGTGATTCCCAATGTCGTTCAAAGAACGCGAGAAGCCCGCAACGGACGATCCAAATTGACAGATCAAGAGTTCCTGTACCGTTCGGCATTTGTCTTGGGCCGGCACGTTATCGGTAATCAGGTAGCTGAAATTTCGGCAGCCGTCGATGCCCTACAAAAGACCTATGGCGATCATCCCAACTTGGTCGCTGGATGGGGAGAAGGAGGTTGTCTTGCGCTCTATGCAGCCGCGGTCGACACTCGCTTTCAAGTCGCATGCGTCTCCGGCCACTTTGGACCACGCGAACAAATTTGGTCTGAACCGATCCATCGTAATGTTCATGGACTTTTGAACCGTTTTGGCGATGCGCAACTTGCTGCACTCGTCGCTCCAAGAACTTTGATCATTGATACGATGCTGGGCCCAGAAGTGACAATCGCCGGCGACGGTGGCGCTCCAGGAACGTTGAGTGGACCCTCGGCTGGGCAAGCGGAATCAGAATGGCGTCATGCCGTTAAGCTGCTTGACCCCTGGCTGCTCAGCAAGAAAGTCCAACTCGTTAAGCCTGATTCAAACGAAAAAAAAGCTGGGACCAGTTCGCAAGCGATTCAGGTCGCCTTGGGTGCTCTCGGTGTAAAGCCGAGGGCAGATTCTAGGGATAAGCAACCGTTGTCGAACTGGAAAGCGGAATATATCGCATCAGGATCAGCTAGACGTTTAGAAACTCTTTCGAAATGGAATCGGTTTCAGGAGGTGATCCTCGAGGGGAGTGCAACGGAGCGAGATCGCTATTGGAGTAAGCTCGATACCAATACACCGGACAGCTTTGCCAGTTCGATCAAGCCCTTCTTCGAGGCCTTTCGTGGCGAAACGGTCGGAGACTGGGAGTGGGAAGCGGCTCCGCTCAATCCTCGAACGCGTTTGATCTACGACGAACCAAAATGGCTAGGCTATGAAGTTGTGCTAGACGTTCATGAGGATGTGATCGCTTACGGGACCTTGCTCATCCCACGCGATGAGAAGCCCATCGAGAATCGTCCATGCGTTGTTTTTCAGCACGGCCTCGAGGGGCGACCGAGCGACACAATCGTCGGGGATCATCCTGCGTACCACGATGTTTCCAAGCAGTTGGTGGAGCAAGGTTACGTGGTATTTGCTCCACAGAATTTGTATTTGTTTCAAGATCGTTTTCGTACGTTGCAACGCAAAAGCAATCCGCTTGGCAAAACCTTGTTCTCAACGATTGTTGCCCAGCACAAGCAAATTGTGAGATGGCTCGGCCAACGCCAAGAAATTGATCCAAAGAGAATTGCGTTCTATGGCCTTTCCTATGGTGGAAAGAGTGCCATGCGGATCCCGGCCTTGGTCCCGGAATATTGTTTGTCCATTTGCTCGGCGGATTTTAATGACTGGGTGTGGAAGAACGCCAGCACCAATAGCCCGTACAGTTACGTCTGGACGAACGAGTACGAGATCTTTGAATTTGGCTTGGGCAACCATTTCAATTACGCCGAGATGGCTGCGTTCATAGCCCCTCGCCCGTTCATGGTCGAACGAGGGCACTTTGACGGCGTAGCGCCGGACGAGCGGGTAGGACTCGAATTCGCCAAAGTCAATCGACTCTATTCGGCGCGGCTTGGACTAACCGATCGGTGCCGCATCGAATGGTTTTCAGGCCCACACACCATCAACGGCAAAGGAACTTTCGATTTCCTCCGCGAGCATTTGAAATAAAAACGCTGGTCTACCGGCTTCAGCCGGCCTATCCCCCCGTCACAGAACAAATCACAAATGCCTAAATAACATACAATAGCGCAGTTCCAAAAGGTCCATACCATATGCATCGTCTACTTCTGCTATCCGTAGGTGTATTGCTTTTTCCGCTGCGATTGATGGGAAGCGATCGACCTGTGGGTGCGATGCTCGACGAAGCAGTCAGCGTGCGATTCCCATCGACATCCGCTGTGATCGACGTAACCAAAGCACCTTATTTTGCTAGGGGCGACGGCAAGACAGACAATACCGATTCGCTCCAAAAAGCTCTTACGGATGTCATGGGAGCTCACAAGATTCTGTACTTCCCGAATGGCACGTACCTGATTTCCAAGACTCTCTTATGGTCGAAAAAGAACGCCAAAGGCGAAGAGGCTTGGGGAATGAATTGGCTCCAAGGAGAAAACGGGTTGAAGACCGTCATTCGGCTGAAAGATGGCGTCTTCGACAATCCCGCCATGGCGTCAAGCATGATGTGGTGCGGTGGGTTCGGGTCCGCAGATTGGTTTCACAACTATGTCCAAGACCTGACTTTCGATGTCGGAGAAAACAACGCTGGCGCTATTGGACTGCAATTCTATTCCAACAACTCAGGCGCCGTGCGCAACTGTCGGTTTCTCGCTGGTCCTGGAAGCGGGCTCGTTGGCCTCGATTTTGGTCATCGCGACATGAACGGCCCTCTGCTGGTCAGCAACTGCGAAGTGGTCGGCTTTCATCGCGGCATTAGCACATCACGCGCTGTCAACGGCCAAACTTTTGAGCACATTACGCTCCGGGGTCAGACACAGTTTGGTATCACCAATGAAGGACAAGCGATCAGCATACGCAGCCTGTTCAGCGAAAACTCGGTCCCTGTCATCCAAAGCTATGGCTCATGCTGCATGCTCGACGCAAATTTAAAAGGAACAGGGGCGGCCAGCAGTGTTCCCGCCATCGTCAACTTCAATGGTGGCCGAATGTTTCTGCGCAACGTATCGACAAGTGACTATGGGCGAGCTCTCGGCGATGTCGCCTCACCCGACTCCGCTGCCGCCGCCAGAATCGTAGGGGAAGATAAGCCCGGAAGCCGAGGCCCGAACATCGACGAATACTGCTCGCATGAAGCGACGAAGCTTTCCGATTCGAGGCCCGGTTCCTTGCGATTGACGATCAAGGAGCCGCCCGCAACCCATCTCGAGAAGGCTGAAAAATGGGCGAACGTCGATGATTTCGGCGCAGATCCGACTGGACTATCCGACTCCTCGATCGCGATACAGAAAGCCATGGACTCCGGCGCGTCCACCGTTTTTTTCCCTGGGTCGTACGCGCTCACAAAGACCGTTTTCATACGTGGCAAAGTCCGACGCATGCTTGGAGCAGGTGGATCGATTGACTACTTTGGGAAGGTCCATCCTGACTTTCGAATCGTCGGTATGGAATCGGACTCGTTGACCATCGAACACTTCTCGGCGATTCACGGTGGCATCGAGATTGACTCGTCTCGCGCGCTCGTCCTTCGCAGCGTCTCGGATTGCGACTTGACGATGCGCGATCGATCAGCTGGCGGTGAATTGTTTTTGGAAGACTTTGTAACTAACGATCTCAAGCTCAAAAATCAAAAGGTCTGGGCACGGCAGCTCAACGTCGAGAACGAGGGGACACATATCCTTAACGATCAAAGCGACCTCTGGGTTCTCGGTTATAAGACGGAGCGCGGCGGCACGCTGTTGGAGACACGAGGTAGAGGCAATAGCGAAATCCTAGGCGGCTTTAGCTATACCACTACAGCGGGCAAGCTTGGTCCTATGTTCGTGAACGTCGACTCATCCGTGTTCACGTTTTTTGGGGAGGTTTGCTATAACGGCGATCCGTTCGCGACGCTCATTGAAGCGTCTCGATCCAACAACAAAACGGAGAAGGTGCTGAGGGGAAGTGGAACAACGGCACCTTATTACGGGAAGCGTTGATAGGTACTACTGCCCATAGGGCGGCACATCTCTGCATGCGGTGCCAGCCTAATGGCTGTCATCAGCCACCGGTCCACGGGTTTGTCAAACTCGTTCCCAGGCTCCGCCTGGGAACGCAATGCATTGGAGGCTCCCGCCCACCGCTGTAAACATGTTTCCAACGAGTTTACCTAAGTCATTCATTGCTCGGGAGGGTGAGGCTCCTGTCAAACCTTTGCACCGTTGGCTCGGCAGGAGCCTCGCCCTCCCTAAGGTTTTCAATGGAATTGACTTTGCAAAGATGTTTACAGCGGTGGGCTCCCGCCTCCTGAGTTCACTACTCGATAGCAACGCGAGGCGGAGCCTCGAAAACAGAGCGTTCCAACGCGGAGCCTTGGAACGAGGGCAACCGGGGCTAACGCTCAACCGCTAATTGGTAGATTTCGGCCTGCTTGGCCTCCTACGCATAATCATTGGCTAGTTGCTGAATGATCTTTTTGATCTCTTTGCGACCAACGGCTGGTTCCAATAGCACTGCTTCGTTACCAAGTTTGAGGACGTTAGGGATGATTTCCATCGGATGATATGCTGGCACCTTCATGATGCAGGAGCCGTCCGCATCGAATTCAAGTTTCTGTTCGGCATGCCAGGGTTCTTCTTGAATCCAACGAGCCGCGTTGCGAGACAGTTTGATCGTATAAGTGACTGGCTTTTCGCCGCCACTGAAAATGCCGACACTTTTCCCGAGGTGGTGCTCCAAGTCGATGTCGTCGTCGGCCTTGAACCATTCGTCGAGTGCGGTCGCTTTGGTAAAGCGGTCTAGTTTCCAGTGCCGAAGTCGTTCGTCCGGTTCGGCATCTTCGTTTTTGCCAGATTCGATGGCTACGACATAGATGCTGCTTTGGTAGATCACTAGACCGTAGGGTTCAAGGCAACGGGTCGAAGGTGGCTTGCCAATCGACTCGTATTCGATTTCCAATTTGCGATGTTCTTGGATCGAGCGATTGATGGTTCTGAGAATGCCTTGTTGTTTTTCGTACGTCTTGGCAGGAACGCCTAAGACTCGCAAGGTTTTGCGATAGCGTTGATAGTGGTCCCATACGCCGGTTGGTAATTGCTCGCGGACTTTGTTCCAGAACCCCTCGATGCCTTGCCAAAATTGAGTTCCTACCAGAGGCAGCAGCAGATCGCGTCCCATTGAGAGAGCGATGAGTTCGCTGGCCGTGATCGCGATTTTGTGGAGCCCTTTTTCGACTCGGCTCATCTTCCAAACTTTACCGGTTTGCGTTTCCTCAGTGACGATGGCCATCCCGGCGGCTTGAAGAGCTTCGATGTCTCGGCGAATGCTACGGACGTGGAGCGTGCCGATTCCAAGTTCCTGGACAACGGAATCTCGGAGATCCTCCAGAGTTGCCCCGTACCGTCGTCGCTCAAGGATTTGAATGATTTTATGTTGTCGAATGAGTTGTTCGTTGCGAGCCACTGACCACTCCTTTGATGCAAAATCTCGTACCGGCAAGGATTACCGAATCGTTAGGTTTCATTGCCTTCGAATAGTGTAACCAATTTGGTCCCTAGCCCAAGACTTGATGGGAAAAGTTGCATAAGTGACAAACTTGTTAGGGAGTGGTTTTGATTCTACTTTGAGTGTATTCCTGCCGTTTATTTGGAGATATAGTTATGTTTTGGATACGCGGATTCACTTCGCGTTTGGATTAGGCATTTCGCAAAAAACATCGAAACAAAAGTTCACTATGGCAACGATTGCACAAGCAAATTCGTCCGAACCGGTTCCTGTCGGCAATCTTTCTGGCTTTACGAAGTATTGGCGAAACGACTTTGTCAGCGGTTTGTTCGTTTTTTTGATTGCATTGCCTTTGTGTTTAGCAATTTCATCGGCAGCAGGATTCCCTCCCATTGCCGGAGTACTGACGGCTATCTGCGGAGGCTTAATTGCCCCTTGGATTAGCAATAGTGAGCTGACTATCAAGGGGCCGGCAGCTGGCTTGATCATGATCATGGCTGGCGCTTTCCAGGAAATGTCCACTGTAATGGGACCTGAGAAAGCCTATGCCGCCGCACTTGCAATAGGATTTGTTGCGGGGCTATTCCAAATCATGCTTGGCTTTTTGAAGAGTGGATTCATAAGCGAGTTCTTCCCACTCGCTGTGGTGCACGGAATGCTCGCGGCGATCGGCGTTATCATTATCTCCAAACAAGTGCATCAATTGCTAGGCGTTGTACCGCATGGTAAAGAACCGCTGCATCTGCTGGCAGAAATACCACATTCTATTGCCAATTTGAATCCGATCATAACCATAGTGGGTTTGCTGAGTCTGGTATTGCTCTTTGGGCTGGCATTTTTCGGAAGTGCGTTAACAAAGCGACTACCCGCACCTATGATCGTTCTATTGATTGCGATACCACTAGCGTACTACTTGGGGTTTGGTGACCCGCGCGAATATTCCTTTTTGGGCTCTACTTACGAAATGAAAGAGAGCGCGTTGGTTACTGTCCCGTATGACATTACGAAGACAATTGCGTTTCCAGACTTTAATGCATTGACATACGGTGTGGCATGGAAATGGGTGCTGCTCTACGTCTTGATTGGGACGCTGGAATCGATTCTTAGTGCAAAAGCAATCGACATGCTGGATCCCTATCGTCGCAAGACGAATATGAATCGAGATTTGTTGGCTATTGGCGTTAGCAACACGGTTGCATCGTGTATCGGCGGATTGCCGATGATTTCCGAAATCGTTCGCAGCAAAGCAAACATTGACAACGGTGCAAAGACCCGGTTTGGGAATTTCTGGCACGGCGTGTTTCTTCTTTTTAGTATTGCATTTCTTGGCAGAGTGATACACCTGATACCAAATTCCGCCTTGGCTGCCATGTTGGTATTCACCGGTTTTAGACTGGCTTCTCCCAATGAATTTATCAAAGTATTTAGGACAGGCAAGGAACAACTTGCTGTATTCGTCTTTACCATGATTGCGGTACTAGCAACCGATTTACTCATCGGAATCCTCTTAGGTATTGCACTCAAATTCGTGATTCACGTGGCCAATGGCGTGCCCATCAATTCTCTTTTCAAAAGGTATCTTGACATCGAGACACTTCCAGATGGTTCCAGCTTAATCCATGCGAATCGGTCTGCTGTTTTTTCGAATTGGATTCCATTCCGGCAACAAATCGAATACCTTGGTCTAGTCCAGCACTCGAACATCATCATCGATTTCTCTGAAACCAAATTTGTCGATCATACGGTTATGGAAAAACTACATGAACTTCAGTCAGACTTCGAAGGGGAGGGGTTGAAGCTGGAATTGCGTGGTCTTGATTCGCACCGTCAGATGGGCCGAGATGCTCTTGCAGCACGTCGATTGGATCTATTAGCGACGTTCAATCGAGTCCGTATCGAAATCCCACTGGCGGCTGAAAGTGCATTTCAATCGATACTGGATTCCATTCAAACTGGGCAAGTTCTTCGATTTACTCCACTCGAGTCTTACCTGACTGACCCCAAGCCACCGCGCGCATTTTGCGAGTTCTTGGTCGAACCGAGAGACTCGGACCAGATCATTCGTCAGCTACGTCCGCTCATGTTGAGCACTCAAAGCGCAATGCTTACGATTGAGAAAGTAAAGGGTATGATGGGGCCAGTGCTAGTGCCAAAAGTTGCCGAATCAATGCATCCGAATGAAAAATATTAGTTTCTAAAGCGAGTAACGTGCTGCGAAGCCGCAATCGAGCTTGCGGCCAACTGCGTCTATCAGATTGGCTTGATGAATCTCACAGTTTGAGACTGCCTTGGCACCATACTTCTCTGCAAGCTCTGCGTTGATATCTCGAATTGCGATGTGGGAAGAGTGGCCGCAAAGCAATATTGCCTTGCGATGCTCCGATAATAGTTGCCAGCAATCGTTTAACAACGGCATGAGATGGCGATGGATCTCCCAACGTGTGCCCTTGGAACCGTGGCCGTACGTCGGTGGATCGAGGATGATCGCTTCGTATTGAGAATTGCGTCGAATTTCGCGTTTCACAAAGGTGGCCGCATCATCCACAATCCAGCGGATAGATGATTCGCCTAACAGGGAGTGGGCACAGTTTTCTCGAGCCCATGCAACCGTCGGCTTGGACGCATCGACGTGCGTTACCGCGCACCCTGCTTTGGCAAGTGCCAGAGTCGTCGCACCCGTGTAAGCGAAGAGACTGAGCACGCGTGGTCGCATTTCAGGAGTTTGCACATCGATGGCAAGCCTCTCGAACAGCCAAGACCAATGCGACCAATGCTCGGGGAACACGCCAACTTGACCCGCGGGGGTAGGTTTGAGCGACATCCGAACTCCATCGCATTCGCAGAACCATTCTCCAGCAGATGGAATCGCTCGACTTGTTTGTCTTTGGTGAGCATGCCAATGGTCCTCAGCCTTGAGGCCATACGAAAGGTCCGTTTGATCCCATAGGTTTGGAGATTTCTTTGCGCTGGCAGCACCTGGGCAAGGGCGGTCTACGATGAATTTGCCGAACTGCTCTAATTTTCGTCCCATCCCGAAGTCGAGCAAACGATAATTGGTTTTTAACGTTTGCATCTATTCGATCAAACCCAGCTTGCACGGTTGTTCGCAGTATTGGCGAACGACCGCTCGCTCGACGAGCTTTGCATTGACATGTGGACGTTTGCGAAGCAGATGTGATTGTGCATCATGCAACTCCATGGATCGGTGGCGCACCAACCAGCAAATGACCACAGTAGCGCTTCGCGCTCGTCCCGCTTTGCAGTGCACGTAGACCTTTTCGCCGAGTAGCGAATGCTTCCTGATGAAATCGACGCCGCGACTAACATCTCCGAGGGTTGGCGGATTGAAATCGACCGTAGGCAGCCAAAGCTGATCGATACCGAGTCGTTGGTACTCTGACTTTGGTCCAGCGTATTCCTGGCACATGTTGATAACGCCTCGTACACCCAAAGCGTGGAGCGGCTTGGCGTCCGATCGTAATGGCATGGCTCCCAAAATGATGGCCGGGTCGACTTCATCCCACCAATTCCGGACCTTCAGGACTCTGCCCAACATGTAGTTCCATGTAAACGTGGGAGCGAACAACGCTCGAGATAAGACCGGGTGCAATTCAGGACCTTGTTTTAAGAGGATGGGAGATGATTTAGCGTATCATGGGAGGGCGAGGCGCCTGCCGAGCCGGTGACGTTATGGTTCGGCGGAGCCTCACCCTCCCTAGTAATGAACTGTTGCGAAGCCCGGCGGAAGGCATATGGAATGGGCCTGCTACTTGGTTAGGCTCGCACGTTTTTCTTGAATGGTTTGGAGCAGTTGTTTCTGAGGAGCTACAAACTTGGCAACTCCTTGTTCCATCAAGGTCTTTTCCAAGTCCGGAACGTTGACCGCAGCGTCCAGCTCTTTCGCAATGGACTCGCTGACCATCGTATCGACCTGACGCGTGAAGCTTTGATTGCTAGCGGCGACAGCGGCGTTCGTGTCGGGCGGATTGGTTTGGATATCGGAACCCGCCAACGCAGACACATACTTCCATGGCGCATCGGCTGCGTTTTTGGTGCCGGTGCTTGCAAAGATGATTTCTTGTTGAAGTGGCGTCGCGTGTTCTTTCCAAAAGTTTTGGTTGGCAGTCCAAATCCGTTTTGCATTGAGGATTCCGTACTGACCTTGCGCTTCGGCCGACAGTTGCTTGCAATTGTCGGCTGTATATTGATCGATGCGGGAAACGAAGATGCTAAACACGCTTTTAAAGGATTCCAGTGAATTGCGACGTTGAGCTCCGCGCCAGACGGCATCGCGTGCGAGGTCATACTGGCGCATCGTGAAGATCAAGGTGACGTTGAGAGTGACTCCAGCCGCGGCCAATTCTTCCAAGGCATCCAGTCCGGCAGGGGTAGCCGGAACTTTGATCATGCGATTGTCGTGTCCAGCGGCCCATTTCTTTCCGAGGGAAATGTACTGGGCGACGCGTTCCGCGTGAGGCAAGTTTACTATAGGATCTTCCAAGAGCGGATCGAGTTCGAAGCTGACCCAACCGGCATTTCCTTTGGTCCGTTCCCAGACGGGATGGAATTCTTTTTGGGCGTCGCTGACTAGGTCATTGGTCATACTCCAACAAACCGCCGAGTCATCTTGCCCGCGTCCTAGGTAATCGACGATGGACTTGTCAAACCGCCCGGTACGAATCAGACCTGAAATAATGATGGGGTTGCTGGTTGCTCCGACGGCTCCCCATTCCAGGTTTTGAGCCACCAACGTTGGATCGATCGAGTCAAGATACAAATTGGTCCCCGTGTCGATCAGGGATTGGATGGAAGCGTTCTTCATATTTTGTCCTGTTGCGGAGATGGTTTTTGAGGGTTTTTGCCCGCCTGAGCAAAGACTATAGTAAGCTTCTCACTGCATCACCAACAGCCCGCAACAGCCGATTCCATCTCGGAGTCTGGGAATTGGGCCCACAAAACATAGGAAACCATGCAAATCATAGATCTTCGCAGCGATACCGTTACTAAGCCAACGCCTGGAATGCGTGAAGCCATGTTGAACGCGCCGGTCGGCGACGACGTAATCGACATCGATCCTACCGTGGTTGAATTGCAGGAGTATGTCGCTCGATTGTTGGGCAAGGAAACAGCCATCTTCATGCCCAGCGGAACGATGACCAACCAAATCGCCTTGCGTGTCCACTGCGTACCTGGCGACGAATTCCTGTGCGAGTCGGGTTGCCATATCTACAACTACGAGCAGGGTGCCTTTGCACAATTGAGTGGTCTGGTGGCCAAGACGATCGAAGGTCAGAATGGTTTGCTGGATTTAGACCAAATGTACGGAACCGTTCGTCCTGAAAATGAACACACGGTTCGAACCAAATTGCTCTGCCTGGAAAACACACACAATAGGGGAGCGGGCAAGATCTACTCGCTTGCGCGGATCGAAGCTTTGTGCGACTGGGCTCACTCGCAAGGCCTGAAAACACACTTGGATGGTGCGCGACTTTTTAACGCGTCAGTTGCAACCGGCGTTTCTTTGCAATCTTTCTCAGAACCTTTTGAGTCCGTTAGCGTCTGCTTCAGCAAAGGACTCGGTGCTCCCGTCGGCTCATGCTTGGCTGGCTCTCGAGACTTCGTCGCGAAAGCCCGACGTGCGAGAAAGCTATTTGGTGGAGGCATGAGGCAGATCGGAATCCTTGCAGCGGGCGCAATCTACGCTCTCCACCATCAGATGGATCGCCTGGCGGACGACCACGCCAATGCTCGACAGCTAGCTCAAGCGGTAAGCAAATGCAAGTCGCTTCGACTGAGCGACAAAGAGCCCGATACCAACATTGTGATCTTTCATGTAGACAAGGAATGGGGGACGGCATCGCAATTCTCCGAGTCGCTTAAAAAAGCGGGCGTACTGTCGTTGCCTTTTGGGCCGCAAAGCGTCAGGTTAGTGACTCACCTTGATGTTTCCTCGCAGCAAATTGCGCAGGCTTGCGAAACGATAGAGAGTGTCGCGAGTAGTTCACTGCTGATTTAGACAGGAAGCCGTTGAGAATGAAGGTGGCAAGATAATCAAGCCGATATCTTCGTTTCCTGGAGGACGAAGATTCCAGTTCCTTGATCCGAGCGGTAATGAATTTGCCGTGTGGTCCGAATAATAAGAATTCAAACGTCGAGACCAAAACGTTTCCTGACGATGCGCCAATGGTGAGCGACATGCCCAACCAAAATCGTCGCAAGTTTGTGAACCGTTACCTCATGCCCCATGACCTGCCCCATAGCTCCCCAAGCATCCTCAGGTAGATTTTGAAATAGAGCCAACGACGACGACCTCACCGCCTGAAACTCTGCAGTCAAGGAAGTGATCGCAAACTCTTTGGCTTTAGACCGGCGAGAAAACTCATCTTCGTCAAACGGGATGAGTGGCATGTCACCACCTCGGGCAACCCAAAGTGCACGGTAAGCAAAAACGCGTTCGCAATCCGACAAGTGATTGACAACTTCTTTCAAAGTCCACGTATACGGTGCGTGCACAATCAAAGAATCCGATTCGGAAATGGTCCCAAGCCAGAGCCCAACCTCTTGCCCCTGTTCTGCCATCATGCCAACAAGGTTCGTTTTTTCGTCGATCAGATCGGTATACTTTTTGAACGTGGGTTCGGTCATTTAGAATAGGGTGGGCTAGAATGAAGATGCGAGGTCCAGAGCAAAACCGTTGCTCAGTTTAGAGTTTTCCCAACTAAATCCCAGGTCGTTTTCGTTTTCACAACACAAAAATCGTGAAGAACTCTCCAATAATCCTTCTCAACCTGCGAACTAACCGCAACCGTCGATGCCTTTGAATCATCACCTCTAATCCACTTCCAAATCATGAAAACGCTTGCTACCACTTTTGCGATGGCTTCATTCGGTCTTGCGATCCTTTCTGGTTGCAATATGCCGCAATTTTCTGCGAAACGAGATTATCAAAAGGTCATTCCGATCAATTCTCAGGTCAACGTAAATGCCGAAACATTCAACGGCAGCATTACCGTAACCCCAACGGACCAATCGGAGGTGGCATTGGTCGCTCACATCAAGAGCCATGGTTACACTCAGGAAGAAGCAGACGCCGCGCTGGACTCACTAACGCCCGTCATCGATACAACCGCTTCCACATTGACAATCGCTTGCAAGCGTCGCAATCAAACTCTCATGTACTCGGATTCGGTTAGCTTGGAGCTGAAGGTACCCGCAAGCTGGCCATTGATACTGTCGACTTCGAACGGGGCGGTCTCGACCACTCAAAGTCGCGGACCTGTTAGCATCCATACTTCCAACGGAAAAATCGAAGTCAGAGAAGCAGCCGGCTCGCTTCAACTTTCGACCAGCAACGGGAAGATTATTGTTGAAAACTCGGCCGGCAATATTCAGGCAAGTTCAAGTAACGGAGTTGTTGAAATGACCAACTGTTCGCTCGAGGGGAAATGCAAATTGGAGACGAGCAATGGCCAAATCAAAGTCAGCTTTTCCGACCGCAGCCCAATCAAACTTGACGCAAGCACTTCGAATGGCTCTATCCAATTCAATGAAGCCGACGCCGATTTGACCAAGAATTCAAAGACTCATGTCGCGGGAGTGCTTTTCGGTAAAGCAAACGGACCAATACCAGCTAGCTCCTTAGACCTCGAAACTTCCAATGGAAACATCACCATCTCGACGGAGTCCGCGAGTTCAAAGACCAAGACTCTCTCGTATTTATCCTCCCTTGAGACCGTGGGGCAAGCCCCACGGCTACAAATTGTCGCCGCTATCGCGGCTAAGAACAAAGCGCTCGTCGCATACTAGAAACGCGCGTGGTCCGAAAGCGAGGCCCTCCCTGCCCCATTGGTCGTAAAGGTTTGCGAAGCAGAGTCCATGGAAAAAGCGGATCAAATGGCTGACTGGTTGAAGACTGATCGGCAGAAGTTGCTTGCCGCAATTCTGGAGCAATTGAATCTCCACGACGACTTGGGCCTTGATTCCCTATGGACTGACGAAACCAAAACACAGTCCGGACTGAAGCAGTCCTTCCTCATCGCCAATTGGCTCTCGACTCGGATCAAGATCGGCGATGATGTATGGCGTCTTCTCGCAGCACATTCCAACAATATTGTTCGCGAATGGGCAGCGATCATCGTCGGTTTGACAGATAGCATCCCATTCGCTCGCAAGCTGGCTTGGATGAAAACTTTCGCTGACGACGAGCACCCAGGTCTTCGAGAAATCGCATGGCTAGCATTAAGAGCCGATGTTATTCGCGATCCATTATCGGCAATCTGTTGTTTAGTCCCTTGGACAGGGAGCAGAAACGAGCGGCTTCGCAGGCTTGCGGTTGAAGTAACACGCCCCAGTGGCGTTGGGTGTTCGCCCATTCCGATTCTCCAAGATCAGCCGGAACTCGGGCTCCCTATTTTAGAGCCGCTTTCTGCGGACGATTCAGAGTACGTGCAGATTGCCGTTGGCAATTGGATCGTCGACGCTAGCAAATCCAAACCCGATTGGGTTCAAGCCATAACGGAACGATGGCTCTCGGAGTCGGCGTCCGATAACACGCAAGCCATCCTAAAGCAGGTGTTGGGCGCAATCGAGTGAAGCGACGGACACGGATTTGGCTAAGCGATCTCCAAGTGTGCGGTGAAGCATTTTCCGCTGCTAAAACAAACATTTTTGTAGCGAAAGTCGTCAAAACTTTCGGCTGCATTGCATAAACCACCGAAACTCTTGACGAGTTTCGCTACAAAGTGCTTCTCAGCGTTCCCGAATAACGGTTAATGAGCGAAGATTAGTGTTCCTCTATTTGCAATGAAGTAGAATTCGGCGATTCAGAAGACCAACCATTCCGGTTTAGTTCGTTTGATTGGCTCGCATTGGGTGACTTAGCTCATCCGTTCGAGTCAAGTCATGTCCTGCATCCGATTCAAAACCGAAACCTCACAATGCTTAACAAAGACTCGCTTGATACGTTATCTCGAACGGCGTTGGATTCTGTCAAACGAGCGGCGTTGATCCAGCACTCTCACTTCCCAGTCAACGCCGGCGAAGTGGAGTGTACTTCTTGGCGGTCGAATGGTTTTAGTGACTCCGCTATCTACCGACTTGCAACAGAGGCTGGTGTGTTTGCCATCCGTAGTTGGCCGAATCGATTTGACACACCCTCAAAAGTCGAGTTTTGGTCGAGCACCAACAATTCGTTTGCGGGCGAAACGAACAGTTTATCCCATGTCGGAGCCTCCAACCCAATGCCGTTTCCCAAAATCGTGGAATGGTATTCAATGGATACATCCTTTGGATTACTGCTGCCGTATGCAAACAAGCTGTGGACGCTTTGCGAATGGGTTGAGGGGAAACCAGTCGAAGCCAAAGGTGTTTCCAAATCAACGGTTCAGCATCTTGCCACCATACTGGGGCGACTCCATTCGAATTCAATCCAAGTGTTGCAAGCCTCAGGCTCACCCGTTCCCAAGCAAATGATGCGATCCAATTCGCTTCGAGAGCGATTGGAGCTTCTGAAAACGATGGACTATCGCTTGTTGGCGGCCTGCGATCCAACCGAATTTTTCGCAAACAATCTGTTGCTAGAGAAGGTAAAACACTGTTTGGCAATCGTGCTGGAGCGGCAGCCAAGTTGGCTTCGTTTTCTAACCATATGCGAGTCGCAGAATCGCGAATGCCATTGGATCGTTCGCGATCTTTGGTTCGAAAATATCCTGGTTGACGAGCGACAGTATTTTTCATCGATCGTAGACTTAGGGGCAGCCCGACTTGACTGGCCCGGGCTCGATTTTGTTAGGCTTTTTGGGAGTCTATCCTATAGGGATGGCGATCGTACCGTCTTCTCGGGTGACGATAGTGACGAAGAACTTTGGAACGATGCCTATGGCGCGTACACTCAATCGCATACCGACCATGCAATAGAGTCTCTCGAAGAATGCAAGATGCTTCATAAAGTGTCACTTGGACTTTCTCTTTTCCAGTGGGTACTCTGGAATAAAGCAGGAAGCATCGATCTGACCAACTCGGACAAAGTACAACGTGTGTCCAAGCGGATAGCTGCAATCTGCGACCAAGTGTTGACTGCGGTTCAGTAGTGACTGCTGGCGAATGCCGAGATCTTGCCTCAGGAGAACTTCAGGCTGCAATTTATCCATCGAGAACATGTTGAGCCTCAGGCTCAAAAAGTACAGAGCAGCGTCACTCTCGGCAAGAGTGACCCAACGGTACACCTATAGACGATGTGCGGTTTAGTGTTTGCTTTCGAGAAACGGAGAGAACTGCATGTAGTTTAGATGCCGGTAGATCTCGCTTTGCTCTAGCAACTGCGCATGGTTGCCGACACCAGCAACTTTGTGTTCATGGATAACGATGATTTGATCGGCTGCACGCAACGTTGACAAACGCTGCGTCAGCACAACCAATAAAGTGCTTTCCGATTTGAGTTGCAGAATCGAATCCAGCGTTTCGGATTCGGTAGTCGGCTTGACTCGCGCGCTGGGTTCTTGGGCAACGATGAGACTGCGTTTCTTGACGAGGGCCCTTGCTAGTCCGATGCGAAACAAAGCGTCTGGAAGCAAGCGATCTTCATCCGGCGTAACCAAGGTTGCAAGGCCGTCTGGCAAGTTCGAAATGGCGTCGGAAACATGCACTCTTTTGGCAATGCTCATCAGATCCACGGTGGCGTCGGGTGAAACAACGGACCACAGGTTGTCTTCCACTGTTCCGTGTACCAAGGGGCCGCGAGCCGTGGCCCACAATGAGAGATTTCGAATCGCAGAAGGATCGAGATCGGTCGAGTCCACTCCATCTACCAAGATTCGTCCGCTTGCCGGACGTCCAAATCCAAAGATCAATTCCGCGAACGCGCTGGCTTGAACGCTTTGGCTAGCAACGACTGCTGTCAATTGCCCTGGCCTAATCGTTGTCGAAATGTCTTCAAGAAGTTTTTGACCGGAACTGTTCTTAATCGTCACGTGATCCAAAACAATACTTTGCAAAATCTTCGTTGGGACAATTCGGTTTTCTTGACTTACGTCTGGAGTGGTTTGCTCAAGGTAGGACGAGAGGCGTTCAGCGGCTGGTTCCGCCGCTTTGTAGCGTTGGTATGCGCGGTGCAAACGCTGTACGCCGGCTACAGCAAGCGTGATCGAACTGCACAGCACCAAAATCTCGCCAAAATGTAGGCTCGACGATTCGTCGAGAAAACGAATGGAAACAACAATCATCAAGAACGCGCCGAGCGCAGCGGAGGTCGACAACATGACTGGTGATTTCCAAGTTCCTCCATCGGCCAGCTGCAACTGTGCTGATCGATACGAATTCAAGTGAGCTTCGTAGCTAAGTTTCGTATCCTCTTGGTCGTGTACAAACGCCAACAAGGGAGCCGTATTGCACAAATAGGAAAGTTGTTCACTGGCTGCTCGAGCTCGTTCAAAAAGCACGGGTCGCCTTTTTCTTCGCGTCGACTCCAAGCTAGCAAACAGAACCCAAACGAACATCGTGCAGATCAACGCCAGTAGCGTAATCCAAAGATGGATCGAAGCTGCCAACATCAATAGCAAACTCGCTTGGATGATGTGCCTAGGGAGAACTCGAAACCACTGACTCATTGATTCTCGAATCGTAGGCACGTGCACGAAGAGCATTTCGTGCATCGCGTCCTGTTGGCCAGACAGCCCTTGTTCCATCGCGAGCGCACCGGATTTGCCAAAGAGTTTTCTCTGCAGTTCAACAGTGATATCGAGAGCGGTGTGCAGTGCGGCACGATACGAGGTGAGCAGCGCGATGCACTCGATCGCTATTACAATAACGAGCAAAACGACAATGCCGAAAACGCCTCGCAGAATGCTTCCTCCCGCATTAAGCCAAGAAGAGTTCAACGTAAAGAATCTTCCGACGGATAGCTGTGCCGGCAAGTTTGCGACCGTCTTGCCTTCGGTCATCGAGACTTGACCTGCTAGCAGCAATTGAATCAACCAACCCCCTAGCACCAGCAGGATTGGGATGAGAACGCCCGCGAGTGTACCGAAAATCCAAACTGCCCATTGGTGCTCAGGCATCTTGATTTGCTGGACCAAACGCTGCCAAACTCGTGAGTGCAAAATGAAAATCCTCCTAAAGGCATCAAACGGAACCACTCCAGGATATTCCTAAGAACCCGCAACGTCTTGCTCTTAAGGGCTGATTTTAACGATTTTACCATCGATTCGATCTGCTTTCGGCAAAGAAAGGGTACTGTCTCAAGAATCGTGGCGTTTGCACAGCATGTTGCGAAAAGTCAACCTATGTTTCCGAAGTGCGGCAAAGGACACAGCTTTACCTATCCTCAGACTCTTCCAGTCACGATTCCAGTTATGGCAAATCACAACGCAAAGAATGAGCTAAAGGCTCGACTCCTCATCGCGGATGACGATCAATGGCTCTTGCAGTCCATGGCGGAATGGCTTTCCGGCGAAGGCTACGCGGTTCAAACAGCCAACAGCATCGAGCAAACAACCAAGATATTGGCCAAAGAGACCTTCGATTTGCTTTTGTGCGATGTTCGTTTCGACGATGGCGATGGAATTGCTTTGCTTCGAAAAGTTCAAAAACGTTTTCCTCAATTGCCGGTCCTTATGATGACTGGCTACGCTGGTCCGGATGCAGCCCGCGAGTCGATTGCCGCCGGCGCCTTCGAACTCTTGACGAAGCCTATTATCGATGACGAGCTTCAAACCGCCATCACACGGGCTCTGCAACAAAAGAACATGACCGAAGAGAACGAACGCCTTAAAGAAGCGCTCGATCGTCGATTTGGCCTTGAGAGTATCGTCAGTCATGATCTCAGAATGCTCAAGATTTTTGAGATGATCGATAACGTGGCCGATTCTCGAGCCTCGATTCTGATTACCGGCGAGAATGGTACCGGCAAAAGCATGATCGCTCGCGCTATCCATAAAAAATCGTCGCGACGCAAAGCGCCCTTTGTGGAAGTTGCTTGCGGAGCCCTCCCTGATACGTTGCTTGAAAGCGAATTATTTGGCCACATGGCTGGTGCCTTCACTGGCGCCACGCACAATAAAGTGGGCAAGTTTCAGCAATCGGATCGCGGGACGATTTTCCTAGACGAAATCGGGACTGCGAGCCAATCGCTACAAGTGAAGTTGCTGCGAGTTCTGCAGGAACTACAATTCGAACCTCTTGGTGGTACCGAGACGATTTCCGTCGACACACGGACGATTTTGGCAACGAATGAGAACCTCGATATCGCCGTTGCGGAAGGGCGCTTTCGGCAGGACTTGTTCTACCGCGTCAACGTGATCCATATCGAATTGCCATCGCTTCGCGAGCGGCCAGATGACATTCCGTTGCTCGCAGAACACTTTCTTCGAAGTGCGGCCAAGGAGTTCGGACGGGAAGTGGATCGTATCACCAACGACGCCATGAAAGCGATGCAGGCCCACCGCTGGCCCGGTAATATCCGAGAGCTTGAAAACGTAATCCAACGCGCTGTTCTATTGACCAAGTCGCGAAGCATCGACAGCGAATCGTTGCCCAGGTCGATATTGGGTGGAGTGATAAATCCTTCCCAACCAAGCGTTCGTGAAGCAGAGACAAGGGCCTCAGTCCAATCGCCCCCAAGCCGAATCGCGACTGAAGTTCCTCAAACATTAAGCGAAGCCCTCGAAGCCCCTGAACGTCAGATCATTTTGAATGTTCTCAAATCCAACGATTGGAATCGAAACATAACGGCAGATCAGTTGGGTATCAACCGAACGACCCTTTATAAGAAAATGAAGAAGCTCGGGATCGAGTCGTTGACACAATTGCAATAACAAGCTCGATCGATTTGCCAGGGTGCTCGACATTCCCCGAAAACCGTGGCTAACGCCGATTGTCACTGCCCATGACTTGTTCCCCTCGCCTCTTTTCGGCAAAGCTGTGAAGCAATTCAGGACGGTTGGGGCTTGCCCCTCCGTCCGCAGCTTTGGTGTTCTACATTCATGTCGCCTGCTTGCGTGCCTCCTTACTCGTCGCACCGCCTTTGGCGGTGCGACGAGTAAGGAGGCGTCATTTTGGTCACGCTACACATGAGAACACCAAAGCGGTGACCGGTCGGGACAAACCCGAACCGGACAAGACTTTTGCAGTGCTTAACCCCTGATGTCATAGCACCAAACGTCCCCTTGATCGCGAACGTAAAGTTTACCGTTCGAAATCACAGGATGGGTCCATGGCTTGGCATTGCCATGTTCGCTGGTACCGGGCGGGGTTACGGTTCCCAATAATTTGAAACCGCTGGCGGACGCTTCGATCATTGCTAACTGGTTTTTGAGGTTATGCAAATACAGTCGCCCATCTGCAAAACAAACCGAGGCTGAACCAATTCCACGATCCTGCCACTTGATAGTCCCAGTCATGAAATCGACGCAAGCCATCGTTTCGCCGATCGAGCCATAGAGATTGCCGTCGATCAAAACGCTGCCGCCCATTCCTGCGGGCAGCGACTTCGCGAAGTAAAGTTCTTTAGGTTCGCTCTTTGCCCCAGTCACCTGCACGAGTCCACCACCGACACGACTTGCAGCGGAGTAGACAAAGTTGCCGCTGGTGATCGGAGTTGCAATATTTGCCTGAGCATCCGATGTCTTGGTGTATCGCCAAAGCAATTCACCCGTACCGGCTTTAAGTCCGACGATTCCTTTTCCAAGGTAAAGAACGTATTGTTTCACGCCGTCGATCGTAGCGATCACAGGCGACGAATAGCTTGCCGCATCGGCTTCGGTCAACGGCGACTTCCAAACGACTGAGCCGGTCGTTTTTTGCAATGCAACGACTGTTGCGGTTGCGCCACCTGGTGAGCAGATAAGCAGATCGCCATCGATTAGCGGAGACTCGGTATAAGCCCACATGCCAGCTACACCACCGAAGTCGCTACGCAAATTCTTGGCCCATTTCTTTTGTCCAGATTTGATATCGAGGCAAACAAGATCACCATCGGACCCGAGCGCATAAACCGAATCTCCTACTACGGTTGGCGTAGCTCGCGTGCCGGGGTACTGAGGGCCTTGGTTCTTTCCGACTTTCCCGATCGGAGCCGACCAGACTTTATTGCCGGTGGCTGTTGAAAGGGCCATGACCTCTTCCTTTTCGTTTCCTCGATTGGAAATCACAAACAGCTGTTCACCAACCACCGATGGAGTTGAATAGCCGTCGCCGATATCCTTGGCCTGCCATAGCAGTTTCGGCCCATTTTCTGGCCACGTTGCGAGCAACCCCTTTTCGGCCGACTTGCCATCTCGCTGAGGGCCTCGCCATTGCCCCCAGTCGTCGGCATTTGCAACGCTTGACGCCAACGACAATGAAACAAAAGCTAGAGCAAAATGTTTTCCAATGTTCCACTTCATGGCAGACTCTCCGAGTAGTTTTGTTAAGCGATGGGGTTGGTGCGGGAGAGATTATAGCAGTTTTGAGCTCATTGGTTACCGTCGCCACATTCAGAAATAAAATGCAAGCGCCGTGAAACGCTACGCTGTTTCGCATTTTGTAGCGAAACTCGTCAAGAGTTTCGGTGGTTTACGCAATGCAGCCGAAAGTCTTGACGACTTTCGCTACAGAAAAGCCCAATTTACATTGAGCAGAATGCGAAACAGCGTTGCGTGAAACGGCGCCACCACAACGTGGCGCCGTTTCACGGCGCTTGTATCCATCGTACGTAGAGACCATGGGGCAAGCCCCATGGCTACAAAATGTCGCCGCTATCGCGGCTAAGAAACAAGTCTATCTCCGTTGCGAAAGTTGTAAAACTTCCTGGATTTTGAGGCACTTCAGGAACTCTTACGAGATTCCACTGCTTGCTAATTCAACGCCATTTGGGCTAATCCCGACGGGTAGCCGCATACTATGGCAACGACTTGATCTCAAATGCGTCATCGACAAAGTCGACGTGGATACTACCACCGTCATTGACTTCGTGTCGAAGCAGTTCTGTTGCGATCTTGTTTTGCAGTCTTCTCTGTATCACTCGCTTCAACGGTCTCGCTCCGTAGACGGGATCGTACCCTTCGTTGCTGATCGCATCGATCGCACGTTCCGAAATATTGAGACGGTAATGGCTTTCCGCCAATTGTTGTTCCAGCTTTTCAATTTGCAGAACGACAATCTTTCGAATCTGCTCTTTACGAAGCGGTTCGAAAATGATCATCTCGTCGATGCGATTCAAAAACTCGGGTAGGAATTTGGTTTTGAGAGAATCTTGAACCGCTTGTTGCATCTCCTCTTCGCTTCCGCCTTCTTCGGCAACGCGTTGGATCATCTGGCTTCCGATGTTGCTCGTCATCACGACGATCGTATTGGTAAAGTCGACGGTTCGATTTTGACCGTCAGTTAGTCGGCCATCGTCGAGCAGTTGCAAAAGGATATTGAAGACATCCGTGTGTGCCTTTTCGATTTCATCGAGCAAGATAACGCTGTATGGCCGTCGACGGACCGCTTCGGTTAACTGGCCACCTTCCTCATAGCCAACATAACCAGGAGGTGCCCCTACCAGACGGCTGACGGTGTGGCGTTCCATGAATTCGCTCATGTCGATACGAACCATGGCCGTTTCGTCATCAAACATGACTTCGGCCAAAGCCTTGCAGAGTTCTGTTTTGCCCACTCCGGTTGGTCCGAGGAACAAGAATGAGCCGATCGGTCTGTTCGCATCCTGCAAGCCACTTCGGCTTCGTCGAACGGCGTTGCTGATCGCTTCAACTGCCTTATTTTGACCGATCACCCGTTGATGCAAACGCTCTTCCATTACCAAAAGCTTTGCGCGTTCGGTCTCGAGCATGCGGGTTACAGGAACGCCCGTCCAGGAGCTGACTACCATGGCGATTTCGTCGGCTGTAACTTCCGTTCGAAGCAAACGTCGTTTTTCCGTTTCTTTGGTTTCCTTTGTCTCTTGGACTTCTTCCTTTGCGATCTGCTCTCGGACTTTGCGCAGTTGTTGATCGAGTTCAAAAAGCTTTTGATAGTCTGCTTCGGAGACACCTGCGCCGGAAGACTGCTGCTCCTTGATGCGTGAATCTAGCTGGCGAAACTCCCCTTCGGTTTGTTCAAGCGAGCGACGGACCGAACCTACACCCGAAAAGCCAAGTTTTTCCGATTCCCATTGCTCGCGAAGGCTGGCGAGTTCCCTTCGAACCTTTTCCATTTCTTGTTCTATTGCCTCCAGCGCATCGTCAGTGCTGGTATCCGATTCTTCATTTAGCTGACGCTGTGCAAGTTCCAGTTGTCGAAGTCGTCGTTGAAGCGTATCGATCTCGGTTGGTACGCTGTCACGTTCCATCGCGAGCCTAGCGGACGCTTCATCGATCAAGTCGATAGCTTTGTCTGGTAGAAAGCGGTCCGTAATGTAGCGATGCGAGAGCTTTGCTGCCTCAACCAAGGCCGCGTCGCGAATCTTGACACCGTGGTGGGCCTCGTACTTTGCTTTCAGGCCTCGAAGGATAGTGATCGTATCTTCTACGCTAGGCTCACCGACGTAAACAGGTTGGAAGCGGCGTTCGAGCGCAGCGTCCTTTTCAATGTGCTTACGATACTCATCAAGAGTGGTCGCGCCGATGCAGCGAAGTTGGCCTCGAGCGAGTTCGGGCTTGAGCAAATTGGCAGCATCGCTCGATCCCTCCGCGGCTCCTGCACCGATCACGGTATGGAGTTCATCGATGAAGAGAATGACATCGCCATCCGCATCCTTTACCTCACGCAAGACCGCCTTGAGCCGTTCTTCAAACTCGCCGCGAAACTTGGTGCCAGCGATCAGAGACCCCATATCCAAAGAGATGACGCGGCGATTTTTTAAGCTCTGCGGAACGTCCCCCTGCACGATTCGTTGGGCCAACCCTTCGGCGATAGCCGTCTTGCCTACGCCAGGCTCACCGATCAATACGGGGTTGTTCTTGGTGCGTCGCGAAAGTACTTGGATCACTCTTCGGATTTCATTGTCGCGACCAATGACCGGGTCGAGCTTGTTCTTGCTGGCCAACGCGACCAAATCGATCCCGTATTTTTCCAACGCTTGAAATTTGCCCTCAGGATTTTGGTCTGTCACACGTGCGCTCCCACGCACACTTTGAAGCGCATTGAGAATATCGGGTTCGGAGACACCCAGGAGTTTCAACAGGCTGCTTGCCTTGTTTTCCGTCCGGCAAAGTCCAAGTAATAAATGTTCCGTGCTAACAAACTCATCCTTCATGGCTTCCGCCGCAGATGCCGCAGCCTCAAAAGATTTTTGCAACGTGGGGCCAACCGAAGCTTGACGACCTCCGGAACTTCGCGGCAATCGCTGCATTTCGCTTTCGCAAGAAGACCGGATTTTGTCGAGTGGAGCCCCCATTTTCTTGAGCAATGGGACAACAACCCCCTCATTATCCTTCAGCAAGGCCGCGAGCAAGTGCAGCCCTTCGATTTCGGGATTTCCGGCCGCGGTAGCTAGCGATTGTGCCTCGACTACGGCTTCTTGGCCCTTGATCGTCAGTTTATCCATGCGAAAAGTCATCGTTCTTCTCCGTGATTGGCAGTGGGGATTACGAAAATCCGTTGAATGCAAATCGTGCGCCGAAAACCACTGCACTGGAAACGACCGAGCTTTACCCCGGCTTAACCCCAAAATCAAAACGGGTAACTTCAAAGCCTGATCGAGTGACTCTACCAAGTCCAGTTCAGACCTTAGGGAGGGCGAGGCTCCTGCCGAGCCAGCGGTGAAAAGGTTCGGCAGGAGCCTCACCCTCCCCAGCCATGATTTGCTTAGGTAAACTCCAAGAAAAAATGTTTGGAGCGATGGCCTCGCGCTACCATTGGAACCCATGGCACGTAAGTTTCAGCCTGTCGCTCGTCTTAATGCTACAATAATCGCCCAATCAAAATTGATTTTCGAAACAGGTTACTATCGCATGATAAATCTCAACCGAGCACTTGCTCTCTTGCTTTGGCTTGCCCTAGTGGTCTCGATGACAACGTCATCGTTTGGAGATGATTCGGTAAAAAACGATTTTGCGAAATTCGATTCGGCAAAAACGAATAAGTCCGACAAAGCCTCCAAACCCAACGGAGCCATTGCGGACCCGGCATTGGTGGGTGGTGAATCGAGTTCCGTGATCAAGGTCGCGAACTTGGTGTACGCAGGGACGAAAACCAGCGAATGCTTTTCCGATCACTTCCTAAGGCGAGCCGAAGAGGCCTCCTCGCTCAGTACCAGCCGCCGACTTCATAGTGTCAAACTCGCGAGCGACGAAGTCTACAATTTTCCGATGATTATCATGAATGGCGAAGGGGAGTTTACGTTGCTCGCGCAGGAGCGAGACAATCTTCGCCGCTTCATTCAACGCGGAGGTTTCTTACTGGCCTCGGCGGGGTGCTCCTCCAAAGAATGGAACCAATCCTTTCGCCGCGAAATGGCCATGGTGTTTCCCGAGCAATCCCTAAAGACAATCGGTTTGGAGCATCTCGTTTTCCATACGGTCTACGATATTGCAGGCCTGAATGCCAAGCATGGTACGCCAAAACAACTTGAGGGACTTCATTTCGGAACTCGCCTTGGTGTGCTCTACTCGCAAGATGGACTCAACGATACGTCCAATACGCAAGGTTGCTGTTGCTGCGGTGGCAACGAAATCACCAATGCAGAGCAGATCAACGTCAACGTCCTCATCTATAGCTTGCTTCAATGAAGTACCTTGCCTGGCGGGAAATTGCGATCGCTTGCGCTTTCTGCGTTGGTATGTTGGGCTGCAGTCCAACTCAACCGTCCAGTCTCCATATTGTCGTTAGCGGCGACACGGCAGGTTGGATCACTCCGTGCGGTTGCACAGCCAATCAATCAGGTGGACTAGAACGTCGCGCATCGCTCCTGAAATCGATTGGACCTTCGGATCGTATTGTTTATCTGGACGTCGGCGGATCAGCAGCAGGCAAATCCGCTTATCAGCAGGTCAAGCTGACATCGATTCTTCTCGGCGATCAACTGATGGGGCTTGAGCTGCACAACATGGGTGCACCCGAAACGCAACTAGCGCCTGAAACCCTGTTTCAAATTGCGAAGGAAACGAAAACGCAATGGCTCTCCGCAAACCTCCAGGCAGCAAACGCGAACAGTTTATTGCCCGAGGCATTGACTGCGTATCGCATCATCAAAAGAGCCGGCATTCGTATTTTGGTAACGAGTGTCGTTGACCCAAACCTAGTCAAGAACTCTTTGTGGAAAACTCGCGAAGCATCATTAAGTGTGCTGCAAGTGCTCCAAAAAGAAAAGGCGGATATCAAAATCGTTTTGGCTTACATGGACGAACCAGGATTGCGAGCCTTGGCCGAATCGCTACCCGAAGTCGACTTCATTGTCGGCGGTCCAACAGGTCAGTCGCTTTCACCATTCCGAGTTGGACCGGTGGAGATACTGTCGGCTACCAACAAAGGGAAGTTTATTACGAGGATCGAATTGCAAAAGCAGGACAAAGCTTGGAAGGCGGTCAAGAGTGGTGCTTTGGAAGTGACGAGCACATTGCCGCTCGAACCTGCTCAATCCAAGAATCTTGAAATGTATCTTAGCACACTAGGCAAGCTCGATTTTTCAGCAGATGAAACGGGACTTGTGGCAAGCCAGCTAGCCAAGAGCGCCAATCAATCCGACTACCGTATTGCAGGTTCCGATTCTTGCGCACAATGTCACAATCAGGACGATCAGTCTTGGCATGCTTCCAAGCACTCGCAAGCTTGGCAAACTCTAATCGACAAAAGATCCCACGTAGATCCCACATGCCAAGTGTGCCACACAACGGGGTATGGGCTAGGCGGCGGCTTTGTTCAAATTGCAAAATCGATGCCGAGGGTGAATGTGGGTTGTGAAAGCTGCCATGGCCCTTCGCAAGCCCACGTACTGAACCCAAAGACAAAAACGACGTATTTGTCGCGCGAGCAATGCGTTCGATGCCATGACCATGAAAACAGTCCCGAGTTTGAATACGGCAAATACTGGGCGAAGATTGCTCACGGGGCGAAGTAATAAGCAGCAGGCTGATAAGTCTCCCGGATTCACACGCAACAGTTAACGCGAATCCCCCTCCCGAATGTCACTTAACGCTCCATTCGACCTCCCCCAGCTTTGCTGGGAGAGGTGACTCGGCTTATGCAGTTCGGTTCAGCGAAGTCGGCTAAACCCTCCTTCAGGCGGAAACTAAGATCAGTTTCCACTGAACAGCTGCTGCTTTAGGAACGTGTAGGCAATCGCTTGCATGAACGCGGATTGGCGATTGTTTGCCGCTCCTCCGTGGCCACCCTCGATGTTTTCGTAGTAAAGGACCGAGTGTCCTTGTTCCTCCATTTTGGCCATCATCTTTCTGGCGTGGCCGGGATGGACACGGTCGTCGCGAGTTGAAGTCGTGAAAAGAACATTCGCGTATTTTTCGCCACTCTTGACGTTGTGGTACGGCGAGAATGACTTGATGAACGACCATTGGGCGGGATCATCCGGATTGCCGTATTCTGCCATCCATGAGGCGCCGGCTAGCAATTTGTTGTAGCGTTGCATATCCAAAAGTGGCACTTGGCAGACCGCTGCTTTGAACAAACCGGGATAGAGTGTAACCATGTTTCCGACCAAAAGTCCGCCGTTGGATCCACCTTGTATTCCGAGCTTTTCCGGCTTGGTTACTTTCCGTGTGTACAGGTCTTGAGCGACGGCTGCAAAGTCTTCGTAGCATCGCAATCGGTTCTCCTTCAAGGCTGCTTGGTGCCAGCGAGGGCCATACTCTCCACCGCCTCGAATGTTTGCAACAACGTAGACTCCGCCTTGGCTAACCCAGGCTCTCCCGACTGCAGGGCTATAACCGGGTTGCATTGATATTTCGAAACCGCCATAACCGTAAAGTAGGGTCGGATGATTGCCATCAAGCTTCAAACCCTCGGCACCGACCAAGAAGTAGGGAACGCGAGTTCCATCTTTGCTAGTCGCAAAGTGCTGCGAAATCGCGAGCCCCTTGGCGTCGAAGAACGCCGGCATTTGCTTGAGCACCGACGGTTCCGAGCCGATGGTTCCGAAGGAAAGTGTGGTTGGGTTCAAGTAGTTGGTCGAGGTCATGAAGAAGTCATTAGACTCGTCCGAGTCGACGGATGAAATGTTGACCGTACCAAGCGATGGTGCTCCTTTGAGCGGTTCGCGAACCCAGCCCTTGTCCGTTGGATTCAATACATAGATCCGATTTTTGACATCCTCCAACACGTTAATGTAAGCGAAGTCTTTGGTGAAGCCTGCGCTAGATAATGCTGTGGTATCCGAAGGTTCGAAGACCATTTCGAGATTGCGATCGCCTTTGATAAAGGCATCGAAATTTGCCATGAGCAATGCGCCAGCTGGGTAAGTTTTGCCGCCTACTTCCCAGGGCTTGCGAAGTTCGATGGATAGGTACTGGTGAAAGACCGACTTGCTGGCACTGTTGGGAACGTCGATTTTGATAAGCTTGGAATTGCTATCGAGCAGGTACAACTCATCGTTGTAAAACGCGAGATTGCGGCTGACCAAGTTACGTTCGAAACCGGGCGAATCGTCGTGCATGGCGGAGATGGACATGTCTTCGCTCTTACCTTCGTAGACAATTTCCGCTGATTCTAGAGGTGTGCCGCGTTTCCATTTCTTGGCAATGCGGGGGTAGCCCGATTCGGTCATCGATCCCGGACCAAAATCGGTCATGACAAAAACATGGTCCTTGTCGATCCAGCTCATGCCACCTTTGGCTTCCGGTCTCGAAAAGCCATCCTTGACGAATTCTTTCTTGTCCATGTCGAATTCACGAGTGACATCGGCGTCCGCTCCACCACGCGAAAGAGTGATAAGGGCTCGTTTGTAGTCGGGACGAAGGAGGTTCGCACCTTTCCAAACCCAGTTTTCGTTTTCTGCTTTGCCGAGAGCGTCCAGGTCCAGAATCACTTCCCACTCGGGCTGAGCCTTCTTGTATTGCTCCAAAGTTGTTCGGCGCCAAAGCCCTCGTTCGTTCTTTTTGTCTCGCCAAAAGTTGTAGTAGTAGTCACCTTGTTTGGACACGAAGGGAATGCGAGCATCGGAGTCGAGGATGGCTAGAAGATCTTCGCGAAGTGCATTGAACTGTGGATCGGCCTCCAATTTGGATTGTGATTTTGCATTCCTGGCCTTAACCCATTCGATGGCTTTCTCGCCGGTAACATCTTCGAGCCACAGATAAGGATCCGTGTCCCCTGCTACTGCGGGACTGGTCGCTGCGGAACTGTTGGGTAGTTGGGCCATAGTTGTTTTGGTAAAAGGTAGCAATCCAAAGGGTAAAACTGCTAAGAGTAGGGATGTTTTGAAGTGAAAACGCATATGTAGCTCCTGCGACGTATCGCCGAGTAAAAGTTGGGAAAGTTCTGTCTAATTTGGAGAGGAGAGAATCACTGGGCGATACAAGGACGATAGACTTATGGGATTGGACTCTTCCGAGGTCTTCTGAATTCTAAATGGTATCGATTTATCCATGGAGGATCAATCATGCGGTCTCTATTTGGCTTGTCCGTCATTTTCCTGACAACGTTTTTCGGTACCTCTACTCGCGTTGCACTTTCCGGGGACCCAGTTGATTCACCTAGCAACCTTACTCGTGTTCGAGATGCGGTGTTGTCTGGAAATACCGGTTCGGCGGTAAACGAACTCAGGTCGTTGCCGAGCCAAGAGAGACTGGAATGGCTAAGTCAACTGCACCAGACTGCCGGCAACGAGAACCCCAACGGTGGTGCTTCGATGGCGGACTATTCCGCTTTGATTGGTCTCATCGAGAACGTGATCGATGCGGACTGGCAAATCAACGGTGGAACTGCTTCGTTGAACCCATATCGCCAAGGGGTGCGGATCGACCCGACGGGTTTGATTGAACGATTCGACGCCACCAAAGTGAAATGGAAGTCACTCAAATTCGATCGAGATCAGGGCAAAAAGGTCAAGTCGGAACCGAAAACGCTTTCGGAGCTCGGTGATTGGCAGGAAGCTACTTCGCTTAGATGGGTTTCGCTGCACCAATTAGACCAGCAAGTTGCTGAGCGTCTCAAGGACTCGAACAATGCTCGAGCCAACATCGCAATGGAATTGTTGGGTGGCCTCTATCGAATCGACTATGTGGCGTACGACAAGGAGTCGCGTGAGTGGTACCTGGGAGGACCAGCGGGAAATCTTGTTGCCAGCAAGTCAGGGGAGTTGTTCAGTTCGGAAACCGGTTTGCCACCAGTGCTTCTCGAAGATCTACTGGGCATTGCACCTCATGTTTTGCGAAACAAAGGGGAGTTCGGTTGTTCGATTGATCCAGATCCAGTTCGACTCACGGAGGCCTACGAGATGGCTCGAAGCTCTTCCTCGCTGCGCGCCATGCAAAGAGAGCCAGAAAAGTGGGCTGAAGAGTGGCGTCAAAAGCTAGGACGACAACATGCGAAAGTCATTGGGCTTCGGCAAGATTCGCCGACTGGCTACGCACTATTGATCGCCGATGCGCACATGAAACGCTTGGGGTTGGGACTAGAACCTTGCCCAGCCAAAATGAAATCGTATTGGCACGAAAGAGCCGCCTTATCAAGTTTGGGGAATTCTGGGGATTCGGGCATGGTCCGCTGGTGGTTCTCGTTGACCGACTTCAAGATTCCGATGGACCCAGAACGCCACATCTATCATTTCGTGTCCTCGAATGTTCAAGTGCTCAGCGAAGCCCAAATGATGAATACTAAAGGGGAACGTGTTGCAACGTCCTCTCCGGACTTTGCGGCAGATGCATTCGCGAGGAAGTTCACACGCAACTTCGACCAATTGCAGCGGGACTATCCGGTCTACGGTCGCTTGCGACACATTTTCGACTTGGCCGTTGCCATGGAAATCGTGCGACACGAGATTCGCGGAGGCAATGGAAAGCCATTTTTGGCAATCGACAATACGAAGCTGCAACCTCGGTTGCCTGTAGCGCCAGTGGAGTTGGAATCGGTCGCTTCGACGCATCTCCAACCGAACGGATCGATGTCCGCAATGATCAGTGGAGGAGTCTCAATTCAAATCTCGGACGCGATTGGCCGGTTGAAAGTGGACAAAACCGAAACGAATAAAGTTGCAATCGAATCATCCAATGATTTAAGCAAACGAGCAGACCTAGTAGCCGATCAGCAAAGTGATGTGGAGCTCACGCTGAAGCCAAAACGCGACTTGCCGTTTTGGAAATAGTGTTGCTGGGTTTGCTGCACGCTACCTTCGCGCAGCGAAGGGCGATATTGTCGCTCGTCGCTCCGCGACGATTGCGTACATGATACTGGGATTCTAGATGGGCTATCAAACTCCAATCGCACGTACATTCAACACCCCTCAGTGCATCTACCGAAGCACAGTACTCTAGTTGTTTTTTAAAAGTGGGCTTAGCCATCATCCCGCTTGCCTAAAGCCTCCCGATCGATAGCTTGGATTGTTCTCACGTGCCGAACCGTCGTCGTTGGACTGCACGTAGACAGACCGCTGTGGATACGGATGCTGAATGCCGAGTTCGCCAAAGCGGTTCTTGATGCGTTTCAACCATTCCTGCTTGACCGCCCCATGCTTATTCGGAAGTGTTTTGACGGACATCTTCAGATTCATAGCTGACTCGCCCAGGTTTTCGATGGCGGGGGAACTCGGCAGTTCAAGCAACAGGCTTCCAAACGTGGGGTCTTGGTGAAGCTCCTGCGAGATGGAGTTCAAGATATCGGTGATTCGATCGAGACTCTCTTGGTGGCCGACAGCAATTTCACAGACCGCTCTGGACCATCCGTGCGTTTCGTTGCTGACACTGTTGATGGTACCATTGGGAATAAAGTGCACCACGCCGTTGGAGTCTCGCAACACGGTCATTCGCAAAGTGATCCGTTCGACTTGGCCGCTCACCCCACCAACGCGAACGAAGTCGTTAAGCATGTACTGGTTTTCGAGTAGCATCACGAAGCCATAAAAGTAGTCCTTGATCAAGTTCTGAGCGCCGAAGGCAACGGCCAAACCGATGACGGCAACTCCCCCCATCAAGACGGTGATGTTCGCACCGGCTTCGTCAAGAACCATCATCACACCAGCGATAAAAATACCGACGGTCGAGGCGTTTTGAAAAACCCCAACTAGCGTTTTTGCTCGGTTCTCTCGTTCGGTTTTTGAGCCTCGACCTGAGCTGGTGGTAACGAGTCGGACTGATCGCGACGCAAAGAAGGAAGCGAGCCAATTGAAAATAAACATGCCGGCCACGATGGCTAAAATGGGTGGGCCATGCTCAACGATCCATTTCGAAATGTTGTGCAACGTAAAAGGGTTTCGAATGGCCGCGGTGCGACTCTCAGCTTCGTTGGCCTCTTGGCGTTTCTTTTCGGCTTCGTGCAGTGCAACAATGTGTTCCGATTGCAAACTGCTTTGTTCGGCGCGGTGATCGTTGAGACGCTCGCTGATTTCGGCGACTTCCGACCTCGCTTGAATCAGTCGGTTGCTGGCATTCGCAATCGACGTTCTCAGCTCCGCCAACTCCGACGCGTTTGCTTCTTCGGCGGTGCGGCGAGCTAGCTCTTGCGAAAGCGTGAGCTGTGCAGCGCTAGAGAGATCGACTTTCTTGCGGGCAAGCGTCAGTTCTTTCTGTTCTTGAACGACTAGCTTTTGGATGTCGGCCAAACGAGCGGCAATAGAGCGAGTTTCCTCTTGAGCTTCGTCCGCTTGTTTGTCTTTTTCTTCCGCTTCTTCTACCGCTTTCGCTAGTTCTGGATTCTGTTCGTCGGAATCGGAATCGGTTTTGTTCTCTTCCGACTGATCGGAGTCGGAATGCGATCGCTTTCGAAAGTCCCGTTCGTCACCGTGGTTGGAGTCATTGTTCGAGGCGTTGCGGTGTTCGGACTCGCTGTGAGTATCGCGTTGGTTGGAGTGTTCCGACTTTGAATCTTCTTTCGTTATGTCCTCATTTTCGGCTATCGTTTCGTCGTTCTCGCCGGTAATTGCGGCCAAGGCTGCTTTGTCGTTTTCGATTTTTCGTTTTAAGGTCACCTTTTGCTCGCGCAGTGTCTTTCGATCTTCGATGGCGAGGTCCAATCGATCTTCGGCGAGTTTGCGAAGCCGTTGAAGCGATGCATGCTCTTTTTCTAAATGCTCCACGGCAGATGCATCCTTGCCATTGCGGGCTGCTTCCCATTTTTCTGCGATAGACTCCATCTCCTCTTTTGCTGATCGGAATTCCTTTTCGGCGATGGCATATTCGCTGTTTGGGTTATCCATTTCCTGTTCGAGGGCGAGGAGTTGTTTTTGATCGTGTTCGAGCGACTCCAGAATCTCACCCATACGTTCGGCATCGGAATGCCCAGCATGCTTTTTGTCGTCGTCAGGTTGAGTCTCCTCGCTGTTCTCCTGAGGAGTTTCGTTGGCAACACTTCCCTGCTTCAGGTCGGGCGTTTCTGCCGCCCGATTTGTCGAAGGTTGTGGCTTATTCGATTGAGGAGAGTTCGCGCTGGCGATGGCAGAAAGAAGTGCAATAGCCAAAATAAAGCGAAAAGCAAAATTAGAAACGAGACTCATTCGCGTGCTCATATCGGTGTCCTTACCCTAAGCGGTTGCCAGGTGATCTTTCACCAAACGTCGGTCCGTCGGGATTGTAGCCTGTCGCGTGAGCTTGGCCAAGAGAATTCCAAAAACGCTAGGAATACTTGGAAAGCTAGCGAAAACCCCATGCAATTTATTTTTCGGGAGGGTAAGGCTCCTGCCGAACCGTAGCGCCGCAAGCTCGGCAGGAGCCTCGCCCTCCCATAGGATTTCAAAGGAGCCGGCAAAGCAAAGATGTTGAAAGCAGTGGGCTTCTAGCCTGTGCATGAGCGTTTTCATAGGCTTGAAGCGCTGGAAGCCTATGCCACAGGTAAATTTTTGCATGGTTGCGATCGACTGCAAAAAGGGTCACAATCTAGTCTCGCCATGTACCCGCCAAGTTCGTCTCGCAATCCAGAATTTTGAATTTATGAGCACAAACACCGTTCCTGAGCATAAGCCATTTATCGCTGATGAAGCCAACATTCCGGAGTTCACATGGTTCCCGATCGTTATGGGAGCGTTGCTTGGAATCGTCTTCGGTGCATCATCGATGTATCTGGTGTTGAAAGTTGGCTTGACGGTATCGGCTTCTATCCCGGTTGCCGTGCTTTCAATCACACTTTTTAGAGCGATTTCACAGGTTACCGGGGCTCGAAAAACGACGATCCTTGAAAACAATATCGTTCAAACGACGGGATCAGCTGGTGAGTCCTTGGCTTTTGCTGTAGGCTTGATCATGCCGACTCTCTTGCTTTTGGGATTCGACATCGATGTCGTGCGAGTTATGACCGTAAGCGTATTTGGTGGTTTGTTGGGAATCCTATTGATGATTCCGCTTCGTCAGGCCTTCATTGTCAAGCAGCATGGGATCCTGACTTTTCCCGAAGGCAAAGCATGTGCTGAAGTTTTGCTTGCGGGGGAGAAGGGTGGCTCAACTGCAATCATGGTGTTTGCCGGGTTCGGACTTGGCTTTCTCTACCAGTTTTGCATGCAAGCGTTGCTCCTTTGGAAAGACGCAGTTGCATTTGCTCTGTACTATGTTGATGCGGCCGGAAAAGCGGTTGGACTCAAAGGGGCAACACTCAGTGCAGAGGTATCTCCTTCGCTATTAGGTGTTGGATACATCATTGGGCCTCGGATTGCAGGAATCATGTTTGCGGGAGGAGTGTTAGCATACCTCGTGCTGTGCCCATTGATCGTGTTCTTTGGCGAAGGGTTGGAAGCTCCGCTTGCTCCTGGGACGAAGTTGATCAAGGACATGAATGAATCGGCAATCCGCTCAAGTTACATTCTGTATATTGGTGCTGGCGCTGTTGCGACAGGTGGCATCATTAGCATGATCAAAGCGCTTCCAACAATCTTGAGCGCAATCTTGGCTAGCCTCAAAGAATTGTTTGCATCCAAGGATGGATCAAAACAAGGAAATCGCCGAACAGATCGCGATATCCCACTTCCATATGTCTTGATTGGTAGTCTTCTTTTGGTTGTGGGGCTTATGGCCGTACCTCAGTTGGGCCTAGGATTTGGCTACACGGGAATGGCAGGGGCTGCCATGATCATTGTCTTTGGCTTTTTGTTTGTGACCGTCTCCTCACGATTGACGGGTGAAATTGGCTCTTCATCGAATCCGATTTCTGGGATGACGGTTGCAACGTTGTTGTTGACATGCCTCATGCTGTTGGGATTGGAATGGATGGGGGTTGCGACGATCAACAAGGAGATCAAGCTTACCGCGTTGACTATCGCTGGTGTCGTTTGCGTGGCAGCCTCCAATGGGGGAAGTACCGCTCAAGCGCTCAAGGTTGGTCACATTGTCGGAGCCACGCCACGCGCCCAGCAGTTAAGCATTTTGATCGGCGCGCTGACATCCGCATTGGTTGTCGGGCTTGTCCTTATAGCCATGAACGAAGCAAACTCGACATACAGCAAAAAAGCTGTGGAGCAGCATGCCAGTGTGGTAGTCGACGTAAAAGGACTGCCCCTGGATCGAGTGCGATCCGGGCCGTATTCAACCGCGGATTCTAAAGACTACTACGTACTTAACGTAGGACGAACCGAACGAGATGCCCCGTTACCAGCAGGTCGTTATCTTTTGGATGATGCAGGTAAGCCGGTTTATTTGGTGGATCCAGGGATCAACGGAATCTTGACCGAGGATGACGACGGAAAAAGTGTTAAAGCAAGCAAATTTGATGCGCCAAAGACCGTATTGATGCAACTGATCATAGATGGGATCTTGGATCGGAGGCTTCCCTGGGGGTTAGTGTTGATTGGGGCACTTATCGCTGTAACCCTTGAATTGAGTTGTGTACCAAGTTTACCATTCGCCGTTGGAGTGTATCTGCCTCTCGCCGCATCGACGCCCATTTTCCTGGGTGGGATGATTCGCATGGCGGTCGACAAGTGGCAAGGCAATAAAGCGGGAAGCGAAGACGATTCAAGTCCAGCTGTTCTGTTGAGCTCAGGCTATATAGCCGGCGGTGCTATCGCTGCCGTATTGATCTCATTTATGAACTTCAAAAAAGAATGGCTTGAGTTGATCAAGCTCGAGGCATGGGCTCCTACGACGGAACTGATGTCGCTTTTGCCCTTCGGGATACTGTGCGTCGTGCTGTTGATCGTTGGAATGAGCAAAAAGCAGATTCCAGCAGAGTAACATCGATTGAGAGTTAATGCGATTGAATCGCGAATGCGATGGCAGTTTTCAGCCTGGGGTAAGTTTGCAAGGCGAACGAAACCCCAGGTCCCGGGGCTCCGATTTTTGCTATTCGCCAAACAGATCTCGCAAATCCAGTGGCGAGCTGCAATGGGCCAGGGGAGATACGGTTTGTTCTAGTTTGAAAAGACTTCGATCGGAGTAGCAACCATCATCAGGCAGTCGAAAAACGTGGATACACTTGCTTGGCACATCCACTATCCAGTATTCGACGATTCCAGCTTCGGCATAAAGAGCTGATTTTCGAACAAGGTCGTTCTGCAAACTGCTGTCTGAAACTTCGATTGCCAACTTTACGTCGGCTGCATTCGGATGGCGATCAAGATAGCGTCCGGCTCGAACCCACAGCAGATCAGGTTCTGGACGACTATCGAGCTCAATGAGTTCAAGTCCCGTTTGGACCGTTACTCGGATAATACTTGGGTCTGTCGATCGCACGGACCAATTGAGCAGAAAAGCAATCAGATCGTCATGTATGGGTCCAGCAGGATTCATTTCGCATATCTCTCCGCGAATCAATTCGATTTTACGATTCAGGTGATCGAATGCTCCGAGTTCCACCATACGGTTGTAGTCAGAGGTCGTCAAATGGAGATGAGTGCTCATTGGCTCACGGTCTCGCGTTTATCCATTGATACGTTGAGAATGGTACGATGCGGGTTGTAGGGATTCCGAAAGTATACCTCCAGCAGGGCTAGATGTCTTCCGATTTCGCACTCACCCTCGTTCCAAGGCTCTGCCGGCATAGCCAGGGGACGAGGGGGCAACCATCTTAAGTCCCTCTTTTTTGCCAAAAAAACTAAGGAAGCCGAAAGAAATTCGAATTGATGCTTCGTTAAGTCCCTAGGATCGTTGGTCGTCAGGCTATTAAGTTGCGGCGAGCCTTTGATCATGACCCCTGCGATTGACAGCCTCCCATACTAGCCGCAAAGGAAAAACTACCCGATACTTTGGCAGTTCAATCGATCGCAAACTCGAACCCCGTCAGCATTAAAATTATGGTGTTTTCTTTTCATCGGATCTTGGCAATAGCCAGCCTTGTGTTCGGTATCACAGATTGTCTTGCAACAGCCGATGATTTTTCGCAGTTTCGTGGGACCGGTGGTAGCGGTGTTGTCCGCGACCAAAAAATCCCGCTGCAATGGTCGTCTGAAGACAACCTAGCGTGGAAAATCACTGTTCCAGGAGCCGGTTGGTCTCAACCGGTGATTTGGAATCAAATGCTTTTCGTTACAACCGCTGTGTCGAACCCGGAATTGCGTCCCAAAGATTTTTCAGGCGGAGTGCGGATGCCGCAAAGTATGGGAATGGGGGGATTGGCGGGACCACCCAAGGTCCAGATCCAATGGCAAGTTCATTGCTATGACACAAAAGACGGCCAACTGATTTGGAAACAAACCGTGGTTGAGGGACAACCGGAACATCCTATTCACCCCTCGAACACCTACGCTACGGAATCGCCAGTTGTAGACGAGAACGGGGTATACGTTTTCTTCGGTGCAACTGGCACAGTAGCCGGTCTGACACACGCAGGATCACTTCTTTGGCGCAAAGAGCTGGGCGTCTTCCCAACCAACAATGGCTTCGGAACAGGGAGCTCGCTTGCCATTCAATCCGGATTCGTTTTCGCTCAGCACTTTACCGAGAAAAGCGCTTCCCTTACCTGTTTCAATACGCGTTCGGGGGATTTGGTTTGGTCCGACAATCGAGACAAAATGGGCAGCTCATGGAGTTCGCCGATCATTTGGAAGAATGGTGTTCGTACCGAGTTGATCTCATCCGGGGGTGAACGCCTAACGAGTTATGATCCGGCCACAGGGAACAAACTTTGGTCCATTGCGAATGTCAAGGCACCGACAGCTTGTTCCATCGCCAGCGACTCAGCTCGAATCTACTTTGGTGGCTCCGATCCGATGTCGAAAGGCCCTTTGTTTGCGATGCATGCAGGGGCAACAGGCGATTTAACCCCAAAGAAAAAGAATGAGAGGTTTGAGAATTGCGATTGGCTCGAAGCAAAGGCTGGTCCAGGGATGGCATCGCCTGTATCGTCCGGAAAGTTTGTGGTGGTGATCGACAACAATATCCTTCGCGCCTACGAAACAGAGACAGGTAAGAAGATCCAGGAACGCAGATTGGGTATGCTCAAGATGGTTGCTGCCAGTCCTATCGTCGTGGATGAAAAAGTTCTAATTCTCGACGAAGAGGGGAACGCTGTATTGCTAGAGGCTAGTGCCGAATTCCCGATCGTTGGTCAGGGTGCGATTAAGGACACGTTTTGGGCAACTCCCGCTATTGCTAACGATTCGATCTATCTCAGAGGAATCGATGGCCTGTACTGTGTGCGCAATCCGTGACTGGCAATTGCCGGAAGCGATACTTAGTTGATTGGTAAGAAGATGGGGGTAAGTAAATGGACTAGAGATATCTTCTTACCTCCATTTTCTTACCAAACCTATGGGCTTGGCATACTCATAAAACGAAAAAACCCTCGCTGATTTTGCCAGCGAAGGTTTGTTTCGTTTCGGATAAAGGATCTTTGGTGATTAGACCAATTCCTTTTTGGCCCCGATCAGCGTTCGAAGTCTTTCAGCCAAAAGACGTGCGTCAAATGGTTTCTTGAAAGTCTCGTTAATACTCGAGCGATCAAAGCTCATTGTGTTGCCGTCATCTGGCAGCAACGCAATCAAGATGATCTCGGTGAAATCCGCGTTCTTGCGCAAGTTTTGGCAGATTTGCAATGCTTCTAGCTTGCCAACTGAGAAGTCGACAATCATGCAATCTGGGTGGAAACTTTCCGCTTGGATTCCAGCCTCGAAACCGCTTGCTGCGACCGAAACTTTGAAGCTTCGTTCTTGCGGCAGTTCTCGCTTCAAGTTTTCGATCAAGACCTGATCTTGTGCAACGATCAAAACTTTGGCCATGGCCTCATCTTCCAAGTCCCCAAGCGGCATGCCATGCTCTTTGAGAAACCTGATTAGATACTCGCGGGGAATGCGTCGGTCTTGTGAACCGGGGATGCGGTACCCTTTGAGTCGGCCGGAGTCGAACCATTTGCTGACGGTTCTCGGGGCCACCTTGCAGATCTTCGCGACCTGGCCTGTGGTGAACACCTTCATATTTTTGGTCTCCGTTACCTTCCAATAGTGAGTGAGTCCGGGATCAGCACAATGCGTACTAACCCCATGACGGTACTTGCCCTTGTTGAATCCAAACGTGACCAATTTGCTATCACTCCGTAGAGTTTTCGCAACCGATCCACCGTCGGATGACAACTGGGTCTGGGCATTAACATCATTAGTCCGACTCGTTCGCGGTACGAAATGCAAAGCTCCTTCTCTGCTGCTTTCGCGGCGAACTCATCTGCTTTTGAACCGACTCGAATCCCTAGCTTGAGCATGTACGAGCAACCGCACCCCTACGACGGAACGCATTTGCTCAACCCAAACATTCGAATTCGGCTTACCAGCCAAGAAGACTGGGGACAGAGAATCTGCCTGCACTATCGGTGACGCGTTCAAGCCGAAGCATCTGCGCACCCATAGCTGCATCCAAGCAAATCAATCTTGGATTGCAAGCACTTTCCCCCCTAATCAACTTGGCAGGCTTATCAAAAAACTGGACTTGACTCGTGAGAGTTGTCCAGCGCAGATCAAGCCGTCCTGCACCTAGTTTCGTTTCAAAGGGGGGGATTACTTTAGAAAGAATCTTCGGATCGATCGGTATCAGCCAATTCAACCGAAATCGTAATCGAACCCACTCTTTTTTAACCTAAATTTCAATTTCGAGAGGCTTTCGATCAAGTGATAAAGACGACGCAACCCATGTATTTTGCTCGATTGGATTAACGAAACGAATCGATCCGAAGTTGCCTCTATTCCCTTGGTAAAGTCTGCGGGCAACAACAACTGAGTGCGACATTTTTTTGCTTTCTCCCCTCGACCCCCTTAGGCGAGCGGCAGGCTGAAAACTTCCCGCGAAGGTTCCAATGGGAGAGCCAGGCTCCTGCCGAGCTTGGTAACGGTTCGGCAGGAGCCTCTCCCCACCGCTGTAAACATCTTTGCACAGTCAATTCCATTGAAAAACATTAGGGAGTGCGAGGCTCCTGCCGACCAAACGGTGCAAAGGTTCGGCAGGAGCCTCACCCTCCCGAGCAATGAATGACTTAGGTAAACTCGTTGGAAACATGTTTACCGCGGTGGAGCCTCTCCCTCCCGGTATAAGCAGAGCTGCGGCTCGCCTTAGGCAATGCTGTGAAGCATCTTGTAGCGAAACTCGTCAAGAGTTTCGGTCGTTTAAGTGATGCAGCCGAAAGTCTTGACGACTTTCGCTTCACAAAACCCTGTCTTTAGCTGCACAAGATGCTTCAAAACAACTGCTCATAATCGCCATAAACGAAACAACCAACCTTGTGTTGAGCAGCTTCAAGCGGATTGCCGATAACTTCTCCACTATGCTCTCGTTAAAAAAACGTTACGTGGTGATTGCAGGTATCCTTGGAGGCTTTGCGATCGCCTTCCAAGATTCCACCGCTTCAGTTTGGCATCAACTGCAAACCAAACTCGCTGCGCTCTCCACAGCGTCGCCAAACGCTCAAAGCACCCAGTCTTCGACCACACCAACGTTGCACTCCGACCTAGACACTACCTCGAGTCGATTGGTTTCGAACTCATCTCTCGGAGAACACTTCCGTTCCAACACTTTTTCCGCAGAAAATTTTAATAAAACGGAAACAATCGCCAAGTCTACGCCTGTATGGCCAGCTAGGTCCAATGGTAATAGCATGATTGCTAAAGAGCCTAATCGCTCTACTCAACTCCCTACGATTCGCATCGCCTCATTCAGCATCGAAGCATTCAACGAAACCAAACTCAGAAAAGTAGCTGTCATCGAAACGATTGCTCGGATGATTAGGCAATTCGATGTCATCGCTTTGCAACACATTCAATCCAAGCAACACAACATCGTTCCCGAGTTGCTCGACAAAGTGAATCAAGGCGATCGGCGTTACGACTACTGCATCGGTCCACGTGTTGGTACCGAACCCTACCAGCAGCAGTTTGCGTTTTTATTTGACACCGATCGGATTGAGACAGATCGTCCACAGCTTTACACAGTGGACGACCCGCAAGCCTTGATGGAGTTCGATCCCTTGGTTGGTTGGTTCCGCTGCAAAGCGGTCCCCAGCGACAAAGCGTTCACGTTTACGCTGGTCAATGTACGACTTGATCCGCTTTCCAACGGCAAAGAACTCAAGCTGCTTCCCGATCTTATTCGAAGCGTCCGGCAAGACGGAAGATCCGAAGACGACATCATCCTGCTCGGAAATTTCGGCTACTCGGATAGCGAGATGCTGTCGCTCCGGAATGCAGGCATGATCTTTGCCTTGGAGGGGATACCGACCGCGGTAACAGGCGAAGCGATGCTAGACAATCTGGTTTTTCCCGCTCGAGCAACGGATGAATTCACGGGACGGACAGGTGTGGTCGATTTTCTGCGACAACTGAATTTGTCTATCGATCAAGCGTATCAGATCAGCACGCACATGCCCATTTGGGCTGAGTTCTTCGCCACCGAAGGTGGTAGCCCAGGATACACGGGCTCGCGATAGCCGAAGGTGCTAAGCAAATTAGCCTCTATCTTGGCAAAGCGGTGAAGCATTTTCCGCCGAAAAAAACCATGCTTTTGTGTAGCGAAAGTCGTCAAGACTTTTGGCTGAATCGCCTAAACGACCGAAACTCTTGGCGAGTTTCGCTACAAAATGCTTCACCGCATTGCAGTCTTGACGGTTCCCCACGCTTAACTTCGCATTTATCGCAACAACCAAGTCGTGACCGCTAATTCCTGTGCTGCTTTATCGCCCGCGTAAACTTCGAGATCGCTTCGATTGGCTTTCTTGAAGACCTCGCTCACGATGGCAGGCTCTTTTCCTTCGCCTGCTAACCAAAGTGGACTCGGAGGTGCTACGGCTAGCATGCCTGGGATATCGAGATACTTGCTACCACCGGGAAGGAAATTCGGGGAGCGATAATCGAGTACATTCGCAAATCGAAATCCGGTCGTATCGATCGCAGCTTTGTCAATCGATTTTCCGAGTATAGCCCGGGCAGCTGCGGCGATCGGGCCGACGTCTCCCAAGCCTACTAGTGCCACCGAGGATGGATTCGGGTGGTCACCGATTTTCGCTGTGCGAAGGAAATGGACAGCGGTCATCACATCATGTGTCCTCTGAGCGAACAACGCATGGTTGTAACCGTGTGTGTAGCCTGCAAATTCGCGTGGGTTGGCTACTATAGGCGTCTGAGCCAAAGGCTTTCCATCCCTCTGCAAGTCACCTTGGAACAGCATGTCGAGCCCGAGCACCGTTGCACCGGAGTCTACAAGCTTCGCAATTGCTGGCTTCAGCACACCTTCGGCTGAGTAAAGTACTGACTTGCCATTAGCATCAAGCCAGACGATTGTCTTGCCGTTCCATTTCTTTGGGTAAAGCCAAGTGACAGGCAGCTCCTCTTGGTGAGCATTCTTGAGCAGGCCAACCATTTCGACAAAGTTACCTCGGTCATTTTTGGTCTTGATATCCCATGTGACGTTTCCGGTTTCAGCGGTTTTTCGTCCGATCAAGACCTCGATCGCTCCCCCGATGTCTTTGTTTAACGTGTCTGATGATTGGGCTGCGGTGAGCATTTGCTTTTCGGCGTCAACGGCAAGCCATTTCAGGAGTTTCTTTTCAAAGTCAGGGCCTTTCTCTTTGGGGGCTGGGTGTTCTTCATTCCAAACGGTGAGTTGCTCTCGTGAAAGAGGTTCGAAATCGCGCTCGATCACGGGTTCTTTTTGTCCGAGTTTGAAGTGCTGATTGAGCCAAGTGTAAAACGCCGAACGCGAGACGGCGTTGTAGTTGTGCGGGAAATGCTCGCCTCGTTGGAGCATGACGTTTTTCGGGGCACCAAGCAACGAGTATATTTCCTTCAACTCAGGAAAGCCTTTGGTGGCCATTTCCTTGGTCCAATCATTCGCGGTCGTCATGCCTTGAGGTTTCGGGGCAAACAACGCGGCGAATTCGATGTTGCCGGTGTTTACACGTAGGAGTGAAGCGTTCTCACAAGTGCAACCACCTTGCATGGAGGTGCTCACCATCACCGCAGGAAACGACAATTGAATGCGAGGATCGATGGCTGCTAGGATCATCGACTGCGTACCGCCGCCGCTTGCTCCGGTGATTGCGGTTCGAGTCGGATCGACTTCTGGAATGCTCAGCAAGAAGTCGAGCGATCGCACCGCGTTGAGCGTTTGCAATCCGAGGATGCTTTGCAGATTCGACTCGGCTTGAGGGCTATACAACCCCCACTCTTTTGTCGTGTTCATTTCAGGTCGTTGTTTGGCAAATGTGTGAACGACTTCACGAGAAAATTGAACCGAGTCGGAATCGCTGAGCATATCCCATTGCCAGACGACGCAGCCCATTCGAGCCAACTGAACGCACATCGATTGAAAACGGCTGTGTCCTCCTTTTTCAAAACGTTCTTCCCCGGTTGCGATCTCGCGAAGAAGGTTCGCTTCGGATTCGATCGAAAGCCGTGCGTCCTGCCAATGCCCGTGAGCAAACATCACGCCGGGAACTTTGCCTGTTACATTTTTGGGGCGATACAGGTTGCCCGTAACAAAAAAGCCTGGAGCGCTCTCGAAGTAAACCTTTTCGATACTGTACTCAGGCAAATCGATTTTGCCGTGCATAACGGCATTCAGCGGCGATTTGGTCGGCATCGGCAACAATCCAAGCGATACCAGCATCTGGCGCCGCACATATTCCGAACGGGTGTCCCACTCCTCCTTGCTTTTAGGAGGAGTGAATGGGAAATAACCGTTCAGGTCTTTAGGCGGCAGGAGCCGTCGATCGTTCGGAGGGAAATTGGGTTCGGCAGCAATCGGGTCCGTTGCATTGGCGATTTTGAGTTGTTGGGGATTTGAAATCGTTGCTTCGGCAGCGAGTAGAAGGAGGGTAAGGGCGAACAAGCGATGTTGTTTCATGGTGAGTGCGTTTAGTGGGGAGGGAGAGTGTCGGTAGGCTTAGACAGTCTATCAGTATATCAAACTGATCTGCTGGCGATGGAGGTGAGCATGGGATGAATGGGTTGCGATTGTAGGAGTCATGTCGATAAACACGGCTCCGAAGTCTGTTTTTTGGCGAGGGTAAAGGTTTTCTGGCGGAGGCTTGTCCCGAGTTCAGCGAGGAAGGGCGCTTTCTATTTTAACGTGCCTTTAGCCGAATCTTTGAGTTCCCACTTTCGAGACCTATGGCAACCTCGCGTAGATATTCATGACTCAACCGACAAACGTCAAAGTAGTAGGCACATTCCATGTGCCGTTCACCTGGAATCCTTGTCAATTCACTCCCGCGGACGGCACGACGGAGCGTGCCTGCTACTTTTGTCGTCTGAGTCATTCATGATCCCGAATCCCGAGTTTTCCAAAAAGGCTGATGAAATGCTGACCGAGCAGGTTAGCGTACTGTCGTTGCTGGCAAGCGGCCCAGGGACGGAGTTCGTCTTCTTCACCTATGACATTGAAGGTACTGTCCGTTATTTGAGTGAGTCGTCGTGGAAAGTGCTTCAAATAAGACCCGAAAACTGGCGACGGCAGTCATTTTATTCCCGACTGACCGATCATAAATGGAACACAAGCTGCGTCCACTCAGCTGAGGGCTTTGAAGTGGATCGAATTCATCGCTGCAAATGCGAGCTTCGCGATGACTTTCGCGTTGGAATGAAAATTGATCTTTGGCGTCGACCAGTGCATTTGGAGGGCAATGTCATCGGCGTCGTGGGAATGGCCAAGCGTTCCATTGACATTGGACTTGATGGCAACACACATCAGTTCGTCTCGCCAAATCTCATTCGTGAACGCATTGCGTCACTCAGCAGAGCAGAACGAGACGTCATCGAATTGGTGATCGCAGGGGAATTGAACAAATCGATCGCGGTTAAACTTGACATTGCGATGCGAACGGTAGAATCGCGACGTTCCAAGGCCATGTCGAAAATGGGAGTCGATCGGCTAGCCGACTTGGTGCGCATCTGGTTTACGGCGCAAGAAGCGTCATCCAAAGCGAAGTAAAGCAACGCCTAAATGGTCCCTACTCGTTTCGCCCCAGCTGGTTGCAACGCGATCAATATTGAGCACACGCCCAACGGTCTATTTGTTCTCAACTTCATGACCACGAACCGAATCGTTACGGATCTTCATGAGAGAATTAGCTGCGTGGTGTCTCGATGAAACACTTGGCTGAGGCCAAATCCCTCCTCCCAAAACGAGAACAGCCAACAAGATAACGGCAAATCTCTCAGATGGCTTTGATCGAAGCACGGCTAACGTTTGGAATTTTTTGCCTGTAAAGATGCGGAAATAAGCCCTGAGTATGGCAATTCCATTCAATGCGGCCGCGACGACCACCGCTAGGCCCGCGATGGGGAATACGCCGACAGCTCCCTCCACCAACAATTCCATTCCGACAAAACCAATAGTGCCGGGAAATCCAATCGATGCTAGGCCTGTCAAAAGAAACAGTCCTCCCAGCGTAGGTGTGTGTTCGTACATCCCATTGAATCGATCGAGGCGAACACGACCGATTCGCGATTCAATGGATCGCAACGTCAGCACGAATCCACCGAGGGACAAACTGATCGAGAGCCAAACACAAAGCGCACCGGTAAGTCCGATGGTGGTGACGATTTCGAGCCCTGTCAAGACAAGTGATGCTTGACTGAGAAAGAGATAGCAGAAGAATCGCCGTGCTTCGTTTTGGATCATGGCCATTCCCGCCGAATAGACAGCCGTAATCAGAGACAAAACCGCAATGCTTTGCATCGCCCATGACGGTGTGAATGGAAGTACCAAATGCATAACGACGTAGGCACCTGTCATCGGTGCAACGAATAGGAACGCCGTGCCTAGCGACGCATTTTCAAAGAGGTCGTTCATCCAAAGATGCCCAGGTATCACCCCTGCTCGCAACAATGCCGCCGCAATTAGAAATGCTACGGGAATAAGGTTCGCGTTCTCAGGATTTCCCGTCTTGTCGATCAACAACCAGCCGACCGTCATAAGAACGAGAAACAGTCCCATGTGGATAGAAAAGACCCGTGTGGACGCTCCCCTATTTCTTAATTCGATCCATGGTGGGACACAAGATATTGCTTGTAGAAGAATAATGAGCCATGGAGTATGGCAGCTTAACGTGGCCAAAACAATGGCTTCGGAAATAAGAGCCATTCCAAACGAAAACCGTTTCGTTTTGGTGTGCAAGGTCGATACGACCGTCAACAAATACAATAAAGCCGTCAAAGGTAAGAGAGGGGCGCTCAGTTCATCGATAACGAGAATCTTCTGTTGTGAAACCCAAGAAATGAAGTCCCAATGGTCGCTTGCCTCAAAAGTATTCAACATCGTGAAGTCGAAAAACTCGCATCCCGTGCAAATCAAGGTGAGCCAAGTAAACACAATCGCAATAGTTTGAGAGGCCTCCTTTCGCTTGGTTATTGCACAAGCGGCAGCCCCGATCAACGGAAGGACAATTGAGCATTCGAGCCAAGGTAAATTAAGTTCTGGAATGATGGGCATTCGATATCAAAATGGAGAAGGATAAGATAGACAAGGTTGCATCAATACGACGGCTTGCGTTACTACACGTCGGTTAAGCTCTTGTTTGCTTGCGTATCCGCTTTGGGGGGCCCTGATAAAATTGCTGTAAATCGACGTTCAACTCGATCGGCAAACGTGAGTGCCTTAAAGATAGGCTTGGCGATAAAGTCATCCAAGAGCGAATCGAGTCGTCCTCGCTCTAATGCAAACCGATAAAGTCGCTCTCGGAAGGCGACCGGAATCAAGCCTCGAAAGAAATAGGTCGAAATAGGCAAGTGATCGCCGATTGCATTCTCGAGAGTACGGTGATCCTTAAGTAGTGATGGGGCACGCACCAGTTGCAAAGTTCGTATGCAGGCATGCCCGATGATGTGAATGAGAGCAATGTAACGTAAGCCTAAACCGATCTCCATGAAAATGATACTCACTTGCATCAGTGAGGCAAAAGCGAGCGCGCTCTTGATATCGGTTTGAACGCGACCAGCCATAGCTGCGAAACAGAGTGTCAAGAATCCTAGAACTACAACCATTGCACTTAAAAAAGGCGACTTGTCGAGGATTGGACTGACCCGAAGCAACAAGAAGGCTCCTAAGTGAACGCTAAGTGCACCGTAGAAAACGGCACTCGAGGGGGTTGGTCCTTCCATGGCTCGAGGTAACCAGCCTGAAAATGGAAGCAACGCTGATTTGCCGGCAGCCGCGATCAAGAGGAGCATTCCAACCGAGAGAGCTTGTTGGCCATCAATCGTCGCGACACCAAAGGGCCAATCCCCCTGTCCCATTAGAGCTTCGAAGTCACCCGAGCCGGACAAATGATGCAAAGTCAACGCCGCCACCAAAAAGGCAGCGTCGGAGATTCGGTAGACAGACCAGACTCGAAGTCCATTTTGGACGGGTGCGGGGCGGTCATGGAAGAAGGCGACGAGCAGCGCGGACGAAAGTCCAACCAACTCCCAACCGATAAACAGAGTCTCGATGGTACCTGCCAACGATGTCATAACCATACCGAGCTGAAAAACGGCGTAGAACAAAAAGAACCGGTGGAAACCGGGCTCTAAATGCATGTATCGCAATGCAAACGCACCGATCACGCCGCAAAGAAGATAGGACATGATTAAAAAGGGAATGCTCAACCTGTCGAAAACCAGTTTCAATCGCAAATGAAAATGCATCGACGGATCATCATGACTTTTGTCATCGCTTGACTCCAGTGTTGGCGACAACTGGGAATGATCACTTTGCAGCGCGCTGTTGGAATGTCCGAGTGTGACCCAGTCCCCAAGGTCGACCGGATAATCGTGAAGATTGTTGCTGAGCATAAAAGCCAGCATGCCCATCGAGGCCGTCAGTCCGACTAGACTCGAAAGTTGGACCGCTGTCGCTACGGCTCGTTCCCGTAAGGGGCTACGGAACAGCGAGGTCATACCGAGAACCAACAACAAGGTTGCGGAGCTTGCCACAACCAAAAGTGCCATTACGAATTGCAACATGTCGAACTTAATTCACTTCGTTATTGGATTGGCTGAGGGAAAGGTGGACTGATTTGCCAGTGATCATCGCAAAGGGTAAATTCGCTCGTTGGCCGCGGTACCAATCCATCGAATTCTCAGCTATTGGCAAATTGTTCTCACTCGGAACATAGTCGACAAAATGACCGTTGACGAATCGCTGAATCCGATTGGAATGCGGATCGAGAACAGCCAATTGCGCCCAACCGTTGCGACAGATTCTCCCCACCATGGTGTTTTCATTCATGATTCTTAGCAGCGCATCCGGTGTGGATTCGATGATAAACAGCAGTCGCATCGGCTCATGTATATCGACTCCCTGCCATGGAAGCCCAGGCCTAAGATCGCTTGCCGCACCATCCATAACTCCTAGAAGCGAGGTCACGTTGTGCGGCAGCTTGGTACCGCTTCCCCAGCCGCGAGAGTCGATCGCTGAAAACGTGTACAGCAGGTTGATTCCTTCGCAGACAGGAATAACCGCCCCCAAGATTCGAGCCAAAATCGTGCTGTTTTCAGTATCTTGGCTTGCGTCATACGACATTTGGAAGGATCGGCGATCCAAGTAGAGTCCACGAATCCGGCTTCGTCTTCCGACAAAGCAAATCGCGTTGGTGCTGTTGCCATACTCGGGGCGTGTTTGAGCTAAATCAACGGCCCGATTCTCGACGTGCTGGAGCGCCTCGATAGGGGTGAGTTCCAGAGAGGCAGATTCAAAGCGACGGCAACGTTCGTGTGCGTTTCGCTCTGCTACCTGCGAAAAAATCTTCAACGCGTTGCGGATATCGCGAACATGCGAAGTGGGCATCAATTCCAATTCAAAAAACGTGATGGCTTCTGTGGCCGTGTTGTGCAACCCGCCAAGAAAATGCGTCTCATCAGGTATCACTAAGCCGCGACTTGCTAACTGCTTCCGAACACGGGGATCGTTCGCCATCGCGGCCAGGGCTCTTGCATTAGCCCCACCCGGACTGCCAGAACAGGCACCACATTGATAGGCTGATTCATGAGGATTGTTAAGACAATTCGACCCGTGGCCGAGAATCAGCACCAAGCGTGCAAAATTGGAAATCAATCCAATGTCTCGCAAAGACCTTTCTGTCATATTGACCATCTCGGACAACGTAAAGCCGATACCTTCGTCGCTGGAACTCGGCTTGACCCCTTCTGGTCTTTCCAGTCGCAATCGAGTGATTGCAGGTGGCGCGACGAAATTGATGGCCGTACGATGCATTTTGGCCGTAAGCCGTGGAAAAAGAATTCGACCCACCAAAGGAATCGTAAATAGTGGACCAAAACAAGCAGTTAGCAAAGCGCCAGATACCGAATCTCGTGTCCCTGTGTTGAAGCGATGGGTCGCGGTCCCTAAGGCCCGTCGAGCGACAGCTCGTTGCCGATCCGATTCTTCCAAGGAATGCACTACATCTTCGACGATCCAATGCTGCGGTTTGACAACAATAGGCGATAGTGCCGTAAAATGGGCTTCTCCCGCGCCGCGAAAGTACATCGGAATACAAAAGAAGCCTGCGTTTCCAAAAGTCTCAACATCCGGCGAAACTTCCTCAAGGTGTCTTCGGAACGATTCTTCACGAGCATCGATACAGGTAACGACCTGGATGCTGGCACATTCCGGTTTCTGGATTGGCTCGTTGGCCCGAGCACTGAAACCATTCAGCGTTCGCGTCAACATGTTGCGTTCGAAAGCAAGATGAAACGTGCGTCTGCGATCGTAATCCGAGAATGACTCAATCGAGCGCACCAAATCAAACCATGCGGCCTTGGAGAGTTCTGCGATCGTTCTCGGCGACCAACCATGCAACTGAGCAATTTGGAAAAGCGGGTAGGAACGCTGGTAAATTGTTTCCTTAGGCTCTGCGTCCACCAGCTGTTCCTGGAGAAAATGCCTCAAGCCATTTGCTTCGCCTTCGTATCGGAGATATTCCCTAACAATCGAACCAATGGCGAAACGCTCGAGTAGAAACCGGACTGCCAGGAATTCAATCAAGGTTCCATCGGGTGAAGAAACAAACACCCTGTCGGGTCTGCTCTCCGTTTGCCAGATCATACCGGCCCAACCGCGTAGCGCTAGTAGCGTGGCTCTTAAGTATTCTTCAACTTCATGGTTTTCGACACCGAGAATGTTGAGTGATTGAGCGAGCGACTCCATTGCGCTGATGCCTTGCTCGCGAATTCTCCTGACTTCGTCCATCATGGGACGAAGCCATTTTGTCGTCCAAATGGACTTTTTGGAGTACAGTGCGACAAAGGATTTAAAGAACCCCATTTCACGCTGTGGTAACTTCCAATGCGCGAAGCCTTGATCGAGAAACACCGAACAAAAGCGAATTAAAACTTCATTGACAAGAAGATCGCTGTCCTGCATCGTAACATTTAGAAGTAGGTCACGATGGCGAAGTGGAACAATCCGTCTTCGCGGAGCAACTGGCGTCGTCGTCATTCTTCGACAAACAATGTCCCAAAGCAAGGTAAGACAGCAAGTTTCCCATCCTCCTTCCGCGTCACGAGACTCGCCGTCTTCTTTCCCCAAAACCCCAAGCTGACTAGCAACTTGGGTGAAACGTTTGGGTGACCACCATTCCGATGCACATGCAGTTGAATTCAGTAATTTTTCGCGAAAGTCATCCGTCATTTCGGGACGAAATCGCTTCATCGCCCCTGTTTCACCGATGAGCCAGTTCACTTCATGTTCGGTGCCTGGATTAATGGAGTGACGCAACATGCTCATTCTAAGCTGGGAAAGTGGGACCAGCCCCCCAACCGTTCGATCGTCACTTGCCCTGAGTTCCTCTGATACGATCTGGGACAGGTTCTCTTCCGTGATCCTGTTGTCCAGCATCTTTTCTCGGTATGCGGATTCCTCGAGAAAGGGTTCACAGTCGAAAACGGCTTTCACCTGGCTCAAGGCGTCAAGGAACTGCGTTCCCTCCAACCCCTGAAGCGGATTGAGGAAAGCGAATGCAGTAATAGGCCCCTGTGAAGGCAACAACTCGGCTAGCCTACCAACAAGCTTTTTCAGGTCGACATCTTCATTGTTCTTCTCGTGTTTTTCGCGTTCAGCAATGGCTATTGAATCAGGGGGCATCCGGTGCTCGACACTTTCGTTTTACGACTTTTATTCGCTAACTCCTCATTGCACGTTGCCACAATGAGCAACCAACTTGTACTCCAAATGTACAACATCAAAACAGTGAGATTTTTCAAGGTTTGGGGTTTTTGAAAAAGAGCGCGCAAATAGCGACGCCCCATTTGGTGCAAGGAAAAGCAGCATAAAAAAACATGTTCCGATAGAAGCAGCATGCATGCCATTCTCATTCACTGCCAGGATGCTTACGGCTTTGTAACCTTCAGGTTTTCTTCAAAAAAACCAGGGAATACGACGTGTTTTTAACATTGCGATATCATTCCGTGTGGTTCAAGTTGACTCAAGGAAAAGTAGCCTCGCCTTAAAATGCTTTTTATGTAGAATGAAATAACATAAATAGATTTTTGATCGTTTCCGAACGGAGAGACCATACTGTGAATCTGCTATACGCCGGCACCATGACATTAGGGATGGGTGCGATTCTTTCAATCGTATTGCCGGTCAATCGATTCCGAGTTGGAGTCAATCTTGTTGCCCAATTTTTGGCCTGCGCGTTCGTTTTGACTGCCGTGTTGCCCGTTTTGTTCGGTGGCGAAGTACTTGTTTCAACGTTGGCTTGGTCCTATCCAGTTGAACAAATTGATTTTGAAATCAATTCGGTGAGTGCCTTCTTCTTGGCGTTCTCGCTGCCAATGACTTTTTTGGGATCGATTTACGCGGTGGGTTACATGAAGAACGACATTGCGAGCAAGCGGCATGTTGGGGTTCATTTTGCATTGCTTGCGATGGTCCAAATTTCTTACTTGATCATTTACTCGGTTCAGAATTCCTTTGCCTTCCTTGTGGGTTGGGAGATCGCGGCATTGTCCGCTTGGTTGCTTGTGATCTGGGATCACCGTAATCAGAAGATCCGGTTTGCCGGATTCAATTATTTGATTTCAACCCACTTAAGCTTGCTCTTCTTGGTGTCCGCTTTCACGGTGGTACATGGAGTGACGAATAGTTTCCAGTTTGCGGATTTCGTTCCGTTTTTCCAAAAACCGAGCATTCAGCGGAGTATCGCATTTGTGTTGTTTTTGACATCGTTTGGTCTGAAATCGGCATTCTTTCCGTTTCACACTTGGTTACCGCGAGCCCACTCAGCTGCTCCAGCTCACGTTTCGGCGCTTATGTCGGGAGTGATTCACAAAGCGGGATTATTCGGAATTGTTAAAGTCATTTTGATGATGGGTGAGCCCGAGTTGTGGATGGGCTGGACCTTGCTTGCTGTATCCTCCATTTCTGCCTTTATGGGAATTCTTTATACATTGGTGCAACGTGACATCAAACGACTGCTTGGGTATTCGTCCACGGAAAATGTCGGCATTGTCGGGATAGGCTTTGGCCTTGGGTGCTTAGGCTTGACTCTTCATCAGCCGACGGTGGCTGCACTTGGTTTTGGTGGTGGGCTGTTGCACATCCTCAATCACGCTTTGTTCAAGTGCTTGTTGTTCTATGGGGCTGGCTCTATCTATCGGTTTACGCACACCATCGACTTGGAGAAAATGGGCGGGCTCTTGAAAGTGATGAAATGGACAGGGCCGTTGTTTCTACTGGGGTCGCTTGCTAGCGCTGCATTGCCGCCGTTCAATGCGTTCATCAGCGAGTTTCTTATCTATGCTGGTCTGCTTCAGTCGGCACCGGAGTTGAAGATTGGGCAAATGGCGTTGCCATTGTTCGCTGCACTTTTGGCGTTTGTTGGTGGGCTGTCAGCAATGTCGATCACGAGAGCCTTTGGCTTGATGTTCTTGGGGGTACCGAGAGCCCCTGAGTTCGCAGGCGATCATTCTAAGGAAAACATCTGGATGATTTTCCCGATGGTTCTCCATCTGATTGGAATTGTGATTGTTGGATTAGTTCCTATGCTGGCGCTACGATTGGTGCAGGCTCCAGCCGGCATGATGCTCGGCGACAAAAACATTACTACCGAAAAATGGTTGGGACTGATGCCTGCTTCGATGCTGCAGTCGGTCACGTTCGTGGTGCTAACTTTTGTTGCTGTCTTGGCGGTCCTTTTGGTTGCTCGATTTATGCTTCTGCCCAAGAGCAACCGACGCCATGTTACCTGGGGCTGTGGCTACACGTTGCCCAACGCTCGAATGCAATACAGCGGCTCGTCCTTTTCGTTTCCGATGGTAGCTGTATTTCGCGACATTTTGAAATTCTGGATCAAAGAGGACCTGCCGAATGGTGTGTTCCCCAAGGATGGCAGTTACAGCACCAATTGCGTCGATTCGGTCGAGCAATCCACATTTCAGTTTCTGAACCGTGGTGAACTTATCATTCACAAGGGGTTGTCAAGGATTCCTGAATCCATGGGATTCTCGTTCGGTATCGGCTTCGTCGGCCTAATCGTCCTGGTCGCGCTGGTGCTGTGCAAGTAATCGCCCAAAACTTCTGACACCTTCAAGTAGTTCCAAGCGTCAATTGAGAGTAACTCTCCATGAATATAGTTCTGATTCTTTTCCAGCTAGCGATCATCCTGGCAGGTCCGATTTACATGATTGGAATCATCAATCGTGTCAAGTCATTGTGGGCTGGTCGACGCGGTCCGCGCTTGAATCAAAGCTGGTTTGATTTGTTGCGTCTGCTCCGGAAAACACCTGTGTACAGTGTGGTCACGAGCTGGATTTTCCCTTTGGCTCCGATTGTGATTTTGGCTTCTACTATCACGGCTTCGCTGTTTGTGCCGCTGGTTCCAGGCTTCGCGCCGTATTCGTTTACAGGTGACTTTGTCGCTTTTCTCTACTTGCTTGGCCTTGGCAAAGTTTTTCTGATGTTAGGGGCTTTGGATACCGGAAGCGCGTTCGAGGGAATGGGCGCGAGTCGAGAAGCGACGTACGCGGCGCTAGCAGAGCCAGTAATCATGCTGACATTGGGGACGCTAATTCTCGCTAGCGGCCACATGAGTTTCAGCGACCTGGTGATTCCTCAAACCGATGCGGTGACCTCGGTTTTGATTCGAATTGCGTTGGCTGCAGTCATGTTTATTGTGCTGTTGATCGAGACGAGTCGAGTTCCCGCGGACGACCCAACGACGCACTTGGAATTGACGATGGTGCACGAAGTCATGATTCTGGACCATAGCGGCCCTGAGTTGGCCATCGTTCAATATGCTGCCGGCATTAAAATGGTTTTGCTCGCAGGGCTCATTTCTGCGTTGTTGAACCCGTTTTCATTAGAGCACTTGCCTGTCTTGGCAATGGTCGTTTCCGTAACGCTGATAGCGTTGGTCGCGGTGCTGGTTGGACTGACTGAGTCGCTGACCGCAAGACTTCGCTTTCGAGCGATTCCGCTATTCACGTTCGCCGCCTTTTTGATCTCTATGATCTGCTTGGTTCTTGTTCACTCCAGTCAAGGGACCGTCCAATGACGAACCTCTTTATTTTGTTCGTGGCTGCTTTTTTGCTGCCGCTGATGTTTCACTCCTGGCGTGTTGCCGTCTTTGGACTTGGCGTGCAAGGGTTCGTGCTTGGACTTATTTTGCTTGCAACGCATGAGTGGTCACTGATGCTCTTTGTTGAGGCAGGGAATTTGTTTATCGTTCGGGCCGTTGTCGTCCCGTGGTTGTTGTTTCGAAGTATGGGGGACGTCCAATTGGAGCCGTCCTTTTCTTTGATCAAGAAAAGTTTTTCTCAATGGCTGTTGGCCTTCATCATTATTTTGACGGGCTCGATTTTCGGCCGATTTATGTCACCCGATGACTCCATTCAAGCGTTCCAGGTTGGTACAGCAGCTATTGCGATTTTGACTGGTTTTTTGATTCTCGCCAATCAACGCCACGTTATCGGTCAAGTCGTCGGAGTGATTACGTTCGAAGGAGGACTAACTTTGGTCGAATTGCTCTCCAAGCATGCGATTCCGCTGGAAGTCTATACCGGAATTTCCATCGTGTTCATTTTGTTGGTTTTGACGCTAGTCGATTTCATTAACAAATTCAAAATCACATCTCGCGAAGATGATTTGCTCGAAGACGGAATCGTTTTATGATCGTAGTGATTTGTGGTCTCGTTCCGCTCGTCGGAGCTCTGCTTGTTTTGCTGCCTTCTTTCAAGGGACGCAATGCATGTCGATTGTTGGTCTTAGTTGGACTCGTCAATTTGGTTCTTACAGGGATTGCCGCGATTGGAAGGACTCGAGGCGAATCTGAGTTTTTCCTGTCTCGCTATTTCGTTTTAGATGCGACCTCGTTGTTGTTTCTATCCGTTATCTCGATGGTATTCTTCGGCATCACGATTTATATCTACCATAGAATCACAGCGGGACTAATGCCTGAAGCATTCGAAGGATTCATGTCACGTGTTATGGCGTTTGCGTCAGTCTCGGTGTTTTCCGTGCTTAGCAATCACCTGATCGTCATGTGGGCGTTCCTTGAGTTGGGAACGCTTGCGATTGCACCGCTTATCGGGTACGCGCGAGGTAAAGAAGGTCTCGCTGCTGCCTGGAAATACTTGCTCTTTTCAATAGTAGGCCTTGGCTTTAATTTCCTAGGGTTGATGTGTATCTGCAGAGCGGTTGGTGGGACTCACGATGAGCACTCCGTTTCTCTGTTCATCGATACGCTCACTAATATTACATCACTCGGTGAAACAATGTGGTGGGAGCTGGGGCTGGCATTTATGGTCTTTGGCCTTGGCACCAAGCTGGGGCTTGCCCCGATGTACGCTTGGTTGCCGGACGCGTACGACAATGCTCCACCGTCGATTACCGCCTTGCTCTCGGCTGTTCAGTTCAACTGCGTGGTCCTGTGTTTGTTCCGCGAGATCGCGATTTTCAAGTCTTTTGACCCGACACTCGTCAGTGAAGAGCTTATCGTTATGGGTGTGCTATCGTTGGTCGTCGCTGCGATGAACATCGTCACTACGGACAACTACAAGCGGCTCATTGCCTACGCATCCTTGAACCATGCCGGTACGATTGCGATTGGGTTGGGCGTTGGGAAGACAGCGGCCTACGGAGTTGTTCTTTACGTGGTTAGCAACGCTTTCGTTAAGGCACTTTTGTTTTTGACCTGCGGTAACATCAAGGCTCACTTCGGCACCAAGAAAATTTCGGCCTTGCGCGGCATCATTCGCGAAATGCCTTTTAGCGGACTCGCGTTTATGCTTGGGGTTTTCGCTTTACTCGGGTTCGCGCCCTTTGGTAGCTTTCTTGGCGAAGTCTTGATGTTGAGCTCGATGATCGAGGGCTGGTACATTCTCTTGTTCTTTCTCATTTGCATAATTCTGACGGTCGTCTTGGTTGCGAGCGGTCGGGCTCTATTCCCAATCATCTGGGGGGACACGACAGATGAAGCGTCGAAGAAATCCGAACCCTGGTTGTCGAATGTGCCGAGCATACTTTTCATCGCTGTGCTTGTATCACTTGGGATCTTTACACCGGAACCGGTAACGGCACTTCTCCAAGAAGTTGCCACCGCCCTGAGTGGTCGATAACCTACGCGCGCCTTGTGGAAAACTGAACTAAACTGGAAATTGATCGATGTCCATAACCAACGTACTACTTGCGAACAAAAGCGACCTCGAAACGCTTAGTTACGACGCTTTTCGAACGCGAATCAAAAGCGATACCGTCGCAGGCAATCGCTTGGTCAGCTTTTTCGCAACTCCATCACCGTCGGCTCCCGACCAAGTTGGTGAGTTGCATTGCGTTAGTATCAAATCAGGGCGACTTTGCCACTTTCGTTCGATTTGGTCAAGCGGGGTCAAGTATCAGCAGCTAACCTCCGAAGTTCACGCGATCCATTGCTTTGAACGCGAGGTGCACGAACAGTTCGGACTCGAAATGCCAGGACACCCTTGGCTCAAGCCGATTCGATTCGAAGGCAAAGCGTTGAAACGGATGAATGATTATCCGTTCTACAAACTCGAAGGGAAGGAAGTGCATGAAGTCGGCGTTGGACCGATCCATGCCGGAGTGATCGAGCCTGGGCACTTTCGATTTATGTGCTTTGGGGAGACCGTCGAGCATTTGGAAATCCATTTAGGGTACCAGCACCGAGGGGTTGAGGCGATGTTGCCGAAGACTTCGCTGCGCAAAATCTCTCCGCTCATCGAGAGTATTGCGGGGGATACGGCGGTGGGGTACGCGCTTGGATTCTGTCGGGCTATGGAAGCCTTGTGCGGGTTGACTGTTGCAGATGAAGTCGAATCGATTCGCGGTATTGCCAGTGAGCTGGAGCGAATTGCTATGCATTTAGTGGGTTTAGGTGGATTAGCAACCGACGTCGCTTTCTTGCCGGGTAGTTCTACTTACGGCCGAATTCGAACAGCCATCATCAACTTGTCGATGCGATTGTGCGGTAGCCGATTCGGACGAAGCTGGTTCCGGCCCGGCGAATTGCGTTTCCCTTTCTTGCAGTCACATCGCGACGATATCCGAAAAACGCTTGGTCAGGTCCAAAAAGACATTAGCATCATCAACAAACTGTTCCAAGAATCCAAGACGGTTCAGCATCGTTTGAAAACAACTGGGGCTGTCCCCGCAAAACTTGCGGAGGAGATCGGGTTGGTCGGAATGGCGGCACGTGCCTCCCACCTGAATCGTGACTTACGAACGGAGCTTAAGAGCGGCGTTTACGCCAAGTTTCCAATCGATCTGATCACGGAACCCGATGGCGACTGCTGGTCGCGTGGAATGGTTCGGCTACGAGAGATCGACGTCTCGATTGAATGGATACTTAAGGTATGTGAGTCTCTTGGTGATGTGGAAGCTGGTTCACGAGTTGATTATTCGCCACGACCGAATTCCCGTGTCGTTTCTGTGGAGGAAGGTTGGCGCGGCGAAGTGTTCCATTATCTTGAAACCGGAGACATGGGCCAATTGACACGATACAAAGTACAAGATCCATCGATTCGTAATTGGTTTGGATTAGCACAAGCGGTCAAGAGCAATGCCATCTATGACTTTCCAATTTGCAACAAGAGTTTCGACCTCTCCTATTGCGGTAACGACCTCTAAAATCACAGTGAGTCCAACATGGATCTAATTTTCGACGCCTTTAAGGTACGTAAATCTCAGGGGAAACAATTTGTTCCTGACGTTCGCGCAGCGAATCCGGTGGGGTTTCGTGGCTTGCCCGTTATCAGCAACACACCATGCGGTTCTGGCTGCAACAAGTGTGTCGAGGACTGCCCAACGAATGCGATTCAGTTGTCCCCATTTTCGTTGGACTTGGGGAAGTGCGTTTTTTGCGATGAATGCGCACGCGTTTGCCCAAGCCAGAAGGTGTCGTTTACCGCGGGGTACCGAATGGCGTCCAGAACTCCTGAAGGGCTTGTGATGCGCGAAGGGAGTAACTCGTTAGGGCCCGTCGAAGCGTCCGAGCAAATCAAGAAGTTGTTCGGCCGGTCGCTTAAACTGCGTTCGGTTTCGGCTGGTGGCTGCAACGGTTGCGAGTTGGAAGTCAACGCCATGGCGAATGTCAATTTTGATATGGGACGATATGGAATTGACATTGTCGCATCGCCGAGGCATTCGGACGGTTTGATTCTTAGCGGACCTATTTCAGCGAACATGGCCGTAGCGCTCGAGCTGTGTTACGAAGGAATGCCCGATCCAAAATTCGTAATCGCCGTTGGCGCTTGTGCGATTTCGGGCGGAGTATTTGAGGAGTCGGTAGCGCTTGATCGTAGTTTCCTGGGCCGTTTCGCTCCCGAGCTCTACGTTGCCGGTTGCCCGCCACATCCGTTGTCCATCGTGAACGGGATCTTGGATCTCATGGGGCATGCAGACGGTCGCTGGTAGGCAGGCCGGCCGTATTTCTTATTTGGCTAAAAGGTTGGGAATAATCCTAGAATTCCAAACTCAAACATCCCTTTCGTTGGGACGGGTTTGCGACGACAATATCGGGATGGCAGAGCAAGAACCAACCCGCGAAACCCACGAAACCGATGACTTCCGAGACGAAGTCGATCCTTGGGACACGGTTTTATTGCCATTTGGGATAGAACAACCATCGCTTCAAATCGGCCGATATCGTCAGATCCGAAAGCTGGGTGAGGGGCAATTTGGGATCGTTTGGTTAGGGTACGATGAACAACTGCAGCGTCCAGTTGCCATCAAAATCCTGAAGTCCATGCGAATCGACTCTAAGAGTTTCAGCGTCCCCCAAGTTTGTGGAGTGGAATGGCAGGAAGCGAGAAATGTCGCATTGCTAGATCATCCTAATATTGTGCCCGTATATGATGTCGGTACAACCCAGGAAGAGCAGGTCTATATTGTCTCCAAGTTTATCGATGGAGAGACCCTCGAGGAATCGATGGCAAATCGACGATGGGGAATAACTGAGTCGTTGCGCTTTGTGCAAAGCATTGCCGAAGCACTTGCCCATGCACACGAAAATAGTTTAGTACATCGGGACATTAAGCCAGCAAACATCCTGATCGATAGTCGGAACGGCAAAGCGCATGTGACAGATTTTGGGCTGGCGTTTCGTAGTTTGAATGGTTCCATCTCCGCTGGCTTTGCGGGCACGCCAAACTACATGAGTCCGGAACAGGTGCGTGGGGTAATTGAGGAGATCGACGCTCGAAGCGATGTTTTCTCGTTGGGAGTTGTCTTGTACGAAATGCTCTCCCAACGACGACCATTTCGCGGTAATGAAAAGAGCAAGTTGTTTCAGCAAATTCTTTATTCCCATCCAACTTCCTTGAGAGATTTAGTCGAAGAGATTGATGATGGTGTTGTGGATATTTGCTCTCGCGCGCTTGAGAAGTCTCCGGAGAAAAGATTTGCGACTGCGACAGAATTTGCTCAATCTATTTCGAACTATCTCGTGCGCGTCGAGCACGCAAGCCAAAAGCCAAACAGTCTAACTCCCGTAGTGCCTTTGGGGCTACTCGGCGAGTATCGGTTGATTGAACTCATCGGTGCCGGGGGATTGGGGGATGTTTACAAAGCAGAGCATCGCGTCATGCAGCGGATGGTGGCGATCAAATTGCTCCACGAGAAACGCCATTTCCAATCGGAAATGTCGCAACGGTTTTTGCATGAGATTCGGTTGATTGCAAAGCTTTCGCATCCCAATATCGTAACTGCATTTGATGCAGGGCGAGAGTCTGACCGCGTGTTCATGGTTATGGAACTCGTCGACGGAGAATCACTGGCCGATCGAATTGCGAGGTTGGGGCCGCTTTCGACAGCAGAGGCTATCAGCGTCTTGCGTCAAACAGCGATGGCCCTTGAATATGCTCATGCGAGGCAAATCATCCATCGAGACATCAAGCCAGGTAATCTCATGGTGGATACTCGTGGGGTTATCAAAGTTCTCGATTTTGGACTCGCAGTGCTCAATGAGAACCAAGGTGATCCCCAAAACGGAAGGTTTTCAGGCACGCCACAGTACATGGCGCCTGAGCAGAGCCTAGAAGCCGCAGCCATCGACCGTCGCACGGATCTGTATTCGCTTGGCGCGACTTTGTATTCACTCCTGACGGGGCATCCTATGTACGACGGAGACCCGGCGTCTATCGCAATCGCGCACCAGCACCAGGAGATTCCGAATCTGTACGAGCACCGACGAAGTATTGATCTGCGGGTCGATTCTATTTTCAAGCGACTGGTTGCCAAGTCTCCGAACGATCGATTTTCATCCGCCAGTGATCTGTTGCAAATCCTGGATGAATTGCGACTGCCTGAAATTCCGATCCGAAAGGTACCAGGTAGTATCTATCTTAAAGGGCTTTACAAAAGCCAGCCAACGAGCGTCCATGATATCGTCCCGTCATCGGAGACGAAAACCAGTGTGATTGGGATCGATTTAGGTCTTGCCTCCTCAACCGTAGCTTGGTTTCATCCCGAACATGGTCCGCAACTGGTCGAACAGTCGGAAGGGCAGGGGCCTCAATTGAGAAACATGCTTTGGAGTATCAACGATCATGTAAAGGTAGGCGAATCGGCGTTGAAAGTCTGGCAAACGCATCCAGCTGGAATTTTTCATAGTCTGCAAAGGTGGATTGGATTGCCCGTCGTAAAAAGACCGTTCGGCGGCAAGTCCGTGCCGCCGGAGGTACTCATTGCTGCTCTCTTGCATCGCTTGCTTTCTAATGTGCGTCGAAAAGTACCTAGAGCGAGTCAGGCGGTTGTAACCGTTCCGAGTTGCTACGATCAGGCACATCGCCGCGCCATCCAAGTCGCTTCGCAGATTGCAGGCATCGAAGTTCTACAATTGCTAGACAAGCCACTAGCGATCGTTTTGGCTTGGCTGGATACACTCGGTAAAGGTCTGGACAGGCAGCAAGTCGAAAATGGCAAAGTCCTCGTTGTTCACTTGGGAGGAACGGGGCTGGAAGCCAGCATCGTCGAGGTCCACGATCGGCTTGTTCAGTTAAAAGGGACGCACGGAGACTGGAAGAGTGGCTCTCAGCGATGGATTCGCGTGCTTTCTCAGTGCTTCGTTGACCAACTGCAGCGACTCACCGGTGCTGATATTCGGCAAGATTTGGCGGCAGCCACTCGATTGCAACGCACGGTCGAATTGGTCATCGATCGTTTGACAGTCAAGCCAAGCGTTGAAATGCGATTTGAGTGGCGTGGTTCGGCAATTGTCGAGCGACTTACTCAAGAAAGAGTATTGGAAATGGCGCCAGCCATGCGTTCTGAAGTGAGTAACGCTATCGCAGGCGCATGCGCGGCTGCTCGCATCCAAGTTGCGGAGGTAGAACACATTGTGCTGGCTGGAGTCATGATGCGACTAAAGCCGCTACAAAAAATAGTAGAAGCCTGCGTCCCGGGCGCGATCAGTCTCAGTTTGCTCGAGAAAAATGAGCTCGCTCGTGGTGCAGCCATTCAGGCATGTAACTTAACTAAGACGACACCCAGAACGAAACAATCGTTCCAAGCAATTCCATGCGCTGTCTATGATATTGCGATTCCAATACTGGCAGCTAGCAGGGCGGCTTTTGTCCCAAAGCTTTTGTTTGAACGTGGGGCCTGCCTTCCTGCGACACAAACACGTTCTCTTCGATTCGAGGAGAATTTACCTGAAGTCTTGCAGCTAATCGAAGGCACGCGACACGGACGCGAAGCTTGGCAGCGGCTCGGATCGCTCGATCTACGATCGGCGTTTTCCAATCGATTCGACAAACAGCCGCTAAGTCTCAAGTTGGATGTCGATCTCTCGGGTATCCTTCAAGTCGAATTGGTTTGTCCAGAATTGGGGGAAAGCATAGCGTTCCCTAGTTCAAGTCGTCATCTATCCGCCGTCGAGATCGGAAATTGGAAAGCATGGCTTGAAACGCTTATGCTCTGTTCGAGTTAGGAACCTTTTTCGACTGTACCAAACCCGAGCAACGCTTAGTCACCCTCCCAGCGGGGAGGGTCGAGCCTTAGGCCCGGGTAGGGTGAACTGACTTGTGCAATAGTTGTTGGCACTTCACCCTCCCCTCGCTACGCTCGACCCTCGCAGCGGGAGGGTGTCTAGACCGGTCTCTTTGTCCTAGAAGATAGCACTCCCCTAGAAGTTAGCGCCCGCGGCTCAGAATGAATAATACTTGCTAGAGCGTGTCCGCCCGCTTCTCGTTGGATCGAGGACCAAGATTTCCGTAACGATGGTAGTCGAACGAAATGCTTTGCTCCATAACATACCAAAGCAATTCAACGCTTCCAACCGTCGATACTTTTTGGTCAGCGATAAACACTTGATTTCGATTTGCTGTGCGACGGATCAATTCAGGAACTCGGCTTGCGGATGCGTATCGCAATCTTGCCACTTGCCCGTTTTCAATCGACGCGATGAGCTCTGCATCGCTCTCTTCGACGAACTCGATGCGGCCTGCCCACTCGTACGTAAGCTTCTCTAGAGCCGCAATGGTCGCTTCATGAACTGAGGCAGGGTGACTGAGAATTGCTCGGCAGTTGGAAGCAATGGCGGCCGAGCACCTTGCTGCTATTTCAAATACGTTATCTTCCTCGTGAAGCCGAATCCTTAGAGGAGATGCTGGCAAGTAACGACGATGATTGTCTTGCCCAACCAATTGGAAATGGTCATGTTCCACCATGATCTCTTCCCTGGCAAACCGATCGTAAGACAAAATTGCCGACCGAAGTTGCGCTATATGCGTCGTCGTGCATAATGGCAAATCCAACAGCAATCGACTTGACCGGTCCAACCGTTCCCAAAAACTCAACAACACTTTCGATTCCGGCTTCTGTCCTGAATCAGGGGGCACGTCTGCGGTTTCCGAGTCTTCGAATTTCATGAGAGTAGAAACATAGTTCGGTCCACCCGCTTTGACACCAGGCCCAAACGCACTCTTGCCCATTCCACCGAACGGTTGCCGTAGAACGATCGCACCCGTGGTCGGCCGATTGATATAGAGATTGCCCGCCCGTATCGAGTCACGCCAAATCTTTTGTTCGCGATCGTCCAGCGACTCAAGCCCGCTGGTCAATCCGAATCCAGTCGCATTGACCATCTGGATCGCTTCGCCAAGCCTACGAAATTTCATCACGCCGAGGACGGGGCCGAACAATTCATTCATGTGGGTGAAGTTGCCAGCTGTCGTGTTCCATTTGACCCCAGGGGTGAATGAACAAGGGTTGTCACCAAGCTGAGTTGGCATCACAGCCCAACTCTCGCCATGTTCCAACTCCTTTAGGCCCCGCAACAAGTCGCCAGCAGGTGGTCGAATGAGCGGCCCCATCTTCGTTGATAGGTCCCAAGCCGAACCAACTTTTAGGCTCGCGATGGCATCTACAAACTGCTCGCGGAACTCAGCGGACTCGAACACTTCTTCTTCGAGCAACAACAGCGACGTCGCACTGCACTTTTGACCTGCATGCGAGAAGGCACTGTGAAGTACATTCTTGATGACCAAATCCCGATCGCTAAGTCCGCTAACGATAGTAGCGTTTTTTCCACCCGTTTCGGCCAAGAGGTTCAATGTCGGATTTTGATCCAAAATGGTCAACGCTGTCTCGGTTCCCCCGGTTAGGATGACGCGGGCGATTTCAGGTCGAGTCAGCATGTGCGTTCCTGCCATCGAACCACTGCACGGCACGAACTGCAATGCTTCGCGAGGCACACCGGCTCGCCAGAAACACTGGCACATGACATAAGCCGGCAAAACGGTGTCCGAAGCGGGCTTCAGGATGGCGGTGTTCCCAGCTGCGAGGGCCGCGGCAATACCTCCACATGGAATTGCGATAGGAAAGTTCCAAGGACTGACAACGACTACGACTCCCGACGGCTTTGCCTTGAATTTGGTGTCGCGTTGCAGTTCCAATGCGCATCGAGCATAGAATTCAACGAAGTCGATGGCTTCGCTAATTTCGGGATCGCTTTCAAGTATCGTTTTGCCAGCATCCGCGATGGCGGCCCCAATCAATTCGCCTCGAGCTACGCGAAGCTCTTGAGCAACATTTCGTAGTATTCGATAGCGTTCACCTGGGTCCATCTCGCCCCATCCGGAAGGATCGCTGCTCGCGCAATCGACAGCGAGCTTGATTTGGCTTTCGTCGGCTTGGTTGTAGATTGCCGCAATCGTTCCTGGTCGCGATGGATCGATGGATTCAAAACGTTTGCCTTTTCCTTCCAGCTCTTGGTTGCCAATTGAGAGAGGGATATTGGTGGCTCGTCCGTCGCAGAGCGGTTGCCATTTCTCGACAATGGATTGCGCCCATTGAGCGTTTGCAACCAGCGAAAAGTCGGTGTCGGGTTCGTTTACCAGCGACTGCCAGTTGGCCGGTTTTGGCGGCATGACAGGTGAAATCCGCCGATCTTGTTGCCGTCTCGGCTGCACCGAAACAGTATCGATGCGTTCGACGGATTCGAGGAAGCCGTTCTCAAGCCGTTGCCATGTTGACCCGCCTGCCGAAATCTTAAACGCGTGCCTTAAGAAATTGTCTGGGCCGGTGTTCTCGTCCATCCGGCGAACGAGATAGCCGATGGCATTGATAAACTCCTCGCGCTGACAAGCAGGAGCATAAAGGAGAACGCTACGACTCAATTCGAACATGGCCCTTCGCTGATGGTTGGCCATCCCCTCTAGCATCTCAAATTGCACGCGATCGACTGCATTTTGCGAAGCGGCAAGCATCATTCCATAAGCCAGATCAAAAAGATTGTGCGACGCGATGCCGAGTCTGACTGCCTCGCTATGCTCGGGTCGCAATCCGTATCGCACCATCCGCTTGTAGTTGGCATCGGTATCGATTTTGGAACGATAGGGTGCTTGAGGCCATCCCCGAATGGAGGCTTCCACACGCTCCATTTCCATGTTTGCCCCTTTGACGATACGGATCGTGATGGGTGAACCACCGCTTTTGACTCGCTCCATCGCCCACTGTGTTATGGTTTCTTGAACCAATGACGAGTCGGGGATGTAGGCTTGTAGAGCGATTCCGCCTCGAACGTTTTCCATTCCTTTGCGAGATAGGGTGTGCATGAAGATCTCGGATGTCAAATGCAGATCGCGATACTCTTCCATGTCCAGGTAAACGAATTTGGGTATTCGTTGGCCATCGGAGCGCAAAAACATTTCTTTGGCCGCGGCACGGTACAATAACTCGAGTCGATCCGACACTATGCGAGTCGAGTGCTTGCGAGCAAGCGGCGAGATTTGCGAATAGAGGGTCGAAATCTTGATCGATACACATTCAATTTCTGGTAACTGCAATGCTGCGAGGTAGCGATCAAGGCGGCGACTGGACTCGCGTTCCCCCAAGATCGCTTCGCCTAGGAAATTGACATTCATGCGCAAGCCTTCTTGGGAACGCTCTCGCAAGTGGCCACATAGCTTATCGTGTTCCGCTGGCAGGATAACGTTGGCCGTTTCTTTGCGCATTTTGTCTTTGACCATCGGTACAGCAACACCGGGCAAGTATTCGCCGAACGATTGAAAGCCTTTTAATAACGCTTGGTCGAAGACGCTGAAGAATCTTGGTACGCCTTGTACATCGAGGATGTGGACCATTTGGTCCACGACTCGGCCAGGAAGCATACTGCGGAAGCTCTGGTCGGTGATTTGAGTGAGGGTGGATTTGTCCTCGGGATGTTGCAGCATCCGGTCAAGTTCGGCTTGCTGGCGGCGTTCTTGCGGAGTTTGCAAAAGGCTAGCGCGTTGTTGAAGAATGGTGGCCAGCGCCAACGCGGATTGCAAAACTCGTTTGTCATCGAGGGCTACATTTTGGTTTTCGCCGACCCCTGCATGCTCAAGGAGTGAATGCACATTCTGAAGACTAAGAGGTCCTATTTCAGCATAGCTTGGCATAGTAAGATCGGAGTTGTTGGTGAATTGACTATTCGAGGACACAACTAAATGGAACGGGATCGGCGGCGTTTTTGGCTGGAAAGGATTTGATGATTCTACCCTTTTCTACCAAGAACGCCCCTCCCAATTGGAATCCGTCCCCGACGAGTGAGCCGGTACCATGCCCTTTAAGAATCGCTGACCGGAAGCCGCGCCACCAAACTTGCGGTCCCAATAGTTGCGACAATTGGCCTCGCTTTAAGTCGTAAGCACGATAGAGATCGGCTTCGGGGTTCGAAACCAGAAGTGTATCTTGCAACCCAGCTCGCTCAAGCATTTTTGCACCGTCATCTGGAGCCCCTAAATGAACGACTACCGGGGTGATCTTTTGCGCAAGTAAATTTGGAAGCTGGGCTTTGAGTTCGCCCAACGTTTCGCGGCAAAAAGTACAACCTGCATGTCGAACGAAAATGAGTAGGAGCCGCTTTTCTAGCCCGAGCTCCCATAGGTTCTTGCCGTTGGAAACCATCATGCGGCGACTGACTTGTTCCACGTCGCCTGGCAGTGCATCGAGTGAGCCTCCACCCTGGGGAGCACTACGGACCTTGAACGCCATGTAGAGCATTGCCAAAAAAGGGAGCCACCAAACGACATCGTTGGTCAAAATGGTTAATCCCCAAGCCCATGGCAAACTCCCAGATATTGCACTTTGAACAAATCCGATCGGGCCGAGTATTTTTCCGAGGAAGCCAACTAGGATGATCGGCCAATGCCGCGAGAAGTCCTTGGCTGCAAGCCAGTAGCCAACACCATAAACTCCAACGATCATCCCGACGCATTGCCAGATGCCGGGATAATTTGGGCGAGCAATCCCGGTCAAGTCGAATAGATGATTGGGGAACAAAATGACCCAACTTCCCCACGCAATGTTGTAAATGGCTGCAAGGCGGAGCACGAAAGCTGGCCAATTGGGAGTTTTTTCGTTGTTCACTCGTTGTCCTTAATGGGGTAGTTGCGATGCTGCAGGAGTTGCATCAATGTAGCAGTTCGCTAAGCGAGCGAATGGCGCTGTCACTCTCCCTCTGGGAGGGTCGAGCGAAGCGAGGGGAGGGTGAAGCCACCGCTGTAAACATCTTTGCAAAGTCAATTCCATTGAAAACCTTAGGGAGGGCGAGGCTCCTGCCGAGCCAACGGTGCAAAGGTTCGGCAGGAGACTCACCCTCCCGAGCAATGAATTGCTTAGGTAAACTCGTTGGAAACATGTTTACAGCGGTGGGGTAAAGTGCCAGTAACAATTGTACAATTCAGTTCGCCCTCCCCGGCCTCTGGCCGACCCTCCCGGAGGGAGGGTGACTTGGGTACATTGACTCTTGTCGTTTTCACACTGCTGCTCACCTATTTCCTTGGCTGGATTATCTCATTGAACGCCTCTAACGAACTTGAGCTCGCAACATCTGAACAGCAAAATCAGTCTGCCTACGATCGGATGGCCAGAACGGGCCATATCTTGGCAAAAACGGTGACTGCTGAAGAGTTGAGTCGACCGCTTGCGATTGTCGATGGCGCTGGTTGGCTTGGCGGTTCTATTCGAGGCTGGAACGTTCTATGTTTGGCAGCAGCGGGCGGTCGGCACAGTGCTCTATACCACGCAGCAGGGGCGAACGTAACTGTCTTGGATATCAGCGATGGGATGCTCGAACTGGACCGTCGTGTTTCACAAGAATTAAAGTTCAACGTCCGCCTCATCCATGGTTCGATGCTGGACATGCCAATGCTACGAGATGCCGAGTTTGATCTAGTGATCCAACCGGTCAGCACTTGTTATGTGCCGGACGTGGCTCGCGTGTTTGCCGAAGTTTCAAGAGTGTTGAAGCCGAATGGATTGTACATCTCCCAACACAAACAACCCATCAATTTGCAAGCCTCGCTAAAAACGCAAAACGGGAAATACGTCATCGAGACAGAACTGGGAATGGCGGCGTTCCCTGCCAAAGCCGACGAGCCAAGCCCATTGCGCGAACCCAGCACGCGCGAGTTTGCGCATAGCCTGGAATCGATCCTCGGTGGCATTTGCAAAAGCGGAATGGTCATCGAAGACATTCAAGAGCCCAATCATGCAAACCAAGATGCCAGCATCGACACAATGGGGCACCGAAGCCGTTTCGTACCGCCCTACTTGAGAATCAAAGCGAGAAAAAAAGGTGGCTCGCCAACGGCAGTGAGCGGTCTTATCTTGCCTTAAGGGCAAGCCTGGAAGCCACTTCAATTGATATCCGTCAGTGTAAGTAAGCACCGAAACAAAGCTGTCCGTCTCTAAAGAAAGCGCTGCCATTGAGCAACGACGGATAAAAGAACTGATGATCGCTTTGAAACGAGATGATGAATTGCATATTCGATATTGAAAGAAAATGGCAACCCTCGAAAGCGAAATCGAAAGTGCCTCAGAGCGGCTCCTTTCTGTTCGAAAAGCTCTCGAGGAGTCCAAAACTCGTTAGGGAAGAGGTTAAAGGTGCATCCCAACGAATCCGCCGTTGTCGACGACGGCGCGTTCCAATTGTTGCATTCGCTTTTTCGTTTGTTCCGGGTCGCCCACGCCGATGTAACGATCGAACTCGACGATGACCGCATGACTCACTGTCTCTTCAAACCATTTGACAACGTGCTGTTCAAGCCATGGGCAATTTTCTTTGTCCAACGTTACTTTGAGTGCCGTATGGCGTGCTCTCAAATCGGAGTCGTCGGTAAACACGACCCCCTCGAATTTGAACGCAATCATGCCGTTTTTCGGATCGTTGGTGACGAAGAAACGACAGGTCGCATTATGCAAGTAATAGGAATTAAAAGTCCCGTGTTCCGCAATGGCATTTTTGATTCGCCCGTACTTGGCGACGAGACCAGGCGAAGCATCGAGTGGTGGATCGAGTCTGGCCATGCTTCGTAGCGGAATGCAATCAAAGGCGATGTCAACCGGACGTGTGTCAGCAGAATTGGTATTTGCGTTGGGGGTATTGCTCATGTCTCGAAACCTGTTGCGTTCTGCTGGAATGACGAGTGTCGAACAATTGTCTCAATTGTTATGCTCAAAATACCCTCGTTCCAGGGCTCTGCCTTGGAACGCAATGCCTTGGAACGCAATGCCTTGGAACGCAATGCCTTGGAACGCAATGCCTTCGAGGCTCCGCCTCGCGTTAGCTATGCTTTTGTGACTCAGGAGGCGGGAGCCTCCGGTGCATTGCGTCCCCAGGCGGAGCCAGGGGACGAGTGCCCATAGTTCGAACATAAACGATTGGGACAATCGTTTTACAATAGTTTTTAAAGCAACGATTGAGACAATCGTGCGACAATAAAACATTAGTTTGCGAAGGCGGCGGTTAAAAGTTCGCGTTCCTCGAGCAGGTGGGCTCGAAGCGAACCAGTGGATGGACTGGCAGACTCAACGCGAGAGATTCTCTCGAGTTTATGTCTAGCTGAGATCTCGTCGCCCCAACGCATCTTAACGTGTGTCCAAGCTCCCATGTTGGTAGGCTCATCTTGATACCAAAAAACGGGAGTCCCTTCTGGATACAAGCTCAGCGCCTCGACTACCTTGGCCCCTTCGAGCGGGTAAAACTGGTCGATGCGAACGAGCGCCACGTCATTGCGATTCAACTTCGTGCGTTCCGCTAAAAGATCATAGTAGGCTTTCCCTGTACTCATGATGATTCGCGAAGTCGGTGTGCCTACTGGACGATTGTCGGGAACGATCTTTTGGAAAGAGCCGTTCTCGATCTCATCCAGGGTGGAAACACAAGCCTTGTTTCGCAATAGACTCTTGGGAGTCAAAACGATGAGTGGCTTGCTCCACTTCGATTTTGCTTGTCGACGGAGCAAGTGGAAGTACTGAGCTGGCGTGGATGGCTGGGTGACTTGAACGTTGTGTTCTGCCGTCAACAATAGGAAACGCTCAAGTCGAGCACTACAGTGTTCTGGCCCTTGGCCTTCGAAACCGTGTGGCAACAACATCACCAATCGGCTCAATCGTCGCCATTTGTCTTCGGCGCTGGTAATGAACTGATCGACTACACATTGGGCGACATTCCAAAAGTCGCCGAACTGCGCTTCCCAACAAATGAGGCCTTCGGGGCAGTCCAAGCTATAACCGTACTCGAAGCCCAATACGGCAGCTTCGGAAAGTGGGCTATTGATGATTTCGATGCGTGCTTGGTTGGCGGCTAAATGGCCAAGAGGCATGTACTTTCTATTGTCTTCGACGTCGCGAACGACCGCATGCCGCTGCGAAAACGTTCCGCGTTCACAATCTTGTCCGGAGAGCCGAACTGGATGTCCCTCGGACAGTAGCGATGCAAACGCGAGTGATTCGGCGGTCGCCCAATCTAGCGGGATATTGCCGTTACCCATCTCACGACGATCTTCGAACTGGCGAACCAGCTTCTTATGTAAGTTAAAACCTTGTGGGACTGTACTTGCGGACTTTATTAAATCGCTTGCGATCTGTCTCTGAATCGACGTCGTGATCTGCTGATCCACGGGCTCCGGACCGCCAAAATAACCTGTCCAATATCCGGTTAGGCTTTGAAGGTCGTGTACAAATGGTTCGGTTTTGGCCAGCTCAAATTCGCGGGACAATCGATTATGGCGAACTTCGGCAATGGCGTCCGCCTCGAGGCGAGTCAGCTCGTTCATTTCAAGGAGATGCTCGAGATAGCTTTCTCGAACGTTCTTTCGTTTATCGATGGCCGAATACATAAGCGGCTGAGTGAAACGTGGTTCGTCCCCTTCGTTGTGCCCCAGACGTCGGTATGCGTACATATCGATAACGACGTCCTTCTCGAATTCCTTGCGGAAATCCATAGCCAAGTTGACGACTTGCGCGACCGCTTCGGGGTCCTCGCCATTGACATGGAAGATTGGGATTTGAAGCATTTTTGCGATGTCAGTCGCATAGGTACAGCTTCTCGCTTCGTCCGGTTCGGTGGTGAATCCGATTTGGTTGTTGAGAACGATGTGGAGTGTACCACCTGTTCGATAGCCGGGAAGTTCGCTCAAATTCAATGTCTCTTGCACAACACCTTCGCCGATAAACGCAGCGTCGCCGTGAATGAGAATCGTCATGCTCTCCGTTCGATGAGTATCTCCATCGCGATCTTGTTTGGCTCGGCAGCGGCCAAGAGCAACTGGATTCACAAACTCAAGGTGGCTGGGATTGAAACAGAGCGAGATGTGGACTTTCTGACCTGTACTAGTGGTCCAGTCGTTGCTGTAGCCCATGTGGTACTTGACGTCTCCACCGCCTCGGAACAGCTCAGGTTTAGGATCGTCGAATGACCAAAAAATACTTTGGGCTCTTTTGCCCATAATGTTAGCGAGGACGTTCAACCGACCACGGTGTGCCATAGCGAGCAGAACACCGTGAACGCCATGTTGTCCCGCTTTTTCCAATGCCCGATCCAAAAGCGGAATTAAGCTCTCCGCCCCCTCGAGCGAGAACGTTTTGGCTGTCGCGTACTTCTTGCGTACGAACTCCTCGAAAATAGTCGCATCTGCCAGTTTGGTGTAGATCCGCGTTTGGACTTCGTGCGAGAGAGTTAATCGGTTTTGAGTGGTTTCCATGCGGCGTTGAAGCCAATCGCGAATATTGCGATTGTCGATGTGCATGAACTGGGCGCCGATACTGCGGCAGTAGGTATTGCGCAGTTTTTCGATGATGTCGGCGAGCGTACGGCCATTGGAATATTCGAGAGTAGGCGATGTAAACGGGCGCTTGAGATCGTCTTCGGTCAGACCATGCGATCGAGGGTCGAGCTCTGGTGGACCTTTTCGAGTCAAGCCGAGTGGATCGATTCGAGCCATCAAGTGCCCGCGCACTCGGTACTCGCGAACCAGTTGATCGACCCGTTCCTGCATCCGAGCTAGCCAAAGAACATCCTGCGTTGGTTCCGGAGACGTGCTTTCCACACGCGAGTTCACTTCGCCTTGCTCGGCGAACAGCGCCTCGGACTGAGCGGCTAAAGAGAACTCCTCGAAATAGCGTTTCCAGACATCGGACACGCTGTTGGGATCTTGGATGTAACGTACATATAAGTCGTCGATGTAATCGAGACTGTAAGTGTTCATTTCGTTTCGCTTGCTCAAAAGTTGTAAACCCAGACAACGTTGCGAATTTCCATTCTGTCAACGCGAGGGTGTAAGGGCGGGACGGAATTGCGCTCTTTTGGAGGTTAGTAGGCAATTTGCGAATCCGTGGCAATGCCAAGGTTGTGAATCGCGACCAAACACCATGACGAGGCGCTGAAACCTGCCGCTACTTAATGGGGCGAGGATTCCCGTAGTAAATGCCTCAGGTACGAGTCAGCCGCATTATAGCCGCGAACGAATTGCAAGGAACCTCGTTTCGCTGAGATATCGCATGAATTCTGCGAGAATCGTTCCCTCTTCCAAGCCGCACAATCACTCCGGCAAAGTACCCCCAGTCCGGATTCTCGCTGCAAATTGCCAAAATTCCCAAAAGACCAGGAACCGAGTGGTCGATAAACCGAGTATCTAGAGGTGGAGGCGTGCGCCCTTGCCCCTTTTTTTGCTCGATCAAGGAGGATCAGGAAAATGCAAATACGCCGAGTTCACCGTGTGAATTCCGCAACTTCTGCGATCTCCTTCTTTTTCACCCCAGGCAAGCGACTTCGCTCTTTGCTAACTCTCTCTGCCTTCGTGAACTCGGCGCCATTGCTGGCACAAAATTTCGATGTTTCGTCAACCACTATTCCCACCTATTCCAATCCATTTCGCTCGGATGTTTCGCCGAGCGACAAGGTAATTGGAAATGGTTTGTCGGTAGATGTGATTCAACTTGCCAGTTTGCCACCGCTTGTCGAGTGCCCGGTAGTGACCGCCATGAGCGTATCTCCAGACGGTGAATTTATTGCCGCCGCCGGGGATGACCACGCAATTCGAATTGTCAGTTTAAAGACAGGAAAGACGACCGCTACGTTGACGGCTCATCTTGACTGGGTCCAGTCCGTCGAATTCTCACCCAGTGGTCTTCAATTGGCCTCCTGCGGAAACGATGGAACGTTACGAATTTGGGCGCTCGGTGAAACGCCCAAATTGATTGCGACGAAGTCCGCCCCGCACGCATTGATGGCTCTTGCCTATGTGAGCGACGATTGTCTCTTCGTGGCTGGGTTTAGCAATCACCTTTATCGACATTTTGCGGAGCAGACCGATCTTCAGGTCGTTGATAGTTGTGATTGCCGTGATATTCGATCGCTTGTGACTTCGCCGGACCGAAAATGGATCGCCTTTGGTGGCCGAGACGGTGTGCTTAGGCTACGACGTATCGATTCGGTTGAGGATGCACAGGGAAAAGCAGATCAGGCCGACGGCATCCATGAGTTTGCCGTTCCGTTGCACTCAGAGCGCATCCGATCGATTGAGTTTTCGAAGGATGGAAATCAAATTGTTTCGGTTGGCGAAGATCGGCGCATCGTGCACTATGACTTGGACAATCGACGTATCGTTTTGCAAACCAAAATCGAGGGGGGAAAGCTCCTCGGACTTTGTCAGCTTGAACCGCATCTATTCGCCATCGCAAGCAGCGACAACACGATTCGTATTTTCAACGACAAAGACCAACAAGTGCAAGCGAAGCTGGTAGGTCACGATGGTTCCGTTGGCGTCTTGAAACGCACTCAACAATTTTTAATCTCTGGAAGCTTCGACACAACCATTCGCATTTGGGACATCGGTCGTGCTGTTGCTTCCATCGATAGCCAAGGAAAATACGTTCATCCTGTAAGAGCTCAATTCGAAGACTCCGGTGCCGGAACTGACGTGAAGTAGCACAACCTGATGGCCATCCAATGCGAGATGGTCTTTACCAATCAACGCACTACCAAAGCCATTGCGATTCGCGGAGTATTGACACTGTGTCCTGGAAACGAAACTTAGATCAATGGGCGAGAAACTTGATCGCAGGTTCGTTGACTTCGGGCAACGCACCGCAACGCCCCTCATTGTCCAGCGACAAAGGCCGAAAGAAAACGATGGCAAAAAACAATGCGGCCAAGATCACTTCGGCACAGGCCAGCAACTCGGTGCGGCATTCGACAGTCGAATCGCTTGAGCCTCGCATTCTCTTCAATGTGGATCCCCTCTGGGTGGGCGGTGTCTATGTCGAAGAAGATAACGGCGGTGACGCGCACGGTGACTCTTTCTACGTGACGTTCCGAGGTGGAGCAGCTGGCACACAACTGACCAAGCTTGTCATCGATACCGATCAGGGCGCCCCAGGTTTTTCTACAGGCGATAATTTATTTGACACCGTCGACGGCGGTTTTGGAGCCGATCACTCCTTTCCATTCAAGATTGAGTCGTTATCAGCTCAATCGTCCAATGCCAGTGTGAGGGCAGAAGTTACCGATGGTGGTATGCAACTCACGCTGATGTTTGAGAATTTCTTTGCTGGCGACAAAGTCAAGTTCTCTATCGATGTAGATGAGCTACAGCGATTTCGCAACGAACAGAGTCCTGACGCAGTCAACCCGAACATCGACCCGATCACTTCAGGTGTCGAGTTTGCGGATTCAAAAATCAAGGCAACTTTCGTCGCTCCCCACTTCGAAAACGCGTCGACGGAAGGGAGCTTTGTCAATCTTTACGATCCCGTATTGGCGCCGTCCGGACTCGATTTGCCAGCAGACAATGCTGTGGGATTGCGAGACCGAACCGCTGGCGCTGCCGCCACCGTATTCCAAATTGCAAAGCCGATTCAGCTTTCCGGTACGGTTTATCTCGACAACAATTTGAGCCTCACGCAAGACGCCAGCGAAAATGGGATCGCCGGAGTGACGCTCAGTCTGTTTCGACTTGAGAACAGCAATTACGTGAATACCGGTCTCCGTACGACCACGGATCAGCAGGGCCGCTATCAATTTGGCCTCGATCTGAAACTCGCGCCGGGAACCTACCAGGTTCGCGAGGCACAGCCCACTGGTTATCTCAGCGTTGGGGCAATTCCAGGGTTACTCAATGGTCAATCAAGTCTTGGTAGCACTGTCTCGGGTGACAAAGACGTATTGACCAATATTCAAATGCCCGAGGGCGACGGCAATGGCACACGATTGGATTTTGCGGAAGCTCAGCCGGTCGAAATTCGCGGCTTCGTGTATCGCGACAACAACGACAACGGTCTTCGCGAGTCCGGCGAGTTAGGCATCGGTGGAGTCGATATTCAAATTGTTTCGCTTGATTCCATTGCTGGTTCAATCAACCGAACAACCCAAACGCTTTCGGACGGCTCCTATCGTTTTGTCGCGTTACCGCCCGGCCGCTATCGCATTTCGGAAATCTCTCAGCCTGTCGCTTACTTTGACGGCAAAGACTCACCGGGTACCGTTCGTTCGCAAACTCGTGGAAGCAATTCCACCAACGACCAGATCACTGAGATTCGTCTCGATGGCAATGATGCGGGCATCGAATTCAATTTCGGTGAAATTGAGCCATCTTCACTGTCTGGTCACGTCTGCGTGGCCATGCCTGGTTTCGATTGCTTCTCAACCGAGCCGAATTCGATGGCACCGCTTCCTGGTGTGAAGATCGATTTGGTGAATGCGGCCGGTGTCGTTGTGGCGACCACAGAAACGGCGAGCGATGGGAGCTACCACTTTGACCAATTGCCCTCAGGCGTTTATTCCCTTATTGAGACGCAGCCGGTCGATCTTCTCGACGGATTATCGAGGGCAGGAGCCATCAACGGCGTTTTTGTTGGAAGTGCGAGCAACGGGACGCACATCAAGCAAATCGCTTTGGGAGGCGGCCAGAATGGCGTCGATTACGACTTCTGTGAGTTGCCCCCTGCAACCCTTTCTGGGCACGTCTATCGCGACGACAACAATGATGGCGTCCTCCAAGATTCCGAGCCCTTGCTCGCTGGCGCAACGATTCGGCTGTTCGACATTTCGGGCAACAAGATCGGCGAAGTTGCGACGGATGAAGATGGCTACTATCGATTCACGGGCTTGGGTAAGGGCACTTACCGCATCGATGAGACCACGCCCGCGGGGTACCTTGACGGCAAAGAAAGCATCGGACGCATCGCTGGCAGGATCGTGGGTGAGCTGGACGGGAAAGACACCATCAAGTCCATCCTATTGCCATCAGGGATGGACGGAGTCGATTTTGATTTCGGCGAAATACTTCCTGCAAGCATCTCTGGAAATGTTTACGAAGATGCGGACGGTGATTGCATTCGCGATCCTAGCGAAGTGGCGTTGGCCGGCGTACTGATTGAGCTGACCAATGAACTGGGGCAAGTGGTCGCAACCAAACGCACAGATGGGTTGGGCAACTATGAGTTTACCGATCTGATTCCGGGCGTTTATACGCTTCGAGAGCAGCAACCATCGGGCTACATTCAAGGTGGTCAGATGGCGGGTAGCGCGGGCGGCAACGCATCGTTAACCGACATCATTTCCTCGATCGCTCTTGGAGCCGGTGTTCAAGCGATCGATTACGATTTCTGTGAACAACGGGTCGCGTCTCTTGAAGGGACCGTGTTTGCCGACTTGAATGAAGATTGCATCTTCGATCCGGACGAATCGCCAATTGAAAATGTTCGGATCGAGCTACTCGATGAGAATGGTGTTGTCGTTGCGACGACGCAGACAGATTCGTACGGCGTCTATCACTTCGTCAACTTAAAGCCTGGTATCTATTCGGTTCATGAAATTCAGCCAGCCGGCTATTTCCAAGGTGGGCAAACCGCACCGGACGGGGTGGCAGACTCCAGCATTCCCGATTTGCTTGGCAGCATTTCGCTTGAGTCGGGTGAAAATATTTCGAAGCTCGATTTTTGCGAAGTACCACCGGCTACTATCGCAGGCTATGTTTTCCAAGATGGAGCACCGATTGAAACCAGCGACGGGCGGCCTCCACAGATCCTCAACGGAATCCGAGACGGAATCCGAGACGGGATTCGAAACGCCGGTGATACACCGATCGGCAACGTGCTATTGGAGCTCCGAACGAGAACAGGACAACGGCTGGCGTCTACGAATGCGATGCCGGGAACTTACAGCGGAGATACGATTCGAGTCATCACCGACAGCAACGGATACTACGAGTTCCGAGGACTGCGTCCAGGCGCATACCACGTCTATCAAGTGCAGCCGAATGGCTACTTTGATGGTCGCGACACCGCAGGCTCGCTAGGTGGCTTTGCCATCAATGTCGAGGACGTAAGCAACGATCCAGACACACAAGCCATCGTTGAGCAATTGGCTCTCGATCCCGCAACGAATCCGGGGAACGACGCGATTCTGATGATCAATTTGTTGGCGGGGGGGCAGTCCGTCGACAACAATTTCAGTGAAATCGTGGTGTTCACAACACCGATTGTAAACCCACCACCGCCGAATCCACCTGCTCCACCACCACCACCGCTTCCACCGCCGTCAACTCCACCGCAGCCGATTGGATTCGTGGATCAACCGTTTGCTCGGATGTTGGTGATACCACCCTATGAGTCGGGTCGGACCGATGAGCCTGTCGCAGGATACACGGTCGAATACACTTGGCACTTGAGCGTCATCAACGCGGGTGAACCTCGCGGACACCAAGATGAAAAAACAGTCAGCAGGGAGCGAGTTGCAAGCTCGACCAAGATGCTGAACTCAAGCCAATGGACCATCGATACCCTTGATCGTGGTCGATGGGGCATCGTATCAACGAAAAAAGGCAAGCCAGCCAAACCTTCGCGAGATACGTTTGATGTTCTAGGCGCGAAGCAACTCGCCGGGGACTTCAATGGCGATGGCAAAGATGAGTTGGCTCTATTCAAGGACGGCGAATGGCTCCTGGATATCAATGGTAACGGGGTATGGGACCGAGGCGATCTTTGGGCCAAACTCGGCGAAAAAGGGGACTTGCCCGTTGTCGGAGACTGGGACAATGATGGCAAGGATGACATCGGTATTTTCGGACCCGAATGGGCGACGGATGAGAACGCGTTGGCCATCGAACCGGGACTGCCTGATCCAGAGAATCGAATGGTTTCCACCCCCAAGAATCTGCCACCCCGAGAGAAGGTTGCCGGGCGAGAGCGTTTGATGCAACGAAGCATTAGTGGCGATCCTCGCTCCGATGTGATTGACCACGTCTTCCGCTTTGGTGGAGATACCGATCAACCCGTTGCTGGCGATTTTAATGGAGATGGCATTTCGACCCTGGGCATTTTCAACAACGGAAACTGGCGTATCGATGTCAATGGAGACGGACGCTTCTACGAAGGGGACGACTCGTTCTTTGACTTTGGTCAGCAAGGGGATATTGCGGTTGTTGGCGATTTCAATGGCGATGGGCTAGATGAAATTGCGGTCGTACGAGGGCGGGACCTCATTGTGGACAGCAATGGCAACGGCCAGTTTGATGCTACCGACAAAGTATTTGAAATCGAGGGCGAAGCTGGCCAAGTGGTCGTCGGCGATTTCAACGGCGACGGCGTTGATGAGGCCGCGTTCTATTCCTCGCTGCCAATTTCCAACGATCCCGAAGCACGAACGGCAGTTCGAAAGTAGCAAACGCTGGTGTATCGCCTTTGTCCGCTGAAGCCGGTCCACCACCGCTTCTGTTGCGGTATTAGGCCAAGAGCGTCCGCGATACGATCGCTGCGACGGAAGCCTCGACGGAAGCCTCGACGGAAGCCTCGACGGAAGCCTCGACGGAAGCCTCGACGGAAGCCCCGAATCTCCTCCGAATCAAATAGGAGCTGCCCATTATCTAGCGTTTCGCTGTCGAATCGAATACACTTGAAGCTCTGGAAATCGTTCTATTTCTGATTCGAGGAGGTTGGGCAATGCCAATTCAAAAACGCACTTGGCACGAAACGTGTAAAGAAAGCTCAATTCCCCTCTTCTTGAGCACTATCGTTCACACTTCCATCATTCTCGTTTTGGCTTTGACGATTGCCGTTGAGGACAAAACAACACGATCTACTTTGTCAGCGACTTTCGCTGGCCAGCCGACGGATGTAGAGGAACTTTGCACAATAGACTTTGCTAATTCAAAGCTGGCTGTGTCCGATGAGCCTGCGCCCTATGGTGTTCAGGAAGACATGATTGCCCTGGAACAGGTTGCCTTGTCCGAGATAGAGTTGAGTTCGCAACTCAAAGCCGTCGTTAACGCCGTGGAAGCCCCAAAAACAGCTCGCATCGACCTGGGTTCGAATCCGCCCACGCGACGATCCAAAGTAACACAAGTCTCCACTTCGACGGCTGTCGCCTCTGCAAATCAGAAGTCACTAAGCTTCGGAAAGAAAAACGCCGTGGGAACACGGCAGATTGTTCCAGGTCCGGCAGCGACGCTGGAGGTAATCGTTCCCGGGCTCGATCCGTTGGGGACTGGCGTCCTTAGCCAAGCCAGCAATCTATCGCTGACAGGTGGGGCCATGATGGTCAGTACCGCTTGGCCGGCACCGGCAATGGCTGGAACTCCACTTCGATTCAGCTACGACGCATCGCAGGCTGATGGGCGACGGCTCGTGGTTGTTGCTGGAACGCAGACGGTAAGCTTGCCTATCTACGATTGGGAGTTGCTACCGCTTGCCAAGTTCGTGGACTCAGGCCACAACGGAGCCGTCAGCATCCATATGCTTGGTAATCATGAAAAAGTCTCGTTGGATGCTGCTTTTGAACAAACTCTGCTGGGACTGAGGTTTATTCAAGCCGACATGATGCCACGCGGCATCATCATGTCACAAGAGTTCTTACCTCAAGACGAAAATGGAGTCATTGTTGGGCCCGGCGAAGAAGAACGACTTTCAACCGATGAGCAAGTTGAGTCGGCAGTAAGGGAGCTCAAGCCGCTCATGGCAAAGACACGAAATGGGGCTCCGTTCTCTGTATTAACAGACGCGAGCATTCGTTTCGTTTTCGCGATCGAGGGCGCAGAGATGGTTATTACTGGGACGCCCTACTTCTTTTTTTGGGAGCCAGCCAACAAGGGGGACCAAGTTATTCCCAGGAAAGCATTGAATGATGCCCTGAAGAAGGCTTGGCCACAAATCAAGCAAGCCAATCCTTTGGTGATCGAATCCATGGAACGCAGTTTTCGGACGGTTGCACTTTTTCGTTACCAAAAGCAAAAATCGTTAGATAACTGGCGTTCTTTTGTTCAGCAAGTCAGTAAAGTGAAACTTGTTCCTGTTGCGACTCCAGCGGTTTTGACCAACTAAGTTTCAAATTGCTGGATTTTTGTTCCAAGACGGTCGACCGAGGAGCGAAGGCGCTTAGCACGACGCTCAGGCTAGTTAACCGGCATAGCACGACGCGCAAGTTTTGACGTTGCACTGTATTGAAAAATGTAGCTGAATTCTTGGGAATTCAGACACTTTGCAATTAAAACACGGTCAGAATTCTCACGAATTCTGCTACGAAAAAACAAGTGTGCAACTTCAAAACTCGCAAGCAAGTGATTGGGGCCGTGATTCACTAGCTTGCGCGTCGTGCTAGATAAATTGGATGCGTCGCTAGCCTTACCAAAGGTCTAATAAAACGAATTGAAACTAACCCATAGACAATCAGTGAGTCATTCATGAGCAGTGCAAATCAATTCCCGATCGTTGAACGCAAACGTTTTCCGTGGGGATGCTTGATCGGTGGTTGTTTGACCGTTGTTTTGGTCATGATGATTTGCGTCGGCGCAGTTGGCTACATGGGGTACAGTTACTACATCGGTCAGGTCAACAAATATACGTCCGCGGAACCCGCTGATATTCCAAAGATCGAAAAGACAAAGGAAGAGGCCGATGCGGTAAAGAAAAGGTTCGACGATTTCAAGTCCGCTTTGGAACGTGATGAATTGCTAGAGCCATTTGTTTTGACGGCTGACGATATCAATACGATGATCAGCACCGAAAACGAGTTCAAAGGTAAGATGTTCGTTACCATCGCCGATGGCGAAATTTCAGCTCAGGCCAGCATGCCGACCGACATGATTCCTGGCGGTACGGGACGATATTTCAACGGCAAAGTGTCACTGAAGGCGTCGCTGGAGAATGGTGTGCTGATCGTGACTCTCGATGAAGCAGAGGTGAATGGCGAGTCAATTCCCTCCCAGATTCTTGAGGCGATTCGCAAAGAGAACTTGGCCAAAGACGCCTACAAAGATGCAAAGTCCGCTGAGTTCCTGAGAAAGTTCGAGAGTTTGACGATCGAGAACGACAAGATCATTCTGACGCCAGCACCAGTGAAATCGAAGAAGTCCGATGCCTCTGGCGCCCCGAAGCCTGAAGCTCCTACGGAACCCAACGCGGAGCCTGAAAAGAACTAGTTCAGTTGGTGTATCGCCTTCAGGCGGCTGTCTTTTGGGGGTATTGCGAATCAGTGCCACGGGATTTCAGCTGAGTGGCGTTGCGATAACAAGTAGTGGAACTTCGTAAGAGTTCTTGAAGCGACTCGAACTCCAGGAAGTTTTACAAATCCTGCTACGCGTACAGACTCAATTCAGTTCCAAGGGGGGGCAGCGGACGGCACATGGAGTGTGCTTGCTACCTTATGCTGCTACCTGGGTCGATGTCGATACGCTCAACGTACCGTCCTTCATGTAGTAAACTTGATCCGCAAGAGCGATGAGAGCTTCGCGGTGCGTGATGATGACGAGGGTCATCTTTCCCTTCATCGACTGCAGAGTTTCACGGATTTGGATTTCGCTGGACATATCGATCTGGCTTGTCGATTCGTCGAGGATCAAGATTTCTGGGTTTCGCAAGATAGCACGCGCTAGAGCAATTCGCTGCCGCTGGCCACCGCTCAGGTTTTGTCCCGCTTGTCCAACGATGGTATCGTAGTCTTCGCTGAGCGAGTCCATAATGAATTGGTGGGCGTGTGCCATCTTAGCCGCTTCGATGGCTTGTTCCCGTGTGCTTTCGGGGCTTCCATACTGGATGTTTTCAAGTACGGATCGGTTGAAAAGTTCCGTGCTCTGGCTGACCAAGGCAACTCGTTTACGGAGGTCTTGCATTGCCATTTGGCGAACATCGACCCCATCCATTTCGATGGATCCGTCGACAGGGTCGTAGTATCGGCACAGCAGTTGAATGAGTGTGGATTTGCCGCTACCGTTTGAGCCAAGGATGGCGACCGTTTTGCCAAACGGGAGTTCAAACTCGACGTTCTTTAGAATTGGATGTTCTGGGTTGTAATGAAAGCAAACATTCTTGAGCGATAGCGAGGAGTGTCGTCCGTTCAACGAGATAGGATTTGCGGCCTGCGGTAAAGCTGGTTTCGAGTGAAGGATTGCGTAGAGAAAATTCGCGGCCATGGCGCCGTTGTAGATCGACACCGACACACCCGAAAGCTTGCGTAGTGGATCGCTGGCACCAACAAGGAGGCCAAAGAAAATGAGCAAGTCGGTGATGCTCATCGGCTTTTCGCAAATCTGCAAGAAGAAGATGTGCGTCTGTTTGTTGACAACGAGATAAGCTCCAGCGCAGACGGTGATCGCAACCATTCCGATACCGATAAGTTCAGTAAAGGGCTTGCTCAGTCCGGTGTAAAAAATCATCTTGAGATTGACTCGTCGCATGTCGTCCGTGCATCGACTGAACCGTTCCTTTTCATGCTTTTCCATTGTAAAGGCTTGGACGGTAAAGATATTGCTTAACGCTTCCAGGAGAACCTCATGGAAACCGGCGTTTCGCCCCATGATGGATGCCGCGATGGTGCGGATTTTCTTGTTAAAATAAAGGACGACGAAAATAAGTAGGGGGGCTAGTACTACCGATAACACCAGCAGTCGCCAACTGATAAAGCAAGCCATGATCAGGCAGGAGGCAACCCGAAGCGGCTCGCGGATCGCGGCGCCGAATAGGCTCATAATCCCTGCCGCCAGTCCGTCAGCCGCGGCCGTGATGGCAGCCAACAGGCCACTGGTGCCGAAGGTTTGATACGTTTTGCGGTCCATGCCAAGTGCCACATCGAATACGTTCATACGAAGGCCTCGAACAATACTTGTCGACACATGTGCGATGAGCAAGTCGTTTGCCATCATTAGCAAGTGCTTGATCAGCGTGCTGAAGATCAACACACCCATAATCATGCAAATGGTTTTAAAAGGGTCTCGGGGCAGCAAAGCGTTGGCCCAGCTGAGTCCGCGGGTTTTCCAAGTCAGAGCGTATTGCTCGGAAAGGATTTGGGCCTCAATGGTAGGTTGCGACTTGGATTCGGAGACGAAACTCTGGCCGGTGAATCTCTGTTTGAGTTGCTTGGCTCTAGTGGAAGCGAGAAATTGCGAATCGAGTTGCTCCAACCTTGCAATGCTAGCATCGCTGCTCTTTTCGAGCCAGCTCTGCATCGAGTCTCCTTTCAAGGTCATATCGATGACAGGATAGAGTGCACCGATGTTCGAACTCCAGAGAATCGCGATGCCGACGGAGCAGATGGTGGCCAGGACAATTGTTGGCAAATGTTGAATGGAATCGCGAATCGCCGTCCAAAAGTTTTTCATCGAGTACTCGACATCCGTGCCAAGAGTCAAAGGGTTGGTCTGATCATCAAGGTGTTCTACCTGATTTCCCGTATCCCACAAAGGATGGGATGCAGTCAATAGCGATGACCGAGGCTATGGTAAATGTGCGATTTTGACGGAAATCTAGGATTTGCGGTTGACCGTTCGCAGACGGTATTATTAACGTTTGATAGCAATAGGTTAACCCGACACACAAGCCCTAGCACGACGCGCAAGCTAGTGAATTGGACCTAGCACGACGCGCAAGCTAGTGAATTGGACCTAGCACGACGCGCAAGCTAGTGAATTGGACCTAGCACGACGCGCAAGCTAGTGAATTGGACCTAGATTCACTAGCTTGCGCTTCGTGCTAGTCATGTCGTGCTAGTCATGTCGTGCTAGTTTATTCGGAACCCGCTGCTCGACTTAGTACAAATGGAAACCCTTCGTCAACGAGATCATGCAGAATTCGCTTTCGGAAGCAATTGATGAGCCTAGGGATAACGTAGCTCCACGCGCGATTCTAACCGTAGTCACGCAGAGCCATCTGAAGTATGCCATGACTCTGGCTAGGAGTTGCGTCGCTTGCGAGCCAGATTGCTATTTCTACATCGCGGTCGTCGATTGTTTGTCCAAGTCCGAACTAGAAGAATCGGTGCTCAAGGAAGACAAATGTCTGGATGCGGTTCGCTGGTTAACGGTTGAGGAATTGCGATTGCCGGATTGGCGTAGAATGGCGTTTCAATATACACCCTTCGAGTATGTTTGCGCGTGCAAACCGTTTGCGATGCGGGCTGTACGGCAGCTTGGTCACGTGGAGCTTGTATACGTCGATGCGGATATGTGGCTTTATCAGCCGATGGACGAGGTTTGGGAAGAACTAAAAACTGCGTCGGTACTTCTGACTCCGCATCTTATTCAGCCATTACCGGACGATGGAGGATTCCCGTCCGAATCGGAATACCTACGTTGCGGGACCTTCAACGGAGGTTTCGTCGCGATCCATGGAAACGCGGACGGTGATTCGATGTTGGACTGGTGGTGCACAAGAATGGCTACGGACTGCATCGTCGACGTTATGGGCGGAATCTTTGTGGACCAAAAATGGCTCAACTTGGTTCCTGGCCTGTTTCCCAATGTCAAGTCGCTTCGTCATCGCGGATACAACGCCGGCCACTGGTCGTTGTCTCAAGCGTCGATCAAAAAAGAACCTGATGGCCGTTTTCTTATAGGCGACAGTCCTTTGGTGCTCTTCCATTTTAGCAAATTCTTGCCGGATGATCCGTATTCCTTTGAACGGCAACAAAGCCGAGTCAAGCTGAAAGAAATTCCTGCATTGAAGCCGCTCATGGAACGCTATTGGCGCGATTTGGACCAAACAAAATGGCAAACAAGCAAGTTGGAAAGTCGTTTTGAAAGGCTAAGCTGCGGAACGCTCATTGAGCCTAGTTGGCGAGAAGCGGTTCGGCGAGGGCACATTTCGATTCGAGATATCGCGGACCCGTTTGATTCGAGTGCGACACCCGGCCTTGTAGAGCGCTATCGCCAACTGGAGAGTGAGGCTTCGGACTGGCGGGTGGATTGGAAGTATGCCAAGAAGCGGTCGAAATGGTCGAAGGCGTGGAAAAAGTATCGCCGTCGCTTGATCGATTGGTGGAACCACCGTTAGTTCGGGTATTTGGCTGAATATTCGCGAGTTTCTAGACCGGTCTGGGAATCCAGAGTCAATTCCGTAGAATAGAGGGTTGCATGGATGCCATCTAGGGAAAGTCTTCAAAATGATCCCTCCAGCAATCAGGCGCGGTAATTTATTTCCTCTTTCTTCAAGGTCTGAATCGATGCTGCGAATCCCCGAACTGCCCAATCATTCCATTCTCGGGTTGAATTACAGCGGCATGCACGATACGACAGTTGCGATCGTTTCACCGCAGGGAAGTATTTTGTTTGCCTGTTCGCTGGAGAGGATTTCCAGGGTCAAACAAGATGGCAGACCTCCGACGCTTCTGCTTCAGGACTTTCCATGGGACAAGATCGAGACGATTGCAGTATCGACCGATCAACAAGCTTGGACGCCCGATGTCCCACGAAGTCTCGTCCATCCATTGCCACTCAAGGTCCCGCGTCTAGAACCGTTGATTCATGGAGGTGAGTTTCGACAGTACTTAGATACATTGCCGGCGCCGAAGGAATTCGTTTGTCACGAGTTGTGCCACGTGAGTTCCGCGTTCTGGTTGAGCGGATTCGAAAAGTCCCTTTGTTTTTCCTACGATGGCGGGATGTCAAACTGTCCTTGGTTTGGAGGCCTTTATGATGCGAATCGTATCGATGGAATGAAGGCTCTCGATAGGTTTGCGGCCTCTCATTACGCAAAGATCGCAAGCCTCTACGCAGTCGTTACTGGTCTGCTTGGCTTCACACCCTTGAAGCATGAAGGGAAACTGACGGGCTTGGCTGCTTATGGTTCCCAAAACGCAAAGTGCCGTACGGTCCTCCTGGATCTTTTTGAACATGATTATGACACGATGGAATCCATGATTGAGTGGGTTTACACTTATTCGGATTCGATGAGTCCGATGCTGTTCGTGAATGAGGAAAAACGACGGAAACTCGCTGAAAGATTCGAGGGTATCAGCAAGGAAGATATTGCAGCGACACTGCAGCGGATTTCCGAAGAGCATGTCGTTACGATTCTCAATAACGCGCGTGATCAAGGTTGGCGTTACGATTCGATTTGTTTAGCTGGAGGGCTGTTTGCCAACGTAAGAATCAACCAAAAGGTAAAAGAGTTAGGGTTTCGCAATTTGTTTGTAGCACCCCCGATGACGGACGATGGAACCGCACTCGGCGCAGCCCTTCATATTGCGTCTCAAAAGCCAGGCTTTAGGTCGTCAAAAGCCGAAACCATGTTTTTCGGCTACGATTTTAGCGGCGCGGAGGTGGCATCCAGCCTTCACGAGTTTGGCCTAAAGTTTCACCGAATCGACAACCCAGCGAATGTCATCGCAGACAAACTCGCCGCTGGAGCAGTTGTCGGAGTGTTTCAAGGCAGAATGGAATTCGGACCGAGAGCGTTAGGAAATCGTTCGATCATTTGCCAAGCAACCCAGTCCGAAATCAATAATGAGTTGAACAAGAGGCTTTGCCGAACGGAGTTTATGCCCTTTGCTCCGATGACAAGACTCGAAGATGCCAAAGCATGTTACGAAGGGCTAGACGGAGCCGAGCACGCTGCGGAGTTCATGACCATCACATTCAACTGCACCGAGCTCATGAAACGGCAGAGCCCCGCCGTCGTTCACGTGGACGGGACGGCTCGCCCTCAGCTCATCAATGAAAAAGCCCATCCCTTCATTTACGATGTGATCACTGCTTACCAACAAAAGACCGGTATCCATTCCATTGTCAATACATCCTTTAATATCCATGAAGAGCCGATCATTTGTAGCCCCTCCGATGCCATCGAGGGCTTTCTAACGTCGGGACTAGATTTCCTCTACATGGAGGGAGGCTATTTGGTGGACTTCCAGGAAAACCAGGACATCGCACTCGCCTATTTGCAGCGGGACCGCACGAATGCATCGCAAAAAGAGCAACGCATTCAAGCCATCAATCAGTACCTAGCCAAGCAACTTGAATCATGCATGACCCAGTTAGGTGAGAAAGAATCCGTAATCAATGTGCTTGCAGCGGCTGCGCAAGAACGACTGGAGTTGCTCCAGGAAAAAGAAAAGCAAATTGGAGCACTAGCTGCTGCAGCCGACGAACGCTTGCAACTGATGCAACAAAAGGATCAGGAAATTCGTCGACTGTCAGCATTGGTCAAAAAGTGACCGATATCGTCGAATCGATTGTCGACTTGAACAGATGCATTTCGTTGAACCGTCAGACCCAGGCGTACTGGATATTTAATGCTTGGCCGTAGGCAAACTGTCTATGCCGCGCGAACCAATTCGTTTGGCAAACAGTCCGATCGGGTCGGAGTCCAAGCCGTCAATCCGCCAATGATCTTAGTCACAGAGTTGGCGATCTGGTACCGCCGCTCGGCCTTCTTTTGTTGCTGGACATAGTGTTCCATCCGATGAGCGATCTCGATATCGCTTGGCACGTAACCGAGTTCTCGTTTTCTCAAACGATTCATGTCCTGCTGACCGACGGAAGCTTGCAACTGATTGGTCTTCTGGCTTTCTGTGATTCGAAATGCTCCAAGGAAGCGAGGCAAATGGGCGAATCGCTTGCCCTGGCTTCGAAATCGCAGGATCATGTCCCAATCCATGGCGAAGTGAAAGGACTCGTCCACTTTACTGCCGATGGAATCCCATGCGCTTCGTCGCCAGAACATCGTTTCTTGCGGGATGAAGTCGGCCCACGCGATCGCGCCGGAATCATGTTCAGGAAGTACCCAGTAGTTGATGACGCGATCCTCTTCGTCGATGAGCAATCGGTCGCCGTACACGACATCGACTTCGGGATGTTGTTCAAAGTACTTGGCGACGTAGTCTAAACTGCCAGGCAATAGGATGTCATCCGAGTTCAGGTAGGCCATGATATCGCCGGATGTCCGTTCGAGCCCCATGTTGATCGCATGCGATTGGCCATGGTCCTTGACCGATTGCCAGGACGAGATTTGAGACTCGTATTGTCGGATGACTGCGACGCTGTTGTCTCGCGAGCAACCGTCTTGAACGACGTACTCGAGTTTCGGATACTGCTGATCCAAAACACTCGTCAACGTGCGCTCGATAAAAACGCCTTGGTTGAGATTCGGCGTTACAATGGAAATCGAAAGAGAATGCTTCGACCGTTTCTGGTGGTAACGCTTGGGAATCAGCAACTGGGTTGGTTCCTCATACTTCAGCTGAAAAATTCGCCGTGACGGACGGTCAACCGGAGCTGGTTTGGCAACAGTGGGAGTCTCGGGGACTCGCTGTGTTTTCGTTTTTGGTTTAGCCAAATGAAATCGGAAGAATCGCGCCGCAAACCGAGGGCGTTTGAGCAGATGATTGGATTCGATTCGAGCGTGCTCGAGGGCTAGGCTTATTGCCGTAGTCAGCTTTTGTGAGGAGGTTAAATTGCCTGCCAGTCGATAGTTCAGTGCGGATTGAAATACGTGACGATCGAATAAGATGCTAGAAAGTCGTGTGTGGCCAGCAAGATCGGCTTCGATGGCCGCGCGATGCAGAATCCAACGGTCGGCGGGTTCCAGTTCATAAGATTTCAAAATTTCGATGGCTTCGTTCGTCGCAAACAACTGTTGGCCCATCTCCTCCGGAGTGGCTCTTCTGCGAACATAAGTGACTCGGTTGCCAATGATTTTGGCTTTGATTTCCGCCATGGGGATTTTGGCCATGGCCAGTCGCAGTGCGAACTCAAAATCGGCGTGGAATTGGCGGGTTGCATCCAATCCGCCAAACTCCTGAAAGAGTCGCCTGTCGTAGAGAACGGCATCCTCGACCAGTGAAACCCGGGAGCGCAGGTTTCTCAGGGAAGGCCGTCTGGGGTTTCGCTCATTGTGCGGTAAATCATTCTGGTCAACTTCAAAGCCAGCACCAAAAAACATTCTTGCGTTCGGATTTAAAGCTATCGTTTCTGCTGCGGCTTCAGACCAACTATCCATCAGGATATTGGCCGGGTTCAACTTCATCACAAATTCGCTGTCGATAACTTCGCAACCCAGATTGAATCCTTCGGCGAGAGAGCAAAACGAACGTGTGACTATTTTCAGAGCTTGATTTGGAAACGCGCTTTGAATTCGACTGGCATCCTCATCTCGGTTGACAACAACGACACACTCGACATTTTGCGATTTCGAATCGGCGGTGTTGGCTGACAGCGCACTGTTTACAGAACGCAGAACGTAGTCGGTCCATTCGACGAGAGGGATGATTACCGCAATCTGCTTCATGCTAGTTTGCTCAAGTAAAAGTAAGGGGGACTCAGTCGATTGCACTACGGCCAAAAGCAATCCGAAACATCCGATTTTTGATTTTGGTGAAACTAGTAATCGCAGCATGTAACGTCAAGATGGATTGGAAATGGCTGCATGGCGTCTTAAGAGTAAACATGAAAATTCTTCAAGATTTCCCAATAAACGTGGTTGCGTCTGGTTGCTGGACAACAAAATGCTAGCGAACTGGACGCTTCGTTGTAGGAAACCGAAATCGCAAATTTGAGATATTTTGGAGATGTTCAAAATGGACTTTTCGGGGGGGTAGTCGCCAGCTGATTCTTAACGTAAAGTTAATGTACTTTGTATGCATTCAGTGGACGGGTGCTGTTTGCTCAGAGTGTTTCGCGTGCTCGGGGCATCTTCTCCTCCCCCGAATGCGATAGTCGATGGTATCGTAGTGACATACCCCGAACGCATTTATTTTCGTGCAACGATTTGATTTTATGACCGAAGCGACCACGACAAACGCTCGCTGCGATGCGGATAAGTCAGTCCCCATTGCGGAGAATTCCGACCCCCGATCCGATGCCTTTCCCTTGATGGAGGAAACGCGGCGTGTGTTGAAGTCTCTTCCGATCGAGATCCCGGACTCGTTCCGAGGTCGTGTTGATAAATCGGATCTCGTCCAAGATGTTTTGCTGAAAATCTCCGAGAACGATTATGGCTTGGAGGCCATGCAACCTAGGGGGCGGCGAGCGTTCCTTCGGAAAATGCTATCCTCGCGGGTAGTGGACGTGATGCGAACCCATCTCAGTTTCAAACGGGATGTGCGTCGCGAACAACGACTCGAGAAAGACGTCTCAGGACCGGATTCCACGCCGAGTTCGGTTTTGAATTGGAGCGAACAGCAGAATGCGATCCAAGCGGCGTTGGAGCAATTGCCTGTGGATGATCAAACGGTGTTGCGACTGCGGCACCGAGATGGTTTGACGTTTGTGCAGATCGGTGAATCCATGGGGCGTTCCCCGGATTCGGTTCGCAATCTGTGGGGGCGAGCCCTGGTCCGATTGGCAAATTGCCTCGACCGATGATATCATTTTGAAACGCAACGCATTCTTCCTCGTCTGCCTCATGGTATCGGACGAGGGTTCCGCCAGTGAATAGGATTCCAGTGTGATGGGCGATTTCCCTCTAACTCCTGAGGAACTGGACGCACTCGCCAAACTCGACGAAACCATTCGCGCGGACAACGCCTCACCCATCCGCTTGGACCCGAGTTCGTTGCCTCCAGAGATGCGTTCGGTGGCCAGCGCGCTTTGGAACCTGAATCAAAGCTATTCCGCTCGCACGCCAAACACGTTTTCAGGAAAACCTACAGCGATCGGAAAGTATCGCATTCGATCGGTGCTCGGAGTGGGAGGTTATGGCATCGTCTATTTAGGAGATGACCCGCAACTCCAACGTGTTGTCGCTATCAAAGTCCCATTGCCGGGTCGCATGAACGATAACCAAAGTCGACAGCGATTCTTGAAAGAAGCCAAAGCGACTGCGATGCTGGACCATCCCAACATCGTCCCCGTCTATGATGCGGGCATCGATGGCGAAGAGGTATTTCTCGCGCTCGCCTATTGCTCCGGCCCACCGCTCGACGAATGGTTGAAGTCCTACGATCAACCGATGTCCCATCGACTGGCGGCGGAGATCATCCAGTCGCTAGCCAGAGCCATCGACTATAGCCACCAACAAGGGATCATTCACCGCGACTTGAAGCCTGGAAACGTGCTCCTGTTCCAAGACATGCATGCAGGAAATCCTGAGTTTCCTTATATACCTAAGATCACCGACTTTGGCTTGGCGAAGTTGCTTGACGATCGCGATTCGAAAACCGCGACGTTGCAATTGCAAGGAACCCCGCAGTATATGGCCCCGGAGCAGCTGATCCAAGGGAAACGGGTCAGTACCCCCGCCATCGATATTTACTCGCTTGGAGTGCTGCTCTATCGAATGCTGGTCGGGCGAACTCCTTTCCAATTCGAATCGATCGAAGAGGCTGTCCGAAAAATCGAATTCCAACGCCCTGTTCCGCCCCATGTGATCCAGTCGAACGTGCCTCGGGACCTGTCGATGATCACCATGAAGTGCTTGGAGAAATCTCCGAGGGACCGCTATCGCACCGCAGGGGCACTCGCACTCGACCTGGAAAATTTTCTCCAGGGAAGACCGGTCGAAGCTCGACCACCTAATGCTTTTACTGTAGCCAAGCACTGGTGCCGCGAGCGCCCTGTGATCGCGCTGTTACTCGTGGCAGTATCTTTGTTGCTAACCACCTTTGGTGCCTTGGAGTATCGTTATACTCGCAACGTGGTTCAGGTAAACGATGCGTTGAACCAGAGTCGAAATCAATTGCTAGATCAAGACCTGCTGTTGCAAGCAAAGGTGCGTGAATTGAAGCTGTCGTTGGCGACCTCCGAGTCGCAGCAGACCGAGTTAAAACGCCGCGATGAGTACGCCAAGCAATTGATTTACGCCGCTGATGTTGCCACTGCTGCTCGGGCTGTCCAGGAGCAAGATCCCAATCGCGCCGTGCAAGTTCTCTCGCCTTACTTCTCGCAAGATTCTATCCAAAACGGAAAGTCCATCGTTCCGGAGTTTTCTGCAAAGCATTTATGGAGTCAATTGCGGCCTGCCCGTCGCATCTTTCCGAAAGATTCGCAAACGTTGTGGACGGTGGCCGTCTCGCCCGACGGCAAGACGGTTGCCACAGCAGGGAATCAGGGAAACATTGTCGTGCACGATACGCGTGAGGGAGTAGAAGCATCGCGAATATTCCGATCGGAACCGGTTGAGATCAACGGGCTTTCCTATGCCCGTGATGGCCGTCTCCTGGCGGCAGCCCGTGACGATGGAGTCGTTGCGATTTGGGATACTCTCAACGAGCAATTGGTGCGAACGTTCAAAGCAATTTCGGGTGAAGCGTATGCTGTTCGGTTTCTCGGAGACTCCCATACCTGCGCCGTGGCAGGGAGAGGAAAAGAGATTTTTATCTGGGATGCGGACTCTGGGGCAATGGTCCGGTCCGTTCCTGTCACGCTCGATAAACCTGTCATCGAGTGTTTGGAAGTCAGCGAGGATGGCAATTTATTTGCTGTGGGTGGGACCGATGGTCACGCCCATATCCTCGATGCTGACGGTAAACACCTATTGTCGTTTCGTACGTGGGGACATTCATCTGTTAACACGGTCTGTTTCGTACCAAACGGTCCGACGGGCAGCTATTCGCTGGTACTTGCAGACAAACTTGGGAAGTTGGCGCTGTGCGAATCGGGCAGCGACGAACCTCTTTCGCTGAGCGTCCATGATCCTATTCAAGCCATCGTGCATCTCGGAGGAGGATTATTGTTATGCGGTGACAAAAAAGGTGGACTATCGTTGTTCAAGTTGCAGAGAAACGAAGATGACACCAAGTTTGTTGAGATGCAGTTACTCCATCAATGGGCGCATCACGACGCCTCGCTCCAAGCGATGGTGATCGATCGGAAAACGGACCAAGGCGATGCGCGAGATGGCAACCAATCGATTTCGCGTAAATTGAATCAATGGTTGTATACCGTCTCAAGAACGGGGGATTTGTTTCGAGTCGACTTGCGAAGTATTTCGCCAAGAATCCCTAAGCGTCGCGAGCCGGGCAATCAAAATTTTCTTACCGATTTCGCGGATGTTGAGGAGGATGGTAGTTTGGTGTGTCAGGCTGCCAAGGGTAAGATCGAGTGGATCGAAATTCCGTCGGGAAACCGGAGTTCGATCGATATAGGTAGTCGAGAACTGACGTCGGTAGCACGAGTTCCTGGGACGAGCTTATGGATGGTTGGAGACAGGAAGGGCGAGGTGGCAACGGTGGACTATAAGGATCGACGAACCGATCCACGCGACATCGCCTGGAAACCCATTTTTAAGGGTAGCAATTGGAAAAGCTGAGTCGAACCACATCGAAGTTTTTGACACTGTGAATTGGGAACTGATCGCCACGCTCGTAAAGCATCGTTCCACGGTCCATGTTATGGAGTTTACCGAGGATGGTCAGTCGTTGGTAAGTTGCAGTGACGATCGAATGGCTTGTTTTTGGGACACTGCTACTTGGGAACTGCGAGATACTTTGGTATTGCCAGGCACCTTTGTCAGCTCGATGACGATCTCACCTGATTCGAGAACCTTAGTCGTATGCGACCTAGCTGGTCGCATCACGTTGTGGGATATGGAGACGCGGCGGGAGTTGATGGTGCTGTCGCAGGAAGGGGCACTGGTGCTCAAAGTGAAGTTTGTCGCGGATGGGGCCAAGTTGTTTGCTTGGGATGGACGGAATGAATTCGAGATCTATGAGACACTCGACCGAGCGTTTGCACTTCCCGATCTAGATGAGTAGACACGGGCACTCGGGGGGCTTCCGCAAGCATGGCCCCCCAAGGAAATCGATTATGATTGCCGCATTGCCTGTCCACCTTTTTCTTTGGCAGATTGCTAAGTGGATCAGAAATCGCTCGTAATATCGCCAAAATCGCGAGTGTAAAGTGCGACCAAGGCCGCAGGACTGATCGATGCCGAGATAAAGTGTACCGATCCATCGGCGAAGACGAAATTGGAACCACCTGTGTGGAATGCATACACTTCGGAGTCATTGGTGCAGTTGATGAAGCACGTTCCGCCTGCAGCTAGTGATGTCGCACCTGAACCACTGGTGTCGTTTTGAAGGCCTTTCGAATTTGCGCCATCGACGCTAAAGCCAGCGTTGATGTCTGCCCAGCCCCAACCGTCCGCAGTCGTGGGTGTACCGAAAGCAATGTTTCCTGTACGAGGGTTGGTTGTTGCTTTGCCAGACACATACATCCCCGGACGACCCGCGTCCTCGCCAACGATCGCTGTATTGGATAGTCCGTCGGTAATGGAGGCGACCTTTACGCCATCCGGTCCACGACCGAGGGCGCCGAACACTTCCTTGGTGCCTGAGGGAAGCGGCGTTAGACCTGCGACTACAAACGCTGCATTGCGAACTGCGTTGACCGAACCGTAATCGGCGTATCCCCAATTCGGTAAGTCGGAACGCACATTATTGGTAAGGGCTTTGTAAAGATTAGAACTAGGAACTAGTCGATCCGATGGTGCCGACGGGCACAACATTACCGCCAGTTTTTGAGTGGTAGTTGGGTCATTGATCGGGGCATACCAAGTGGTTCCACTTTGGTATTGGTTGTACATGTTCGTCGCCTCGACAAATGGAAGCACCATTGAGGGCCAAGAGACCTGAAATACGACAGGACTAGTCACGTTGATCCGACTTGGAGGCAATCGCTTGAACGTGCCTTCGTAATTGTGAAAAGCCAGCCCAAGTTGCTTAACATTGTTGCTGCACTGCATTCGTCGAGCAGCTTCACGTGCCGCTTGCACTGCTGGAAGCAACAACCCTACGAGAATGCCGATTATCGCGATGACCACGAGCAATTCGACGAGCGTAAATCCTAGAGAAATTCGTTTCTTCACAATTGCACCTGGGTTAAGAAGACGATTCAAATGCCTTCGGTTCGGAAAACCAATGCTGAATATTCACAATATCTTTACAAACTTACGCTTCTCACGAAACTCGATCGCCGTTAAGAATTTGTTAAGAATTGGTGGCTGATCCGAATGTCGGAGCTCCTGCGCGTCAAACCGGAGTGCTGACAACTGTGAGTTGAAGGCATTGGATAAGAGAGTCCACTGCCAACAAGGAGGCTTGTGCCTAGTTGTTGGCAATCAGGATATCAAAAGCCGAGTGACTGACTCGGTCATTACACGTCGGTTAAATGGTGACGTGATGCGAGAGTTTATTCATCGCGAACTCTGCGATGCAACTGCAGTTCTCTCCCCCCGCCCCGCTTCGGTGAGAGGGGCCGAGGGTGAGGGGCAGAGGGGCCGAGGGTGAGGGGCCACTCTAACGATACTCACATCAGGGTGCGATCCGGGGGCCGAATGACGATTTCGAACCGAGATTGGCGAGTGCTCGTTGTATGGGGAACCACCCCGGCATCTTCGCAATGAAATCTATCTAATCAAATATGCAGGCAACTATATCATTGGCATCGCCATCTCGGACAATCGGATCTTGATCAATGCGAATGGCAATGTGACGATCAAGTACAGCCTCTCATCGACTGTCATCGACCCCCGTTTCGAGAGCTTGCCGAACCACAATCTTCCCATTCCAGATTGGTGATGGTCAGCATGAGGATCGCAAAGCAAAAGAATCCGAGGGAATCACCGAGCATTAACGCTGCAGAATGCATGGCTGTTGGAATCTATTGACAAGCCGCAAAAACAGCTTCAAAAATCTTCCAGAAGTGTGCAACACGAATTGAATATGGACCAGAAATGCCCCAGTGCACCCAGTTGTAATGCACCGAATGGCTATAGTCAGAAGAGCGAAAACGCTTAAAAACTCTATATAGAAAACGCAGGGAATACGCTGTTCCCAAACGAAGCCGAAGGAAAGACCCAACCGGGGAACTCTACGTCCCCATCCAAGGACCAATCATGCTCACTTCTGGTCTCTTATAGAGAACTCCAATCTTTGTTGTCGTAGATGGTGATGCGGCTGCAGCAACCATGGTTCGTTAAGCGTCTCGTAGGCGAAGCTTAGTTTGTAAATTCTTCATCGTTGACGATAGTTGTTCCAGCGAAAAGGCGGTCAATTCCTCCGTGCTCAATACCGTTCCGCCAAGCAATTCCTGTAGCAATTGGATACGACCAATCAATTGCCCTCTTTCTACACCAATTCCCTCACCCTCTTCTCTGGCATGGATAAGATTGGACTCGTAGTCCAAAATGGCCTTTTCGCGTGAATCGTACATTTCTTTCTCCTCGGTTATTTCGTGGATCCTTTGTATCTCGCTGGTTGCTCTTAAAAAAGCTAAGTCAGCCATTTTAGGATCGCTGCGCCGTGAGTTCAGTTGACTATCTCAAAATCTACGACGTGCGGTCGCGAAGTCGCTTTTGCAGGTTCGCTACCATCGATCCCAATTCCTCAGTGGATCGGCTACTCAAGATACTTTCTAAAGTTACCGAATCTCCAAGAAGCCCCTCATAAATCTGGATGCTTGCTTTAAGCTTACCGCGTTGCTCGCCGCGTTGCTCGCCACGCTGTTCGCCTATTTCCATTCCCTCCTGTCGCCCCTCTTGTCGCGCATCGATCAAATTGGATTGGATGTCCAAACTAGCTTTCTCTCTCGCATCGTACATTTGCTTTTCCTCTGTTATCTCTCGAATCGCATTCAACTCGCCTGTCGCTCGCAGAAACTCAAGGCCAGGAAGTAGCTCTTGCAGCTCCTCGACCGTATGTTCGCTCGAATTCCTGATCCCACTGCTCCAGCACACTCGCACCCCGCACATCGCTCGAAGTTCCATTGTACTTCGCAAGTTCGACCGTGTGAATCTCGATCGATTCTTCCAATACTCGCCCGCTTTCCCGTTCAATCAATCGAAATTGATGATGGAGCTGATCGTCGTCCCACAAATTTCGCATTAGCAAACAGATCGAATAGGTCGCTTTGAGATCGCCGTACCCTTGGCCTGCTCGGAGTTGATCGGTGTAAGCTTGGCATGCGTAAAAAACAGCACGCTTGGCAAAACTTGATTGAACCACAATCTGGATTTCAACTATCAAAACACGACCGAGCTGATCGGTCGCTTTCACGTCCACGCAAACCAACTTGTCGGTCTCGAAATCCCTCATTCCAAACGGATTGAGATACTCTACCGAAACAATAGGATACGGCAGTCGAAGCACCGCGTTGAGCAGGCTGATCAGACAGATTTCATTTCCATGCTTGCCAAAGATCTTGCGAAACGCAAAATCAATCCAAGCTCTAATCCCAATCTTCATCGACATCGCTATCAATCCGTTCTTCCACTCCCACTCCAACTTCAATGGGCAAGAGTTTAGCAAAACGACTTGACTCGCGTTGAGCCCAGCGAAGAGAATCTTGGAAGGCGAATCAAAACAGGTGTATTGGGCGTGCCGCAGGCCTTACGTTTTCTTTCAAACTGCGAACTTCCTACTTCGCACTTCAGCGCAGAGACTCATCCCCGCCGCTCGTGCTTCGCCTTCGCGGGCTGGGACTCGCTCGCTTTTGCTCGCTCGGTCTGATCCCCCTCGGCTTCGCTAGAGCGCTGACTTGGAATCGTTCTTTGCGGTTCACCGCCAACTGACAACTAGCCACTGCCAACTCACTTCTCCGCTCTCGTGCCGAGGGCGATCAGACTGGCTTCCTTGCCATCCCATCCCAGCCAGTCAATCGGCGGCATCCGTGACCGCCGTTTTCAGTTCTTACTTTACCGACAGACCAGAAGCCAAGAGTGCGTCTTGCAGCGGGCAATATTCGCAACTGGAGCTGACATGCGGCGGCGACCGTCGTTATCCTTTCGTTTGGACGCCACACTGTCGCCGCCTGTTCAGCGGGTTGGCATGCAGGCAACATTGCCAATCAATGACTCCTGGCACCTTAATTCTTGGCCGTCATTCAACGCTATCGGTGGCTGACACATTTTCGCTTTCCCCAATCGATTGAATATTCTCGAATTGGTCAAACCAGCGGACTTCATCGGAATTGAAGTCGACGATTGCAACCCCCGAAGTTCCGCTGGGGATTTTTGGAAAAAGTTTTTGAAAGACACCAAGGGAGCGACCCTGGAGTTCACGTAAATCGACTCGACACGCGGTAAGTCGCTCACGAACAAGAAGACTTCGACCACTCCTTTTCAACCAATCGTAGTGTTTATAAGTCAAAGGATCCCAATCCGCAAAACAGCAAACGAGAACCCTTGGTTTATGTCCAGATTCGATCATCGATTCAATCTCGCTGAGCGATTTCCAATCAACTATCCCGTTGCTGCCCTGAGTCATGAGGGCACAGCATATTAAAACCAACGACATGACCAAGATTGCAGAAGCGACAGAAAATCTAAATCTTACTTTCGAGGATTCGACCATTTCTTACACGCTCCCTTTGCTGCCGCGCCCATTCGTGGCTCTTTCGTTGGAGGTGGATCGGTATGATTATTTGGCACCCCATACCCCAAAAGCTGGCAGACCTGAATCTCTACGACGCATCCAAATTTGCAATAACTTCCAGAAAAGCTAACCGTAGCTTCAATTGCAATCATTTGACCCGGGCGAGTGAAGTAAATCGCACTCGGTGGCTTGCCTTGGCTCATGTATACAATCGACGAAAACACGTAATCCTCACATTTTCCAGCTGCTTTGTCACAGCGAATTGGGCAATTCCAATCCGCTTGAACCCATTTCTCTTCCGCACTTGAGGAATGACTGCATGCGGTGGTCGAAAAATCATTTTGATGCACCTTCATACCGTTCAATGGATTGAATACCTTGTCGTGACTTCCGAAAAACGACACATGAAGATAAGTGTTCTTTCCACATTCGGCGGGGCTTTCTGTTGCGTCAACGGACGCTGAAGCATACAAGCTGCCGATAACCTCTTTATTATCGATGACAGGGTTTCCGTTGACCACGTCGACTGGATCTATGTAAGGAGCCGACGCAGATGATCCACACAAAGATATTCCATGTGAGCCTGAAATGCTCGAATTGCCTGATGGGTCTACTTCAGCGACAGGTCTCGCGTTCCCGTACAAGTAGTAATTCCATCCAGTTGTATACCCGATAGGGTCTCTGGTGAGGAACCTACCTGTCAATCTACTCATCCATCTTGCCCTAAAGTGATGCAGGCCCAGCGTCGCATCCCATTCTCGAGCTGTGTAGGTGTAACGATTACCAGCAGCAGAACTCGTCTGTACCGTTGCCGATGCGTTCAAGAAGGTTGGCTGGCCGTAGGCCGTGTAGGCATAACGTTCCTGCACCACGCCGGTTGAGTTCGTTAGAGCGTAGATCGAATATTGCTGGTTTCGGTGATAGTACAAGACCGTCCCACCGGTGCCAGTCGTTTTACGAACCACTGGTTCGTCGATGTAGCTTCCAAACACGTATCGATAAGTAGCAGTCGATGCTGCTCCACCGCGAGGATAGTCGGCGATCGTTTGCTGGTCTGCTTGGAAGTAGACCAATGCCGTGGAGCCTTGCGTTCTTGCAACACGTCTTCCCAACGCATCGTACTCAAACGTCACGTCCGCTGATCCATTGGCGTCGATGTCCGACGACTTCATCTTGTTGTCAAAATCCCAGGAGAAGAACAGGCTTGAGGCTTGAGACGTGAGGCTTGAGGGGAGTACGGTTTGGTTGCCTTTGACATCTGTCGTGACGGATTGGCCACCTGACGTCAACAACTCGTGAGTTGGACCGTGCGTTCGAGTCACTGCCGTTCCGTTGGTTGTCACGCTGGACCAGTCCCCAACCGAAGTTAGCGACCATGTTTGCGCCAGAGCGGCTGTACCGCTTGTCGCGGCCCGTCGGTAGCCAGATAGTCGATCCTCGGAATCGTAGGTCGTTCCCGCAGCCGTGAAGCCGTAGCCGCTCATGACACCTGCGATCGTTTCGGCTGTCTTGTTCTTGTTGGCGTCCCACGAATAACCTAGGTTGCCAATATCCGCACCGACGCTGTTTGGATCCCGAACGGTCAACTGATTGCCACCAGCATCATAAGTCACCGCAGTGGCTTTGTCCAATCCGTCCAGTGAGCGAATCGTTCTCCCTGCCGCATCGGTCCAAGTTTTTGTGGAGTTGCGCGAGGTTCGCCTCGTGGGGCTGACGTTACATGGAGACTGGCAGCGGCTTCGGCCGGGCCTGGCTGGTTTTCCGTGGGAGATTCGGCAGCCGTGCTGGACCCGACTTCGGCCAATGGAGTTCTTCGGGCGTTGCTTTCAGGTATCAGTGCGGGAAAGCTCGCATGCGGAGTGCGAAATGGAGTCTTGCCACCCGAACAAGCCGCGACGATTGACAATGACTGGTTTTTCGGCTGGTTTCAGAGCGCTTCAACGCAACTCAGGGAGTTCTATCGTTCACTGGGAGCAACAGGGTTCGCTGACAATGAAGACACAGCCGTGGAAGTTTCACGTTCAAAATAGCGGTTCACTCTTCGCTTCCAAATGAAACCGTCTAGCACGTAATGCGTGATCTGAGGGACGACCAACAGAGGCACCAACAGATGTTGGCTTGAGGCCCATTCCTGCGGAGTACCGAACAGCCACGCGCGTTCGTGCCATACTCCCACGTCCCAAAGAAACTCTTCCACGTACGCCAGGGCCCACACGATCGCCAAAAAGGATATCCAATGGGGGCGATAAACATGGTTCGACTCTCTCGTTTGTCGAAAGCGAACCCAGTAAACGAGAACGAGGTAAGGGACTCCATGCGTAATCACATTGGTCACCGTAAAAGCGAAATCAGAATTGAAAACGACCATGCCTACATACCAACAAATCGCGGTGGTCAATAGCAACAAGTCTTTGCCTGGATTGTACTGCTGATAGAGAACCGCTCGAATCACACTGCGCAGCCCATAGGTTGCCAGCGATATCCAGTACACAAGTGGCGCGTACGTTGCGAATGCTGGTGGGATCGAGATGAAATCTCCTTCTTTGAACCACCAAAAATTGCGTGGCAGATGCGTGTGCCAATACAACAGTGGATAAAGTGTCGCTGCGTAGATGGCGGTTGTGTCAATCCACCAGCCACCTCGACTTCGCTCGCCCGCTTTAGCCCGATAAAGTGCCAGCCACCCATACTGCTGTCGGACGAAATGAAAGACGGCCATATAAGCTAGCACGCGCCAGAAGACCACTGAACCCTCGCGATAAACGATCCACGCCACGGCGAATGACACCAGAGGTGTTAGCCCATATAGCCAAGGACGTTTTGACAACTCCTTGCGATCGAAGTAGACGCGAAAACCGGTCGCATACACGTGCGCCGCGTCGATCATCAAAATCATTCCGACCCATAACCAATCTGGCATATCGCTGTGCACGAGTCCCAATGGCACCCCCAACAACAACAAACTCAATGCCAGAACAGCACTACCCAAGAACGTCATTAGATCGACGCGCGCCGAAAAGAGCCAAGGCAACTCCCGATCAACAGCAGAACTCGCCGTCGTAGATGCAGTCAGTGGCTTCTCTGGTGATGCGGCGCTTTGCAAATCAACTTGCTCTCGCTAAAAGGACTTCATCGGCAGCTCGAACCCCATGGTAGAACGCTTCCTCCAACAAAGCGATACCGCTCAAGTCCGTGTTGGCAAAGTGGATGGTTCCATCCGAAATTGCCGCCGCTTTACGGGCTGGTCCCCATACAAAACCGGGATACGGCTGGATCATGGCATGTCCCCAACGCATGATATCGACCCGAGTCACCAAGCTCCGAATATCGGGATGGGCTAAACTAAGATCTGCCAGCACCAAGTCCGCCCAATCAGCCCACCCAAGTTGCAAGAGTTTCTCGCGTGATTGCATCGGACTGATATCGGTGAACGGATAATACCATGTGAAAACACTCGGGCCGTAATCATTCCCCGATTGATGTGTGGAGACCACGTAACCTAGAGACTTACTGCCGTAGAGAATGTTATCCCAGCATAGTGGAAATCCGTTTTCCTGGGGACGGTCCCGCAAATGGACGTTTGCCACCAGCCAGGAACTGTACTGAAAATCAGCAGTCGAGCGACCCGTACGAGCCGAAAAATCCTGAATCACGTGCGGTGCAAGAAATTGAGGCAACGCAAAGATCACGCGGTCAGTACGAAACCCAATCGGTTGCTGACGTTTTTTATCATAAGCCACCACCGTTGTACCGAACGGTTCAGCATGATTTCGTGACGGAACAATTTGGTATACAAGCTGACCGCTACGCAGTTGGTCACTCAAGCGCGATGTTAAGTGCTGGACAATGTGACCGTTCCCGGACGGCCAGGTGATAACGTCCTGCGAGTCTTTCGAAGCAGTCCGCATTCGTGCCGCAAAATAAAGGATGCCCGCCCATGCACTGGTGCGATCGAGGGGCAACCCATAATCATCGCGACAGCCGTATTCCACGTACCAAAACAAGCGGGGTGAAGTCCATCCCTGACGATTCATCCAACTCAACATCGATTCTTTATCAAGTGCGATCGCTTCGGAATCGTCGGACCCGGTAGCGATAGGAAGTGAGAAAAACCGTCGGCCTTGTGCATCCCGTTTCTGCGCCCAAGTCGACATGCAAGCGTCGAATTCCGATTTCTGCCGCAGATCGTCACGCGAGGCTCCATAACCTGGATACAAACCCTCGTTCCAAACTCCTTCACAAAAGATCCGTTCCTCGGGTTCGCGACACAAATAATGTTCTGCCACAACAGGAACACCGTCTGCCGAGACATCCTCGACCACTCCCATCTCCTGCAATAGTTGTATTAGAGGCATGTTCTCCGGCATCGGGGTCGTTATGTAATGGGCAGCCCACGGGTACTGAAACGAGCCGGTGATCCCGCTGCGAGAAGTGCCCCCAAATTGATCCTCGAGTTCCAACAGTACGAAATCGTAAAAGCCGGCCTGCTGCAATCGCCAGCCTGCAGACAAGCCCGCAATCCCTCCACCTACAATGACCACCGGTATTTCCTGCCAATCGGCATCGGCAGGAACAAGCGAAAGGCTATCCCTCAATCGATGCCCTAGACCGATGTCCGGTCCCAACAACTCTCCTTGCAGCGGAATGACACGCGGCTCACAGCCGATCATCGAGGCAGCTGATATTCCAAGCAGCGAATGAAATAGATCTCGGCGACTAATCACTTCGATTCCATTCTGAGTCGTAATAGTGAACCAGCGCCTGGTTATCGAGCCGGTTGATTTCGGAGTCCATCGGCTGCAAATCCGCCGGCAACTCAAACAGTCCATTCAAAACGTCGTTGGTAAGAAATCGCAATTCACCCCGCACACGATCGAATGGTAACGGTGTCGAGTCAAACTCCGATATGCTCGCGAGTGCAAACCCCCAGATACCGAACGATGGCACTGGCGCATGATAAGGACGCACGTGAAAGCCAGCTGCCTCCAACGTGCGAACGATACACCAGTACGATTTCGGAGCCACGAGCGGAGAGGTGCATTGAACCGTTACGAGGGCTGCAGGTTTCAGTCGTTTTTGAAGAAGTCTAAAAAATCGGGTTGTATAGAGTTTCCCCACCGAATACGATCCTGGGTCAGGAAAATCAATGATGACCGCATCGTATTGCGGGCCCGGCTTGCCAATCCAAAGAAATGCATCTTCGTTGATGACCTCGACTCGCGAATCGGAGAAAGCGCCGTGGTTTAGTCGATTGAGTGGCTCAAAGTTTTTTGACAGCTGCGTCATTGCAGGGTCCAAATCAACTAGGCTCAATGATTCAAGGCTGGAATACTTTAGGCATTCCCGAACTGCCAATCCATCTCCACCTCCCATGACTAGAACGTGTCGCGGTGGTTCATTCCCCAACATGGCAGGATGCACGAGAGCTTCGTGATAGCGATATTCATCGACGGAATTGAACTGCAAATGGCCATTCAAAAAAAGCTGAAAGCCAAGCCTTTTCTGCGTGATAGCAATTCTCTGATAGGGCGAATGCGTGGTATAGATTATCTTGCCGCCCAATGCATTTTCCTCAGCTAACGTCGTGAGTTGGTCTGCTTTAAAGAACCCTACGCAGAGCAGGAAAGTCACAAGAATGGCTCTCCATCGCAATCTCTCGAGTCCGCGCGAACTCAACAAAGGCCGCAACAAGTACGTGCTCCACCATGCAACCAACGCGTTGAGCATGCCGAACAGCAGGGAAGTTCGAACAAGACCAAGATAAGGCACAAACAAAATCGGAAACAAAAGGGAAGCTAACAGCGCGCCGATGTAGTCAAACGTAAGAACTCTTGATACGAGATCGCCAAAGTCCAAATACTCTTTTAGAATCCGCATCAGCAAGGGCAATTCCAACCCGACCAACACACCTATGGAAAATACCATCCCAAATAGCATGGGTCGAAACCAATCGATCCAGGGGAACGCGAGGAATAGAACCGGAGCCGAAACACCACCGATCAGCGCTAAGGCCAGTTCGATTTCGATAAAGTACCTTGCCAAATTCGACTGAATGTATTGTGACAACCACGCGCCTACTCCCATAGCCGAAAGATAGACGCCAATCACAAACGAAAACTGGGTGACAGAGTCCCCTAGCACATAACTGGCCAACGTCCCGGCCAGCAACTCGTAAATCAGTCCGCACGTGGCGATCGCCAAGACATTTAAATAAAGCAATGAGAGAGGCGCTCGGTTGATCATCGCATCATCCCAAAATGGAAGCGGCAATGATGATTGAGATACCAATCACGATGGCACCCATGATCACCGAAAGTGCAACATTGTGCTCATCGATGATTTCTTTCACGATCGAAAACGGAGTCAGTTTCTCCATAAGGAACAAACAGATCGTCAATACGATAATCCCAACGATGGAAAACACGGCGACTGCTAACAAGTGGTAGGAAAGGAGCCCCATGGACCCCGCTCCCTGGCTACCATCAGCGATTGCCAATAACACCGAAGAAAGAAGCTGATTGAAAGAAACCATTATTTGCCCCCTCCCCAAGAACCACCTGAGGAGCGTCCGACGGACGAGGAGGACCGTCCGATGAACGAGTTGGACCCAGATGAATTATCAAAGCTAGGCAATCGCCACCCGGAATACGCGGCCGCGGTAAATCCGAGGCAAACGCCGAACCCCGTCACGAGATAGATAACCAATAGTGATTTCAAAGCGAATACCCTTGTTCAAAAATTTCTAGGAACACCATAGCGGCTCTTCTCTCGGACCAATCCAAAAATACCAAAACGCTGCGATGAGTTAACGACTCTTTACTCTTGACCTCGGGAATAGGGACTGAAGTCACTATTTGCCCACCGCTTCACTTCAAAATTGTGCTTGTAAAAGAACAAACCCAGCGGCATCAATGATACCAGCAGCATTGAGAGCAACATCGTGCCAACATCCGCTCCCTTGCCCAATTTGAAAGTGCTGAACGCCAAATGGATCAAAGCGAGGAGTCCGATGAAGCCGAGGTTACAGTAAAGTATTTTCCTTCCCTCCATGTTTGGAGAGGGTTGAATCGGACCGACCCCCCAAGGTCGACGGATATCGGACAAGCCAAAGGCTTTTTCGAGTTCGTCTACCGAAATGTAAGTTGCTAGCGAGACATTGATTTCCTCTGATGCACTTTCGGATGGTGAACCTTTCTTTCGATTTCCCGGAGACCCATCCGTTTGGTCCGCATTGACAGACAATGTTCGCTCGAAAGAGAGCATATGCGGCGGTGCGATGTAGTCCATGGTGTTGGATAATTCGCCGATTTCGACCCGCCAAAAAAATTCACCGAGAACGTAACGCACGGTCGCCGTTCCACCATCGTATTTTCGATAGCTTTCGGACTTATAACGAACAAGGTCCGGCGGTGGCCAAGCAGACGGGAAATCTATCTGCTCGACAAAGGACCAATGATCTGAACTATTGACCAGCCATCGAAAGCCACTGGAATGGCTGTACAATAAATATTCCGTCCACGGGAATGAAATTCCGTTGTATAGAACAAAGCGCTCCATGAAGCCGATAACCGTATACTCATTGCCCTGCAACTTTCCTTGCGAACTCAATGGAAGCAAGGGATGTACCTTTTTGACTTCCAATGATTGCAAATACGCTAGTTTTCCATTGCTCACATCTAGCATCGCTGAACAACTTGGGCATGTGACTCGCAACGAATCGTCCGGCGCGTAAAGTGTTAACGCACCTGCACATTTTGGGCAACTGAGCTTCAGCGCACTCACGGGAATTGTTTCCTCGGGCGCCATCCCTGCGTCGCCCGCAAGTTTCAACTCGTCGGGTTCTACCGACTGTCCCAAGAATATGTGAGGCACTAGCCCAAATTCAAAAGTGGCGAAGGTGCCCGCATCGCCGCGCAAATCGGCATAACGATGTTCCGCGCCGGGGCGAACGTCCCATGGTATTTCACCCTCGGCTGAACCTAGTGTTGCCGTCCCTTTCTCCGTGACCGTAAGACTACACTCTTTGATCTTAAAAGACTTGCCTAACTCTAATGAATCAAAGTCTGGCAACTTGAAAGTAGATTTGAGACGCTCTTCAAACGTAAGGTAATAACGTCCCTGCGCTTCTGCCAACCACCCCCAGCGCTCGCCGGGAAACAACAAGTACCACTCATTCCAAACTCCACCTGCCGCATGTTGGTACTGAACACGCCCGACAACATCAAAACGCTTCTCCTGGTATCTTCCATTCATGCCGAGCTTCAGCCGCGACTGCGTCTGAACGAGATCGGCGATTTTCCCGTGGTCCTCCACTCGCTTGTCCCCGCGGGCAACGGCAGAGTTGCAGAATTCGCAGATCGTTACGAGCGACGAGCTGGCTCGGAACTCAACCGGACCACCGCAGCCAGGGCAATTTGCTGTACGAGTCTTCATGAAAGAACCCACAATGGCATTATGGAGCTGGCGGAGGGACAGCGGGGGGCGACAACGCAAAAATGGAAGCTAATTGAGGAACTTGGCCGGCGGGTAGCCAAGCCGGCATACCAGCCGTCCAAACCAGCGTTTCGGTAGTCACCTCCGATCGCGAAACACCACTCATCATTTGTTGTAGGCTGTATGGTCCAAGAGTTTGGCCATTGACGGCCACATGCCACGGTGAGGCAGTGTTAGGAGGAGGAGGCGGCACAGATTGGCCGGGTGCCGCTCCCGACACACTACCTGACATTCCGGGAGCCATTCGGTTGGCCATCGCCAATCCAATTCCCAAACCAAGTCCTTCGGCAGCGCCACCGCCCGCTTGGTTCGCGGCTGCCATCGTCATCGCTTCACCCATTTGAAATTGCTGAAATCGGTCGAGATTGCCAAGCATGCTCATCTTCGTGCGGGTGTCGAGCGCTTGTTCAACTTCTTCAGGCAAGGAAATGTTGACGATAAACAGTTGCGGACAATCTAATCCATACTCATCATCGATCCTTTCAACGACCTGCAACCGCAACTGCGCAGCCAGCTCGCGATACTTTGACGCAAGGTCGAGCGCCGCGATCTGGGCTTTGCCGAGCATATCGGAAAACGCCTCGACAATGATCGATCGCATCAGTTCGGTCACTTCATCCGTAGATACCTCGCCGTTAGTCCCCACGATCTCCTTGAGCAATGCTTTCGGATCCATTGCTTTCAACGTGTAGGTACCGAAAGCGCGTATACGAATTGGACCAAACTCCGGATCTCGCAACATGATGGGATTGGGGACGCCCCACTTGAGGTCGGTCACTGGCCGCGTGCTGACGAAATACACCTCCGCTTTGAAGGGGCTGTTAAAGCCATACTTCCAACCTTTTAGAGTCGAAAGCACCGGAAGATTAGCGGTCGTCAATTCGTATTGGCCAGGCTCAAAGACGTCCGCAAGCTGCCCTTGCGAGACGAAGACCGCCATTTGTCCGGGCCGCACAATCAATTGTGCGCCGTTCTTGATTTCGTTCTGGTAACGAGGAAAACGCCAGACAAGTGTGTGACGTGAATCATCGATCCACTCAACAATGTCAATAAATTCAGCACGAATTTTGTCAAAAAGCCCCATGTCCTGTATTTCCTTTCAACGCGATGCGAAGCCGTTGTCCCATGATTTTCGAACGAGATTATGGCCGAAAGTGAAGCCACCCATCAGCTTTTTCACACGAGTTTGAAAACAAGTTCATTCGAGTACTACCTTTTATAACCGATTCCAAATGGATCTGAAACCGAATTGAAATGCGACGGTCTACTATTCCAATGCCCGAATCGAGTCTCCGCCCGACACGAATTCCCGCCATTCTGTTAAATTGCAACCGCCATTACCGTGTTTCAACCCCCATCACTCGTCCCCTCGTTCTCAAGCGAGAGCTTGGGAACCAGCAACGGTAAATACGAGTCTAGTGAAGTCCGCACCACTACAATGACTTCGCCACTGAAGTTCGATACGCTGCCAATGCGGGGATGATTCCAGCCAAGATACCAATCAAGACTAGGCCGGGTACGATGAAAAGCTCTTCGATCGAATTGATGCTCAGGAAATCAATTCGCACTCCGGTCGCTCGCTCTGTCCAAGCGTTGCTTAACGGGCCAACGGCATGACCTGCAATCCAGCCAATGAAACCGCCGACTACGGCAATCAATACAGACTCAACTAAGATGATCGCCGTGATGTGATCGCGTGATGCCCCTAACGCTCGCATGACTGCGATATCGCGTTTGCGCTCGCTCATGCTATTGTAGATGCCGACCAAGATACTGATTGCACTCACGATACAAACCAGACTCGTGATTGCAAGCAGCGCCCATTTGATGGGCTTGACGAAGAAGTTCAGCAGACCACTTATGACACCGATCGGCGAGACGGCTTGAGCAAACTTCGATTTGTTGACCTGTCTTTGCAAGCCAATTCCTTTCATCCCGTCCGTTTTGATTAAAATCGCAGTGACCTCTCTTCTCTCGATCGGCAAACGCACCTTCGACCATTTTGTGTCACGCTCAGGCGCCGTGGCTGACCCTTTTTCTTCTCGCCCTGCCTCGTCGCGATTGGGAGCGACGTGCCCCTCTAGCAGATAGAATCCCTCGATGTTGACAAACGCCCCGCGGTCGTTTGGCGTTCCTGTTGGTTCCAAGATACCAACAACAACAAACCCTTGATCGTGTTGAGCACCGCCGGCGGCTCCGTGCGAAGCAAAGATTTCACTTCCGAGATTGAGCTTCATTTCGGCTGCGACTTGCGAACCAACAACTGCTTCGAAGTACCCGTGTTCGTCGGAGTAGTCTACGAAATTGCGACCTTTGGCAAATTTGTAGTCCAGGTCATTGTCGTTGCCGTGCTTCAGCAAATTGAAGTAATCGGGCGTTGTACCAATACAACGAAACGTGCCGATGTAGTCACCCATGCAAAGCGGAATAGCAAATCCGCCTTTGATAAGGAATGAGTAAAGTCCACTTCGTTCTGGTTCTTTTAACACTCCGCCGATCCGTTCGTATTCTTTCTGACGGCCATCGTCAGCCATGTACTCCATGTAATAGGAGTACTGAATGTTCTCAACGGGCTGGCTCAAAAAAAAGACGGTGTTGAACGTCAATTGAATGTCGCTGCCCTTCGCTCCAACGATGAGGTTGTAGCCGACATTGCTGGTTCGGTCGAAGGTCTTTTGAATCACTCCCGAAATGGTCAGCACGAGTACCACGAGCGCAACGCCCAACGCCATCGATAGCATCGTCAGAGCTGTAGGCAGTTTGCGATACGTAAGGTTGCGGACAGCAATGGTAAATAAGTTCATCGGTCTGAATCGTTCTGAGGGTTACTATTGTTCCGAGGTTGCGATTCGGTCTGCGAATGCACGATTGATATGCTCCAGCCGTTCCACACGCCCAAACTGATTTGCGATTTCGTCGCTGTGGGTGACCATCAAGATTGCGACAGATTCTTCCCGACAAACATCCTTGATCAAATCGATGATCCGTTTTTGATTTGCGGGATCCACGTTGGCTGTTGGTTCGTCTGCGAGCAAAAGACGGGGCTTGTTGGCAAGCGCTCGAGCTACTGCCACACGTTGCTGTTGGCCGACGGACAGTTGGCTTGGCAGGTAATGCATTCGGTCCGACAATCCAACTTTATTGAGCAGCTCTTTGCCACGTTCCGCGTTAATCTTTTTGCGAGCGAACGTCATTCCGAGCCGAACATTTTCCAACGCGGTAAACGCTGGGAGCAAGTTAAAGGTCTGGAAAACATAGCCCATCTTGTCCGCTCGAATGCGGTCTCGTCGCGACTCAGAAAATTGCGTCAGCTCCGTTCCGTCCAAACGGATTGAACCGCTATCGGCCGACACGATTCCGGAAATGATGTGAAGAAGAGTCGTTTTGCCACCGCCGCTTTCACCACGTAGCACAACCTGTTCTGCTTGGGCGATATCAAGTTGTGGTATATCGAGTATCAGCAGTTTGTTCCCACCAGGTTCAGCGTAGGATTTTTTTAGGTTTCGTATTTCTAGCATCGACTGTTCGTTGGATGATGTGTTTAGGTGGCTCGTTCAGGAGTACGAAAGGGAACCAGAATCAGTTCAACGCACTCGATTCGGGCGATTGACGTTGCGATCAAGCATTTCGATCGAAACGCTTGCTTTTCATGACGCGATCGATTTCACGACTTGCGTCTGCTTTCTTGAGTGTCTCTCGTTTGTCATGAAGTTTCTTTCCCTTGCACAAGGCAATGACACATTTTGCCTTGCCACGTTCTGCAAAGTAAACTCGCAAGGGGACCAGGGTGAGTCCCCGTTCTTTGGATCGACCAACGAAGCGCATCAGCTCGCTTTTGTTCAAGAGCAACTTGCGTACGCGTTTGGTTGCATGGTTCCAGATAGACGCTTGACGGTATTCTTCGATTTCGCAACCGACCAGCCAAAGCTCGCCATCTTTAATACGTGCGTAAGCCTCGTCGATGGAACATTTACCATTTCGAAGACTCTTGACTTCGCTGCCATGGAGCACCATTCCGCATTCGATGGAGTCCAAGATCTCGTATTGATGTTTGGCTTTTCGATTGTCGGTCACCATTTTGTGCGTGACCGTGCTCGAAGCCTTAGCCAGCGGGACTTTGGCATCTTTGGGTTTTGCTTTGGTAGGCTTCGGTTTGGTTGGAGCCGTTTGTTGGGCTTTTTTCTTATTCAATGGCTACCTGCTGACGTTTGCTTTTGGCGGAGTGAGCTCAAAAACGGCAAAACTCTCGTTGAACTCGGTTGGGGATGGATACAAGATTGGCAGGAGTGGGAGATTCTGTCCAGTGACTCGACGATCCAACAAAACATAGCGGATACCATACTTGGCCTGCAACTCCCAGAGTTTTTCGGTTGTCCAGGGTACCAAGTTTTTGGCTTTGTCGAATGGATACGCATCCGCGAGCCGCTTGCTCCATTCCACTACGTCTTCCGCGTTTTGTGGAGCGTCTTTCCAACAGGCCAGTTCAGGACGCCCTGTGTGCCATTTAAAAGACTGCTGGCGTCTGGGGGTTAGCCAAAGGGAGCCATGTTCTGAATTCTCTTTGATCCAATTGCATACGAGCAGCCAATCTTGAAATTGTTTTTGTTGAACGCTGTCCGAATCCGTCTTGGCCACGAAATTCGCTTTATCGCCAGCGGGAATCGCTTCCTTCCAATTCGCTTCAAATCGATATCCCAGCAACACGATGCCGGGCAGCAATGCGCTGCAGCAAACGATCCACCTGGCTAGAACTGGATAGGGCCGATAGCGAAGATGACCAAAGGCAAAGGAAACCGCCAATGCACCGATCATCATTGGCATGGCAACGTCATTCCATCGAAACAAATAAAAACGCAGTACCTTGGATGCAATCGGCTTTGAGAATGTCCCAATCCCGTAATCGATTAGCAATCCCATCAGGGCAACTGCAAAACCAAATAATCCAGCGCCGACGGCGAATCGAACTCCTCTCGGCATGGAACGACCGTCCCGCCAAATCGAACGAATGGTCAGCAAAAGCAAGATCGCTGCGCAGCCCAGTTGAAGCTCAAAATTTTGCCATCGAACCGAGTTGAATCTTGACGGAGCGAGATGGTGACCGAGTCGCGTGTAAACTTGCTTTACCGCACTCTCACTTGCCAAAACGGGGTCCGTTCCCCAGTCGATTGCCATTGCGGGAACAACTCCCATGAGAACTCCGACAATGCACAATACCCAGCCCAGTCGATGCATCGCTACCCACTTCCAGAATCCAATTTTGGGTGTCCACCAATCCAGAGCAATGGAAATGGTACCGACACATGCGATCACCCAAATTCCCGTGACTACGTGAAACGCTGCTGAGCCACCTAGAAATGTCCAAGCCAAGGTCCAGCGTCGCCGAATGGCCATTGCAAGCCCAGCGAAGATCATCGCGTAGGCGATTCCTTTGGACTCACATCCGCCAACGACCCATTCTCCAGCCCAATGCCCGTAATGCAGCCCCGCCAACCAAACTACGGCCCAACAGCTAGCAACGAGCGGAGCGTAGAAAAGACTCCCACTTGATTGGTCTAAGCTCTCTGTTGCTTCAACTGCTTCAAAGGAATTACGGAACTTCCAGAGTGATCGTCCGAGAATTGTCCAACCGGCGGCCAAAAACATCCAAGTCACAAATCGGCCAGTCCAAACAGCCCATGGCAACGGCATGCAACGTGTCAGATAGCCGAACGTTGCGAAAAACAGCCAGTGAGCGTCACCTGATTCCAAAAACAAATCTCCCCTTCCAAAATCGCTATTCCAAAAATGGGCGGCCTTCGTCCAGTAATGCGGTTCATTAATTGCCGGAACGTTGCTCCCAGCGTAAATGAAAAAAATAGAGAAAACGCAAAGGAAATCGACAAAAAAACCACTCGTCCAGCTCGGATTGCGGAAATCGTTTCCCACGAACTTCCGATTGGATGATGATTCTGTCATGGTCATTTGTGAGGCTTAGGTATTCATTTTGCGGTGGGAAGGCGAAACGCCAGAATGCTGGCAAGTTTCTGAAAATTAGGAAAACAATAACGATCAGAACACAAACGACTAGCAATCCTGGAATTTTCCGGAAAATCCGCTTGACAGCCCACCCTTTTTCTTGACTGTCACGGTGTGGCACTTAGAGTTGAAAGGAACTGATTGAGCGTGTGGACACAGTTTCGACAGATGAGCCTCTGCGTTGTAAAGCAGTCTACGAAATTACAGGATCAGGAGATGGGTATTTTGCCCAAGGATTGCAGGAAGGGAAGTCATGTTAGTATTATCGAGAAAAAAGAACGAGAGTATCGTTATCAACAATGAGATCACGATCGTCGTGGTTGAAATTCGGGGTGACAAAGTCAGGCTCGGGGTTGAAGCCCCTCGGGAAGTGCCTGTTCACCGCCGAGAGGTGTTTGACGCAATTCAGCGAAATCTAGACTCGCAAACACCAGAAGAGTCCGAACAAAAAGAAGAGTCCTAGGATTCTCGATCTGTTTCTCGTCAGATTGCCTTGGTTTTTCGTCGGTTTTTGACGATGCAAGGAAGACCTTTCTGGCAAGGCTTGACAGAAGCTGAGCGATTCGTACACTTTCGCCACGCTTCAAGGCATTGCCAGCAGACATGCGGCCCCGTCGTCTAGAGGCCTAGGACATCGCCCTTTCACGGCGGTAACACGGGTTCGACTCCCGTCGGGGTCATTTCGTAGGGCATCATTAGCCCGCAAACAACCATCAGAACCCAGCAATTCGCTGGGTTTTGTTGTTTCTGTACGGACTTCTGCTACTCATGGGCGGAAGTGGTAAGGGAACCGGCAAAGGACTGGGATTCGCGAGACGATTGTGATGAATGCGGGCGTTCTGATTTTCCAGTGCTCGATGACAGTGACGTCGAAGAAAATGAGATCGCAAAAGATTGGGTTTTTCCTTTTTCTGCGTTCGATTTTTCTGCCTAACCCGGTGATTGAAGAATAGCTTTCCGAAGTCGCCAGGTTCGTTTTAACTGCAGGACCGTTTAATGGAGACAGCAATGCACTCCAACACGCCAGGGCCATGTCGAACCAGCCATCCATGGGATGTTGAGCTGGCGTGCACGATCAGCCATCCACTTGGCATCTTCCCAAACTGGGCCTGGATGCTTGTCATTGAAGACAGGACCAACCTTTCCGAACTTTTCGAACGTCGATGCAATCTCGTCGAAAAATCTTCGGCGAGGATAAAGCTGTTGTCCTTTCTCATTGCGAGGATAGTCGCCATGCTCACCGATACTCAAGACCCCTTCGACGGCAACGGTTCCAGAATCGAGTTCGATAGCCTCTCGAATCGATTTGCAAAGGCGAAATCCATGCTTCGCAGCCAAGGCGACCGACATGTCATCGGCAGGGAACTGATCCACGTAGAGCGACGACAACGTTAACGCTGGGCCCGTGCCACCGTCCTGTTTCCAGCCCTCGAGAATTTTTCCGACAAGAACATCGGCATGAGAATTCTTCCGATAAATGGTGACGATGGCCGCGACGGACTTGGGCTCGGGTTTTGTCTTCGAAGGATGCGTTGCGAAAGACGTATTCCAGCTTCCAAAACCCAACCCAAGAGCAGATGAAGATGTGGCCAGAAACTGTCGTCGAGCGATGGAATGGGTTGTTGTTTTCACGATGCCTGCAGCTAAGCCGAAAAAGGTAGGTTCCAGCTTCAAAAATTCTTCGTTTGCATCAATGATGCGGGGGTAGCATCTGGCTTTTTGGCAGAGCGGTCGAAAAGCAGGCAATGGCACCAACTCCGGGGCCACCCAGCTATTTGCACTCTATCTCGATCATTGTAGCAACATCGTGACTAGCGATAGAGCACTGTCGCATACCAACCGTTGTTGCCACGCGAGACTCCGATGCCCACTGGGCTTCGTTGTCCCCAGTAGCAGCATTTACGGACTGCGTCGTCAGCCGACACGGTTGAGAAACCTACGCCCTCGTATCGGCCACTGCCCATGCCACCCCCAACGTGTCGCATTCGCCCTTCCGACGCTTGCTGCGCGGCTTTTTGGTTTGCAACGCAATGATCACAGCCTGAGACGCCGCTTGAAAACATGGCGGTCAGCATGACACTCACCAAAAGAAAACGGAATGCAAATTTCTGCATACAAACACTCCCTCGTTTCGAATCCTACAACGCGAGCATCTTGCTTTTGAATAGCAGCAATCTTCGTGAACGCTGTACGGCTAAGACCTTCTTCGGAGGCGACGGATCTGTCAACAGCTTGCCATTGCCGAACTAACCCACTTGACAGCCGCAACATGTTGATATGACAAGACCTGCGACGACAAAGAATTTTCTGTTTTGTTGTCTGGAATACAGCGTTTTGCCGAAATGGAAGCAACGAAGCAACTTCAGTTAGGAATAGCTTGCTGATTTTGCGACACCTAAGCAATAAGACCTCGGGGGGGCATCCTTGTGAAAATTTATCGATATCCTTTTCGAAGAAGAAGCACTTTGAAAGATCGATTCGCAATGGAAATGTCTCGAATCCTCACGAGGACATTTCTTCGTTCGGCTACAATGCTATCGAGTTGCATTCAACCCGTTTCGGTTGAATCACATCGAATGTTGCCGCAAACGGAATTTCCAACAGGTTCTCCCAAGTGAAAGTTAACGTCCACTTTGACTCGCAAGTCCGCCGAATTGCTGGCTGCAGAACGGTTTCGCTCGACGTGGACCAAGATACATCCTTGATCGAGGTGATTAAGCGAGTTGGCAACTCGGGAACGGTGGGGTTGCGATCCACTTTAATGGATGAGGACGACTCTGTTCGGCCCTCCATACTCATCTTTCTCAACAATGAGCTTGTCGCAAAAGAGCAGCAGTGCGTTTTGCACGAGGGAGCGGAATTGACTCTCACGACCTTGATCTCAGGCGGCTAGAAATGTCCGGCAGCAGCTTTTCTAGCGATATGGAAAACGATTTCCCCACACTGGATGCGATGGAGCTAGCCACATACCAATGGCAAATGTGGGCCGATGGTATTGGAGAACTAGGTCAGCGAAAATTGAAAGCCGCAACGGTTCTAATTTCGCGAATAGGCGGCGTTGGCGGAACGGTTGCGTATCAACTAGCAGCAGCCGGCATCGGCAAGTTGATCCTCGTTCACGCTGGTGAGATCAAGCCTAGCGATTTGAATCGGCAATTGCTGATGACTCATGACCGAATCGGCCAATCCCGAGTGGAGACCGCCCAAGCACGATTGCTTGCACTCAATCCACGACTGATCCTGGAGCTCCATAACGAGAATATAAACGCCACGAACGCTCATGCATTGATAATGGGAGCAGACGTCGTGGTGGATTGTGCCCCATTGTTTGAGGAGCGTTTCGAAATGAATCGAGCCATCGTACGACAATGCAAACCGATGGTCGAATGCGCCATGTATGAGTATGAGGGTAGCCTAACAACGATTCTTCCCGGCGTTTCGCCATGTCTTGCCTGTTTGTCCCCGGTTGCTCCTACAGCCTGGCGCCGAGAGTTCCCTGTCTTTGGTGCTGTGGCAGGTACTGTTGCGTGCCTGGCAGCCATGGAGGTAATCAAGTTGATAACCGGAGTTGGCGAAATACTTAGCGGCACGATGCTGACCATGGATTTGGCGAACATGTCTTTTGCTAAACGAAAAATTCATCGAAACCCAAACTGCAGCGTTTGCAAGGGCAGCGGCTCAGGCTAGGGCTTAGGCAAGTTTGTGATGGATCAAGCTGCTCGACACCCAATTGCTTCCTTTGCTGTTCTCATTCCAAACTCGTCCAACCAAGGGTTGTGAGCATAGCAAATCGACTAGTTTGTCCACTGCCAATTGGGGATCTTCTGAATACATGAGCAGATGCGTTTGAAGGGTTGACATGGTAACACAGTCCAAAGGAACCCTATCCGCAAATTCCCTTGCCCACGATCCGTCCGCTGTCGGGAAAAAACGCTGAAACAGACGTGCGGCTTGCTCTTGGGTCGCGTAACCGATAAACATTTTGCGGTCGATTCGCCCTGGTCGAATGAGAGCGGGATCGAGCCGTTCGATGTGATTCGTCGTGGCAAACAACAGCCTTCCCTCGCCTGCCGCGACTCCATCGATTGCATTGAGCAAGCCACTGAAAGTGACTTTGCTTCGCTTGTCGTCAGCTTCCTTTCGATCGATAAACGCACAATCGATATCCTCCATAAGAACAATGCTATTGACTGGAATGGAGCTGAATAATTCGGAAATGCCACTGTCTTCCATATTCGAATCGCCGAGACTCAGCATCGCGATATCCATCCCAAGGGCCGATGCGATTGCAACGACAGCCGAACTCTTTCCAGTGCCAGGAGGGCCATTGAGCAAATAGCCGCGTCGATACGGAATCCCCCGCTCGCAATACCACTCGCGTCGGCCAAGAAAAGTTTTAGCGTCTGCAATTAAGTCCTCCATTACCCCTTCCGCCAAAACAACCGATTCAACCGGGCGAGGCAAACGCTTCATCTGCTCGTTCCAATAATTGTGGCTTGCCCGATGGACGGTAAGTCGAACGTCTGTTTTTGGCAAAGCGACTTCGCGAGCTTCTTCGAGCAATTGATGAGCTAGTTTTCGGTCGCGAGAGAAAATGGTTACGTTGAAGCACTCACGAACATTCGCAACTTGTGTTGTCGCTTCCTTGAGCTTTGGCCTTTCGCGGTGCAAGCATACCAAACGCCTGCGGAAGAAGAGCCAATGAACACCCGGCGCTGGGGAAAAGAGGATACGAGGCCGAGCATCCAACATTGGATTGTCTCTCCTTTCTTCGTAATCGATCGCTTCTGTTTTCACGGTCAGCGATCGCGCCCGCTTTTTGGAATAGGAATGCTGAGCAAGCCATTTCTCCAACCACTCAAACGCTTGATCGCGATCCAGAATATCAATCTCGGTGATGAATTGACGACGAATGAAATGGTAAAGCTGGCTGGGCAGTTGTCGAAAATACGCCAACACCGCACCTCCCACCATCAGAAGTAAGCCACCGCTGAAGATTTGATTGTTTTGCAACAGCCCTTGTACGTATATCCAGAATCCTTCGATCATCCTGCCCCAACTTTTTCTTTCGCCAAAATGTGTATGGCTAAACCAAATCAACTCACCATTCCAACGTTGCTGCTCGCGTGTTTAGACGCTTGGAATTGGAAAAAGTTCGGAGCTTGAAGCAATTTCGTAATCAGATTGGGAAGGGCCGACGACGCGCAGATGGGGGCAAGAGCAATTCCGTTCAAGAACAAATCAGTTGAGCATGCAGGGCATGCCCGTGCAGAGTCACTCTCGGCGAGTTCGGCGGGTGTGTCCGAGGGTGGGGCACCCTTACCGAGCTTGCGGTGGCTTTGCGTTGGATTACCAAGGATAATTGTCCCTGTTTGTCCTGGAAAGCATGGCTTATACTGTATGTTTGGCCATCTTTGCAATTCAAAGCCATTCATCGCAAACCTTTTTCAGCAAACCCCTTATGACGTCACAGCCTATTTTGCCGGCCTCCCAAGCCGTGCACCCGCTTTATTTGGGAATCGATGTTGGTGGAACCGGCATGAAATTGGGCGTCGTCGATGAAAATGGCAAAACACTGGGGTTTACGTCCATTCCCACCGAAGAACCGCGCGGGCCGGTTGATGCCATGCAGCGAATTGCCTTGAGCTCGGCACAACTCCTGGCTTCGATGGGGCTATCCAAAAAAGACATCGTGCGAGTTGGTTTGGGAACTCCTGGCAGTCAGGACATCCCAAAAGGAATGCTCATCGAGCCGCCCAATCACCCGCATTGGCACCATTTTCCGATTGTGAAATGTTTGGAGGATGCAATCGGGCTACCTGTTTCCTTCGCCAACGATGCCAATGCGGCCGCATTTGGGGAATTTTGGGTCGGCACGGGTGCCGTGTACAGTAGCATGGTTCTATTGACGCTTGGAACAGGTGTTGGTGGCGGCATCATTATCGACGATCAACTGGTGGTAGGGCACAACAGTTTCGGGGGTGAGTGTGGTCACATGATCATCGATCCCAGTCCGAATGCGAGACTTTGTGTTTGGGGGGGGGGACGCGGCCATTTGGAAGCGTACGCAAGTGCTAGTGCTGTTGTCCAACGTGCCAGAGAAGAGCTCGCTGCGGGCGCAGCGAGTTCACTCTCATCCGATGTGGAAACGCTTACCACAAAAAAGATTTACGAAGCTGCTTCGTCAGGTGACGCATTCAGTTTGAAGATCATTGACGAAACGGCGGACTATCTGGCACTGGGAATCGCAACCGTTGTTCATACTCTAGATCCCGGCCTGATTGTCTTGGGTGGTGCGATGAACTTCGGCGGATCACAAAGCCCTATTGGGATGCGGTTTCTAAAGCGAATCGGCGAGGAGTTTCGAAAGCGCAGCTTCGAGTATGTCGCAAACGGCACCAAGATTGAGTTTGCTTCGTTAGGTGGCGATGCTGGCTACCTCGGAGCGGCAGGTATCGCTCGCATGGAATACAAGAAGCTGGCAACGTGATTGCAGATCCCTGGAAATCGATTAACCGAAAACAAATGAAACAAAGTACTAGGACTCACGCATGAGCACTGGCGGCAAACACGGTGGCCAACAACTGGGTGAAATGCCCACCGCCAAAATCAGAAACTTTTGCATCATCGCGCACATCGATCACGGCAAGAGCACGCTCGCAGATCGACTTCTCGAACGCACTGGCACTGTCGAAACTCGAAAGATGAGAGAGCAGTTGCTCGACGGTATGGATCTGGAACGATCCCGCGGTATCACCATCAAAGCCAAATCGGTCTCGCTCAACCATTGGCACAAAGGGGAACTTTACGAGCTGAATTTAATCGATACCCCTGGTCACGTTGACTTTCAATACGAAGTCTCTCGCGCGCTGACTTGCTGCGAAGGTGCATTGCTTTTAGTCGATTCCTTTCAAGGGGTCGAGGCACAGACAGTCGCCAACGCTTACGCGGCTATGGAACACGATTTGAAGATCATCCCAGTTATCAACAAAATCGATTTGGTGCATGCGCGTGTCGATGAAGTCACGACGGAGATGGAACAAAGCCTTGGTATCGACCCGACCGAAATCGTCAAGTGCTCCGGCAAGGCTGGCATCGGTATCGATGAATTGCTTGAAGCCATCGTCGAACGCATTCCACCACCGGTCGGCGATCGCACCGCTCCTCTCAAAGCCATGGTGTTCGATTCACTTTACGATGATTATCGTGGCGCCATTACCTACGTTCGCGTCATGGAAGGCAAAGTCAAGCGGGGCGACAAGGTGCGTTTCTTGGGTGTCGGGGTCAACTACGAAGTGCTCGAGCTTGGTCAGTTTATTCCCCATCGAATGCCAGTCGATTCGCTGCTGGCAGGTGAAGTCGGATACCTTATCTGCAACATTAAGTCGCTCAAAGATGTTCGGATTGGCGATACCGTCGCCATGGCCAACGACGATAAGGCGGTGGCACTTGCAGGTTATAAGCCACCCAAACGAATGGTCTACTGCGGACTCTACCCCAGCGACGGCCAAGAGTTTACCGAACTCCGCGATGCCCTCGAAAAACTATCGATCAACGACCCGTCCTTTGACTTTGCGCCTGAGTCCAGCGAAGCACTTGGCTTCGGATTCCGCTGCGGGTTTCTTGGACTGCTGCACATGGAAATCATCCAGCAGCGGCTTGAAAATGAATGCGACGTCGATCTGGTTCAAACGGCCCCGAACGTCACCTACGAAATCGTCAAGCGGGATGGTACGACACTAGAAATCCACCGTCCGCAGGAAGTGCCTGATTCATGCGATATCGAAGAATTTCGTCAGCCGATTGTCCGCGTTAACTTCGTGCTACCGATCGAGTATATCGGAGTTGTTATGAAGCTGTCGCAGGATCGACGCGGGATCCTTCGCGGCAATGAATACTTGTCCGGAACCCGAGCGCTCGTTAGCTACGATTTGCCTTTGGCAGAAGTGATCTATGACTTGCACGACAAACTCAAAAGCGTAACTCGCGGCTACGGCACGATGGACTATGAGATCATCGGCTACGAACCCGCAAACTTGGTGCGAATGGACATTCTCGTGAATGGCAAACGGGTCGATGCACTCAGCATTATCTGCGACACTGCGGACTCAGAACGTCGTGGCCGGGCCGTTGTAAAGAAGCTCAAAGAAGAAATCGACCGACACATGTTCGAAGTCGCTGTCCAGGCAGCTATTGGCTCTCGCATCATCGCACGCGAAACCGTTGCTGCGATGCGCAAGAATGTGACGGCAAAGTGTTATGGCGGTGACATCTCACGTAAGAAGAAGCTTTGGGCGAAGCAAAAAGAAGGCAAGAAGCGAATGAAATCGATCGGATCGGTCGACATTCCTCAGAAGGCATTTATGGCGATCTTGGACACAGGTGCGGAAAAATAGTATGGTTCGAGAACGCAAAATCATTCCAACAGAGCCCGACGATGACGATGACGGCAAAGAGAATGGCAACAAAGAAGGGGACGTAGGATCGGGGAACTCTCTACCACCATCCAGTCACGTTCCAGGCTCCGGAATCATGGCTCCCGGCGAAAATGATATTGTCCTGCGTCCTAAACGCATTGCGGACATGGTCGGCCAACAGGAAGTCATGGACGTCATTCAAATCGCCATGGACGCAGCCAAGAAACGCAATGAGCCTCTAGGGCACATTCTCTTTGATGGCCCGCCTGGTTTAGGGAAAACAACTTTTGCAACTTGTATCCCGCGCGAGATGGGCGTCAAGGTGGACATGACCAGCGGCCCTGTCCTCAAAGCGCCCAAGGAGATGATTCCTTATTTGACGAATCTGGAACATGGCTCCGTACTGTTCATCGACGAAATCCATCGTCTACCCAAGCCGGTCGAAGAGTTTCTTTACACGGCCATGGAAGACTATCGCATCGACATCATTTTGGGCGAAGGGGTCAACGCGAGAACGCTCAATTTGCAACTCCAGCCGTTCACGCTCATCGGTGCCACTACGCGAGCTGGCATGCTCAGCGCGCCGCTTCGCGATCGGTTTCTTATCCGACAGCATTTAGGCTATTATTCTGTTGATGAGTTAATTGAAATCCTTTCGCGTAATGCGAAGAAGCTAAACGTGACGCTGAACTCCGATGCAGCTGTTGAGATTGCCAAGCGAGCGAGAGGGACCCCTCGTATCGCCAACAATCGTTTCCTTTGGGTTCGCGACTTTGCCATGAGCAAGGCGGATGGTAAGGTGAATCTTGACATCGCCAAGCGAGCGCTGGACATGATGGGGATCGACGAGATTGGCCTCGATCGACAGGACCGTCGTTACTTGGAAACCCTCATTCGTGTCTTCAACGGTGGCCCGGCCGGCGTGGAGGCCATCGCACACACCATGAGTGTATCTGCCGACACGCTCGAGGACGAGGTGGAACCGTTTCTGTTGCGAAGTGAGTACGTGATTCGGACCCAGCGAGGACGCTGCGCGACGGCCAAAGCCTACGAGATGCTCAAGCTGTTCAATCCAAACAAAGACGCATAAGTGTCGAGTGTCGAACAATTGTCCCAACTGTTCTCTGGCTGCAAATACAATGGTCACCATTATTGTTTTGTAAATAGGAAAAAGGTCGCGAGGCGGGTTTCAATACACCTAGCACGACGCGCAAGCTAGTGAACGCACTATCTACCTACCCTAGCACGACGCGCAAGCTAGTGAACGCACTCTCCAATTCACTAGCTTGCGCGTTTTGAAATTGTACCAATTGGGCATGAAAGGCCGACATATGCCTAGCACGTGCGAATTCTGGCAGTCAATTTTGCCCACAGTGACTTTGGATATTTGTCGTTTTGTCCGGTTCGGGCTTGTCCCAAATGGACACCGCACTGGTGTTCTAATGGGGCCGCGTGGTGAAATGACAACTCTGGATTTGTCGCACCGCCAAGGGCGAGTGTAAAACGATTGTCCTCAATCGTTTTGGAAGTGCAGACCACAATCGCTCCGCAGCGCATCAACGCACTGGGACAACCGGGATCATCTGAGGTAACAAGTACGCTTGTGTTGCCACCATAGCGCCTACCATAATCGCAAGCACAATGCTGTGCAGGAAAACGTAACGCAGGATGGTCCCTTCCTGGCCTCGCTGGTTGGTTGCGACACTGGCCACCACCAGGGATTGGGCATCGATCATTTTGCCCATGACACCGCCCGAGCTGTTGGCCGCAGCAGCTAAAATTGGCGAAATCCCAACTCGCTCCGCGGTGATCTGCTGCAAGTTGCCGAACATGACATTGGAGGACGTGTCGCTACCTGTGAGTGCGACACCTAGCCAACCCAGCAATGGCGAAAAGAAGGGAAACAGCAATCCGGTACTTGCGAATGCCAAGCCCATCGAAGCGTCCAAGCCGCTGTACTTGGTCGTGTATCCGAGCGCCAACATCACCGCGATGGTTACAAGCGAAATCGTCGTTCGCTTGAGCGTTCCTAAAAAAAGGGACGCCATCGTTGCCGGTGAAAGCCCGAGCAAAGTTCCTGACATGATTCCAGCAAGGAAGAGTGCCGTCCCAGTAGCGGATAACCAATTGAGCTCGTAAATCGCTTTTTCGGGAGTCGGGACAGCGACGATGGGTTGGTCGCGCACAACCATCAAATGCAAGCCAGGCACGTCTAACTCAAGCCCCTTTTCGCCAACTTGTTGAGCTTGAGGTTTCCGTTTCGACCAAGCGTTGAGTTGGCTTTTGGCTTGCGGCAGCCCCCAAAGAAAAACCGTCACGGAAAGAACAAGCCAAGGAAGCCACGCGATGCATGTTTCACGAAGCGTTGGCGGAACTTCGTCGATTGCGGCCGGCTCGTCGGCAAATCGCCAAGTGGTTTTTGGTTGCCAAACTTGCAATAAGCCAACGAGAGTTGCAATCGACACGATAGCGCTAATCACGTCCACCAGCCACGGCCCGTGGTAGTTGCTCACGAGAAATTGCATGATTCCAAAGCTGAGGCCCGCGGCCAAGCAAGCTGGCCATACTTCGATCATTCCACGCCAACCTGCCATCACCCAGATCAACCAAAAGGGAATCAGCAGGGAGAACACTGGCAATTGGCGTCCCACCATCATGCTGAGCGAATCGAGCGGCAGTTCCGTCACTTTGGCCAATACAATAATCGGCGAGCCTAGGGCACCGAATGCGACTGGTGCCGTGTTGCCGATGAGTGACAGTCCAGCCGCGGGAAGCGGTTTGAAACCGAGTCCGATCAGCATCGCCGAGGATATGGCGACGGGAGTACCAAATCCAGCGGCTCCCTCTATGAATGCGCCGAAGCTAAAGGCGATAAGAAGAACTTGGATGCGCCGATCGTCAGCGAGGCCTGCGACCGAACGTTTTAGAATTTCGAATTTACCAGTCGCGACCGAAATGTCGTAGGTAAAGATTGCAGTCAACACAATCCAGCCGATTGGGAATATGCCATAGGCCGCGCCGTTGGCTGCCGCGGTGAGTGCAAGCGTCGTCGGCATTTTGAATAGCCCGACGGCAACCACCAAAGAAACAGCTAAGCCAGCAAGAGCGGCGTAATGAGCTTTCACGTGAAAGCCGGCCAGAAGTCCAAGCAGCACAAAGATGGGCAATGCGGCAAAAACCGCGGATAGAAAGATGTTCCCAAACGGGTCGTACTGCTGAGTCCAAGGGGTCATATCGGAATAGGAAGGAAGGAATTGAACTGGGCGAGCGCTGGAGTATCGTCTCTAGGTTAGCGGATAGTTCCAATATATCTAGCACGACGCGCAAGCTAGTGACAGAAGTCTTAAGTTCCTTCCGGTTTTTAAGTTCAGCTTACCCTCGTTCCAAGGCTCGGCCTTGGAACGCACTGCCCTCGAGGCTCCGCCTCGCGTTAGCCATGCCTTTACAACTCAGAAGGCAGGAGCCTCCGGTGCATTGCGTCCCCAGGCGGAGCCAGGGTACGAGTGCTAAACACCGGAAGGAACTTCCGGGTTTTAGCACTACACTGCAGAGAGATTCGCGCCGAGCAATCCAACTTGGATGCCGTTTTGCTTCAATATGCTGGTCGCTTTCTGATTGACGATCAGAAGTACAATAAGACCGATGCACGGTATCAACGAAAGAATGCCAAGTACGATTCCAAGACCAGTACCATAAACCTTAATCGCTAACAAAAAGACGAAAACCGCGCCTACGATCCCGGCGATGAGTACGGGGATCCCGGCAAGAATGCGGAGTTCTTGTGGTAGAACGATTTGACCGATGACTGCAATTAAATATACCAGGATACAAATAAGAATTCCCTTTTGGTATTTTGCAACGCTGCGGAGATCTTCTCGGGTACCGCTAAGGACTCCGATTGCTGCAGGCGCGCTGGTAGTCAATGGAGGGGCTTCGTACGGATTGTTGCTCGTTTCATTTTTTCTCCATAAGTGGCGTAGGGTATGGTAAAGCAATGCTTCAAGAATGTAACATAAAGCAGTCGCAGCGTGGCACTGGCTCGCATCATCGCGAGACTTGTCGATTCCCGTCATAGTGAATGGATCTTTGCCGAGCCGCAGCGTAGGTATACTGAGAAAGGTGCATTCTGTATACTGATTGCTGGCCCACCAAACGGTTAGGCGATCGATAGACCTAAATCTACCGTAGGATGGGACCATTGTCCCGTCCGTCTATTCGTTCGGGACAATGGTCCCAAACTACCACGGCAGTTTTCATCCTGCCGCTCGCCTTAAGACGCAATCACTACACCCGGCGGAGGACTTCCATGGTCCGACTTTTTTTTCTGCGACTTCAGCAACTAACAATCGTTCTCTGCGCTATCGCGATTTTCAGCGGTTGCGATCAGCCCGTGGCTAACAAAGCCGTTTCCAACCCCGCACCATGGATGGGCATTCCCTCGGCAGTGAATCAAGTGATCGTTAGCCTACACGATGGTACGGGTTGGTTGCTCAACAAGAGCGAAGTGGCAGTCAAAAAATCGGGCGAAGTGCGACTCGTAGAGACGAGCGAAAGAGAATGCCTCGCCGACTTCCTCATCTCCGTTCGCTTCGGAGGCGAAACGTTTGAAACGACGGCCAAAGACGTGCCATGTGATAAAGATGGTATCCCGACCGAAGCGGCCGTCGATCGCTTGCGAACGTCCGTGGAAGATATCAAATCCAAAATGAAAAGACTTCAGAAATAAGCGGTAAGGTGTAAGCTATAAGCGATAAGCCAGACACCTAACACCTAACACCTAACACCTAACACCATACTGCTTACAGATGAAACCGATCGTTCAAATCTCCCTGGACCTTACCAATATTGACGAAGCCCTTGAGACTGCCGCGATGGCGATGCGAGCTGGCGTCGATTGGCTTGAAGCTGGGACGCCGTTGATCTTGGCTGAAGGGTTGCACGGCATTCGCGCTCTGCGCGCCGCGTTTCCCACGACACCTATCATTGCCGATCTCAAGACCATGGACGGTGGATACCTCGAAGCCCAAATGATGGCTGGTGCCGGAGCAACCCATGTGGTCGTGATGGCTCGCGCTCACGAAGAAACGATTCGATGCGTCGTCAAAGCGGGCAAGGATTTTGGCGTTAAGGTTATGGGGGACAACATGGTTTGCCCTGACATGGTCGCCGGCGCAAAATGGCTTGAGGATCTCGGTTGCGACTATGTTATCCACCATATTGGCTACGATGAGCGTCGAGGAATCGCGGCCCGTGGGCTTCGCATGCCGAGCCCGTTGGATCAGCTTCGGCAGGTAGCCGACGCTGTGAAGATTCCAGTTCAAGCGGTGGGTGGGCTTTCTTTGGAGCAAGCGATTCAGTGCCCGGCCTACGGAGCACCCTTGGTCGTTCTCGGAGCCCCATTAACCATTGACGCAGACGCCTTCAAAACCGCAAGCGGTGACCTGGAATCGTCCTTAAGAATGATCTGCCACGCAATAAAAGGCACCTAAGGCGAGCGGCAGGCGGAAAACGTTCGTAGCTGGATTCGCCAGAATTCAGAACGTACTGAATTCTGGCGAATCCAGCTACGAACGTCTTAAGTAGATTTGCTAATCGCAGAAAGCGTCTTTACTCCTCCTGATTCTGTTCAGGCATGACTTTTCGCGAGCTATTCTTTGCCTGAGTGGCCGATTTCCAGGAACCGGCCTAGTTAGCCGTTCGTCTATTCCCACGAACCAAGTTACTTCGCGACCCTCTTTAGAGTAAAACCATGTCGATTCTCCATCGTACGATTGGTCTTTGTTTTTGTACCGTGATCGTCAGCATTTCGAGCCCTACCATGGCATTCGCTCAGGAAGTTGGATTCAGTGAGCGGTTTGCGCTCGCGGAGAATAGGGAAGCTACTCTGGCGGAGCTCATCCCTGGGACGGACTCTTATTTTTATTACCACTGTTTGCATTGCCAAACGGTTGGAAAGATTGCCGAAGCTCGTGGGCATCTCGATGTTTGGATTGCCAAGGTCGGCTTGAACGAGCAAACCCAGCGAATGCAAACTCGCCAATTCTTGTTGGAATACAAAACCAACCCACAAGCCACCTTCGACCATCTTCGGACGAATTTCGGAATCAATGTCGAGCATCCTGCCCCGCGAAAAGATGAAGCGGCCGAGCTCCAAACCAAACTCGATCCCAATCTAATCAACTGGAACGCGATCGTTAAGTCCCACGCGAACAACCCTGGAGCCATCGAAAACGTCGCGCTCGCCAATATCGCTTCGAACCTTGATCAGCCTGAAAATCTTCGCAATTGGCTTCAGCGAATCGATCGCGTTGATGCGCCAGGGCTGCTCGAACTAATTGTTCGTGAGCTAAATATGCCCGACTCCCGAGGCTTCGGTTGGGCACCAATCCATTTGCGTTTGACGACTCAGCAGATCCTGGACCTTCAAAAGCAAATCCCAAAATTGATCCAGTCGAATGCTTTCGTTCAATCGCGATTGCGTCGTATTCGCCCCGATGACGACTCCTCTCTGGAGGATCGATCCGTTCTTCGCAACCATCTCACTGCCCTTGAAACCTTCGTCACGGGACTTCCCGAATCTCAAAACAGTCTCATCGCGTCCGTTCTCTACAATCGGCTTCAATTCGATGAGCAAGATGGAGCCATGGATCGCGAGCGATTTCTTCGCTACATCAAGCTCCCAAGCAATCGCCCTTTGTTCAATCAAGAATTCATCGCTCGCCAAAATGCTCGGCCGCAGGTCAATCTCAGTGCAAACTACAAAGGCGAAACGCTGCTCGACGCGATTGGCGACGACTCTTCGCTAGTCTATCGCTACCTCGAACACTTCTTCAAAACCGACGCCAACGTCGATGCTTTCTCGGCTATCCTCGATCGAGACTATCTGCGCCGCGTGTTCGCTTCGACGAAGATTCTTTATGGTCTCGGCGACGCGAAGGCTTACTATGCTCAGCTATCACCTGACGAACAACGCGAATTGCAATCCCGAATCGAGCTCAAGTTTGCGTTGAGCAACCCGACTCATTACAAACCCAGCGATACCGTTCGCTTGACGCTAGATCTCAAAAATGTGCCCGAACTGCTGGTGAAAGTCTATCGGCTCAACGCACGCAATATTCTGATGCAGCAAAAGCAGCCGATTGGCACCAATCTCGATCTTGACGGGCTGGTCGCCAATATCGAAAAACGCTTCACCTACGCCCAAGCTGCCGATATTCGACACCGTGAAGTGCTCGAGATGCCAGAGCTTGATGGCGGTGGAGTTTGGGTGGTGGATGTTCTAGCTAGCGGACAACGCAGTCGCACGCTTATTCATAAAGGTCACTTGAATGCAATTCAACGCATGACCGACGCTGGCGATACGTTTCGCGTTTACGATGCAGAGGGCAAGCATGTTCCCAAAGCCAAAGCACTCTTTGGAAATCGCGAACTGGAAGCGGACGACCAAGGGGACATTATTATACCTTTTGGAAGGGAATTACGAACAGATTCACTCGTCTTCATTGATGGACCAATCGCTTCGGTGCAACTATTTGTCCACAACACAGAAAGCTACCAGCTTCGAGCAGGATTCTTGTTGGACCCACAATCGCTGTTAGCTGGCGCCAAGGCGAACGTGGTGATTCGACCGAATTTGCTTTGCAATGGCCAGTTGGTCTCGCTCACGCAACTCGAAAAGCCCATGCTTACGATCACTTCCACCGATTTAGATGGTATCGATGCGACTCAGACGTTTCCCAATGTTAAACTTGCTGACAATGGTGAATTGGTCCATTCGTTTCTAGTGCCGCAACGACTTGCAAATATCGTAATTGCATTGAGCGGCGAAGTGCTCAAGCTCAGCAATGACTCGCGAGTCCCCGTTTCCGCGTCGTATGCCGTTGCTATCAACGGGATGGCGAAAACGGCCCAGGTGCGCGATTTCTTTCTGACGCAAACGGACAAAGGGTACTTGCTTGAAGTTCGAGGGCGCAACGGAGAACCGGCAGCTCGAGCCCCCGTCCAATTGGAGTTTAAGCTCTTTGGTATTGTTCCAATCGTCAGTGTTCGACTTGCTACCGACGAAAACGGCTTGGTCGACCTCGGCTCACTGCCATCCGTAGAACGTCTCAAGTCGACCGCAGATTCAATGATTCCTCGCGACTTTGTTCTTGCTAGCTCGCCACCGTCATGGCCGGAGAAATACCATACGTTGAGTGGCGAGCCAATCGAGTTGGTCTGGCACAACATTGATCGTTCTCAACCGGGTCCACAGAAGCTAGGCCCCAACGACAAGCTGATTTCTCGCCTGAGCCTGATCGAGTTTCGGGGCGGTGTTGACGTCGCAAGCCACGTTGACAAAGTCTCGATCGAAAGTGGCCTCGTCAAAATCAAGGGGCTCGCACCAGGAACCTATCGTCTGACCGATCATTGGTCAGGTAGTTCGACGCAGATTTCGGTCGTCAAAGGGGAACGCCAAGGAAATGTGCTCATAGGCCAATCGAGAATTCTGGAAACCAACCGCGTACGCGCGGTCCACGTTCGTGAAGTGAAACTGGCCGATGAAAAGCTCCAAGTTCAACTCGGCAACTTCGACGAGTTCACACGCATCCATATCGTGGCCGACGCGTACGAGCCACGACTCCACTCGGGCCTGAATCTATCGGCCCCATTGTTTCCGATGTCGTCCTTGGAACGTTCTCGCATCCCGAGCTTCTATATCAATTCCCTCAAATTGGATGAGGAATACCAGTACGTTCTCCAACGTCAACTTGTTAAGAAGTATCTGGGGAGCCTCCTACCACAGCCAAGCGCGATCCTAAATCCCTGGGAGCTTTCGGTGACGCAAAACGCTTCGCAAACTGCGGCCACAGGGGATCCGATGGCGGCTGTGGCTCCTAAAATGGCAGCTCCAAACTCGGCCAAAGAAATGGATGAGAAACTGGCTCGGATCGCAGCGGAATTAACACCCGAGTACGAGTTTTTGAAGCGAGGTTGCATCATGCTGACCAACGGTCGATGCGATGCCAAGGGCATGCTGTCGATCGATCGCAAGATGTTCGCAGGGCTGACATCGGTCACGGTCATCGTTGTTCACCCTAGCGGTACCACCTATCGCACAATTCATTTGCCCCTTGTGGAACCGAGAGCTTTTGCGGACCGTCGCCTTGCCAGTGCATTCTCGGCCAATGACCATTTTGCCGAAGAGCAAAGCGTTCGCGTCTTACCGAAGTCGGACAAGCATGATCTCGGTGATGCCGCATCGACTCGAGTCAAAGTTTACAGTTCGATTCCAGATGTTTTTCAGCTTTATCGAACCCTGCTCAATAACAACGCCGCTTGCGACAAATTCGAATGCCTGACCCGTTGGCCTGCACTGAAAGACGCAGAAAGAGAACGTCACTATTCGGACCTTGCATGCCACGAGTTGAACTTGTTCTTGTCGATCCATGACAAGCCGTTTTTTGATCGAGTTGTGAGTCCTTTGGTGACGAACAAAATGCAAAAGCAATTCATGGACGACTATGTTTTGGGAAGGGACCTTTCTAAATATGTCCAACCATGGAGACTGGTCCAGCTCAACGCAGTAGAACGCGTTTTACTCGCCAAACGAATCGTAGACCAATCCGAGAGAACGAAGCGATGGATGGGGGACTTGGTCAGTTCGGTCCCCGTCGACTCGGCGGCTCAGTCGGTACAATTTGCCAAGGGGTTGATGAGCGTCGCATTGGGTGATGTCGAAGGATTCGGCAACAGCGATGGAAAGATTAATCTCAATACACTAGGTCTTGAACGACGCCAATTGAGTGAAATGAGCGGAAGCGGCATGGGGGGAATGGGGGGAATGGGGATGGCCTCAGGACAAGCCGACCAGCCAGCCGATGCTTTCTTTTTCGACGCACTTGCCGAGAGCGAAGGGCTTGCGAAAGGGAAGTCGGAAGGAGAAGACAAGGCTGGTGCAGCGACACTTGGGCGTTCTATGTCGAAAAAACGAATGGCTGGCGGAGGGTTTGGCGCGCCTGGCGGCGGCGGTCGCCCGGGACGCTTGTACGAATCGCTCGAGTCCACCCGCAAGTGGGCGGAAAGCAACTACTTTCGCCTTCCATTGGCAGCTCAAAAAGCAGAATTGGTGCGTCCCAACGCGTTTTGGCTCGATTACTTGAATCACCCTGGCGATGCTCCGTTCGTCTCCAAGAACCTCGAACTTGCCTCGAGCAATATTCACGAAGCCCTCCTTGCCATGTCCGTTCTGAGTTTGCCCCTGGAATCGAAACCAGCAACGCTCAGTGTCGAACAAGGGAGATTGATAGCGGCCACGACAACCGACTCGATAGCGTTCGTTCAAGGTTTGCAGACCAGCGAGCTTAGCACCGATCTGGCTACTGTCCTTGCCAGCCAAAGTATCTTTTTGGCCAGCGACCCAGGCGAAGAAGCCAAGCCGGTTAAAGAGCAATCGCTGATCAAGGGAACGGTCTATCGTTTGCGAGTGGTTTTGACGAATCCAAGTGCATCGATGATGCGGGTCAATGTGTTGCAGCAGATACCGCAGGGAGCAATTGCACTGGAGAACGCCAAAGTGGTAGCGGGACAAAAGCTTGATCTCGCTCCGTTCGCCACTCAGGAACTCAACACCAAGTTCTATTTTCCACAATCTGGCACCTTCGAACACTATGGAGCTCAGATCGCGATGGACAACAAGATTGCGATCGCCTCGCCATCAGCCACCCTCCATGTTCTAGACGCACCGGACTCGGTGGATGAAACCTCCTGGTCATACGTAGCTGCTTGGGGGACTGACGAACAAGTTCTGACGCACCTCAAGAGCGCGAATCTGTTCAAAATCGACCTCGACGCTATTGCTTGGCGAATGGCAAATCACAAGTTCTTCGAATCCTGCCTAACTAGATTGACCGATTACGGTACCTACCATTCAAATCTTTGGGCGTACTCCATCAAACACAATGATGCGCCGAGGTTGCGAGAATTCCTTGAGAGTAACTCGGCCATTGTCGGGCGCGTAGGGCCAATCTTCGCGACCGAGGTCATGAATGTAGAGCCCGTCGACCGACTGCAGTTCGAGCATTTGGATTTCCGCCCTTTGGTGGTCGCTCGCATGCATCAGTTAGGTCCAAAACGTGTCATCCTCAACGATGGAATCGTTGTGCAATACGAACGGATGATGGGGATTCTAGCCCATCAAAAGACGATCGAGTCGGAGCAACGACTTGCGTTGGTCTATTACATGTTGCTCCAAAACCGTATTGAAGAAGCGATTGCTCATTTTGCAAAAATCGATGTTGGGGCATTGGAAAGCAAAATGCAATACGACTACTTTGCCTCGTACCTGGACATGCTCCAAGGGAAATTCGAGGAAGCGGATATTCGGTCGCAAAAATACGCGAACACGCCAAATCCGCGATGGCGAGATTGGTTTGCGCAAGTGCGATTACAAGTCTCGGAGCGCAAGGCCATTCAGGCAGGCAAGACGGCCGACATCGCCAATGCCGAGGACTGGCAAACCGATCCAGCCAATCGACTCTTGTCCGGCGCTCGCGAGTTGCAAAACACCAGCGAGGCTGCCAGCCTACCTGGTTTGGATTTGATCCAGGATGGCGACAAGATCGTGCTCCGTCATCGCAACCTTGAGGCTGTCACGGTGAAATACTATTTGATGGACGTCGAGTTGTTGTTCAGCCGCAATCCGTTTGCACAACAAGATGGTGGCCGACTAAGCATGATCGAGCCGAACTTGGCCGAGGTCATGAAGTTCGAAGCATCTGAGACATTGAAGGACGCAAGCTTGCCGATTCCGGTTTCGCTCAAGAACAAGAATTTGGTTATTGAAGTATCTGGTGGTGGACTCATGAAGAATCTGGTGCTGTATTCGAACTCACTGGTCCTTAACCATTCGCCGAATATGGGCAGATTGCAAATCCTTACCAAACAGGGGCTACAACCGCTTGAGGGGGCGTACATTAAGGTCTACGCCAAGGACAATTCGGGCGCGGTCAAGTTCTACAAAGACGGTTATACCGATTTGCGGGGTCAGTTTGATTACACATCGTTGAGCACCAAGGACTTGGATACAACGCAACGGTTTTCACTGCTGGTCTTGCACCCAGAACACGGCACAGCCGTCCGCGAATCCGAACCACCCAAACGCTAAGATTGGAAAGTCTGACTAAGTGCGAATCAGAGTTTCCATACCATCGCAGCAGCCTTAACTGCGGAGCAGTGGCATTTGAAAGCCACGGATGCAATCTTCGTCACCTCTCCCAACGGAGTTGGGGGAGGTCGAATGGAGCCTTCAGCGACATTCGGGAGGGGGCTTGAGCTCTGCAGGAGGATGAAATCGCTTTGCTCAGTCGCTTACTTAACTTGTCGCTGATGCGCCAAGAACTTCAGTTGCTGGTACATCACTCGCATGATCGGAGAGGATACATTGGCCCTATCGGCTGCTCGCAATGCATTTCCATAGATTGCTTCCACCTCGATCGGTCGCCCGGACAGAAAATCGAGTCGCATACTGCTATCGTACGGTACCATCTCATCGGTATGAGTCATCATGTATTGCACAAATTCGGGCTCAATGAAATGCCCGCAGTCGCAGGCCGTCTGACGCACTTCACGAATGATGGACTCCGCCAACGCTCTCGAATCCGGAAACTCCATAATCCGGTTCGTGCTGGAATTCAAAATGACTGAGAGCCCATTGAACGGAATGTTCCACATTAGTTTCCGCCAGCGCGCCCATGTGAGCGATTCCGTCGTATGGCAATCGATGCCTGCCGCAATCATCTCCGCTTGAATTTTGGCCAACCGCTCCATCGATAGCCCTGCTTCGGTATCGTCCAGTCCGCGATAGGGGCCCATCAAGATCTTTCCATAGTCAAGATGCCGAATGTGACCTGGGCCGACTTTGTTGGAACACAGAAAACAACAGCCTCCTGCCACGCGCCCCGGACCGACGACTTCGCGAGTCGCTTGTTCGACGTGCAATCCATTTTGCAGCACGAGAACCATCGAATCGTCATGCAGTAGAGGTGGTAACAAATCGCTCAACAAATGATTCTGCGTGCTCTTGAGTGCCAAAATCACGCAATCGCATTTCGGCATGTCTTGGATGGATGCGTAGACATTCACGCTCGGCAAATGAAAATCGCCAAGCTTGCTGTCAACCCGCAACCCGTTCGCCTTGACGAAGTCAGCATCGGACCGCATCAGGAAATGGACATCGCTTCCGGCTCGTGCCAGTAGACCGCCATAGAACCCACCTAAAGCGCCCGTTCCTACTACCGCAAATTTTGTCATGTCTTGTTCGTCGCCAAAGTAACAGGCACGTTCCATGTGCCTCTGCAAAAAATGTACCTTCTACCGTCGAACGACCGTTCTACCGGAAGGCCGTTGAATAAGCCCACGCATTTCCAAGACGCTCAGTGTACTCAGGACGCGCGGCACCGGAAGCTTCGATGTCGAGATCACTTGATCGATATCCGTCGGCGAACTCTCGATCGCTTGCAATACTGCATTTTCGATTTCGTTGAGTTGCAACTCTGCGGGATGATGCACGACGTTGCCTTCGCCTAAAGAAGCCTTTTCGACGAGTGGTCCCAAGTGTTCGATTACATCCTCCGCATCCTGGATCAAAATGGCTCCGTCCCGAATCAGTTGATTGCAACCTCGAGACATCCTCGAAGTCGCTTGTCCAGGCACAGCGAACAAATCCCGTCCTTGCTCTCCGGCATGCCTAGCTGTAATGAGCGAACCAGACCGATCTGCTGCCTCGACGACGATGGTGCCCAAACTCAAGCCGCTAATGATTCTATTGCGTTGAGGAAACACTCCTGCTTTTGGCTTCGAAAAAGGATGCGTTTCGCTCATGAGGACTCCTCGCTCCGCAATTTCGTCCGCCAGTCCTTTGTGCTCCGGTGGATAGATGTCCGTGACGCTGCTCCCAAGTACCGCAATTGTTCGTCCATCCGTCTCCAATGCCCCACGATGGCAAACCGCGTCGATGCCTCGGGCCAAGCCGCTGACGATGGTGATCCCGTATCGCGACAGGGCTTTGGAGATCCTTTCTGCCATTGTACGACCGTAGCTGGTGCAGTGCCGCGTTCCAACCATAGCGATCGACAATTGGTCGTTCTTGTGAAATGCCCCTCGAACAAATAGCATCACGGGCGGATCGGACAACTCGGTTAGCAAACGCGGAAAGCCCGCATCGCCAGCAATCATGATTTCGACAGCATTCTCATGGCAGTGTTTGAATACGCGGTCGGGCAAGTCGCTTTGGGCCGCATCTCGTATCAGCGTCGAAAGCTTCGGGCCAATCTTAGGAACTTGACCCAATTGCGAAAGCGTTGCACTCAAGACGTTGGAAGCCGTTCCGAAATGATCGATCAGTCCAGCCAATAATCGAGGCCCAACGCCATTGACCAGCGCTAGTCGAATAAACGACTCCCGATCCACGGTTGGTACAGATCGAATCGGTGGAACCCAATCTCCGCCATCGTCATCTGGAACATAGTCAACCAGTTCTCGCTCGCTCTTGCCCAAGTCCTCGAATCCGTCGATCGAGGGTGAAAGATCGAACAAAAATTCCGTTTGCAATGGTTCGTCGGGCTTGGGCATTGAAAACTCGAGTGTGGCAAGTGGATTGTGTTTGGGCGACATGCGGGTTCAGACTGCCGATCGCCTTAATGCGGGCGAGAGACACCATAAACGTGCGACCAGAACTTGGCGATGGCTTTGGCACCTGAGATAAAGCAGTGTCTCTCTGCTTGTCCTGTTAAGAATCCGAGAGCGTCCATCGGAGGCGCCTTGTCCAAGATCAACACGGGGCAGCTCTGATGGTCTTTGCCAATCAGGTTTACGATCTCAGTGCGAGGGCCAGGGAAGTCAACGTAACGGATATCAAGGTTGTGCCGCAGTTTTGGGAAGTAGCTTAGAACGCCAGTGATGGTCGCACAGTCAGGGCAAAAGTAAGGCAGACCGCCGCCATCTGGAAAATCCTCTTTGAGCATAAATAAAATATCTCGGGCCAAAATTCCAACTCCTAAAGACAAGATGCAAGAAACAAACGGAATCTACCGTCGTTCAAAATGATACCGAATCGAAACCTCAAATTGAACCAGTGAGGCCGAGCATAGTGGGATTTGACGGGAAAAGGAGCCTCGCCCTCCCTAAGGTTTTCAATGGAATTGACTTTGCAAAGATGTTTACAGGGGTCGCCTCACCCTCCCGAAAAACTATTTGTTGCGAACAGGTCGATGGAAACCTGTTTTAAGGCGCTGGCGTTGCTGTCCCGCCAATGAATGCCAACGAAATCGCGCAAAAACGGGAGCAATTTCGTAGTTTAGGGAACTTTGAGGGCAAACCGAGTGTTTTTGCCTTGTGGAGGGTGCAATGGGTCGCTAAAATCTGCCACCTTCACAAGTAGTCAATTTTGGTTGTCCTTAGGAGTATTCGTTTTTATGACTCTCGATAAGAGCTTGAAAGTCCGCGCTGGGGCGATCAAGAGCCGGAACGTAATGACCCGCGCTGAACGGATTAAACGTTTGCAAGATCTCGATAAGTGGTCGGATAGCAGCGTCGTCCTCGGTATGGCCAAAGTTCGCGTCCCAAAGATCTCCTTGAAGAAAAAGAAGAAGGTCAAGAAAGAGGACGAAGCAGACGACAAGAAGAAAAAGAAGAAGTAGTAGCCTATGGTTCCGCCCTCGATGGCGAGAGCCTACTTCGGCGAAACCGATCTTCATGTTTGTCATCGCAATTCAAAAAGCGGACCGAAAGGCCCGCTTTTTTTATTTTGCCGTCAGCAGCAGACGAAGAGAAGCGTGGCGAATACAACCTGCTAACGCCATTCAGCCTCACGCACTACAATTCACGGATGCGAATTAAGCCGTTCCTCTTACCTCTACACAAACATGCGCGTTGGTATTATCGGGCTAGGATATGTCGGGTTGCCTCTCGTCCGGGCGTTTATTCAGAGCGGGGCCAGCGTCATCGGATTCGATGTGGATCAACGCAAAGTGGATTCGTTGAACCGTGGTGAATGTTACATTCGGCACCTAGAGTCCTCCTGGCTTAATCCTGCGATTGCGAGCCGTTCGTTTCAGCCAACGTGCGCAATGGAAAGGCTTGACGAGCCGGATGCGATTGTGATTTGCGTGCCGACCCCCCTCAATATGAGTCGCGACCCGGACATGACTTATATCGAGAATACCTCTAAAGCGATTGAGCAGAAACTTCGACCTGGGCAGTTGGTTGTTCTCGAGAGCACGACTTATCCGGGCACGACGCGCGATGTTGTTAAGCCCATCTTGGATCGAGCTGGACTTACTTGTGGCTCAGACTACTTTCTTGCGTTCAGTCCCGAACGCGAGGATCCCGGCAATACCAGTTTTTCGACGCAGACGATTCCGAAGGTGGTTGGTGGCATTGATCCGTCGAGCCAAAAGCGTGCCGTTGAGCTTTACTCGTTGGTCATGAAGCATGTTGTACCTGTCGGAAGCTGCGAAGTAGCTGAAGCTAGCAAGATTTTGGAAAACACGTATCGCAGCGTGAACATAGCGATGGTCAATGAATTGAAATTGCTGTTCATGAAGCTTGGTATCGATATTTGGGAAGTCATTGAGGCGGCCAAGACGAAACCTTTTGGTTTTCAAGCTTTCTATCCAGGCCCTGGTCTCGGTGGCCACTGCATTCCTATCGATCCGTTTTATTTGACGTGGCTTGCCCGATGCCACGAGATGCCGACACGTTTTATTGAGCTTGCTGGCGAGATCAATATGTCGATGCCCAAGTTCGTCGTGGATCGAGTAGCGGAAGCACTTAATTCGATTGGCAAGCCGGTCAAGGGTTCCAACGTTGGAATCCTCGGTGTGGCTTACAAGAAGAATATAGACGACCCTCGCGAGAGTCCGAGCTTCAAGTTGATGGAGTTGCTTTGCGAGCGAGGCGCTGTCCTCTCGTATTCGGATCCCCATGTTCCGATACTTCCGAAAATGAGATCCTTTGACGTGCCGGCTTTGTCCAGCCAGGAGATCTCGGCTGGTTATCTTGAGTCACTTGATTGCGCAGTGATCGCAACAGACCATTCGGCGTTTGACTTTGAGGTCATTGTGGCTGGATCGAAATTGGTGGTTGATACACGCAATGCGACGAACGGAATCGATGCGCCTGAGGGACGAATTTGGAAAGCTTAGGCCGTAGCTGGATTCGTGAGAATTCAGCCTGTTCTGAATTCATCTGAATTCTTACGAATTCTGCTACGAATCGTACTTAGCCGCCCAACTCTAGAATAATGTCGAACTCTTGCTTGGTGACAGGCTGAATGCTAAGTCGGGTGCCTTTACGAAGGAGAACCATCTCGGATAGTTTCGGTACTGCCCTCAGCATTTCCAGGGACTGCGGTGCTGAGAATTTGGACTCCAGCTGGACGTCAACCATAACCCATCGTGGGTTTTCTGGATCGCTTTTTGGGTCAAAGTAAAGGTTTTTAGGGTCCCAAGCGGTATGGTCAGGGTAGGAGGTCCGAGCGATAGTGGCTGTTCCAACCACGCACGAGGGAGTCGCGTTGCTGTGGTAAACCAAGACGCGGTCGCCCAGCTGCATCTGGTCCCGCATGAAGTTTCTCGCTTGATAGTTGCGGACGCCGTGCCAGTAGCTGGTTTGGTTTGGGGCCGCAGCCAGGTCGTCGATGGAGAATAGTTCAGGCTCAGTTTTCATAAGCCAAAACAATTTTTTGGGTTTTGTCATTTCAGGAACGATATTCGGATGATCAAGCGAGGTCCGAAATAGGAACGCCTCGCATGTTGCTTAGCAGGAGTCTATAACGAGTCCGCAAGTGTTTCATCCAAAGTCCTAGGTAAACATTCCCGACGATGGAAACGAGTAGGAGAAATGGAAGAAATTTGTCTTTTGCTTGCTCCTCATTCGTCCCGTCGATGTGTTGAGTTTGTTGGAGCTGCGGTTTTGCGATAGGAATGGGCGCAAGCTGGGCCTGGGCTAATGAACTGAATGGCGGGTTTTGGTATTGATTGTTGGTAGGGTATGTTGGTTGTGTTGCAGGAAATCCGTATTGCTGATTTTGGACGGAAGATGGCGACGGTTGATTTGTTGGGTAGGGATTGGAGTCATAGCCAGGGTTTGGCGTAGGATTCGTGGCGACGTTAGGGCGAGCTGGGTAGCCGAGCCCGTTTTGATTGTTGTTGCTGTAGTTGCTTAGCGGAGAATTATTGTTTGATTGCGGCGAGTAGGGCGTGTTTGATGCGTAGGAACCATTCGCGACTTGAGCCGTACCGTTATTTGGTTGCAAGAAACCAGGGAGTTTGGAAGGAGGATTGACACCATCTCGACGCAGCGAGTTGTTGGTATCTGGCAGAAAATCCTGTTGTGCGCTGCTTGCCACAAAGCGGTCGGAAGTGGGAGCACTGTTGAGATTACTGCCCCCTCCCGGGGTTCTTGATGGGGCGAAGTTGTCGGTTGCCGTCAATGGCGAAGTCGGGAGAACGTTCTGGTTCAAGTTGGAGGGTGGGAAAACTCCACTGTTGGAGTAGCCAGGACCACCTTGGTTGGCAGCTAGGATTGTTGGACGCGGCTGATCGATTGTGGCTAGGGAGCCAACGCTTGAGGATGTGGAGCGGTCTAGGTACACGGTTGCGGGATTGGCTGGGATTCGATTCTCTGCAAGCGTCTGTGGGTTGGCTGGAATTCGCTCAACAGGTTCGTTGCCCACTCGAAACACCACCCTTTGAACGCGACTTCGGAGTTCCTCGGGAAAGTCAGCTGGAAATTCCTGGCCATGCGAGCCTTGGGAAAACTCCATGATTTTGTCAGGAGGAATCTGAATGATCAGGCAAAACTTATTGTCTCGGTCGGTTCCCCAGCCGATGTTTTGCGGAATGGTGCGCTGGTTTGGAAGAAGCGGCATCGGGGATTGTGGTCCGCTTGAAGAACCCGATGGGGTATTCGAGCCGGAGTTGGGCAGTACTTCACTAGGGTTTTGCAGGAGCATCGAGAGAAGCACTAGGATTAGTTGTCCGTTCATTCTTCAGCCTTCTGTGGCGACGCTCCAATGGGTGATCATCCAATTACAATGTTTGCTCCGAGTGCAATGTTTGACCAATGATAGAGGAACTGGCAGAACCGCGTAAATAGAAATCGTGTAGCCAAGTGGGGTAAATTCTCCATGACGAGGTAGTTTGGGAGAGTTACTGGTCAATTGCGATCAAAAACCTTGAAGATTTTTCCGATGCGATCCATTTTTCAAAATTTTTTATTGAATGGAACTTCTTGAGCAATTCCAGCTCTAAAAAAGCACATTAACGGAAAAACTGTTAGGGACGGCAAATTCAAACCAGGAACTGGATGAATGGGTAATTTAGGCCGTCTGGGCAAGAAGTGGATTGAAAACCAGCTGATTGCCAAGTAACCTCACAGTAAGGGGATTTTTGGGACGACCTTTCGTCTTCGGAATTCCTATTCCAAGCTTTACCTTTCTTGATCTTTACGGTGGAAGAATCGATGTCCGTTTCGCCAATACGTCAGGCTCGCAAATCATCAACGCGAAATCGCAGCCAAAAGTCTGCCAAACAGGGCTGGATGAAGCGAATGCTTCGTCTGGAATCACTTGAACAACGGCAATTGATGGCTGGGGATCTCATGCCATTTCATAATTCGATTGCGGCTGCAGACGTGAACGGAGACTTTTCGATTTCTCCATTGGATGCTCTGGTCGTCATCAACCGTTTGAATACTCAGGGGAGCGGATCATTGGCTGGCCAGTCGCCAACTGATATCAACTCCTTTGTTGACACGGACAACGACAATAATTTGTCTCCGCTCGACGCGCTCATTGTGGTCAACGCCATTAACAATGGGGAAGGGGTCGGCGAAAAAGCACAAGTTCGTTACAAATTCTTCTCGGTAAATGCCGACGGGACAGCAGGAACAGAGCTTCCCGATCCGAATCCATTCGACCAAGTTCCCGAAGCGAGCATTGGGATAGGCGACCGAATTATAGTTCGTACGCAGATGGCGGATCTACGGTCCGACGCGGGAAATCCTCAGGGTGTGTTCAGTGCTTACCACGACTTGTCGTATACCAACGCAGACGGCTCGGCAGCGGAAAAACTGCAGTTCCAGTGGGGCGAATATAATCAAATAGACATTGGTAATAGTGTTCGTGGCGGTACGTTCACCATTAAGTTCGGAACTCAAACGACTGCTCCCATCGCTCCTGCCTTTATTACGACCGGTACTGGCGTAAAGATCTATGACGCGACTGGTACAGCGACGAATATTCGCAATGGCTTGCAAGCCTTGTCATCCATCGGAACTGGAAATGTGACAGTTCGGACGCTCACCAATTCAAGCACATCCAGATTTGGTGTTAACTTCATTGGGAGCCTCGCACACGTCGACGTTCCAGATGTTTTGGAGGTTGGAACGAACAATCTCGTTGATGGAGCGGTGCCCCCCGTTGCTGTTTCTTTGACAATCGGCCAAAACACCGCGGACCCTGGCCTGGATCTTGTAGCGTCGGTTGCCCGAAACAATTTTTTGAAATCGGCTAACGCCTTTGGCACCGAAACTGGCCTGGAATATATCAATGGTTTGGACGGTCGTTTGTTGCCAGCGGTGGCTGGTTCGCCGACCCGCACCATTACTTTGTTGGGAGGATTCTCGAACAAGAATAGTCTCAAGCTTGTGGAAGCCGTCGAATTTGTCAGTGTCGTCGATACGCTTTTCAAGGGAACTTCGGTTGGCATAATTAATCTGTCAGCAAATACTTCTCCGCCACCCGCTTCCGGTTCATCAGGCAACAATCTTGGGATCGCATTGTACGGTGGCCTTGCCCAGTATCTGGCGTCTAATGTGGTTGTGTTGGGTACGGGCAAAATCAACATCAACGACAAGCTAACGGCAAACACGGATACGGCGTCGGTTGCTGAAGACTCTGGCCAAACGATTGTCAATGTTGTGGCGAACGACTTGAATGCAGTTGGGCCCAAGGCAGACATTCAAGTAACTGGCGTGACGCAACCTTCCGCAGGTGGCACGGTGACTGTGAACGGAACGACAAACATCGCGTTCACACCGGCAGCAGACTACTTCGGCCCTGTTACCTTTACGTACACGATTCGAAACAACGCGACGCCACCTGATACAGCCACGGGAACGGTATCGATCAACGTTACTGCAGTCAACGATGCCCCGAGGGTTGTAGCCACTGCGTTTTCCGTCGCAGAGGATCCAGCGACTCCGCTCGTGATAACTGCGGCCCAGATTTTCACTCCTGGCCCAGCTAACGAAAGCGATCAGACAATCACTTTGTCCTCGCTAGGTACAACGCCCAATGGCACGGTTACGATTGTTGGCAACAGCATCAACTTCACCCCCACTGCGAATTTCTTCGGTAACGCAATCTTCACGGTGACCGGCACGGACAACGGCACTCCAACCTTGTCCACGGTTGCGACAATCACCGTGAACGTAACACCAGTCAACGACGCTCCAGTGCCCTTCAACGGAACGTTGACTGTCGCTGAGGATGGCTCTTTGATCTTGATTGGTGCGGGTGCTGGGACCGATATCCTCGCAAGCTCGAATCCAGGACCAAATGAAGCTTCCACGCAAACCGTTCGACTGATTTCGATTCAAAGTCCGACTGCACAAGCCGGAACGATCACAACCGTAGGTGGCATCACCACATACAAGCCATCTGCGAATTTCTTCGGAACTGATACTTTCACTTACACGATTTCGGATAACGGCACACCGACCGAGTTAACTGCTGTCGGAACCGTGACTATTAATGTCACCAGCGTAAATGACGCACCGTCGGCAGTAAATGATACCGGCGAAACAGCTCGATTCGTTGTGCTTGGTATTAATGTTGCGAATTCGCTCGCTGTCATGCGAAATGATAGTGCTGGTCCGTTTGAAACAAACGATACGATCAATATTGTGTCGGTAACAACGCCAACCATTGGAACGGCAACGGTCAACGCCGCGGGCACCGCCGTATTGTTCACGCCGCCAACCGGCAGCTTCAATACGACTTCGACGTTCTCTTACACGATTCGTGACTCTGGTGGATTGACTTCCACAGCCAACGTCGAAGTCTTTATTATTCCACCTGTTCTGCCATTTGCTTTAACGGATACCGCTAGCATTGCAGAAGACTCGAGTGCATTTACGATCGATGTCATTGCGAACGACTTCGCAAATACAGGGGCCATCAAGAGTTTACTATCGTTCGCTCAACCCGCTTCAGGAACTGGTTCTGTTGTCCTCGATAATCGATCAACGCCAACGGATCTAACCGATGACCGATTGGTATACACGCCATCAGCCGACTTCTTTGGCGAGGCCGTGTTTACGTACACGATGAACGACGACAAGGTTGGGAGTGTTGCTTCGATAGGTACCGTTACCATCACGGTGACTCCTGTGAATGATCCGCCGACCGCGATAGGCCGAACGGCAACCACGAACGAAGACGTAGTCTTGAGCGTACCAGGAGCGACGATCACAGAAGGTTTGAGCAAAGGACCGGGTGAGGATGCTCAAACGCTTACGGTCACCAATGCTGTCAACCAGACTCCTGGTAGCGGTACGGTCGCGATCGTGAATGGCAACATTGTTTACACGCCAGCCAAAGATTTTAATGGAACCGTTTTGGTGCTCTACACCGTGACGGACAACGGCGTCAACAATACGACGCCGGCACCCCTAAGTGCATCCGCCACTTTGACGATCACCGTTGCGCCCGTCAATGATCCACCAGTCGCTGTTGCTGACTCTGCTGCTTCGACTTCAGAAAATCAAGCGGTAACGATTGCGATTTCAACGCTTCTTGCAAATGACTTGCCAGGGCCAGCCAACGAAAGTTCGCAGACGGTTTCGTTTGTTCCGTTTTCGGGTTCTGTTGCAACAGCCAAGGGTGGCGCTATGGTGTTGGACAACCGCGGCACGCCAGCAGATCTGACGGACGACCGATTGGTCTACACTCCAGCTACATCGTTCAATGGAGCGGATAGCTTCACTTATCAAATTAGCGATGGTCAAGCGACTCTGTCCACTGCGACGGCTACCTTGGCTATCAACGTTACCGAAGTGAATGATGCTCCAACCGCCGCGAATTTGACGCGAAGTGTTTACGCAAGTGTGCCAACCGTCTTCGATTTGTCGGATGACTTGGCGACGATGCCAAAGGGACCAGCCAACGAAAGTGGGCAAACTCTACGAGTTAGCCGCATCCTTCGTGACGCGACCACGATCGGCACGATTGTCTTGAACGCGAATGGTACGATCACCTATACGGCACCACTCGGAGCCAGCGGGCGAGACACGTTCCGATACGAGATCGTAGACAATGGAACAACCAACGGAGTTGCGGATCCCAAGACTTCGATCGGTACATTCAATGTTGACATCTCGCCATTTATTCCAAGCACAATTCGCGGAACGGTTTACGTCGACGACAATGCCACTGGCGTTATGGAATCAAATGAACTGCGAATGGGTGGTGTCGAAGTAACACTGTTCGCACCTGCGACTGCGACTTCTCCAGCCCGGACGCAGATAAAGCAAACGCATGCAGACGGTACTTATTCGTTCGACTTGCTACCGCCCGGCTTATATACGGTTACCTATGCCGTTCCGTCGTTCACCATCGATTCCCCAAGTCCCAATACGTTTACCCGGACGATTGTCGCACCGGGCAACGTGGATGCTGTGTTCAATTTCAGCGTCCTAGGTATTCAGCCTGGTTATAGCAGCGTGCTTGAAAACTTGGCGTCCAGCTACTATGCCAGCAACCCAAATGCGAGAACCACTGGGGTTTACGCTGCCATCGGGGTCAATGGACGATCGGAATGGACCGTAGCCCGCGATGGTTACCAAGGAGATACCTTCCAGGAAGTCGTGCTTAGCGATGATCGACGCAACGCGTTTTTCACCACCGTTCGCGGTGCCGCGCACGAAGTGTTCACGGCAACTTTGGACACAAGGCAATTCGTTGTGGTGTCGGATGGAAGCGGGCAAAAGATCGTTCGAGTTCTTGCTCGCAGTTCCGACTTGGTCTGGCAGCAAGTTTCGCTGGCTGCTCCGCCCGTACAAATTACCTCCCGGGCAAAAAGCTACTTGGATTCGGTGGACGAACTCTTCGAACAAGAGAATTGGTAGTCCGACATTACCAGCGACCATCGAAAGCACCCGAAATCCTTCGGGTGCTTTTTTTGTTTTGCTTCAGCGAATTGAGAGGTAGCGAAACTCGTCAAGAGTTTCGGCCCGGTTGGCAAGGCGAGCGGCAGCATGAATACTACCCTAGCACGACGCGCGAGCTAGTGAATCAACTATCCAATTCACTAGCTCGCGCGTCGTGCTAGGTATATCTGAACCCGCCGCCCGCCTAACCGAAAGTCTTGACGACTTCCGCTACAGCTTCAAGTTCCGCTACAGCTTCAGCCGAATTCTTGCTGGAAGCCTATCTCAGAGACTCCTGTGGGCGATTTCTTTAAAAAAGCGTATAATCCAGGTCGTTGGGGAACCGTATGCTTTGCGGTTACCGAATTTAGCATTCCTTCCAGACGAAAGAGTTTTGCAAATGGCTTTGGGAAAGACCTTTGACAGCGTTGTTACTACGGTTGGAAACACCCCGATGATTCGCATCAATCGATTGGTGCCACCAGAACATGCGACGGTCTTTGCCAAATGCGAGTTCTTTAATCCCCTCCACAGCGTCAAAGATCGGATTGGTATGGCCATGGTTGAGGATGCCGAACAAAGTGGCAGATTGACCAAGGAGACTCATATTATAGAGCCAACGAGCGGAAATACCGGAATCGCCTTGGCGTTTGTGTGTGCAGCCAAAGGCTATCGTTTGACGTTGACCATGCCCGAATCGATGTCGGTTGAGCGGCGTGCGTTGCTTCGTGCATTAGGGGCAAGTTTAGTGCTAACTCCAGCAGCCGATGGAATGCGAGGCGCGATTGCCAAGGCATCCGAATTGGTTGCGAACGACCCCAATGGTTGGATGCCGCAGCAATTTGAAAATCCCGCCAATCCTGCGGTCCACGAGAGGACAACGGGGCCCGAGATATGGGCTGACTCAGCAGGACAGATCGATGCGATCGTTGCTGGCGTCGGAACGGGAGGAACAATTACTGGAGTCTCTCGCTATCTTAAAAAGCTCAATCCAAATTTCAAAGCGATCGCTGTGGAACCAAAGCAATCGCCGGTGATCAGTGGCGGTCAACCTGGCAAACACCGCATTCAAGGGATCGGAGCTGGCTTCGTGCCAAAGAACCTCGATCGATCCATTATCGACGATGTGATTCAAGTGGACGACGAGGTCGCGTTTGAGTGGGGCCGCAAGCTTGCCAAGCACGAGGGAATCCTAGGCGGTATCAGCAGTGGTGCCAACATGTGGGCGGCAGCTCAAGTTGCTGCCCGACCTGAATTCCAAGGCAAACGCATTGTGACCATCATGTGTAGTCTCGGGGAGCGTTATCTCTCGACACCTCTGTTTGGCGATCTAGGAACCTAAACCAGAACTTTTTGAGACCTTTAATGCATGACCCAAGAACGCATGAGCGTCGTCGGTTTCTATCCCGTTGTGCCAGCACTGCAGCTCTGACGCTAGGTGGGGCGGTGGCCGGACGGGCGATTGCCATGTCGCCGTTGGCTGACGATTTCGCCCGCAATTCTCGAGATCCATCTTGGGACAGTGCGACTCAGAAGGGGCTCGTCTTTCTCCAGAAAACGCAGTCCAGTCTCGGACAGTGGAACACGCCCCCTTATCCTGTTGCGATCGGTGCTCTAGCGGGTTTGGCACTTCTTTGCAGTGGTTCAACCATAACGCAGGGGCCTTATGCGGTTCAGCTGAAACGTACGACAGATTTTCTTATCAGCAGAAGTCGAAAGAATGGCCTCATTGGCGATAGCGACGATCAACGATACACGTATGGGCATGGGTTTTCGATGCTTTTCTTGTCTCAGGTATTGGGCGAAGAAGGGCTTCAGGATCGGCGCGATGATTTGATGGACGTGCTGACGCGTGCGGTCGCGTTTTGCGGTAAAGCCCAGACACCAGCTGGTGGATGGGGCTATGTCAGCGCCAAGGAAGGAAACGATTACGACGAAGGCTCCACCACGATCACGCAAGTGCAAGGCTTGCGGGGGTGCCGCAATGCCGGCATTGCCGTTCCGGCGGAGATTATCGAATCAGCCAAGCGGTACATCTATAAGTGCCAAAACGAAGATGGAGGCATCAGCTATTCAAGCCAACAGATGGGGGCTTCACGGCCAGCGATCACGGCTGCGAGTCTTGCCGCTTTGTACAATGCTGGTGACTATGAGAGCAAAAAAGTGCCCGAAATGCTCGCCTACTCGCGAAAAAATCTTTACAACATCGGGCCGGGCGAAGATTCATTTGGGCATTGGCACTACACATACCTCTATTATAGCCAAGTCGTCTACCGCCAAGGCGATGAGGATTGGCTTCCGTTTCGTGATCGTCTCTATGCCAGGATAACGGACGAACAGACCCAAGATGGTTCGTGGGCACAGGAGCAGAACTCGTATGACAAGGTATACAAGACTGCCTGCAATTTGATCATGTTGCAATTGGATTTGGGTTATTTGCCTATCTTCCAGCGATGAAATAACTGGTCTGCTCGACAGTGGTGTACTCGACAGTGGTGTACTCGACAGTGGTGTACTCGACAGTGGTGTACTCGACAGTGGTGTACTCGACAGTGGTGTACTCGACAGTGTACTCGACAGTGGTGTACTCCATGGGGTCACTCTTGCCGAGTGAGCCCTTGAGGCGAAAGCAGCGAATCGAATATCGAAAATCCACCGTATGCAACGAGCTCATCCAGTTCGTTTGTTTGCCAAGTCGCTCTGATTGAGTTTGTTGTATAGTGTCTTGAGGCTGATCCCCAACTCTTCGGCGGCGGCCGGCTTGTTGCCTTGGTGACGTTGGATGGCTTCTTGGACTGCTAGAGATTCCATTTCTCGAAGACTCAAGGGATTCGTTGGCAAGCTGTTTGCCTTGATTTCCCGCTTCGCTCGTTTGTCTCCAAAGTGACGCGGTAAGTGTTCTGGCAAAATCGGCGGTTGATCGCACAGGATCGTCGCGTGTTCGACTACGTTGGCTAATTCCCGGACATTGCCTGGCCAAGGATGCTGCTTGAAAACCGCAATGGTCTCTTCGGCAAAGATGTTTTCAATCGATGCGTGTTCTGGTCGGTGACGCAAATACAGATGCCGTGCGAGCGGCAAGACATCTTCCATGCGATCCCGCAAGGACGGAACGTGGATCTCAAATGCATTGATTCGAAACATCAAGTCTTCGCGAAAATCGCCAGACTCCACCATGGTTTCCACGTCACGGTGTGTGGCGCAAACGACACGAACATCCACATGGAAAGTTTGATTGTCGCCAACTCGACGGATGTCGCCGCTCTCCAAGACGCGAAGTAATTTGGCTTGCATGGCCAGCGGCAACTCGCCGATCTCATCCAAGAAAATCGTACCTCCGCTTGCAACCTCGAAGAGTCCTTCACGCTGCGCATCAGCCCCAGTGAAGGCCCCTTTTTTGTGGCCAAAGAGTTCGCTTTCGATCAAGTTTTCAGGCAACGCACCGCAGTTAACAGCGACAAACGCATTTCCGTTTCTCGAACTCTGGTCATGAAGAGCGCGTGCCACCAACTCTTTGCCGCAGCCTGTCTCGCCACGTATAAGAACGGTGCTTTGAGTGCGCGCTACTTTGCGTATCAATGTCAAAACTTCCTGCATCGCACTCGAACTGCCAATTAGTTTAGCGGAACCCGATGGTGAGGACGCGGATTGCTTGTCTAGTGCGGCTGAGTTGCGTTTGAGCTCACGTCGCGCCGCAACCCGTTGCAACAAAGATTGCAGTTCGGACAATCGGCATGGCTTGCTCAAGTAGTCGATCACACCAAATCGCAGTGCCGACACCGCGGATTCGAGCGACTGCTTGCCAGTGAGGACGATTGCCTCGGTTTTTGGCGAAAGGGTTGCTGCCCGCTCGATCACTTGAATGCCGTTCATTCCAGGCATGTCCAAGTCGACGATCAGGCAGTCAAAGTTTTCTCGTTCGAGCGCAGCGACGGCCGTGTAGCCATCGGGGCAAACAGTGACACGATGGCCCAAATGCGGCAACTCCATGCGCATCAACTCTTGCAGCGATGGTTCGTCATCGGCAAACAAAATGGAGAGCTGGCTAGGCTGCGATTTTTTCATGGGTGTTGTCATAACTTTGATTGGTGGCAGGTTGATTAGGCAAAATCACTTCGAATCGAGTGCCGCAGTTGGGCCCTTGGCTTTTGGGCAAAATTCGGCCACCATGGTCCGCGATGATGCGGCTGGTGATGGGCAGTCCGAGGCCTGTTCCACGACCATCCCGTCGTCGGGTGAAGAAAGGCTCGAAAAGATGCTGCAAAACCTCCTCGGTCATGCCGCATCCATTGTCTTCGATTACCAACTTGACCGAGTCATGCAGGGCCTCAAGTGTGATGGAAACGAACCCGTCACTTCTAGCGGGATCCAATGATTCCAGGGAATTCGTAAGCAAGTTCAGTACTACTTGTTTCATTTCTTGAGGGCTAGCCCACGCGATCATTGGCATCGGACGAGGTTGGAATTCGATTCTTCGAGTTCGGAATTGACCAAGATGTCGTACCATATCTACGACATCGCCCACAATCTCATTCATGTCAATCGAATGCTTGCGTTGCTCGGTTCCCAGTCGAGAAAAGTCGAGTAGCTTTTCGGTAATTCCTTTGCATCGGAAGGCTTCGTCTTGAATGCGTCGCAGGTAGGTCCGAAGTGTATCTAGATCGAAACCTGAGGCTGGCGTTTCGGTGGCATTTTCATCTTCAGTCGCAATTGGGTGAAGGATTCGATGGAGCCGTGACTCGAGCGCCTCGGCACTCCAAGCGATCGAAGCCAGTGGGTTGTTGATTTCATGAGCGACACCAGCCGCCAAGAAGCCGACGCTGGCAAGCTGTTCGTTGCGAATTACCTCCTGAGATCGCTCGCGAACTTGATCATTGAGCTCGCGCTGAATACTGAGGAAACTCGCTGCACCTAAATTGATTGCATCTGCCAGTTCCGATAGTTCGTCTTTGCTGTCGATATGAATACGATGCGCGAAGTCTCCTGCGGCGACACGTCGTGAACCGGCCAAGAGCTCTTTGAACGGTTTAATGACAGCGATGCGAGCATAAAGAATCAGGCCGACAAGCAAAAACGTGGCCAGAATCGCACTGCTCCAGGCTAGGATGATCCAAGTCTGATATCGTGATTTGACTTCTTCTTTGAAGCTAGCCATTCGATTGCCAAAAAACGTAGGTAGCTCGTGCGCTAGTATCGAGAGTCGTTCGAGATCTTGCATTTGCTCCAACGCTTTGTCTACTCGAAGCGATTCCAACAAAATCAAATGACGGAACCAAATTGCGTTGAGTATTTGGGACAACTCGGCCGATTTCGCAAATTCGTCGGTCAAATCTGCCAGGAAAGGATCATCGATATCGGCTTGTTCCAGTCGCGATTTATATCTGGCGAGTACGACGCGTACGTGATTCAGCTTATCGCCGAATTGACGCTGGCTTTTCAATGCTTCCATTGAACGAATCCCAACGTCCAATTCCTTAGGAGACAACGGAAACTCCGAAGGGTCTCTCAAATCCATCTGTTGAAAAGTAAGCCGTAAATCGTCAATGGAACGCGTCAAGTCAGCGGTATAACGCATCTCCGAGGCGCGACTGCTCAATGTCCTTGCCAGATCACGATAGGCGTACACGCCGCGAAAACTACTATAGCCAAGAACAGCGATGACAAGTCCGAGTACGACCATCGAAACGAGCAATTTCTTGCGAATCGTCGATCTAGAAATCCAAGGTATGCCCATCGTTCCAGTCCATTTACTCGGGTTACTTACGGCTTCGGTAACCCGACGCGTTAGCGAGGAGTTTGGCGTTACTCTTCGCAAAAGGTGGCGGTACCGATTAAGCCTTCGGCTGACCGTTAATCGATCAAGTCTACAACCGTACGTCTACGGCTCAGTTGGTGCACACAAATCATCAACGAGCAAATCCTTCTTGCGAGACGCCTCGAAATGAGGTTTGTGGATAATAAGGCTGAGGAGGTGACACTTGTTGCGGCGTAATCGCCTGCGGTCCTGTCTGTCCCAAATTGATCACCTTGTAGCCGTTCATGCCAGGCAACTGGAACTGAGTCATGTTATCAGGAGCTAAACTATTAACGACGTATGAAGCGATTGAGATTTCGAGCTCTATTACGTCGCTGCCGGCAGGCATCAATTGAACTTTGACTTGATGTGGCAGGCACGATTGAATGGAGGAATAGTATTCGTGTTTGGCCTGTGTTGCATTCGCAACCAAACGACCTGTGGGATCTCGCAAGAACACTTGACGGCTATAGCCGAACTTCGGGTCGACAACCAACGTTCGAGAAAATGTCCCAATGGGCGAGGGTTCGGGGGTCGTCAGTTCGACCATACCGTCGGCCCGCGTGACAGGATCAGCAATGAGCTTATTCATGTCGATATCGCAAACCCCCATCGCCTGGATCAGCCAAACGGGCGAAACCGGCAACACGGGACGATTGGGCTGAGCGTCAAACTCGACATGCCGGGCATAGTACATTTCTTTCGTCAGTCCCGCGCGGATGGTCATCCAAAATTCATTGTCGTTGCTGCCAATATCGACTCCCGCAACCCCCGCAACACTGGCCGTCATTCGAAACCGCTTTTCGCGAGCCCAAGTCACGTTGGTATTGATGGTCCGTTCGTTGTTGACATTCACCGTAACCGAATTGGACTGGAGCGACTGAACGTTGCGCGAGCGATTGATCGCTTCGGTGAGCTGGAACAAGGTTGGAGGGCTCGTGAACAACGGCGTTGGTTGGAACTCTGGAATCGATCGCCGAGGCATGCAAGTGGCCCCGCCGGTAACGAAGGTCAAAAGAACGATCGCCAAGCACTGCAAGGCTCTCCATGATTTTGACTCCTTCGGGCCGAAAGAGATATCGGGCGAATTAGGTTTCACAGTAAAGCAAGTCGATCAGTTTCTGGTGCAAAAATGTTACGCGATCCGAAGTTGGTGTTTGGGCCGGTACGAGAAACTCCCGTCCATTGGTCGGATATATCAATTGCAAATGCGAAGGCTCGTCGTCGGAGCCATCGTTCGGTAACTCAGTGAGCAAGCGTCGTCGAATCAACAGGACCGCCAGCAAGTAAGCGAGATCGCCATCCTCAGGTTGTTCGCATAGTTTCTCTAAAGCATCGAGCAGAACTAGAGTTGGCGCCAACGTCAGCTTTCCGGTTCGCTTGGCGGGCATTTGACTAACCCACCAACCGACCGTTTTTTCAGGAGGGCCATGCCAATGTTCTTTGCTAAAATCCTGGCGAACCAGCTCGCTACCTCGTTCGAGCACGACGGAGTAGTACCGCTCGCCGGGTTCGAATGGGCGTTCTCCTTTGTGGCATTTGCGCGAGCTTCGTTGAATGGTGAATTCCTGCATGCGTTCGCTTTTAGAGAAAAACGCGAACAAAATCTAGACCAGGAAAAGCGCCCTCATTCCGAGATTCAAGGGCCAGTTACCGAAACAACGGTGAATTCCAATGGCATGCGATCCCTTTCTGGGTTGAGTAATTTGCGTATTGGATGATACTGAAGTCGCGGATTTTGCTTGAAATCCAGCGCGGATTACTTCCCATCGAAACCCATTGTGCTTGAATTCTTCCATTCCTTAATAGCAGCCCCGGTTCTCCCTGCGACGATACTGCTCGGTGTGCTTGTGGCCTGGAGTTTAATGACCATTTTGATCGGCGGGCTCGACAGTCACCTCGCCGCTTCCTGGCACTTTCATAATCCATTTTCGGGCTCTGCACCGCTATCCGGCGGTGTCCATATGGATGCAGACGGGATAGGGCATTCGGTTGTCCATACCCTGGGTGATGCCATGGGGGCACTCGTACTGGTCCCTATGAAATGGCTGAACCTGAAACAACTGCCGCTTGTATTGTGGGCCGGAATTTTCACGATCAGTTGGTGGTCTGTCTCAATCTTGATTTGGGTTGTATTCGATACCTCGTTAGTGAAGGAGCCTGGCCTACTAGTCATTTCCATGTTGGTCTTAAGGAATTTGCTCTTGGGTTTATTGGCGACCAAGGTCATTACGCAACCTATGCGAGGTTGGTTTGACAACAAGGAATTGACATCTGTCTCTCTCGTCGGACAGGAAGCTGAGATTAGTTCCCTTGACGCGACACCTGAAAATGGTCAAGCGAAGTTCAAGACCGATGGTGCCCCTTTGCTACTCAATGTACGAACCGATGGACCGCATGTGCCCAAAGGCACTCGTGTCTGGCTGACCCATTACGATCCTAAAAAACGCGTTTACATCGTATCTGCGACAACGACCACATCGAACACTTCTTCCAACGGATCTAAGTCATGACAGTTTTTGTAACGGTTCTCGCTATCATTTTCGTCGGGTTGCTTTTGATCGTCGCACTTGCCATCATTGCTGGTAAGTTCTACGTCAAGGTCGGACCGGATGAGGCTATCGTAAAGACTGGCATGGGAGGATTGAAAGTCGTCATCGATGGCGGGTCGCTTATCTGGCCGGTGATCCATCGCTACGAAAAGATGGACCTGACATTGAAGAGTTTCGAAATCGCAAGAGAAGGAGCTGAGGGGCTCATCTGCAAAGACAATATCCGCGCTGATATCAAAACCGCATTCTTCATTCGTGTGGACAAAACGGCCGATGAAATCAAAGAGGTCGCACAATCTATCGGCTGCAAACGGGCGTCTCAAATCGAAACCATGCGTGAACTCTTCGATGCCAAATTCTCCGAAGCGCTCAAAACCGTAGGGAAGCAGTTTGAATTCGTCGAACTCTACGACAAACGAGATAAATTCAAGAACGAGATCTTGAAAGTCATTGGAACCGATCTCAACGGTTACCGCTTGGATGACTGTGCGATCGATTACCTCGAACAGACTCGTCTAGAACTGCTCAACCCGAACAATATCTTAGACGCCGAAGGTATCAAGAAGATCACGGAGTTGACCTCCCAAGAAAAAATCAAAGAGAACCACTTCACCCGCGAACGGGAAAAGACCCTCAAGAAGCAGGATGTGGAAGCACAAGAAGCGATTCTCGAATTGGAACGCCAACGTATTGAAGCAACCGAACGTCAGAAGAGAGAAGTCGCCGAAATCCAAGCACGTGAAAACGCCAGTGCAACGAAATCGCGTGAAGAAAATCGTCTGGAAGGGGAACGCGCTCGAATCAATACCGAAGAGGAAATTGGAATCGCTACCCAGAATAAAGATCGAACCATTTTGGTAGCCCAAAGAAATAAAGAGCGGACCGACGGAATCGAATTGGAGCGAATTCAACGAGATCGGCAATTGGAGGTAACCGAACGGGAACGCGTCGTCGGGCTAGCGACCGTCGAAAAAGACAAAGTCCTCGAAACAGAACGACGCAATATTCAAGAAGTGATTCGAGAACGCGTTATGGTTGAGCGATCCGTGGTCGAAGAGAAACAGAAAATCTTGGATACCGAAGCATTTGCCGCCGCCGACCGAACCAAGCGGGTTGAGGTGACCGCCGCGGAGATGGCCGCCGAACAGTCGCTTGTCAAAGAAATCAAGGCTGCTGAGGCAGCTCTCAAGTCGGCTGAAAGTCAAACAGCACAAATTCGTCTCGAGGCCGAAGCGGGTCGCGACCAAACAGAAAAGAAATCAGAAGGCATGAAGCTGATGGCTGACGCTTCGCGTGCAGACTTCGCGGCAAAAGGGCTAGCCGAAGCCGAAGTCATGCTGGCCAAGGCTAATGCGACACAAGATCAAGGATTGGCTGAGGCACGCGTGCTCAAGGAAAAGTACAGTGCAGAGGCCCAGGGTATCACCGAGAAGGCAAATGCAATGAAGATTCTTGATACCGTTGGCAAGGACCACGAAGAGTTTAAATTGCGTCTGGAAAAGGATAAGCAAATCGAAATCGCTGCCATCTCGGCGCAAAAATCGATCTCCGAAAGTCAAGCGTTGGTGTTGAGCGAAGCTCTGCGATCAGCCAAAATCGATATCATCGGCGGAGATGGCCAGTTCTTCGATCAAATCAGCTCAGCTGTGCAAGGAGGCAAGGCAATCGATCGATTTGTCCTGAGTTCGAAGGTTGCGACAGACATCAAGGACACGTTCTTTTCTGGCAACCCAGAACAGTTCAAGGAACGACTGGGTGGATTACTCGAACAGTTCCACTTGGATTCAGGGGACATCAAGGATTTGAGCGTTGCCGCGTTGATCGCAAAGCTGCTTTCAAGCAGTGGTAGTGACGGTGTCCGGAATCAGCTCGTCCAACTCCTTGGGGTCGCAGGTAATTTGAATCTTGCGGACAAGCCGGTAACGAAGGTGATCGGCTAGTTGTTGCAGTGCATTCCAAGGCGGAGCTACGCCCACCATTGCTCGCCTACTTATGCTGGCCACCTTTTCCGCCGCTTGGCCCATTTTTCCCTGCGTGGGAGCCACCATGTGAATTTCCGGCCCCAGGGCCGCGTGAATCGTTGCCTGCTTTAGGTCCTTGTTCGGTACCTCTCTTAGCAGGGCCATGACCGCTTGGCCCTAGTCCGTCTGGTCCGCCAGGTCGGTGCTCATCCCCTTTGCCCTTGGGAGGTTTGGACGGCTTGCCACTTTCCTTATCAGGTTTCGGTGGGCGTGCACCATGGCCCTGTTCTCCGACGCTCGCACTACGCCCTTTTGAGCCGCTGGCTCCGCCCGGTCCGTTACTGTGGGCACCAGCTCCTGCTCCATGCCCTTTCCCGCTGCCACCAGCTCCTCCACCACCTGGCCCGCCAGCATACGCATTGGCGAATCCAGTAATCGATACAGCAGTGAGAAAATAACCGGCGATTCTTAGCGACATGAATTTGACTCCAACAAAAGGTAAGCTTTTGGTAACTAGTGGGACACCCGCCTGTGAACTCTAACTAGAAACATAGGTCGAAAAAGCTTGGAAGGAGCGAAGTTCGTCAAGACTTTCGGTGGTTCAGGCGATTCAGCCGAAAGTCTTGACGACTTTCGCTACGCATAAGCACGCAATTAGCGGAACTTTTTATTTGCCCAAACCGTGAGCTTCTCTCGGAAAATCTTCGAGTTGTGACGTATGTCGGTAGGTAGTTTTGTTGGGTAAACCACCACCCGTTCCACCGCTTGACTGCTTGGGTTTGCTTGCAGTTGCTTCAAGACCGCCTCAGGCAGTTGATCGTTGCGAAGTTTCCGGCCGTTGGTCCCTTTGGGCCACGGTTCAACGATCACCATCGGTGTTTGCCAACCAAGCTCTCCGGTTCCAATCAGGGCAGAACGATAGATCTCGGGGTTCGCATTGACGATTGCTTCAATGGTCTCCGTAAAAAGAACCCTTGAGCCAGTGATCACGCGATGTGTCTTGCGGCCGCAAAACCAAAATCGATTTTGCGCATCAATGTATCCGACATCTCCCATGCGATGCCATATTTCTTGGCCGTCTTTGACCTTGTGAATCGCATTTTGATCCGGGCGGGTCATATATGTTTTCGATACAACTGGACCGCTAACCATCAATTCTCCGATCTCACCCACGGGTAGCTCTCGTGTCTTGGCTATATCGTCCATCGGTCCGTCTTCGATAGCGATGACGCGCCAGCGAATGCCGGAGAATGGATTGCCTACACAGGTGCCCGCACCTTGTCGCGTCAGCGCAGCTGTTTCGTGCAAAACCGTCCTCGATTCGATCGAAGCGATGGGCAACGCTTCGGTCGAGCCATAGGGAGTGTACATGCAGCCATCCGGATGCATGGCCGCTCGTACCTGTTCCAGAATTCGTGGCGGAACCGGCGCGCCTGCCGACAGCACACAACGCAGGGATTCCACGCGACGTCCTGATTCAGCACAGAAGCCGCCCACTTTCGTCCACAGCGCGGGTGAACCAAACGATTGATTGATTTGCCATTGATCGATCGCGTCCAGAAGCCGGATCGGATCAACATCCGCAGGCCGAATCGGATTCATGTCCGGCAAAATCGTCGTCGTTCCCATTACGGCATTGAAAAGCCCAAACAAGGGAAAGCAACTCAAGTCACGGCCGCCGGGCTTGATCTGATAGTGACCAGCTACTTGATCGATTTGAGCATTGAATGTGCCATGCGTATAGAGCACTCCCTTGGGTGGCCCTGTGCTGCCCGTGGTGAAGATGATAGCCGCTGGGTGGTCTCGTTGAGTGGGAGGCAATCTCAAGTCCTGAGGCGAATGCCTTTCCAATGCGTCCAAGGTAACGCCAGGAAGTCCAGGCAGCCAACGCCCCGCTGTTACATTGAGCTTCGCGTTTGGGAAACGCGATTGGAAGAAACGCAAGATGGTGTGAGCCATTGGAATTGCGATAAAACCATCTGGTTGCGTCGCCGCTAAACATTCAATGAGATTCTTGCGCCCCATTCCTGGATCGATCAACACCAGCGTTGCACCCGACTTGAGCACGGCAAAGACCAATGCAATAAAATCCTCACCGAATCGAACTAGCAATCCAATACGTTTGCCAGGGCCAATTCCCATGCTTTGCAATCCAGCTGCAATCGACGAGGAGCGACGCTCCAAATCCTCCATCGAAATGGTATCGTAGGTCCTTTGGTTGCGTTGACGATGTGAACCTCGAGGCGACGCGATTGCAATCGAATTGGGTGCAATCGTAGATTGTGCACTTAGTCGAGCACCCACGTTGGCATGGGCTGCTTCAATGGAACTGGCATCGATTGAAAATGGCCCCGGGGCCCCCGAGTCCGCTGAGTGGAACAACAAAATGATTACTTGATCGTGATGGGAATAACTAGCTTTGCCCCAGACTCGTTTCGCACAATAGCCGCGTTGAGGTCGATTGCCGCTTCGTTGAATTTGGGAGGTCCGAAGCCACGTTTAGGATTCGAGGAAAAACCATATCGCTCGATTGGAATGCCGAATGAATTTTTGTCCAGCCGAGAATTGTCATTTTCGTCATGATAGGCGGAAACGGCGATTTCGCTTCTGTCTATTTCAGCGGGGAGCTTAAACTCCAGAGTCGCCTCTGCTTTCGAATCGAGAACGGAAGTCGATTCCTTTGCGATCGCATACTCCAGATCATTGAAATGGGCTTTACCCAAATACACCGCGACCCGACAAAAACCCTTGTCGTTGGCAAACCCCTCTACTTGCACGATCAGCTTCAACGTAGTCCCACTCGATGTTGGGGCCGCAACGATTTGCTCGGTAGGTCGAGATTGCTCGGTAGGTTGAGATTGCTCGGTAGGTTGAGGAGGCTTGGATGAAATCGTTGAATCAACATGAGAGTTTGTAATTGGTTTCTGCGTAGCTGGCCGATCGCAGCCGAGCAACGCTATGACACAGCAAACCAACCCAAGCCCAAACTCGATGTCTTTACCGAATCCCTTCCACGATTCGTAGCTGGATTCGCCAGAATTCGGCTCTTTCTGAATTCTGGCGAATCCCGCTACGCGATTTCCCATTGTGGCGTTTGCCTTATTCAAGATTGGTCCCGCTCAATCAAATGAAGACACGGCGATTAAAAACGACCCATTCAATCACCAAAAGCAACAAACCGGCCAGCAAAATCCAACGCCATGTCTCCTGCCTCGCTTGAACGATACTGTTCGTTGCCGCTACTTTTTCGTATCCCATTTTGACCGAATCAGCGACCGCCAAATCACTTTCACGGTTAGAAAACAAATTGACGCAGAAGGACTCGACGGGTTTCTCTACCGCTTTGGCGAACACTTGGTAGATACCCATTTCGTCCGTTTTGGTGAAGGTGTATCGGCTCTCATCGCCACGAATTAGGTCGGTTGTTTTGCCGTCTGGAGCGACAACACGGTAGTCCTGGAATCGACTGGACAACATGAGTCCAATGGGCCAACCGGGTTGCACTGAGGGGGACGAAGATTCCGTAACTCCGCCACCGAGGTACTCAACAACAGAATAGACAAAGACCGGAAAACTGCGTCGTGCCCACCAGTTTGTATTTCGAGCCGATCCCTCGTTGGTTTGCTGAACGATCGAAAAGCCTAGGACAGCGTCCTGAAACGGCCCGCGAGGTGCAATTCCAAAAACAGGGCCGTCCGAGCTGGTCATCAAAACCGTTCCGGATTCACCCGGCTCCACGGTCCTGGCTTCCACTATCTCCACCGCTCCCATTTCCAAAAACTGCGTGATCGAGTTAGAGCGATTGACGTCTAAGATGAAAATGGGGCCTTTGGGTTCGCTGAATTTCCAGCCGACAATTTTGGTATCCTCTTTGGACTCCTCTATCGGCTTGGGCGATGCAACTTGTGGTGGCACGCTGCCGATGAACAGCGTGTTGCTAGAGGGCATTTGCATCGGAGAACATTGATCGAAAATGACCAAATCAAAGGTCGCATTGAGAGTCGCATCGATGTACTTGGTGTCGGTAAGAAACGTTGGGCTTTCGACTTGTACGGAGGCGATCTGTTGTACCCTCGGAGTCTGCAACGCCGTTTCCAAAGCGTTATTACCTGGCGTTACCAACAAGACACTGATCTGCTTGAGCGGTCGAATAGCAGCGTAAGCCACATTGTCGACCGCCAGCGCATCCTCATAGTCCAATGTCAGTTTCAATTGCCCTTCGTCGGTATCGGTTAGCTCGAATAGCAAACCGGCTTCTTCGCCCGCCTCTACGCTGCCTGCGGACGCGTCTAACAATTTGCCGTCAAACTCGAGTGAGGCCGTGAAGTCGACTTTTTGGTCACCCCGGTTGGTGATTCTCGCGAACGCTTCTAGTTTGTTCGCTTTGTCCTCATTTCTTTGTACCGCGAAGCTCAAAATACCCAAGTTGTTCGTCTTGGTCTCGCCGATCGGAATGTACTCGATCTTGAGCTTCCCCATTTCAAAATCGCCAAGGTCTCCGAAAGCACCGTCGCTCAACAGATAGACTGTCGCTGGAACCGCGTCGGCGACCATGATGTCACTTAAGTTATCGAAGCTGGATCGGCCAGGATTCGCGAGACCGGCTGCGGCCCGCAAGGCTTCGCTCACATCCGTGCCTCGCGATGTCGTCGGAATGGATTCCACCGCGCTAAAAAGTCGGTTTCGGTCCTTGGTAAACCCCTGTCGCACATCCGCCCGATCGGAGAAGGCAATCACCATTCCAACGTCGTCCGCCGACGTGTCCGAGAGCAATTCTCGCACTTTCTTTTTGGCCAAATCCAAACGGTTGGGCGACACATCGGTCGCTTGCATGCTGGCAGAGTTATCGATGATGTAAATACGTCGCTCGCCAACACGACTTTGTCCGCTCCAACCGGGCCTCAAGCAGGCGAAAATCAAAAGAGCCAAGAACAGCAACTGCAAGTACAAAAGCAAGTTCTTGCGAAGCCGCTGCCAAATGCTGTTCACGTGCACATCTTCCAGCGTTTTCCGCCAAAGGAGCGTACTGGGTACAGCCAGTTCAGTTCGTTTCAGTTTTAAAAAATAGAGACTGAGCACAGCGGGGGGCACCGCCAAAATCATCAGCCACTGCCATGGGCCAAGAGCACTGATCCAGTTCATCGCACGAGTCCTTTGCTCCGCAGGTATTCGTTGACAAGCACATCTGCTGCTTGATCGCTTCTAGCGGGGACATAGGTGATTGAACGTTTGTTACAGAATGACTTCGCTTGTTCGATAAAGGCGGCCAAGGTCTGTTGGTACCGATTGAGCAGACCTGCTGAGATGGAAACTTCTCTTTGGTCACCGTCTTCGCAGTCTACTAACTTTAGGTCCCCTTGAGCCGCAGGATTAAGCTCCTCAGGGCTCAGTAAATGAATTAGAAAGATATCCATCTCGCGAGCGACCAACATTCTGAGGGCTGCTTCGTAACCGGTTTTGTTCATCAAGTCGGTCACCAGAACCACGATTCCCTTGCCGGTGTTCTTGACGCAGAATCGTTTGATCGAGTCCGACATCGTGCAGGCCGAGGCAACACAGGTTAGCGACTCAAGATGTCCGATCAGACGATGCGCCGATGACTTGCCGCGGATCACGACGGGACTGGCCGACGTTTCAAAGCTGGACACAGAAACGCGATCACCACGGCACAAGCCGATGTAGGCGAGGCTAGCGGCGATTTGTTTCGCGACGAAAAATTTGCTTGGATCGCCAAAATCCATCGACATAGAATCGTCGATAATGGTGTAAAAATGCAGGTCTTCTTCTTCGAGAAAGATCTTGAGGTACAACCGATCCATTCTGGCGAACAGATTCCAGTCGATAAACCGCAAGTCATCTCCACTGACGTAATTCTTGAAGTCCGCGAATTCGACACTTTGCCCTTTGCGTTTGCTTCTTCGCTCCCCCTTCATCCGACCTCGGAAGATCTTCCGGCTAACCAGCTCCATGCGTTCCAGTTTGGCCATCGTTTCCGCGGAAAGAAGAGCCGAGGAAGGCTTGGAAGAGCGAATTGTAGACGTCTCAGCCATTGGCAACTGACAAGATGAGTGACGCGAAGGTTCAATAGTCCTCAAGTTTAGCAAAAAAACAAGTAACCTGCATAATGCAACGCAGGAAAGTGCGATAAATCGCTGGCCATGCTAGGATTCTCGGTCGTTTCACGGTCAGCCGTAGGCGTACCGCGTTCTTTTGGCAGTACGCCTACGGCTGGCTGTTAAGCGAAGTCCCTTCACCCAACGGCTTGCTTCGTTGTAGAATGTTCTCTTGGTCTCATGCACTCCCTAACATGAGTTTTCGGTCCCATGCGAAACGAGCGTTTTCAATCGAGGAGCAATCGTGATTGACCGAGTCTCGGCCACAGTTCGGCCTGATGGAAAGCCTGCTGGCTATCAGCTTTGGCGAGACCTGCTATTTCTTCATTGGGAGGTGCCTGCGAGTCTTCTACAATCGCTCATTCCGAAACCACTTGTCGTAGATGAGTTCGAGGGGAAAGCGTTTATCGGTCTTGTTCCGTTTGTGATGAAAAACGTCCGCCCTCGCTGGTGGAAACTAGGGTCCGGTTTCAACTTTTTGGAGACCAACATGCGAACCTATGTCGTTCATCAGGGGATGCCTGGAGTCTACTTTTTTTCCTTGGATGCGAACTCCGTCATCGCCGTATTGGCCGCCAACCTCGGCTGGAGCTTGCCGTACTATGTGGCCCGTCAATCGATCCGACAAAACTCCGATCGCATCGCGTACTCGAATGCCCGAATCGGTTCGCACGCAGCAGTGCAGGTGGAGTACTCCATCGGCGAACATCTCGGACCATCGAAAATCCATTCCTTGGAACACTTCCTACTGGAACGTTACCTGCTTTTTGTCGAGCGGCATGGGGTAATGCACTCGGGACAAGTTTCCCACACACCTTATCCAGCTCAGCAAGCCACCGTACTATCGCTAAAGCAAACGATGCTTGAGGCCGTTGGACTACCCAAAACGGATCGCCCCCCAGACTACGCGCACTACGCAGCAGGGGTCGATGTTGAGGTGTTCCCGATGATCGCTCGTCCGTGAAGAGTTCAGTACGGGGGAGGGTCAGGCCACCGCTGTAAGCAGATTTCTAACGAGTTTACCTAAGCAATTCGTTGTTCGGGAGGGTGAGGCTCCTGCCGAACCATTGCACCGTTGGCTCGGCAGGAGCCTCGCCCTCCCTAAGGTTTTCAACGGAATTGACTTTGCAAAGATGTTTACAGGGCTGGGGTGAGGCTCCTGCCGAACCTTGGCGTCGCAAGCTCGGCAGGAGCCTCGCTCTCCCGTTTTTACCGGAACACTTGATTTCGCAAAGTTGTCTAAATGCTGTTCTTGTGTACTTGATTCCACCTGGCGGAGTTTGGCACACACATCTTGGCTGGTCGATTGCGATTTTGACGAATGGCCGATGGCAACTGGATGCCTACTTCGGCGAGCATGCGGAGCGAATACAGCCCAAGTCCCTTTTCTTGCCAGAGCGTTCGCAGATGTTTCAACGCCGTCTTAGGATAGCCACCGCGGACCGCTTTGCGAGCCCATTTGCCCGGGCCAGCAACGGATCGAACCGGTGGCGATTTTTGTTCTCGTATCGCACGTTCGATTCCACGTTCGGCATGCGCCTCACGCATCAGCTCGGACATAAGATCCGACCGCAATTGCGCCATGCTCCACGTGCAGCTGGATGGATGAAGTCGATAGCAGAGAACCAATTCGTTTGTGTTGCCAAGTCGGCCAATTTGACTCATTCGCAACCAGAGATCGTGGTCCTCGATCCATTGGTACTTTTCACGATAGCCGCCGATCCTGCGAAACGCATCGGTCCGCATGATGCACGCAGGATTAAAAAGTCCGGTTTCGCGTCGCAGTAGCCGCGATACAATCGTCTCGTGATCGGACGGTAGAGACTGCAACCCAAGCGGTTCTGAATCGTTGTCGATTTCCAAAATGCAACCGCTTACGGCAGCGTATTCTGGATTGCGCTGCATAAACTCCACTTGATGCTGGATGCGATTCGGCATCGAAATGTCATCGGCATCCATACGGCATATCAAGTCCGCACGAGCCAATTCGCAACCCCGATTGGCAGCAGGTACTACGCCACCATTCTCTTGATGGTAAACCCGTATTCGTTTGTCTTGGCCAGCAAACCAATCGAGCAGTTCGCGGCTTTGATCTGTGCTGCCATCATTGACACAAATCAATTCCCAATCTTGGTAGGATTGGTCGATGATACTACCGATCGCAGGTGCCAGATATTTGCCTGGATTGTAAACGGGCAAAACGACGGAGACGGTTGGAATGCTCATGGTGATTGTCTTATTGCGTGAGCGAAAGTGCTCGCATAATTCGTTTCATGCTAAGTTGGACTGAGTTCTTTTTTGGAATCAAAGTCAAAGGCCTAACGGTGTTTTGAGCCAGCCTTTTCTGCGAGGATAAACTCGCTTCCATCGCATCGTAAGTTTTGCATAGCACGGCGAACAGATTCAGTTCATCAAGCACGATTTTTCGAGCTTTTTCAAGCTGCTCAATACTTGTTTCGTAGGAGTTGGATTGAACGTGCGAGCGAATGGTCTCGATGGAGCGGACGGGATCATACATGTCGATCCGAGCAAAGCTCCCCTCCGGAAAGGATTTATCGGCGTGGGTGCTGCCTGAGTAGAACGGAAAGGTCCATCCCAAGAAACCATCCGGTAGCTTTTCCGACATGTACAATTCAGAATGGTCATTCTCAAGCACGATGTGGTACTTGTAGTCCCAAATCGCGTCCGCTTTATCTGGCACATCGCGAATTCCGCGACCAAAAACATCGATCTGGTCCCCGAATGCTTTCTTCAGTGCGTCGACAAATCGAAGCCGTTGCCGATGATCTTCGGTGATCGCTTTGTTGCTTGAGATCACACTTAGTAGCTTCGTCTTTTTGGGTCGCGACATGTTGGCAAGAGTGTCGTAGTCCAAAATCTCGGGGTGGGTACGGCAAGAATGCATTCCGAAATGCCAAACTTGCGCTTCGTGTCCGCGAATGATTTGTGGGTGTTCGATTGCGGAATGGCTTGTGCGAACGGCACCGAACTGGCTGGTGAAAACCGAGCGGTATCTGCGAATGCTTGGTGGTTCGCCGGTGATCAACATTGTTTTTCGTCGATCGACCCGATGCGTCTCCGGCTTAAGTAGATTGTCGTAGACGAACCAAGCGTCGACGATTCGTTCTTCGCTGCATTCCTTCACGAATTCGTGATTGCACCAGTTTGGAACAGCGCGAGGAACTTGGCGAAGCACGGGTTCCGTCGGAACAGAAGTGGTTAAGAGGATCGTTGCCATGTCCACAAGTCTAAGCATTTGCAGCACAGAGAATCAAGATCGCCCCATGTCTCAAATGCTATCAATCAGTGCCCCTTACAACCGTTACAAGCGTTAGATTCACTCAACTCATCGAAGCTTCGCAACCGATATAAAGGATTAGTGGCGTTTCTGGAGGCGGCGAAGTCGTTTCGGTGCGCTGAACAGCAGAAGGATAGGGGCCGGGCAAATGCATAGCAAACGAATCTTGAGCATTCAAAGACGAGCAAAGCGAAGATTGGTTTTGATGGCGATCGTTGGAACTGCATTCGTTGGATATAGCGCACTATCCCTATTTGCTCAGGATGGCGGATCGGGCCAGAAATTACCTTCGAGAATGAACGCTATCCCGGGTGTTAAGGCGGTGGGCATTCGATTGATCACTAGCAACGCAAAACCGCAGAACCCGGTATTGCAAGAGCCGACGAGCACTTCGGCACTCTTGTTGCCATCAACGCAAACGCTTCTTCCGGCGTTTGATTTACACCCGATGGATAAATCTGCAGCCCCGTTGCCTGTACCATCAACGGTTGACGCAGCCCCAAAGTTGCCTGCAAGTGGTTTCTCGAGTTTGCCGGTCCCGCCGCGAATGTCCGACGTTGTGCCTTCGAGTACGAGCGGAAAAGTGGTAATGAAGCTCAGCGGCAGTGATGAGATCAAGGTCCCCATCGAAGCACCAAATCTTTCGGCGAGCAAATGGTCAGCCCCAGTTCCGAATACCGAGACGGTGGACATTCGAATCATCCAGCCTTTCTCGTTGGGTGAGCCCACCGCGTTGCCTCCGCTGGTGGTTGAGAAATCGCAGAAGCGAGTTGACCAACCTATCGCTGTTGAGCCTATAGCTCCTACGCCGACGGGAATTCGAGTCTCACTTGGAGATAGTGGCGTCAAGCAGAATAGTTTGCCTCCTACGTCCGAGAAAAGCAAAGCGGTGACGCCAAAGCCTCGAACTCCGCAGCTGGTAAAGGCGAAAGCGACTCAGATTTCTCACACGGTCGTAGTAGCTCAATCCGCCGATTTTGATTCTACCGAGCCATCGGTTCCTGAAGAAATGGCTCGCCCTGTCGAAGTAGAGACTTCGCTCGTTCCGAGCTCCATCGCGAGAGCCGCTTTTGAAAACGAGAAAGATGCTGTGGAGCCAAAGAAAAGTAGTGCGGCACAAGTTGCGATCAAGGATGCGGTGCCAGATCCGTTGCTTGAGATCGTCCCTCCGCCAGCAAACACAGTTGGGACTGTTGTTGATCGAACCACCGACGATGCGCGTCGCAAATTTGACGCGAGGCCTGAGATCCAGTCCGTCGCCGCTGTCATCGAGCTGGAGTCATTGACTGCCACCAACATCGATCTGACAGGGAAGTTAACCGGATTGGCGGTACAAGATGAGAGCGTTTGCAAAGTCATTCAAAGTGATCGAATGGTCGCCCTCGTCGGCAATCAGGTCGGTACAACTTTGGTGCAAATTTGGTCGGCGGACCTGGGCGATAAACCACAGATGATTCGAGTCAACGTTACTCAGAAAAAGGGACATTTCCAGACGGGACGCGATGATGTCAAAGACATCAAGCAAGTCATCGCTCAAATTTTCCCCCGCGCTGAAGTCAATATCATTAATCTAAATGATGGCGGCATCGAAGTTCGGGGTGCAACGGAAAGCGAGGAGTCCGCGAAACGTATTCTCGAACTGATACGCAAAGTATATCTGGTGCCAGTCAAAGACAAACTCGTCGTCACCCGCAAATCGGTTACATAGTTAGGCGAGCGGCAAAATGAAAACTACCTTAGCACGACGCGCAAGCTAGTGAATTGGATAGTAGATTCACTAGCTTGCGAGTCGTGCTAAGCACATCCGCATTTGCTTTTCGCATTAATTATCCGACGGGCGCTAGCCCCGGTTCTCGACGAAGGTCGAGTAGAAAACCGGGGCTAGCGCCCAACGGCTAAAGGTTTGTTTCACTAAAATTCATGCCGAAGTGCTTAGGTACATTGGAACCCGCCGCTCGCCTTAAGTGCTAGGAGTCCTTGTTGTTAAGCTTCCAGGCTTTTTGTCTATTGGCTTTGACCCGAAGGGTACGCGATCTCATTCTCATTGTCTCACAATCGCAAGGCGTCCGAAGACCATGAGATCGATGCTAACTTGGCTACTTTTGAAGTTGACGTTTGCGGTATGTATCGACGCGTTCACGATGCCTAAGGTGGACGCGCAGATCCCCAATAGCGAACTTCGAAACGCGGTAAGTTCGGACGTCTTTCTCAGAGGTTTACCCTCAACCAGCTTAGAGCAAAATTCTGGGGTATTGCAGCCTGTAACTACCGCACAATTCGAATCTCCAGTAACTCCCAACGCAATCGGGACTGGCGTTTTAAACCAGTTTCAGCTAACTTCCATTGCGACACCTGTTTCGCAAACACCAGCCAGCCAACCGTCGCACACATCGACCAGGGAAGCGACTCGATTGAACTGGCGAGATCGACTGGGACTGGATCGAGATCAACCCAATTTCCTAGTCGGATACGAAGTGCTCGGCTTTCGCCGAGGCAATGACACGGTCGGTCCTTATTCACAAGGGCAGGGGCTCGATCGATTCGATCAAGATACGGCAGCGCGATACACTTTTTCGAGGCTCCTTGGTGGCATTGAGCGTGTTGAGTTCAATTTCACAGGGCCGTTTCACTGGGACAAACAGTCTACCGTGATCGGGCCCGTGGACTCCCATTTTTCACCGAGTATCAGCGCGGCCTTCGATCAAGCGGACAATCATCGACTCTCGCATCAGGTCCGATTGTCTTCTTATGAGTTGAATCGCTGTTGGTCGTCCGATGAGTTATCTACATTCTTTTATGGCCTGCGAGTATTCGATCACGCGGAAAAGTATCACCTCGATGCGAGCAAAGGTACAGGCAATAGCACCTTCCAGCTTGGTACCAACAACTTTTTGGCTGGTGGTCAGATAGGCCTTAACCTTTCCAGGCCATTAAGCCAACGCTGGACAGTTGGTTTTGACGGAGGGCTCGGACTTTACGGGAACTTCGCAAACGGATCTTTGGATGCCAGAAATGGCTCCTCGACTCTTTTGGATACGAGCGACAGCAGGCTCCGCTTGACTTCGGTAATGACGACCGGCGGGCGAATCCATTATCGCGTTTCGCAGAACATTGTGGCTACCGGAGCGTACGAGTATTGGACCTTTCCCGGCCTAGCAACCGCCGCGGATCAGCATCTTTCCAGCAATGCTCAACTAGGCGCTTTGGCCTTGCGAACAGGCGATGACCAGCTTTTTCGTGGTTGGTCCTTTGGTCTTTCCGCTAGATTCTGAGCTCGACGTTGGCTGGGCAGGCCAATCCGCCTTGAATCGCATCCGCTTTGCGATGACAATCACAACTCACATTCGTAAAGGTCGGTTCGCCCAAACAGGTCAGGAATCATCGTGAAGTTGATTATTGCAATCGTACAGCCAAACCGATTGGAGGAGGTCAAAGAGGCCTTGACCGAAGTTGAGGTCTTTCGGTTGACCGTGCTTGATTGCCTTGGTTTTGGTCGTCAGAAAGGGCAGAAGACAGCTTTTCGCGGACATGACGTATCCGTGAACCTACTTCGAAAAGTCCAGCTCCAAATTGCTGTTAACGATGAGTTCGTCGAACCGACGATCAACGCAATCCTCAAGGGCGCAAAGACCGGCGATAAAGGTCAAATTGGAGACGGGAAAATTTTTGTGCTCCCGATGGACGATTGCATCCGCATTCGAACTGGCGAAAGAGGGCCAGAGGCTATCTAGCCGTTCGCCATGAACCGTTCGCTTGACAACCTAATTCAGATCAAAAACGTTTCGAAGATTTACAAGCTCGACGAGGTAGAGGTGCGCGCGTTGGACGACATCGACCTCGTTATGAAACGAGGCGAATACTCAGCGCTCATCGGCCCCAGTGGATCTGGCAAGTCAACCTTGATGAACACGCTCGGTTGCTTGGATCGACCTACGATGGGCAGCTATCAGTTAAGCGGCCAAGAGGTGGTCAACATGACGCGCGACGAGCGCGCTCGGATTCGCAACGAGCACATCGGATTCGTCTTCCAGAATTTCAATCTGCTGGCTCGAACGTCGGCTCTTGAGAATGTCGAGTTGCCGCTGATGTACGGAGCTCCTTTTACGGCCAAGCAAAGGCGAGATCGAGCCAAAGAGATGCTTGCTCTAGTTGGCCTCTCGGATCGGTTAGACCATCATCCCGGGCAACTTTCCGGCGGACAACAACAACGCGTCGCAATCGCGCGGGCTCTCGCCACATCTCCGTCCATTTTGATGGGAGATGAACCGACTGGAAACCTCGATTCTCGCACGAGCCGCGAAGTGATCGAGATGTTTCGCAAGCTTAACGAAGAACGTAATTTGACCGTCATTTTGGTAACGCACGATGTTTCGGTTGCGCGGCATGCACGACGCAATATTGTCTTGCGAGATGGCAAAATCATCGCAGATACAACCGATCACGATGCGGCAGCGCTCGCACTCAAGAATTCGCAAGAGTTGGTATGAAGGATATCGCAATCATTCTGGCTGCGGCTGGGAAAAGCACACGCTTCCGAGATCCCTTTTTCAAAAAGGTGTTCACGCTTGCATCCGGTAAGCCCGTTTGGCAGCATAGTGCTCAGCTCTTTGCTGAACATCCTCGCGTCGCTCAAATCATCATGGCGATCTCTCCAGAAGATAAAGAGCTTGTTCAGGAAAAGTACTCGGGCAACTTGTCGATGCTAGGGGTCGAAATCGTCTTGGGGGGCGACGAACGCTACCACAGTATTCGCAACGCGTTAGAACGCGTGCGTTCGGAAATCAAGTTGATTGGCGTGCACGATGCCGCCCGCCCCTGTTTGACGAAGCAGTCTTTTGACGCTGTGATTGCTGCCGCAGATCGAACAGGGGCAGCCATCTTGGCTTCGCCGATTCGCGGGACAGTCAAGCGTTGCAACAACCAAGATCAGATTTCCGAAACAGTTCCAAGGGATGGACTCTGGGAGGCCCAAACGCCTCAGCTTTTCCAGGCCAATATTCTTAAATCGGCTTATGCCAAAATGAGGGGGAAGCCGACCGACGATTCGCAGGTCGTCGAGCAAAGTGGAGTGCCTGTTGTTTGCGTCGAAGGCCCTGAAACCAATATCAAAATCACAACCAAAGAAGACCTTAAAATTGCGGAGGCATTTCTCAAAGTCCCGCAGCGGACTAGAGACAACCCTTTCTTTTAATCGCTGAAGCATGTCAAACAACGAAAACAATGGGCATTTTGTCCGGCTCGGGCTTGGAGGCCGGACACCGCTTTGGTGTTCTAATTGGCCTTGCGACGAATCCGGATCGTGAATCTAGAACTCCAAAGCTGCGGACAGAGGGGCAAGCCCCAGCTGTCCTGAAGTGCCGCACAGAGTTAAGCTATCGGGCGGATTTTTGCGATTTCGTGCCCTGTCCTAAAACTCGTGCCCTGTCCTAAAACTCGTGCCCTGTCCTAAAACTCGTGCCTAGTCCTAAAACTGTGCTCGTGCTCGGTCACAAAAAACGACTCGATCAGAGCACCAACGGACATCAAGACGGACCATGAATCCTACTTTGATTCAGACGTGTCTTTTGCGGCGGAGGAGTGTTCGTCCTCAGTTGGTGGAGAGAATTTGGGAGCAGACGACACCAAATCCTCAGGTTCGTCCTCTTTTGAAATCCGCGGAACTTTTGGCTCGTAAGTTTCAACCGCTTGGAATTCGCGTTTGAACTCATCGACACTTTTCTTGAGACCGCGATAAGTGCCACCTAGATTTCGCGCGACCTCAGGAAGTCGCGATCCGAAGAGCATCAGAGCAACCACCCCGAACAACATCATTTCAAAATAGCCTAAGTTGCCTAACATACCCTGTTGCTTTCCGCTATTCAACAACTTCCCAATCGCGAAAACACTAGCTTTCGCAGTTTCCATAGGATCGACAAAGCGACGAACTAGCTGGGCTGATCAGCATCGTCGTCTCGCATACCCTTTTTGAATTCGGTTGCGCTTCGTCCGAGATTTCTCATCAATGAGGGGAGTCGCGCGCTGCCGAATAGGAGCATTACGACAACCAAAAAAATCATCAACTCTGTAGTGCCCATACCAAACATAGGTGGGTTCCGATAAGCAAAGGGGAGGTGGGTGGAACGAATCCAAGGTCTTTCGTTCCCCTCATTCTATTGGACGGCGTCGGGGTGTCAAACGATGGCCCACGTGAAACGACAGTAAATAACTCTGTTACTGAGGGTTAAATCGATTATTCGTTGGCGAGAAACAGGCGTGACATCCCGGGGAACCTACGAATTTACCGACTACACTGCACTAGCACGCCGAGCCTTTACCCATTCAACTACGACGGGGATCGCACTGACGACAATGATCCCAATCGTTACGTAGATGAAGTTTTCTTTGACAAACGTGAAATTCGCGAAAAAGTACCCGGCGACCAAGAAAAGGCTGACCCAAACTGCTCCGCCGACAATGTTGTAGAGCCAAAATCGCCCAAAGTTCATCCTGCCAATCCCCGCCACAAAAGGGGCGAAAGTTCTGAGGATAGGTACAAATCGGGCAATGATGATCGCCTTGGCGCCATACTTTTCGTAAAACGTCTGGGCACGTTCCAAGTGTTTCTTGTGAAGCCACCGGGACGAATCACTCGTAAAAACCTTTGGCCCAATTTTTGCCCCAACCCAATAATTGACCGCATCGCCGATCACCGCAGCCAAAAACAGGAGCGGAATCAGTATCCACAAACTCAGGGCTGGATTGTCGACTGCACACAACGCCCCAACCGCAAATAACAGTGAATCGCCGGGCAAAAAAGGCAAAACGACCAACCCGGTTTCGCAAAAAAGGATGGCGAAAAGCACGACATAAACCCACTCTGATCCGACGGTATCCACCAACTCGTTCAAGTGCCTATCGAGATGCAAAATCCAACTGAGAATGGTGTTCAAATTCATGAAAACGTGTCTTTATTGCGTCCGGCGTGCAGTAATGGCAAATCCGCATTGCAAGACTACACACCCTCAAGCTCCGTTTCAATCCAAATAACAGTGTAAAACGATTGTCCTCAATCGTTTGGGTAATGGAAATCCGCATGGATTAGCCAGTTAACGCTCGAATCGCTTCGGATCAGTTCTTGCAAATCTGTCGCAAAGTGCCTGACAAGCGATTGAGGACAATCGCTCTACTCTCGCTTCGCGGCGAGATGTGCCAATCGGCATGTGAAAATTCGAATCTCTCGCTGATGGTCCCCAAGATCCACATAGGACGGACTGCATTGCCAACCTGCGGCCACGATCCACTTCTCAAATCGATCGCCCGTGTGACGCTGTGGCTCGCTCAGATAGACGGCGCCTCCAGGCGCCAAATGACGTCGTATGCAAGGCTCCAAGATGGGAAACAATTTGAAGTCATACACAATGTCAGACCCAATAATGATTGGATACGGCTGCAACTGAGTGTTACGGTCTCGCCAATCCAAAAGCCGGACTTGAACTCTGTCGGCAACTTGCCTCGCATTAAATTTGCACACCATCAATGCTGTAGGAACTGCGTCGGTGATTAAGACTTCAGCACCGCGAATTCCAGCCGAAATTCCAGCCCGGCCACTACCTCCCCCTAGTTCCAAAATCCGGGTGCCATTCAAATTTGGCAATGTACCAAGAAACTGATCGAGCCCTTGAGCGGCCCGCCACGAAGCTGCCCAAAAAGGGTCCAGCTCAACGGTTCCTTCCTGACTTTTTGATAACGCGTTGAGCAATAGCGAATCTGGATCAACCACCCGTGTCCATGGATACTCTCGGCCAGCGATCATCGTCGATGTGTGCTCGATTGGAACTTGTTTTTGAATCCGCGCGAGCAGCCGAGCATCACTGGCTATGCGACTTGGTGATCTACTGGCCAACATTTCACCTCGGCTCTTCCATTTCTCTGATGTAGGCCCGAAGACGCTCAAGCTCGTCCTCTGTCCCCTTAAGCTTGAGCATATTGCTTACTCGCTTTTGCAGCTCATGCGAATTGACAGGCTTGGATAAGAAATCGTCGGTTCCAGCCGCTACCGCTCGCTCGATATCTCCCAACTCGCTCAGAGCAGTGACCATCAAGATCATGATTCGAGCGTGAACCGGATCCGCCTTGAGTTTGCGGCAAACCTCAAAGCCGTTCAGCTTGGGCATCATGACGTCCAACAATATCAAATCCGGATGAAACGATTCGACTTTGTTCAACGTATCTTGGCCATCGACAGCCATCTCCGTATCGCAATCGATTTTGGCAAGTAACGCTTCGAGCAATTCGCGATTCTGCGCATTGTCGTCTGCGATGAGTATTCGTGGTGTGGTCATTGGCTGATATCTTAGAGGAGGTTAAACAGCGATAGCCAAGCCGGCGGCTGGGACAGGGAAATGATTGGTCATTTGCTTGACCTCCGATCGAATCTGCTCAAGAACAGCCTCATCATCGTGCGATTTTAGCGCCGTGGCGATCCAAGCCCCAATCTTCTTAAACTCATCGACTCCCATGCCCCGCGTTGTCAACGCAGGCGAACCAATCCGAATACCACTCGGGTCCATCGGCTTGCGGGTATCGAACGGTATCATGTTCATGTTCACGGTGATCCCGCAATGATCCAAGGCTTTCTCCGCGATCTTGCCACCAATTCCAAAACTGGTGACGTCCACCAGCACAAGGTGGTTGTCGGTTCCACCGCTGATCAAACGCAACCCTCGCGACATCAACGACTCAGCTAAGGCTCGCGCGTTGTCGATAACCTGGCGACCATACTCCTTAAAGCTCGGCAGCAACGCTTCCGCAAAGCACACCGCTTTACCTGCCACGACATGCATGAGCGGTCCACCTTGAATTCCTGGGAAGACAGCGCTGTTGACCGGTTTGGCGAACTCGTTTTTGCAAAGGATCAACCCGCCTCGTGGCCCTCGCAACGTCTTGTGAGTCGTCGTCGTCACGTAGTCCGCATAAGGCACCGGGGAGTTGTGAACGCCAGCCGCAACCAAGCCCGCGTAGTGTGCCATATCAACCATCAACTTCGCGCCAACTTCTCTCGCGATCTCTGCAAAGCGATCATGAAATATCTCACGTGGATAGGCGCTCGCCCCCGCGACGATCATCTTCGGCTTGTGCTCACGCGCCAACTTGGCAACTTGATCAAAATCGATGCGATGATTCACCGGATCAACGCCATAAGAATGGAAATGGTATAGCTTGCCGCTGATATTCAGCTTCATCCCGTGCGTCAAATGCCCACCTTGGGCCAAGTCGAGGCCCAGAACCGAATCGCCCGGCTCCAGAGCCGACAAGTACACTGCCGTGTTCGCTTGAGAACCGGAATGGGGCTGAACATTCGCATGCTCGGCACCAAACAGCTCCTTGGCTCGATCGATGGCCAACTGCTCAACAACGTCCACAAACTCGCAGCCACCGTAATAGCGCCGGCCTGGATACCCCTCGGCGTATTTGTTGGTGAGCACACTTCCAACCGCCTGCATAACCGCAGGACTAGTGTAATTCTCGCTCGCAATCATCTCGAGACCTTCCTGCTGGCGAAGTGCTTCCGATTCGATCGCTGCCCAGACGGCGGGATCCTGAGAATGAAGAATGCTCATTAGATGAACTTATTGAGTGGAAAGTTTGGGAATTTGGAAGTGAGGCGAATATCGACTAGATTCTCAGCTAGTTAGCCGCTGCCGTCAATCAGAAGTTAACTTGTTGAGCGGGCTGCAATGCGTCAAAAAGTACCCAAATTCGCAAATCTGTTAGGCAAACCGTCGCACGCGTTACAGTGCGGCGGCCTTCGTGTAGGCTTACAATGATTCACACCCGAATTGCAGTTGGACCGTACCCTCTCTCGATCTCAAAAGACAATCAAGGGAGCGGTACGGAAACACCTCTTAATTTAATCACGAAGTAGGGAAGTACATCATGGAAATCGATCGTCGACAATTTGCTGGGTTCTTGAGTGCGGCAGCTGCATTAGGGGTCGCAAAGCAAGGGGCTTCAAGCGACTCGAGTCAACAGCCCTTGTTTGTGGCGACCTGGAATTTTGGACTATCTGCCTGCAAACAATCGCTGGAGACTTTGAACAAAACCAAGTCGATTCTTGATGCAATTGAGATGGGGATTCGTGTTGCAGAGGCAGACACAAGCGTCGATTCGGTTGGCGTTGGCGGAGCTCCCAATGCGCATGGCGTCGTTCAACTGGACGCATGTTTCATGGATGGCGAAACGCACAAAGCTGGTTCGGTCGCAGCGTTGGAAAATTACCCGCATCCGATATCCGTTGCACGCCGAGTTATGGAGAAAACCAAGCATGTGTTGTTGGTCGGATCGGGGGCGGCCGAATTCGCAAAAAAGCAGGGGTTCGAGGCTAAGGATATTTTGACGAGCGAACAGAAAAAGAAGTGGGAAAAGTGGCTGGCAGAACAAGCCAAAACCGCGAGGGCTGCCGACAATGCAGCTCCACCAAACCATGATACGATCGCGCTTGTTGGAATGGATGCAACTGGGCACATTGCAGGTGGTTGCTCGACCAGTGGCTTGGCTTACAAAATGCCTGGCCGAGTTGGCGATAGCCCAATCCTCGGCAGTGGGCTATACGTCGATGGCGAAATAGGAGCCGCCGGTGCAACCGGGATTGGCGAAAACGTAATGAGGCACTGCGGTTCTTTTTTGATTGTCGAGTTCATGCGTTCAGGAATGGAGCCAACAGCAGCGTGTCGGGCTGCCATTGAACGCATTGCAAAAACCGAAAAGAAAAAACCTGCTGATCTCCATATCAACTTTTTGGCCATCGACAAACAAGGACGTTGGGGAGCGGCGGGGACCGACCAAGGGTACGAGATCGCCGTTGTAACGCCCGATTCGGCACGATTGGAAAAGCCGTTTCTGGTTGTTTAAGCGTGACTCTGTTTTGCGTTGTAGAATACTTGGGTAGAAAGTTCCTACAATCGAAAGGACACATGGATGCACGCTGAAATTGCTCAGTTTTTACGCTATTTGGACGTTGAGCGTAACGCTTCCGATTTGACCATCAAATCCTATCGCGAAGACTTGATGGATTTGGCGGACTTTTTGACCGACGAAGGCCAAAAAAAAGTGGTACCTCGGGACGTCGACGCATCCCATCTCCGAGTCTACGTTTCCGCATTGCACGACGCAGGCTACGCTCGCACGAGCATAGCCCGCAAGCTCGCCTCGCTTCGCAGCTTTTATCGGTTTGCTCAACGACAACAGATGGCGGACACGAATCCAGCCAAACCGCTTCGTAATCCGCGTGGACAGCGCAAACTTCCGCACTTCTTAACGGCCGAAGAAGTCCTCACCTTGATCTCCTCTCCCGATTCAAATGATGCAATGGGCTTGAGAGACATCGCCATATTTGAAGTCATCTACAGCGCGGGATTGCGAGTCAGCGAAGTCGTTGGCATGAACGATCGCGATTTGGACTTTGACGAAGGTACGGTTCGTATTCGCGGTAAAGGCAAAAAGGAGCGGATCGGGTCGATTGGATCACATGCTGCCAAAGCTTTGCATTCCTACTATGCAGTTCGTAAACGAGCGGATCACGGCGATTCCAAGGACCTGCCTACCTTTACGAACAAATTTGGACAAAGACTCACAACGCGCAGCATTGCTCGAATGCTCGAAAAGCATATCAAGCAGTGCGGTCTAGATACTCGGACGACGCCCCACACGCTCAGGCACAGTTTTGCTACGCATCTGTTAGATCGAGGTGCGGACATTCGAAGCGTGCAAGAAATGCTCGGCCATAAGAGCCTAGTTACCACACAAATTTACACGCATGTGAGCACCGCCGCGCTCAAGCAAGCTTACACCAAAGCGCATCCCCGGGCCTCGAAACAGCCGGGCGTGCTGACTAAGGTTTGAGCTTGTAAAAGTCTGCCTAGCACGACGCGCAAGCTAGTGAATCGCTGATGGGGTTTACGCGTCGTACTAGTGCCGATTTCACTAATTGACCTTGATTTAAAAACTTGAGTTTAAGGATGTGGGACAGGCTTCCAGCCTATCATCCGCAGCAACGACAGGCTGGAAGCCTATCCCACGATAACTAAGAATCGCACCACTAGGCTTGACCTTGGCCTACGTATTCAGCGAAGTTACGGCCTAGGACGCAGCAATTGAAGAATCGTGCTTTCCGAATCGGTATCTGGCATGGTGTAGCCTGCTACGCGTCGCAATTCGATGTTCTTCATAAGACCTTTGTGGCGGGCCTCGCCCCGTTCTTCAACCCAACGCGGTCCCTTGATCGCAAGCAGCCTTCGGAACTTGTGCCAGTCGTCTTCAAGCCAAGTGCATAGTCGCGAAAGTGGACCAACGGCTCTGGCCGTCAACGTATCGTATCGAAACTCCTCGAGGACTTTCTGGACACTCAGTGGGTAGACAGGGATCTTCAATTTCAAATGGTCGATGACGCGTGTTAAGACAGTCATCTTTTTGGCAACACTGTCGCACAAGGTAACTTGAACATCAGGCCGAAGGATCGCGACCAAGACTCCAGGTACGCCACCTCCTGCCCCGATGTCTAAGATCTCCTCGTCCGGCTCAAGCAATTTGGCCAGATGCCATGCGTCGAGCAGATCCCGTTTGACGAAAAGTTCCGGCGTCGTGTGCCGCGTCAAGTTGATGCTTTGATTCCAAGACCAAATCTGGAGGCAGTACTCGACGATACTATTCCAGGCCGCTGGGGAAATATCCGTCATTTCGAGAGGAGTCGCATAGAGCTGCAATTGCGGCAGCAGGTCAGCGGCATCCCCTTGATACATGGGTGGTTTTTTCTTGACCTGAGCTCCCAAAATGCTGCCCTCAACCAAGTCCGCAGTGTCTTCGAAAGGCTGATTGTTTTCGTCGGTCGATGGCTGATTTGAGTTCATGCGTCCTTTTTTATTCTCCAGGCTAGTCAAAACGGTCTCGAACTTGCTCTATGCAATAAAATGTTCGAATTCAAAGCAACCTCAAGTGTAACTTAGACATCGCCAAGCTGATACACTAACCTAAAAGAACCGAGGAAAACAACGCTTCTGAGGCGAGCGGCAGCATAAAAACTACCTTAGTATGACGCGCGAGCTAGTGAATTTACTATCCAATTCACGCGCCCGAAGTCGACCCAACTTAGCCGTTCTAGCTCAATCAGCTATCGGAATGTACCCATGTTTAGACTGAAGATTGTCTGTTTTGCACTCGTATGGGCTTTTGTTGCATCTGTGGGTAGCTGCTTACTTGGCCAGCCTCGGGATCAAGCTAGGCTGGCGGTCGATGTTGTGTACCTTAAAAATCAGAGGCAGCTCCGCGGTTTTGTTTTGAATCATGGGATCGACGAATTGCAGATCGCTGTTTCCAAGAGTTGGTTGGAAAAAGACGATCGAGATGCGTATTTGAAAGCAGTCGAGTTCGCCAAGCAGTCGGCGGCCATAGCCAAGTTAACTTTGAAGGAACGTCTCCAAAAACTTCTCGATACCGATGCTCAAGCTGGCGGTCAACCTGTCGCGAGAAATGGCGCATTCAATTTCTTTCTGGGCAAAGAGCTGGAGCGAATCGATGCTGAATTAGAGAATCCCGAAGACGAGCCGTATCAGTTTGTGATCCTCAAAATCAAACCTGCAACTCTTTCAAGGGTGAACATCGCAAGCGACCAAAATCGCAAGTTAGCTGTTTGGAGTTGGCACGAAAGACTTGCCGATATCGAGACGCGAAAGCCAAGCAGTCTAGTGGATGAGCTTAAGAACAAGAAAGTCGATCCGACACTTGGTCCTCCCGATCTTTCGGACCGATTTTATCCAACAGAAGAGGGCGATGAGCAATGGACCGTTCGTTTGGCGATTGTTTCGCACGGTTTGGACAAGCCTATTGAGTTTCAAGGCTCAGGCGACGTGATGCTGCTGGTCGACTCAAAGGACCAACAGCCTGATCTGTCGTCTCTGATGGGACAATTGATGCAGTCGCAGATGAACTCCTTGCTAGAAGAGTTGACGGGAACGGGAAAGAAGGCATCCCGAAAAACGTTGGAAGAGAGTGATTGGATCAAGAGTGCAATTTCCAAGGCAGAGAAAAGGAAGGCCAGTTATTTCAGGGCGACGAATGTTCGCACCGATGTCCTGGCTGGCACGTCGACCGTAGAGACCGCGTTTCTCGTCCAGCAATCTACCGGGAAATGGACGATCGCATGGCGAGCCGCAGCCGTCCAAAATATGGCGGATCAAAAGCAAGAAGCGATTAGACGGATTTTGGACGACCCGCAAGTCCAAGCGATTCAGGGACAGTTTGAGACCGCGGGGATCGATGGCGTCTCGCTTGACAAAGGGATTCGAGCAGGAGCCGCAACGATGGTGGCCCAGAAATTGGCCAACAGCGAGTTCCAAGAGTACATGGACAGATACTTGAAGAGCTTAAGCCAACCGCCAGTGCTACTTCCAACGAAAAAATAATAAAAAAGGTCGTGGTATGCCGCTCCATCGTCACACCACGACCATGATGTCAGCCGATCAGTCTTGCAACTGACCCGACTTCCCAATCCGTGCTTGTCTATTCTTCGGCAAACTTCGATGGGAAATGATCGAAAATGTGGCAGGGAGCGAAGAATCGCCTCAAACCGCAAGGTCTCTTTGAGTGCTATGCAATTCCGTGCAATTAGGTAACTCACCATTGGGAAGCACAATCAACCGAAATATATGAGACTACGCACCTGGCGAGCTTGCAATTTCGTGTCTCGGCAGGAGCCTCGCCCCGCCCGATTAACCAATTGGCGGGTAAACATCGATTAAGTCGTTTCGTGAGACCACCGAAACCTACCGTCGGGAATCGATGTTCGGATTGGTGTCTTGCACGTTCATGGCTGAGCGTGGACTGCGAATGACAGGATTCGCCATCCTCGGACGGGATGGTTGCATACTTATCGCGGGTTGAGTTTGCGCGGCTGGATAAACCGCGCTGGCGTCACAGGTTCCGGTATTGCAAGCCGCGGGTGCGACGCAGGTCGGAGCAGAGCAAGCGGGACCGCATGCAGCCCCGCAGGAATCGGAAGGCTCAACGTGAAGCGTCGATAGGGATTGTCGGTAGCGATTTACTATCTTTGCACCTACTTTCCCCTTGCATGCATTACCAAAACAATCGCCGAGAGAGCAACCATCGCTGCCGCACACGGCAGCATGATTCAGCATGGAATTCTTCTTGCAATCGAAACAGCGGCATTGCATGTCCGAATGTTGGTTTATCACGGCTACCTTAGCAGCCCGTTCGCTGGAGTATCCATTCCAAAGGTTTGGGCTCCAATCGCTGCAGCTCACATAGCCTAAAAGTTGAGAGTAGGGACGTCCGGAATCCCGTGGCAGAAAGGAAGCTGGATTTGACTGTGTCGGCAACGCTTTAGAGGCAGGAACCTGTTGCTCTTCCACAACTTCTTTATCGTTACGCACTTCAGAAGACAGGGAAAGTAGGGAATGACTGGCAAGCGGTTGGGGCGGAAGCGGCTTGACGGTTGAAGTCTGCGCTTGAAGGAGGGGAGCGCTGGCCAAAAAAAACATTGCTGCGTGCATCATGCGTCGCATCGTAACACCCTGTAGAAAGTCGTCCGTGATAGTTCAAGCTCAAAAACGAAAATGGGCGAATGCGAATTACCCTGTACCGTAGCAACGTTTAGCCACTTTCACCGTGAGACCAAGTCACGGCTGGCTTCGCAATCGATCGCCCATGATCGACATATAAAGATTGCACCCGAACGGTGAGATGGCAAATTCCAGTTCCTTTTTTTTGGTGGCACGGCCACGATTCGAATAGGGATACAACGATTTGTGAAAGTCTATGGATTGCCGGGAGCGTGATGCGGTGCCGACAGAGAGCTAAGGTGAGCTGAACAAATCGATCGCCAAAAAATCGGGAGTATTCATGCGAACGATCGAAGCGATAAGATGGAAAGCCTTGGAAAAGGTTGGCAAAATCCGCCTTGTCGATTTGATTCGATACGGGATTTTGATGATGGAACCCCCTTTGAGGGAAACGGAAGCTGGATAACCAAAAGGAATCTGGCAATCGATCTTGCATTCCGGAAGGAATTAGGCAGAATACGGGTAATTGGAGAGGTGGCTGAGTGGTCGAAAGCACCGGATTGCTAATTCGGCGTAGGAAGAAATTCTTACCGCAGGTTCAAATCCTGTCCTCTCCGTTTATTGTTGTGGGTTTTTTTAAAGCGGGTTTTTCATGTCCGGCGACATGAAAGCCCTTGTTGGGCCCAAATTTGCGGGCCTCTCTTTTTGTCTTCCAAATAGATTGGGAGTCCTCCATTATTGCCGTCGTGGAACATCGTTGGCTGTTTATGCGAAGTACGGAGCAGCAAGTGCTCCTCTGCAAAACGGATTTGAGTACAATCGTCCCGTTCCTCGACTAAATTCCACGATCCTTCCCTTCCAACAAGAGATTTCAGCATGGCCAAGAAAAAGAAAGCTTCCACCAAGTCCAAAACCAAACCGATGGGACGAATCGTCATGAGAACTGGCGAAGCGTTAGTCGAGGCCGAACCGGCATGGTCCGCCGCCGAGCCCGAAATTGTGATTGGTGAACTTGACGGTCCGGTCGGTTTTGCAATTGCACAATTAATCGGTAACCAAGTCAAAGGGCACACCAAGGTTTTCGCCATTCTGAACAGCGACGTCCAAGTCAAGCCAGCGACCGTCATGGTCAGCAAAGTTACCGTCAATAGCTCCCTCTATACCAATATCTTGATGGGCACCGTTCAGGCTGCAATCGCTCACGGTGTACTCGACGCAGTTCGAGCTGGCCACATCCCCAAGGAAAAAGCCAACGATCTGGGAATCATTGTCTCGGTCTGGCTTGATCCGTCCATTGTCGATGTTGAATACGACCCAGAACTATTGTTCAAAACCAACCGCGAAGCCACCACCAAAGCCATTGCCAAAGCCATGAACAATGAGCCAACGATCGACTGGTTGCTCAAAAACCAAGAATCGACTCCCCACTTTTTCCATCAGCTCGCGCTCGACGGAAAGTTGAAAGCGTAATGCACTCTCTGCATGTCCAGATCTTGCGGGGGACGAATTGAACTATCTTCAAGCCGTCGCGGCTTACATTCTTTGGGGGATTTTTCCACTCTATTGGAAACTGCTGCGACCGGTCAATTCTTTTGAAATCATTTGCCACCGCATCGTATGGTCGTTGATGACGCTGTTGCTGGTTATCAGCCTTGGCCGGCAATGGCCCGCGATTCGCGAGCTTACAAAGGACAAGAAACGGCTCGCCTTGTGTTTGGTTTCGGCGAGCTTGATCAGTATCAACTGGTTGGTTTTCATCTGGGCGGTTCAAAACGGGTTTGTCGTCGAAACAAGTCTCGGCTACTTCATCAATCCATTGCTCAACGTGTTGCTTGGTGTGCTTCTTTTTCACGAGAAAATGCATCCCGTTCAATGGCTCGCCATCTCCATTGCGGCCTTGGGGGTCGCGGTCATGACTGTGCAAACAGGGGAATTCCCATTCATTGCGATTACGCTGGCAATTTCGTTTGCGTTGTACGCTGCAGCGAAGAAAAAGACAACTTTGCCGGCGGTGGCAGGGCTTGGCATGGAGACTGCACTCTTGACTCCGATTTCGCTCATTGCACTAACTTATTTTGCGTATGTTTCGCACGATAGCGAACCTAGAACGGCAAACACTTGGATGCTTCTTGTACTGGGTGGCCCAATCACAACGTTGCCCCTCGTTTTGTTTGCGGCTGCGGCCAAAACAGTGCCGATGGCGGCCATGGGGATGCTCCAGTACATCGCTCCTTCGCTACAATTCCTCTTCGGCGTGTTTCTATTTCATGAATCGGTATCGCTGGGCCGAGCTTTTGGATTTGCGCTGGTCTGGCTTGCCTTGATTGTATTTAGTGGCTTTGTGATTGTGTCCTCCCGATCGACAAATGCTCGAAAAACCAGTTGAACGACAGAATTTATCCTTTGAAATGGTACAACGAGCATGAGTACTGGATCGCTTTTGGCACGGATCTTCCGCAAGAAGAGCGTTGAGGAATTACATCAAGAATCAACCGATCGAGAAACGGCGGGCACGTCGCTGGTCAAGAGCCTGAACTTGCTCGACTTGACCTGCTTCGGCATCGCAGCCGTCGTTGGGGCAGGCATCTTCACAACACTCGGAAAAGCAGCCGCAGACGGTGGACCAGCGGTGAGCATCTTGTTTGTGCTAACCGCCATCACCTGTTTGTTTTCCGCGTTGTGCTACTCCGAATTCGCCTCTCGTATTCCCGTCAGCGGCAGTGCTTACACCTATTCCTATGCTGTTTTCGGCGAGCTAATCGCTTGGCTAATCGGTTGGAATCTGCTGATGGAATATGCCATTGGCAATAGTACGATTGCATTTTCATGGTCGGACTATTTTTCAAATATTCTCAATGGGATCGGTTGCCCTTTGCCTGGCTGGTTAGAAACTGATTACTACTCTTGTTCCGAGGAAGCAGGCAAGGCCGCTGACACGCTCAAGAACCCCACGTTCAAAGCAGACCTAGTCGCAATTTGGGAGAACGCACCTCGATTGGGCGGTATGCGTATCATTCTGGATCTACCTGCCCTCGCGATCAATTTGGTTATCACTTGCTTGGTCTATATCGGAATCCAAGAATCCAAGCTGGCTAGCAATACGATGGTTTTCTTAAAGCTCGGTGTCGTGCTTGGAGTGATCGTCATCGGTGCCTTTTATGTGAACCCGTCCAATTGGATTCCCTTCGCACCCAATGGAGCAACAGGTGTTTTGCAAGGAATCGCCGCGGTCTTCTTTACCTACATTGGTTTCGATGCAATCTCAACCACCGCGGAAGAATGCAAAAATCCGAAGCGGGACCTTCCGCTGGCAACACTACTCACGCTCGGCATCTGTACTGTTCTGTATGTGATTTTGGCGTTTGTGCTGACAGGGATGGTGAACTACAAAGAGCTAGACGTGGATGATCCGCTCGCGATCGTCTTCTCCAAACACAATCTCAATTGGCTTTCTGGAATCATTTCCATGAGCGCCGTGATTGCAGTCGCCAGCGTATTTCTCGTTTTCCAGCTCGGGCAGCCTCGAATCTTTATGAGTATGGCGCGCGACGGTTTGCTTCCCAAGCAGTTTGCCAAGATCCACCCTCGATTCAAGACCCCGGCGTTTTCGACCATTGTGACTGGCATTGCAGTCGCGATACCCACGTTGTTCTTGAACTCTCAAATCGTATTGGATCTGTGTTCGATTGGGACGTTGTTCGCATTCGTTTTGGTTTGCGGCGGAATTCTCGAACTCAACGCAATTGACCGAAATGAAACAGCCAAGAGCGGCAACGCGGTGGTGCGATCAGGATTCAAAGTCCCTTATATCAATGGTCAGTTCGTAATGCCTGTCCTGTTTCTACTTTATTCAGCCTTCATGCGATCCCTGCCCGACAATCATGATTTGACCCATAACTGGTCCTGGGAAAAGTTTCCGTACTTCGTTTTTTGGGCGGTGTTCCTGGCACTCTCTATTTTGACCTCGATTCGAAAATGGTCTCTTATTCCAGTGCTTGGAGTAATCACCAATCTTTATTTGATTGCGGGGATCGGGCATCTCAATTGGTTGAGATTTGGCGTTTGGTGCTTGGTCGGCTTGGCTGTGTATTTTGTCTATGGCTACCGCAACAGCCGATTGGCAAATCGGTAGTATCTCAAAATGCGATTGTTGATCGACGGTTACAACTTGATGTTCGAGAGCACGTCGGTCGAGCGCGGAATGGACGGCACGAATGCGTTGCGAGCTGCTCGCGGTCGATTGTTGCATCTGCTGCTCGATCTCATCGACGAGTCGATGCGGGACAAAACGATGATCGTGTTCGATGCCAAAAAAGCGCCTCCGGGACTGCCGGATAAATATACGCATTACGGAATCCAAATTGTTTTCGCAAGAGACTGGGATTCAGCAGACGAACTGATTCAAACGGAGATACGTCGCCATTCGGCCCCTAAGACATTGACTGTGGTTTCCTCCGACCACGCGATCCATCGCAAAGCGTCAGCGCGTGGAGCCAAAGTCCTTGACAGCGACGAGTGGCTCGATCGGCAGTTGGAAAATCGCGCTCGAATCGCCCGACAAGGTCCCGATAGCCCGGAATCGATAGCGGACATGGAATCCGAGTCCAAAAATCGAGAACTAAGCGAAGACGAGAAAGCTAATTGGCTAAAGGAATTTGGCGGTTAACGGGTAGCTAGTGTATTTTCCCAACGCGATTTTCTTCCCTTGCCCCGTTTTGCAACGCTGTAAAGAATTTCAGGACGGCTGGGGCTTGACCCCACCGTCCGCAGCTTTGGCGTTCTACATTCACGTGGCCTGATCGAACAACTCTGGATTTGTCGCACCGCCATTGGCGGTGCGACAAATCCAGAGTTGTCATTTTCGTTACGAAGCCCATTAGGCAGGCACACTCGTGAATAGTCAATTTTTATTTCTCGAAATAGTTGACTCTTTGAACAATCACGGCTAATCTCCGTTAAAGAAAATTCAATAGCCCCGATGGATTTAATGATGTCGCCCATTCGCCCATTCGCCCATTTCTAGGCAAATCGCCCATTCGCCCATTCGCCCATTCGCCCATTCGCCCATTCGCCCATTCGCCCATTTCTAGGCAAACTTTTGCTCGGATGCGAGCAACGATTTGGATCTTCATCTTCATAGCAAGTTCTCGATCACTTACAGGTCAGGAAGTGATCGATCTCGAGGGTAAAGCGGTGCTCCATTTCGATGGAAAATCCGAGGCGGAACTCACGGTAAATACAGACTTAATTGACGGATTTGTATATCGTATACCTGCGGAACTTTCGGTTGCAAACGACCTAAAGTTCATGGACTTGAAAGGAAGAACAATTTGTCAATGTGCGTCGCTACAGTTTGACAAAAATATGGTTGCAACACCTATGAAGATGGAGTCATCAAGAAAAAGGAGAGCCAAATTATTCCTAAAAATCAAGGCGAAAAAACATCCGTTCGCCCTTCAGCCACACCGGGACAAGGAGTTGAAGTTAATTTCGTCAAAACGATTGTTTGCTTTGAATACCGTCAATGCAAATGCGAAAAGAACCTCAATGGAATCGGTTCATCTTGTAAGGCGAACTCTGTTGAAGAAAAAGGCATAAATGTGTACACGCAAACCCAGAATCTTTGCCCGCCGTTGTTGGAAATAGAGGCGTTCTGAAAATTTAGTCCGCAAGATTAATAGATCACGTCTCTGAAGTGCCGTCTTCCGGTACAAGCTACAACAACTATCAGTAGTTGTTGTTTGCAAAAAGTGAATTTACTTTACCTCCCCTATAATGCACTTTCCTTGATAGGTATAAAAATGAGTCGCGCAGTAATGGTTGTATTTGTTTTTGTTTCGTCATTTAGCGGGCAGGTTTTAGGGCAGGCAATCGATGTGAACGACCGTTTCGCACATTTTCAACTCCAGCAGGCAGTCCTCAGCGAGAGCTTTTCTGTATTGATTGAAAAGATTTCGCTTGATGTGGATATCGTCGACGTTCCGCGAGCGGACACCCCGGGGGGAAAAAGCGAGAAGCAAAAAAGGTTGGTTTCAAATCGAATTTTGCAGCGGGTGGTGTTTGGCAAAAAGGGGCAATGGAAAAGATTGGACGGACTGTTCTATTCCGTTTTTGGTAGCCAAGACTTAGGGCTAGCAATGAGGGAATCGCAACTTATTCACGAGAATGAGGGTTGGTACTTCAGGCATTCAAAAAATGACAGGCCGAACCAAAGCTTGAGACGATTTCAGATCAGAGCTGGCATAACCGGGGAGCTGACAGAGACTCGGTGGAAACATCCTTTTTCTACAGCTACAACCAATGGGGGTGGTATGTTAGACGATAAGGAAAACGGTTGGGCTTCGATGAATTTCACTGTTTTGGAGGAGGAACTCCAGAAGGATGGAAGAACTAAATTTACGACCACAAATCAAGGTGGCGGTGTCCATAGATTTACCTTCAATAAAGATGAAGATTGGTTTGTAGAAGAAATTGAATTTCTCACGAGGAACCAGTCGCAAGAAGAATTGATCGCAATTTCCATGGGTGCGAAGTCTAAGCCAGCTACCAAGGAAACACTAAAAGACTATACCGTGTACGCAACGAATCGTTCTGAATGGAAAGAAATCGAGAAAAACAGATGGGTGCCGTGGGTATCCCGAATTCACTCGAAAGAAGGTGATTATCATGTTGAACACGAAATTCGGTTTCGAGATTGGAAATTCATGGGTGATGTAAACCAATCATTGCTCGACGAGGAAAACTTTACTCTTGAGAAGATCCCTGCGTCCGTTGACTTTAAGGCGATTCGAGATTTATTCGACACTACGAAGTAGCTTGTTTTCCAATGGTACGTCCTTGCGTTCCTGGGGATCAGACAGGGCATGGGAATCTCAAGGGCAATCGCCCGTTAGCAGCCTGAATAACCTGCGAGTAGCTTCTCAATTGCAGAGTTATCGAGGCATCTGAATACCATTTTAGCTTGTCAGCATCTCGTGCTGAACAACACCATGCACATCCGTGAGTCGGAACCTGCGACCTTGAAATGGATAGGTCAGTCGTTGATGATCAACGCCCAGCATATGCAAAATCGTGGCATGCAGATCATGCACTTGAACTGGTTTGTCGACCACGTTGTAGCCCAGCTCATCCGTTTGCCCGAATGACAGGCCAGGCTTGGCGCCACCACCAGCCATCCACATGCTAAAGCACCGTGGGTGGTGATCTCGACCATAATCCGTATCGGTTAGTTTGCCCTGACAGTAGTTCGTTCTACCAAACTCGCCACCCCAAACGACCAACGTATCCTCAAGCAGTCCGCATCGTTCTAGGTCGGCCACCAATGCAGCCGATGGTTGATCGGTTTGCAAACATTCCCTCTTCAGACCAGCCGGCAAACCGCCATGGTGATCCCAGTCCTGGTGAAACAGTTGGACAAATCGCACCCCGCGTTCTACCAATCTTCGAGCCAACAAGCAATTGGCGGCAAACGATCCGGGTTTCTTCACATCGGGACCATACAAATTCAAAACATGTTCCGGCTCATCGGCCAAGTTATTCACTTCGGGGATCGAGGCCTGCAGTCGATAAGCCATTTCATATTGAGCAATGCGTTCGTCGATACCAGGATCGAGCGTTTGCTCGCGCTGAGCCAAATCCATCTCGCGGCTCAAGTCCAACATAGACCGGCGTTGGCCTCGCGAAACCCCATCCGGATCGTTGAGAAACAATACCGGCTCAGCCCCTGCTCGCAGCTGAACGCCTTGAAAGCGTGACTGCAAAAAACCGCTTCCCCAAAGCCGTTGATACAGAGGTTGCCCCCCTTTGTCCTTGGTTACCAAAACCACGAAAGCGGGCAAATTCTCGTTCTCGGTTCCAAGCCCATAGGACATCCACGAACCGATCGAGGGCCGCCCCGCCATCTCCGATCCGGTTTGAAAAAAGGTAATTGCGGGATCATGATTGATCGCTTGCGTTGTCATGGAGCGTACTATGCAGAGCTTGTCCGCAATCTTCGCCGTGAACGGCAACAGCTCGCTAATCCAAGCCCCCGATTCGCCGTGCTGTTGAAACTGAAAAATGCTTTTCGCAAGAGGCAAGATCGCTTGGTTACCACTCATGCCCGTCAATCGCTGTCCATTTCGCACGGAGTCAGGAAGTGGCTGGCCATGCTGTGCATTCAAACTCGGCTTGTAGTCAAACAAATCAAGTTGCGATGGGCCACCTGACTGGAAGAGATAGATAACCCGTTTCGCTGTCGGCTTGTGATGAAGCTCCGTTAGGACGCCTGGCACGCCAGTCCCGAGCGTCCCTAATGCTGATTTCGAGTCTGCGCTCAACATGCTCGCCAAGGCGATCGAGCCGAGTCCTGCCGCAGACTGTGAGAAGAATTGCCTTCGTTGGGATTGAAACTCCATGTTCGTCGGTCTCTCATTCATTTTTGTAAGCATGTCAGCAATAGTCTTTGTGTGAAATGGCTAAATTAGCCGATCGGCGCTAGCCGCGGTTCTCGAGGAATGTCGAGCACCTTGGGGAACCGGGGCTAGCGCCCACCGGCTAATTGACACAGGTCTCACGCTTGCGCGGACGTTGCGTCGATTGGTATTTCATTTTCGGCCTCAGGACTGCTCCACTGTGACTGCATCGCTTTCAAATCGTCGGTTCGGCCGAGCGCTTCATAGCAATGCATCAGTCCACCGGCGGCGTAACGGTAATTGCTGCAATCGTCGAGCGAGAGCTCGAAAGCCGCCGATGCTCTCTCCCATTCTTTGTTCTGAACGAGGGCGAGTCCCAAGTTGTAATGCACTCCAGCTGCAAACGGTACGCGCTCGAGAATAGATCGGTAGATTTTCGTTGCGGCCGAATAGTTGCGTTTGGTCGCTTTTAAGTTTGCGGCATGTAGGCCTGAAAAAGGGCCTGCGATTTTGTCGCTTGCATAGGCGCGAATGAGTTGGTAGATGGCCGGAATGATACCGATAATAAATAGGAAATTGACGGCCAGCATTTTCCAGGCTGTACCACGCATACACGCCGGGCAACGCGTCGATTCATTCGTCCAGTACCCGTAGACAACAAAAAGAAAGTAGAAATAAAACTCAGTGAAATGCCTCGGATGCGAATACATTCCACAGTGTTCGCAAAGTTTGTATTCCACCTCGTTCTTTGGCGTTTCCGGCTGAATCGGAACGGTGAACACCGTGTCGCAATAGTCGCAAAACAGTTGGGGGGGCGGTTCGAATCGACTAAGATTCAGCGTCGCTGTACAGCACGGACATTGTTCCTTGCGAAACACACCAACTCGTCCACCTGCCTGCCAGGCTTCTTCCTCCTTGCCGACCTGTACAGCACTTCGGATGCGATCAATATCGGACCTTAGCTGCTTTACATTCCCCGTGTGCATCAGGATGGATATTGCCTTTGGCTGACCCTCGGCACTGGGCACGACAAAAATGAATGCCTTCTTCGCCTGCATGGTATGAAGAATGTCGGCAGCTCGATACTGCTCTCCTGCCAGGTCGAGCTGTTTTCCGTCAAAGCTCCCTTTTTTCGAAAGGAACGTAGTCGGCTGTCCCGCCTCGTTCAGCAACTGATACTTGAAGTTTTGTGTGGTCATTGTGAGCGTGAGAAATTGGATTAGAAGTTGAACGATATCGCAATCAAAACTACCTCACACTATAACCACTTCCATCGCGATTGTCTCAACTGAGCCAACGGCGAGCCCTCGTCTAATAGGCTGCATTGGGTGGAGGGCATCAGATGGAATGTGCATGCTTTTTTGGGACGCAGTTTTTCCGTTTCATGTCTATAATGGTATCTACTCTCGCCTCCCAATGTCTCCATATCGTGCCAGTTAACTTCATGCAACTGCTCGCCTAATCCGTCACCCCCGATGAAGCACAATCATGCCGCCCCTACCTTCTGGAAGACTTGAATTCACCGACTGCCATGGATGCGGAAAACGTGTGGCCACAATTGCAACCATTTGTCGCCACTGCAACACGAAACGAAACGTCTCGTCGCTAGTCAAGAGAAACCCAGGCCCTCGGGACTTAGTCGGGACGGCTGATCTCGACGCAGAACCGGATGCCTATTCGCATTCCGCCCTCGCATTGGGCGGGTATGGGGAAGATGACTATGATGATGCGGCGGAGGAAAAAGAGCAGCCTTCGATTGGCGTTTTTTCCAAAATGCAAAGTTTTTGGTGGTACGTCGCTTTGGTTCTTCTGGTCTTCTTCGTGGTCACTGCGCTGCTGCCGCAATTTTGGTAGTCGCAGGTCTACCCATATATCTGGTTTCGTGAGAGACCTACGTTCAACAACCTTTGCATTGCAGCTGGTTTCTCACGATATGAGCTACGATATGGTTCGAAGTTCAACTTTGCTCTAAGGTCGTTTGCGAGCAGGCACAATGGCTCGAGGCTGTGGCACGTGTCCAGAGGAGACTTCTTTTTGCGTGACATGTCGGCCGTGTTGTGGCGGCACCAACCGATGAAGAATTACGGGAATTGGGCTGCTGTGAACGATCACCTCTTTGCCGTTGATAATCTGTTTGTGCTGTGTTGCATTTGCCTGACTGGAAATCGCAACAACGGAAGAGAAGGCTGCGAGTTGAATTGTGACGATTTTGCGGATTGTTTTGGTGTTCATGCCGGTAGGTCCATGTTTCGAGTCAAGAATGAGCCTTATCATCGAGAATGAGTATACCCCATCTTCAATCGCAGCTCCCCAGAATCCCGAAGTTTTGCAGAGCCGAGACAGGTATGGCGTTTGTACCGATTGAGTCGACGAAACCTGAATTCATCCCATCTTTTCCGATGGCGTCCACTTGAGTTGTAACCCAACTTCGATGAACCTAGAGCCGTCGGAGATTTCAAATGCGCTTTGAAATGAAGCGATTACAAACACGTGAGAAATTCCATGCATTCTGGTTGGCTAGTTGAAATGGCGGGGTTGTGGGGCTACCACGGAGCGACGCTTGTCTGCGAACGCGACCCATTGCCTGTTGAAGCAGTCAATGAATACTGGCTTCGTAATCGTATTCGATTCGATGGTTGGAACGCGATGCTCTCCAATCTTCGGTCGAAGACACTTTCAATGAGTGTTTCAAGCCGCGTGCGAGCTTGGCATAAACTGCGGAGCGTGATCGAAGAAATACTGCTCGCAGAACCTCTGACGCGAGTTTGTGTCGCGGTTGCTTCCCAACTTGAAGAGCGTGAAGTTGACTGTGATTCTCGCGCGATTTTGCACAACGTGTTGTCATCGCATCTGGAGGTTCGGAATCGATGCCTCAAGATCATTCTTGAAGGGGTTGAACAAGGGTTGCCGGAGGCGGAGGAGTTGAACCAGCTGCGACACTACTTGGAACACTGGACGGATTTACTGCTCGGGTATTTTGCCCATTCGAGCCTCGGAGCCCAGTACTCCTTTTCTGTTTCCCGGATGGAGGAATTTGCAGAGGACTATAGCCAGCGAATGTTGGGCGACCAATCCAAAGTCGTGTGGTCCCTTCTGCAAGCGAGTTGTCGAGCTTGGCTCGATGAACATCTTTCGCATTCCCCCGTTTCGCCAAGAATGAATCAACGTATTTGCGAGGCTGCAGTCGGTATGATTCACCCACATTTGTTCGATTCACTTGGTTGTATGCGAACCCGCTTGATCCAGTCTATTGAGTACGGGATCAAACATGCAGACGAAACCGTTGCGAGCTTAGAGGATGGCTCATGGGAGTCGATGTCCCATGTCCTATCGCCATCGAAAAAACCTGCTTCGGTGCGTTTCCAAGCTTAGACGATCACCGAGCGCGACATATGAGTTAGAATAGGGTCGGCGAGCAGGAATCCCTTTTCTTATTTTCTGAGTCTCATCCACCGTGTCCCTCGATTTCGAAACAATTGGCCCATACAAGATCATCCGAATTCTCGGGCAGGGGGGGATGGGGACCGTTTACCTTGGTGCTCATTCTAAATCCAATGATCCAGTCGCAGTCAAGGTGATATCGTCCAGTATGGCGATGCACCAGCGTTTCCGTCGCAGGTTTGACGCTGAAATTCAAACACTCATCAAACTAAAACATCCCAATATTGTCCAGCTGATCGGATTCGGCGAAGAAAAGGGGCACTTGTTCTATTCCATGGAGTATGTCGATGGAGAGAATCTTCAGCAGCAGCTCCGACGAGAAAAAAAGATTGGCTGGGAGCGAGTCGTTGACATCGCCATCGAAATCTGCTCGGCGCTAAAGCATGCCCATGATTTTGGCGTGATTCACCGAGACCTCAAACCCGCCAACTTGATGATCAATTCCCAAGGAAAGGCGAAGCTTACCGACTTCGGGATCGCTAAGTTATTCGGTGCAATGGAAGCCACCGTGGAAGGCTCTATCTTGGGAACCGCCGATTTTATGCCCCCCGAACAAGCAGAAGGGAAACCCGTTACAGTCCGGAGTGATCTCTATTCACTCGGCAGTATGTGCTATTCGGCGATCGCAGGTAGAGCCCCATTTACAGGAAAGAACATACCGGAGATTTTATTCAATGTTCGCTATGGCCCCTCGACGCCGCTCGCGTCATTGGAGCCGTCAGTTCCCAGGGAGCTTTGCGATCTAATCGATGAACTCCTGCAACGCGAACCGTCGATGCGGCCTCCGACCGGTCTGGTCGTCGGAAATCGCTTGCAAGCACTGCGAGCCGGTTTGGCGATGCGAGCTCGTGAAAAGCTATCAAGCAAAACAGAAGTCCGTAATCTAAAAGAAATGACGAGTATCGACATGAACGACGATGAGTCGCTCATGCACGAAGTCAAGTCGCTTTCCCCCAACGAAAGTACAATCGTTGGAGCCACCCAGCAGTCCCATTCAAGCAACCATGAGAAAACAAGCGGATCGAACCCATCAGTTGCTGGGCCCGATGACAAAACTCGCTTGGCACCTTCGCAGTCAGAGTTTGAGTTAAGTGAGCAACCAAGCGGCATCGAATACATTGGCAATACGAACTTCCGGGAGGTTCAGGAAGAAGATCGTCGTCGCTCCAGCCTCGTCATCCCTGAAGACGAGTCTATATCTGCTTGGTCGCAATGGCTTAGTATCGGCGGACTGGTCGCCACATTGGTCGCGTGCGGCCTCGGTATCATTTGGTTTTCTCAGTCACCGTCGGCTAACAAACTGTATCAAGAAATTGCGCCTGCGTTGAATTCGCCAGATGACGATCTGCTGTTTGCCGTTGAATCGACCGCAGAGCGATTCAAGGCGCTGTATCCGAGTGATCCACGATGCGAGGACGTCGACGCTTTGCTCGGTGAAATAGAATCGCTCCGATCCATACGCCAAATGCAACGCAAGGCAAAGCGAGGTGGTACGGATCAGTTAGATGCGGTCGAGCAAGCGTTTCTCGAATGCATAAAAGCTCAGTCGCTCGACACCGCGCTCGCTCAACGCAAACTCCAAGCGCTTGCCACCGTTTTTGCCGCCAACGAAAAACTAACATCGCGCCAAAGCCAAATTGTTGCTTTGGCGAAGCGGATGTCCGAACAAATTGCACTTGAGCCGAAACCGGCCCGGCACCCTGCGATCGAGTCGCTTGAGCAACAGATGGTTTGGGCCGAAGCGAACCTAAACCCCAGCACGAGAGCAGCGTGGTTGAAAGGGCTTATCGAACTCTTCGATGACAAGGCGTGGGCCAGGGAGCTTGTCGCGTTGGCAAAGCTCAAGTTGACAGCTATCGAGAATAACAAAGACTGAGAACCGACCAGCGATCACTTTTGACACCTCAAGCGTTTTAAAATTTAAATGCAAAATATCGTAGAAGTTACAGGGCTGACGAAAAGATATGGCAACTTTGCCGCATTGAACGATTGCCAATTGTCCGTTCCGGAGGGGAGCGTATTCGGTCTGCTAGGGCCGAACGGGGCAGGTAAGACGACACTAATACGCTGTTTAATGGGATACTTGCGACCAACCTCAGGCGTCGCCAAAGCGGATGGGTTGGACTGCCAACATGAGAGTTTACTAGTCAGGCAGCGTGTCTGTTACTTGCCCGCCGAGACCAAGCTATTTCGAATGATGCGAGGAAGAGACTGCATTGATTTTTTTTCGGCGATTCACCCGCGAGGCAACAAGGCTCTTGCTCTCGGTATTGCCGACCGTCTCGAGTTGGATTTAAGACGCCGAGTAGGCTTTATGTCGACAGGTATGCGGCAAAAACTAGCGATCGCTTGTGTCTTGAGTTGCCAGTGTCGGCTCATGATCTTGGACGAGCCAACTGCCAATTTGGACCCAACCGTTCGATCGGAAGTCCTAAAACTGGTCCGAGAAGCAAACGAAAGGGGGACAACCATCGCTTTTTGCTCTCATGTGCTAAGCGAGATCGAAGAGATTTGCGATCATGCTGCCATTTTGAAAAGCGGCCAAGTGGTTCGCTCTATCGCTTTGAGCGAAGTCCGATTCGTGCATCGTATTCAAGCAAACCTATCCGACGATACAAAACTGGGAGACATTCCGGCGACGATCCGAACGATCTCCAAAAAGGAAGGCTCGAATAAGGCAGGTCGAATCGTGTTGGAACTCGACGGTCCTCTCGATAATCATTTAAAGTGGTTGGGGATAAGCGGCCTCGAATCAGTCCAAATCGATTCAATCGGCCTTCGGAGCATTTACGAAAGCGTTCATCCGGGCGTCGCCTAAACGGCTTGCGGCCTTTTGATTTAGTCGGTTAACAGTCACCCATAGGAGTAAGGCCAAAAGAACGTGGTACGCCTACGGCTGTCAGCTAAAAGAAGTCCCTTCACCGGACGTCTTGCGCCGTTCCTCTAACAGTGGGAACATCATTTTCTACTTGGCGGGAAGTTTTGCAACACCGAGCTTTTCTAATTGTTCGGCCAAATCTTTTCCGTGAGTCTCTGTGTTGACTTTGGACTCTACTGCGAGGATTTTTCCATCCTTGCCAATGATAAAAGTCGTACGCCCCGCTTTTGTTTTATCGCTGCTCAGCACACCAAACATTTCTGCGTTCTTTCCCTTGGGGTCGCAGAGAATTGGATAATCCAAGTCGAGACTCTTAGCAAAATCTGCGTTTTTTTCAACGGAATCGGTGCTTGCGGTGAAGTAGGCGACGTCGAACTTTTTGAGCATATCTCCAGACTCCTTCATCGACTTGCACTCTTTGGTACATCCGCCCGTGAAGGCTCGCGGAAACCAAGCGATGATAACTGCTTTCTTGCCTAAAAAATCTTTTGCCTTGTAGGTCTTGCCGTCGCTTCCTTGCAACTCAAAATCCGGTACGGTGTCGCCGACCTTTGGGACATCCGCGGAGATGGCAATACTAGGGAGGCAAAGGCATGAAGCAATGACAACAATAAAACAACTGAGGAACGATCGCATTTCAAAATCACCTTGAATGGGTTAGGGTGGGTGGACGAAGCCCCGCTAGTATAACGAAGTCGTCAAGGCGATTGTCATCGTGTTGAGCTTATTTTTGAAACGCACCGCAAAGACAGGAACGGAACGTCAAACCCGATGACTACTTAGATTGTCCCGCTGTGGCTCTCGCAGTACGTTTGAACGCGGACAGCAGTTGTTCCAATTTTGCGTTGAGCTCTTCCACGCTAGCCGCCCAGCTTTGATGCGATTGATCGTGCTCGTCGCTTAGTTGCTTCCATCGTCCATTGATTTTTTCTAGCTCAAAATGAAGTTGCTCGGTACCTCGAATCTTAGCTTGTGAAAGCTTTCGTTGTGTATCCAAGTCGTAGCTTGGCTTCAGAACGGCTTCGATGGCTTCGAGACTCGACGGTTCAATTTCAATGAGTATCTCATTTTGGTCCCCCGACATAGCTGACGTTGTTCCAATCAATTTGCCAACGATTCGGGCCTCTTTGTGGGTACTGGGGTTACTTAGACGCAAGCCGGTCTCAGAAAGATCGACACAAGCTCCCAAGGGAATCGATATTTTTGCCGACCAACCCTGGTTAGCATGCTGAATGGTCGCCACGCTCTTGTCACGTGCGTCAAGGATACGTTGAACAACGACTTGCAATTGGGTTGAGTCGGACTGAACGCATTCCATTTCCTGCACAGTACAGGTCAGCCACGGAGTAGCTGCGGATTGCGAATCACGTGTCATTCGAATGTTGACAATCGGTTTGTCAACGTCCGCGAGGTCGCGACTACACAAATTTTTGCAAACGAGCTCAAACTCACTATTCGATTCAGGCGAATCTGCGGGGGACCCTGTGAATTGAATAGTCCCTTTTACTTTGCCTGCGAGCAGCCGTGTAAAACCGACTGGCAACTTGGAAACGAATTCGGAGTTGGCCACGCTGACCTGTGTCGGAACCTGACTATCGATTTTTGAGGCAATGGCTGGCGACTCACGCAACGCAGTAATGGATTGCAGGGCTAGCTGAAGTACGGATCGGTTTTGGTTCCACTCCCTAGCAATTGCAGATTTTGCCAATTGCATTGCGTCTACGGTAATCTTGGGCGGCGTAAAAACCGCCTGTTGCGCTAGATTTTGTAGCAGTTTTTCCGGAGCAAATTCTGTCAGGGAAATTAGCTCTTTCTCCGACTTCTTGTAAGCAACACGATCTTCAGCCATCAACTGATTGATCGATGCCAACTGTATTTTTGCCTTCTCCACGACATCTTGTTGGCGAAGCACGTTTAAAGAGCCATCGCTGGGCATCGCTTCGGCGAGATGTTGTAGCATGTCGCGAATTCGAGTAGCCACGTTTAATTGGGATTGGCTTTGCTTGCTCGACGCAAAAGCAATCTTTTGTTTCATCTCATGAAGGATCGGCTCGATTACCAGAGCGAAGGTTGCGATGTCTTTGGACTCTTCAGGAAGAGGCGATTGCGAGGGGGATTCAACTGCAAACGGAATGAATTCGCTAGTCGGTTCGGCTACCATCCAATGAACATCGGTCGCAATGACGCTATTCACTTTCAAATTGCGATACAGCAGACTGTTCCAATCAAACTTAAGTGCAACGTAAGGAATTCGATCGAACTGAGAGCTTGATTGCGCATTGCCGTCATCTATTACCGAATGGACGACAACATTTCGAAGGGCTATCGTACCGTCAATAAGTGAAATCTTGGATGATCCAATCTCAACTTTTGCCTTCATGATCTCGGAAAGTCGAGATTCCATTCGGGAACGCATGATCGGTTGGCAGCAGCAAATTCCGCCACCGAGGGTCACGGTTGCAATGAGAAGTCGACGACGAAACGTCATGCCGATTTCTCCGACGTCTTTCGGACCGAGTCTTTAGAACCATTAATATGCCACAATAAGTACTTCAGCGATTCGTCGCGATTGCCTACTTGGCTGGCGGTATGACTGAGGTCGTAACTGATCGTTTGACCAACGAGCCCCTTCGTTGTTGGTGCAACGCCTTGTTCGTAGGAGTCTTTGGAAGCGAAGGTGGATCCATTTCCTGTTGGCATAGGGTTTCCTTGTATGTGAGGAACTGCGGACGAATCTTTTTTGACTTGGTTGGATTCTTGTGCAGTTGGGAATGGTTTCCGATAGCGCACCACTTCGATGACCGTTTCACGAAGAAATGTGTCGTTACCTTCCGGAAGCACTTCCCCGGTAAAAATAGTTGGAATCGTTCTTTGTTTTCGCTGGCGATCCGTCGGCCGAGTCAACTTCGCCGAGGCTTCGGTGGTGGATTTGGCAGACTCTGTCGCGGAAGTGTACACGGTCGACGCTACCGCCCCAGGCGTTCCAGTAAGTGAGTCGGAACCAGTAAAGTACTGATCGTCGGAAACGACTTTAAGTTCTGGCAACGGCTTTTCTTGACGTGATTTTGATTGTTCCGCTACAGACTTTCTATATTGAATAGCATCGTTGGCTACCTGCTCCAACGCGATACTTTCTAATTTTTGGCTTGCTTTCGAAAGTAGCCAAAAGCAAATCGCAAAGGCCGGGAGGAACGTTAGGATGCCCAATCCTATACCGCCGAGAACGAGAGTGTTTTCCAGGCGTGCCCAGGGCAAGATGGGAAACTGATAAAGAAAACCGATAGCTCTGGCGATCATGGGTTGTTCGAGCAGCGTCGAACCGACCGCAGCAGTGATGGGGCTGAACCATATACTGGCAAAGCTTAGAGCGATGGCAGTTGCGCACGCGACCAGCTGATTGATTCTAAGAAAAGCGATCATGGCAACGAGTGCGATGACAACGAGATTGTCTTTTGGAATCAATCCGAGCACGATCCCGATCGCAATAGCTAACGCGATTTGCGCCGGGCTGCGATATTGGGAAAGGATCGCAATGATTCGCTTTGAATTTCTGCTGATCCGAGAAATCATGGCCCCTACTAAGTTCGTTAAAACGCCGAGCAACCGTGCGTTACGGTGGAATGGGAAAAGCCGATCGCTAAACACGAGCGTCGCTTTCTTGAAACATCGGTAAGTCGCGTTGGAAAATAGAGCCGAATACGCAGACGTTGCCGAATTTACGGAAGGTTGGCCAAAGTCGGGTGCTAGCAAACGCCCGATTGCACTCCGCGTTTTGTCGATTACGCTCTAAGGCGAGCGGCGGGTACCAAAATGCCCATCGCGACGCGCCAGCGAGTCGTGCTAAATCAGATTTCATGCTGTCGCGCGCCAAAAGCACAGCCCACTTACACCCTCAACCAAGAAGTATGCGTTTATGCAAGGTCCAAACCAGCCCGAAGAAGAAACCATCGAATTGGATCAGTTTCTCAAGTTGGCAGAAGTAACGCAGTCTGGTGGCCAGGCGAAACACCTAATTCAGTCCGGCGGTGTTCTCGTGAACGGCGTGGTTGAAACACGCCGGGGGAAAAAACTTCGCCCCGGCGATCGGATTTTTGTTGGTGGCGAGGAGTTCGTTGTCGGCTCAGATTCCGACGACGAAGAGTTTGAGTCCTAAGGCGATCGGCAAAATGGAAATTTCATAGCACGACGCGCAAGCTAGTGAATCTACCACCCAATTCAATGTCTTGCGCGTCGTGCTAGGTAAATTGGGCCACACTCAGGTTGAACCGAATTATCTTACAAGTGTTTCGCTGGAGTTGCCGTCGAGCAAACGCTCCACCTCTTGCCTTGAAATCAACGGTAAGTCACCCGGAATGCTGTATTTCAGTCGGGCTGTTGCGGTTGCCCACTGCAGCGATCGCCGCAAATCTTGCTCTTCCAACCAGGCGGAAAGAAACCCGGCCGAAAACGAATCTCCGCCACCAAGCCGACCGATCGGTTCGACGGGTTCAATCGCCTGTGTAATACTATGGTTCGCGTCGCTCGCCATGGCACCGCGCGTTCCTAAAGTCATGACCGTTGGTCGGCCTGATCGCATCGCTACCAGTTGCGACATCGCAAGTTCGTCGCTCAACTCAACACGAATACCCCATAGATTGTTGGCATCGCGTCGAGGCAAAAAAGCGAGGTCCGCAGATTCAAACAGGGACTGACTGTATTGGCGCGCCTGTTTGGCACTACATAGCAGCGATCGGTGGTTTACGTCAAAACTGATTTGCCAACCTACCGATCTTGCCCGCTTTACCGCTTCAGCGACGGTTTCGCGAACCGAATCGCTTAGCCAAAGCGAAATACCGGTAATGTGCAGCCATTTGGATTTGAAAGGAGCGAATAAGTCCGAAGGCAGATCGCTTGGCTGGAAGTTTGAAAAAGCAGAATTCGCACGATCGTAAATGACCTGGCTGTTTCTAGGTGGAGTACCCGCTTCTAAGAAGTACAGCCCAACGCGGTCGTTGTTCGTCCATACGATATGCTTGGTGCAGACTCCATGCGCGGCGATGGCCCGTTCGACTTTTCTCCCCAAGTGGTTGTCGGTCATCCTGGATAGCCATGCGACTCGTTTCCCAAGTCGAGATAGGCCAACGGCCGTGTTCGACTCACTCCCTCCGACATGCACTTGCAAGCTTTCGGCCTGCTCAAGGCGAAGATTGCTATCAGGGGTCAATCGCAGCATGGTTTCGCCCAAAGTGACGACATCCCATAGCGTTTCTGAAGAATGATTGCTGATTGTTGAATTCATACTGCATTGCAATCCAATTCGCTGGCTTTCACATACTCGGAAGCGGTCTGGATCAGTTTCTTCCAATCCTTGTTTTGAATGGCGATCGGATCAAGCAATTGGCTACCGATACCGACGGCTACCGCACCGGCTGCAAAAAACGTGGCTATGTTCTTTAAGTCGACGCCACCCGTCGGCATGAGTTTGAGGTACGGCATTGGGGCTAGCACATCTCTAATGTAGCCAGCTCCCAACGTTCTTGCGGGAAACACTTTGACAATATCGGCCCCAGCATCCCAGCACGTTGCGATTTCGGTTGGGGTGTAAGCTCCCGGGCAGACGGCGACTTTGTTTTGTTTGCAGTAATCGATAATCTGAACCGAGGTAATAGGCGAGACTATAAATTGTGCTCCACTATCGATCGCGAGTTTTGCTTCTTCGAGCGAACGAACAGAGCCGATGCCGACGACCGCTTTTTGGGACATAATCGCTTGGTGGGTATCTCTCATTTTTCTAACGACAGCAGGTGCGGCTGCGTTTGTCAGCGTGAACTCAAGAGCCCGAATTCCCGCCTGAAGCAAAGCGTCGGTGATCGGAGGTGCCGTCGATAGGTCCTCCAACCTAAGAATGGCGACGAGACGGGCGTCGAGGATTGTTTCAATGGTCATCGTGGTGATCAGATTCCTATCGGCCGAAATTGCTAGCGAAAGAAGTTGGAAAGATTTGCTGATTGTATCGATTGTACCGGCCGATACAGAACAGCAGAAGGACGGTTTGCTCCAGGTTGGGGCGACGAATCCGTTTGTTTTGCAAGCCAGCAATTCTTCAGGGGCGCATTGTTATGAAAACTGCATTGTTCGGGTGGCTATTGGGATTTGGACTGTTGATAAGCCATGTCGGCTGCTGCTCCGTTCGTTTTGTTGGTGATGGCTGCGGCATGGGAGCATGCGGTGACGTTGATTGCGAAGTAGGTGCCTGCGGCAGTTTGCGATCACGAATCGCGAATCGAATTCGAAGCACCCATTGCAGCTCGGGTTGCGGTGAAATTTACTGGGACGAACACATTAGCGAGCCGCCCGTATGCGATCCTTGCGGCTGCAACGCTGGGTTTGAGTGCGGATCGTGCCAAAGCTGCCCAACGGCGCTCGGACGATTGAGAAACCTTTGGGGATATCGATATGTTCCGTCTGATTGCGGCGAATGCTCTTCATGCGGATTGACTTCGAATCACGGTGGTTCAAGCTCGTGTGCAACATGCGCGGGCAACACGCAATCATCGTACTCGTCGAGTGATCCTATGTCATCGCATAGCGAGTTGATGTCTTATGAGCCTACAGAAAATTCGGTGATATCACGTTCGCCAACCCCGGCCAAACCGAAACAAGCACCTGCTCCAAAACCAACTCCCGATTCCAATGCGATGCGTCTGAATGAGGATTCGCCGGAGCGACTTGTCGTTGGAAGCGGGGCATCGAAAGCTCGGAAATCGACAGTGGCTAGACCTGTCTCGATCAATTCGAAGCAGTCCATCCAAGGTAAGCCAAGGCTGGTAACCAACCCTCGCTAATCGTATCAAGTCAACCCTCGGTTCTAGGTGTAAAGTTTTTCGCAGCGAAACTCGTCAAGAGTTTCGATGGTTTTGAGGAAGCAGTAGAAAGTCGATACGACGCTAGATACTCAATAGCGGTGTGTCACGCTTACCGAGAGCGACTTTGCACTAATCCATTTGCCAGCAGCTCTTTTTGTTGGCCCGAATTCCGAGGGAATACGCACTATCTTTATGGCTCGACGTTTCTGTCTGAGGGGTTCATCGAGAAACCTATCGATGTTTGCTCTATTGCTCGAACAAGTGCACGATTTTTGCATTTCACCGGCAACTCCTCCAACTGGATTTCAGTCTGATTGTTTTCCAATCTCCCTTGCCTTAGGATACGATGAAGACGACACAGCATTCAAGATTTGGTTGAGCAAAACAGAGAAATCCAATGACCCGCTTTTTCTCCCTAATTCTAGATGGTTTCCTACGACGAACTTGGGCCGTATCTAGGGAGTCCAAGAAACGACAGATCGTTCGGCAACCTTTGTGGCAATGCTGGTTGTCGATTGAGCAGTTGGAGGAGCGACGGGTGCTCACGGCGGTGCCATATTATATCCCACAAACCTCTATGTGGACCAACGGACAACAGTACCTTACAGCTCCGAGCATCGGCACGCCTTTCGAGCTTGCGATGGAATATTTGGAGAGCCATGCGGCTACCTATGCTTTGAATGCAGAAACCATTCAGAGTTCCAAGGTAACGGATCAGTACACGGATGCAGACACTGGAATTACGCATATTTATATGCGCCAGCAAGTTGGGGGGATTGAGGTTGAAAATACATCCTTGGGAATTCATTTGACTGGACTTGGGCAGGTGATAACAGTCTCAAGTAATTTTGTTCCTGACTTAAACACCGACGCCTATTCAGCGTCCCTTGCTCATGACTTTCCCATTAACGCGATCGACGCAGCGCTGTCGGCGATGGATCAATTGAATTTGCCGGTTGGCATTGGTCCAATTAGCGGATTTCAGAGTGGGGTCGATGCAAGGCGGAAAACTCCCCTCAGTATTCCTGGACTGTCGATGGAATCAGTCGAAGCCAATCGTGTGTGGGTGCCTAATCAGGCGGGCGGACTGGATTTGGCTTGGGAGATGATTGCAAAAACGCCCGATGGGGATCATTGGTACCATTTGGGAGTCGACGCCACGACGGGCGAGCTTCGAATGGCTTGGGATTGGATCGATGACGCGTCTTACAACGTTTTGCCTTTGCCGACGGAAACGCCTGCTGAAGGTTCTTTTCAGACAATTGTCGACCCGCATTTGGCCTCTCCATTAGCTTCACCGTTTGGTTGGCATGATACCAACGGCAATTCGGGAGCTGAGTTTACGACGACCGTTGGGAACAACGTGGATGCCCATTTGGACAGGAATGGTGACGATGTTGCAGATGTAGGAAGCCGTCCAGATGGCGGTTCGCTTTTGACTTTTGATGCGGCCTTTAATGGTTCGCGATCTCCGCTTTTGAACGCGAATGCGACAATCAATAATCTGTTTTACTGGAACAATATATTGCACGATGTCCATTATCTTTACGGCTTCACACCAGCCGCCGGAAATTTTCAGACAAACGTCTATGGGCAAGGTGGATTGGGAAATGATGCGGTCCAAGCGGACGGGCAAGACAACGCGGATGGCGGATCGGCTAACAATGCAAATTTTGGTACTCCGCCCGATGGCTCTGCTCCTCGAATGCAAATGTTTGAGTTTACGTCGACCACTCCACGCCGAGATAGCGATATGGATTCGTCGATCATGGTTCACGAATACGGGCATGGCGTCTCGAATCGCTTGACAGGTGGCCCCGCCAATGCGAGTGCTCTGTCGGCATTGCAAAGCGGAGGAATGGGAGAAGGGTGGAGCGATTTTTGGAGCCTGATGTTCCGCCAGAGAAACGCTCTGGACACGATCGATGCTCGTGGAGTCGGAATGTATGTGATTGGTCAATCAGAAACCGGACTTGGGATTCGCAGTTATCGTTACGATTACGACATTGGGAATCAAACCAACGAAACTTTCTTAAGTTACGGCACAGGTGCAAGCCAGTCGACACAGGTTCACTGGGTCGGCACGCGATGGGCTTCTACGCTTTGGGATTTGAACCACCTTTTGATTACCAAATATGGTTACGAGCCCAATCTTTACAATGCAAGCAGTACCGGAGGGAATGTTCGCACGCTTAGGCTGGTGATGAACGCGTTGAAACTACAACCGGCGAACCCAAGTTTGGTTCAAGCTCGCGATGCTATTTTAGCTGCGGATACTGCGTTGAATGCGAGCGCCAATCATCGCGAGATTTGGCTGGCCTTCGCCCGCCGCGGATTGGGCGAGGGTGCGTCTACAGCCAGTGCAAGTTCGAGTGTACTAACAACATCATTCACGGTTCCATCGCAATTTCAAAATTTGAGCGTGGCGTCAACGGTACCATCGCTTGGTTCAGTAGCGAGTAGCCCGGCCACCCTGTTTACGGTCAACTTGTCTGCAGCATATCAATCAACCAGCGTTAGCGCGTCCGATTTCCTCGTCGATAACATTCCAGCAACTGGTTTCAATTTGGTTGACGCAGACACGATCGACTTTACTTTTGCAGCAACGCCATTGGCAACGCAAGGTATGCATAACATGAGCATCGCTGCTGGAAATATTCTGCGAGCAAGTGATGCGTCTGCAGTCTTGGCATTTACGGCCAGTTTTCGCTGGGACGCGATTCCGCTCCAAGTAGCGACGGTTAGTCCCGCGAGCAATAGCGCTATCGCATTGGGGCAATCGCTGGTTTTCGATATCGACTTCAATGAACCTATTGATGCTAACACTGTTTCGTTAGACGATGTGATCGTCAGTTTTGGCAACGTAATCGGTGCAACTGCCTTAGATGCGGACACGGCAAGATATACGATAGGCAACTTGAATTCAGAAGCTTCACTCAGCGTTGCCCTTGGTAGAAATAGGGTAACAGATGTCTTTGGGAATCCGAACGTTTCAAGCTTCTCGACGAGCTATCTGGTCGATCGCAGTATCGGTCCCTTTGATCAGGCTCCAACCGCTAATTCCCCGCTGGGCGGGATGATTTACGAAACGTTTGGCACGGGCTCGATTGGTTTTTCAGGAGATGTGGACGGCTACACTATTTCACTGGACACTCCTCAAACTCTCACTGTCTTAGTAACGCCGGTTACGTCAACGTTGCGGCCACAAGTGGAACTCCTTAATCCAGTCAACACTTCGATGGGCCTAGCGACGTCAACCAACAACGGTGCGTTAGTTCTTTTGCCTGTAATCCAAATCACAGCTTCGGGAACCTATCGAATCAATGTGAGTGGAGCAGGTGCGACGCTTGGTGATTTCAAGGTACGATTGATTCTGAATGCTGAATTGGAATCTGAAAGTGCAGGCGGAAACACAAATCACACGACAGCAACGGCGGAAGATCTCACACCATCGTCACTGACTCTTAGTACTCCGTTATCTCAGGCACGACGTTTGGCGGTTCTCGGGACGACTGATTCTTCCGCCGCGGTTGCCAGCACACCAAACTTCGTCGATATAAGCTTAACGGGAACTCGTAGTACCTCGGCGGTGGGCGATGATTCCACAGATACCCTAAGTTCATCCCAGTTGTCCGGCTTTACCTTTCCATTCTATGGAACGACCTACAACAGTGTCTCCTTCAGCACAAATGGATTGATCACCTTTGGCGGAAGCGTCAACGATTGGAGCAACACCGATCTAAGTACAAGCCCTAGTTTGGCAGCGATAGCAGTACTGTGGGATGATCTCAACATCGACAACTCGGGAACGGGAACGGCAGCTAGGGCGATTTTTTGGAGAGTCACAGGTAGCGGTGTGAACCAGCGATTGACTATCCAATGGAACAACATTCGAAATATTAGTGGCTCAACGTATTTCACGATGCAAGCGGTTTTGTCCCCCGACGGAACCATTGATCTTAATTACGCCAGCACGGTCGTATCCAGCGTATTGACCAGCGCGACAGTTGGAATCAAAGCACCAGGCTCGTCGAACCCATTTCGCCAACTATTGCATTTCAATCAGGCAGCGGGTCCACTGGTCGGGCCGAACTTAAGCACACGTTTCAATCCGCAAGGCCAGGACGATTATTACAAACTCAATTTGGTTGCTGGCGATAGCTTAACGGTGGCAATGGGTGGCGTAGTATCAGGAAACGTCGACGTTCAGCTGTTTGGTACTGACGGAACAACTTTGTTGGCCAGTGCGGTTGCTGGACCTGCAAACTTGCATAAAGCATTTCAGAGCATTGTTGCTCCGAATAACGGAACTTATTTCGTTCGTGTACGCGGTACCAGTGTCAGCCTGTATTCCATGGTTTTGGCGGTCAACGCGTCGTTTGATGCTGAGAGCAATAGTAGCTTTGCGGCCGCTCAATCCATGGTAAACGGGCAGGGCGTCCTTGGGGCTTTGGATTCAACGGGCGACTCGGATTGGTATTCGATTGACGTGACACAACCCAACAATCGCTTACGAATTCAATCCGCTACGCCATCCGATGGTGTGGGAGAATTCTTGAATAGTCTAGATCCCGTACTAGAACTCTATTCTCCCAACAACACACTGCTCGCTTCTGGATTGGTATTGTCGGACGGTCGCAACGAATCGATCACGGTTCTGCTACCGTCTGTTGGTACTTATCGATTGCGTGTCGGATCAAGCGGCGGAACCAAAGGGGAGTATTACGTGTCCGCGTCGGCTGCGTTAGCTGAAGCTTCGATTCTGACGCGAGGAATTTTTTACAGTGGGGCTACTGGGCAAAGTGCATCTACATCCCTGTCTGACAAAGTCGCTTTGCTCCCTGGGCAATCGTCGACGTTTGCGAACTATTCCAATTACGCGCGCGGTCTGAATGGTTTGGTAGTGGACGTTTCCGGATTGCCGCTGACCACAATGAATGCAGACTTCCTCGCGAGCTTGCAGTTTGCCACATGGGACGGAATCGATCCAAATGGGTTTGTCGCAACTTCGATTGCCCCTACCGTAACCATTGTGACAGGCGGTGGCGTAGGCGGTTCCTCAAGAGCAAATATCACTTTCCCTGACAACTCGCTTCAGAATACCTGGTTGCGAATCGTCGTGCTTGCGAACGCGCAAACGGGTTTGTCGACGAATGATGTGTTCTATTTTGGCAATGTGATAGGAGACCTTGACGTAGGTAACACATCGTCCCGTATTCGCGTCAATGCCACGGACACCGGAGCCGTCCGGGGCAACCAATCGACGCTACCCAATAGTGCATCAGTGACAAATATCTATGACATCAATCGTGACGGGCGGGTCAACGCTACCGACACGGGAATCGTTCGAACCAGCCAGCAAACGTTGGGTATAGTTGCTCCAATCACGGCGCCATCGGCAAGCGGTCGTACAGCGAGAACAACTTTCGGCGGTTGAACCGTTATTTTGCGAGTTTTGTATCGGAATTCGACTTGGGCTCCAATGGCGTCAAGAATAGCGAATGAATTGCCAACATAATTGCCCCGACAACCAAGACGGAATCGGCAATATTGAAGTTCGGCCAAATGTATTGCTGATATTTGAACAAGATCCAATCGCGAACGCCACCGCGAAGTTCGTCAGGCAAAGTAGGAATCCCCAAGCGATCATAGAGGTTCCCGATAATGCCACCCGTTACCAACCCCATGGCAACGCAGAGCCAGTTGGACTGGGCTGCTTGGAAGACGAAGAGCCATACGCAAATCCCAGCCAGAGCAAGGATGGACAGTATCGCGAACAGCCAGCCTTGTCCCTGTCCCATACCGAACAGAGCTCCTTGATTGACTGCCGTCTCGATTCCAACATAGGGCTCGACCAACCACCGCGGTGGCAGCTGGCCAGGCAGTCCTCGCCAAGTGAAAATCCATTCCTTGGAAAGCAAATCCGCAATAGCTCCTCCCATCATGAGCGATCCAAAAATAACGTAGTGACCCTTCGGTATTGAGCGGGTTGTGTTGGCTGTAGTGTTGTGCTCGTCCATGAAATTCGAGAAAAATGGTGAGGGGTAGCTGCAAAGCTGGGAATAGGGGTAAACTATACAGATTCCGTAAGCTGGGAAAAATATCCTTTGCGAATCCTTGACGGATATTCCGAAAATGAGGCGTTTAGCAGGTGCTGAATGCCGATTCTAGCTTCCGTGATGAATCCTTCCCGCATATTCCTACTCCTTCACGATCCACCATGGCAATCGCACTTTCGCCCGCCAATGCCGCTGTAAAATCCGATTTGTCCTATCAAAAGTGCATCAATGTTGATTGCGGGGCAACTTATGGGACCGACGAAGTTTTGACCAGCTGCACCAAGTGCGGCGATTTGCTGGATATCGCGTATAATTGGGACCGAATCAACGTGCCCAATCGGATGAACGACTTCGAACAAATGTGGACCCGACGCCATGAGCCGCTGCGGTTCAGCGGCGTTTGGCGATTCCATGAATTGCTACAATTCGCGCCCGCAGATCGAGTTATTACCGTTGGTGAGGGGCAAACCCTGCTCCAACAAGCGAATTCCGTTGCCAAATATGTCGGAATACGTCCCGGCCAGTTGTATCTGCAATACGAAGGCATGAACCCATCAGGTTCTTTCAAAGATAATGGTATGAGCGCTGCTTTCACGCATGCGCACATGGTCGGCGCCAAACGTGCCGCTTGCGCGTCGACTGGAAACACCAGCGCTTCGCTAGCCATGTACTGCTCGGTCACCCAGCTTATGAAAGCTGTGATCTTTATTGGTTCAGGAAAAATTTCGTACGGCAAACTTTCGCAGGCCCTTGAGTACGGTGCGCTCACCGTCCAGATTTCGGGTGACTTTGACGACGCCATGGCGCGAGTCAAAGAGGTCTCTAAAGAACTTGGAATCTATTTAGTCAATAGTATCAACCCGTTTCGTCTTGAAGGCCAAAAGACCATCATGTACCGAGTGCTGGAATCGCTTCGATGGGAAGTTCCAGACTGGATCGTGGTCCCTGGCGGAAATTTGGGCAATAGTAGCGCGTTTGGAAAGGCATTTATGGAGCTCAAGGAACTTGGGCTCATCGATCGTGTTCCGCGACTGGCTGTCATCAATGCCGCGGGCGCTGATACGCTGGACGTCGTTTACAATCATCGCAATCTTCGCTGGAGCCGTGGACGCCCTCGCATGGAGATCGCTTGTTGGTACTACGACGAAATGGACAAAGCCAAACACAAAGCGGACACAATCGCTAGCGCCATTGAAATCAATCGCCCGGTCAACCTCAAAAAATGCCTTCGGGCCCTCGAAGTCTGTGATGGCGTTGTTCGCAGAGTGACCGACCAAGAGATTCTCGATGCCAAGGCCCAAGTTGGAGCAGGCGGTATTGGTTGCGAGCCAGCCAGTGCAGCAAGCGTCGCAGGTGCCAAGCTGCTACGTCAGCAAGGTGTCATCGGTATGGACGATCGCGTCGTATGTATCTTGACCGGCCATCAACTCAAAGATCCAACTGCAACCGTTGCATACCATACTACCGATCAAGAAAAGTTTAACGAAGTGCTCGGCAGCCGAGGCGTTTCCAGGGCTTCATTCGCCAACAGAGCAATCGCGGTTCCAAACGACATGGACGCGATCGTCAAAGCAATTCAGCTTTATTCTTGATCGAGTGTCGCACAATTGTCCTCAATTGTTGTTGCGCTGATTGACTGAAAACGCAAGTCATTTACGGCCGATTCGCTTCCAAACTTTTTTATCAAAACGGGTCTAAAGTGCCTGCCAAGCGATTGAGGACAATCGCTTTACTCTGGTTTCTAAGCCCGTTGGATCATCTGAGCAACCAATCTGTCGCGAAGCACCACTCCAACCAACTGACCGGTTGAATTCACAATCCGCCCCAGTTTTGTATCCTGCGATACCATCTTGTTCAGGACGGCTATTTGCCCAGATGTGTCCTCAAAAGTTGAAACCGCTCGGAGCTTCGGGCGTTCGGTGTTATAGAGCAAGTCGGTTGCTTCGTAGTAGCCCACCAGCCTTTTGTCGCGAGAATGCAAAACCGGCAAGATTTGCTGATTTGATTTGAGCATGATTTGCTTGGCCTCATCAATGGGCAAGTCGATTTGTACCGTTCGAAGCCCTCGTAGCGGCATGCAATAGCGGGAAATGGGCTCGCTGCCATAGGCAAACATGTTTTGGACCAGATCCCTCTGAACCGGCTCAAGCAGCCCAGCTTGTTCACCCTCCTCAAGCACTTGACGCAATTCGCGTCTCGCCAAAGCAGGCCTAACTTTGAGAGGTTCTTCGCCAAGGATTCGTTGTAGCCATTGGCTGACGAAGTACAACGCCCACGTGAGCGGTAATGCCAACACCGTCAACGCAAACAGCGGCCAGCCTGCAATCCGAAGCAGTCGGTTGGGCATTTGATGGAAGAGACTTTTGGGCAGCAGTTCACTGAATATGAACAAAACGGGCGTAGTTAACAGACTAACAACAATATTGATTCGAGCATCGTCGTATCCGAACAATTCGATAACAAACCAAGCAACCCCGACCGGCACCGCATAATTTGCAACCGTGTTTCCAACGAGCAATGTCGAAACGAATAGCCCTGGATGATTTGTCAACCACAGTAAGCCTCGGGCAACTCGCGAGCCGTCTACTGCGTCGAGCACCAGCCTTACTCTTGGGACTCGATAAAGCCCCGTTTCAACTCCACTGCAGAATGCGCTCAGCATGCCTGCGGAAACGAACAAACCGATCGCAAAAATCATTCGATTCCTCCTGACTCGTCTTCTGCGATGTCAATTTCTGAACTGGTAATTTGAACGAACATTTCACCTCGACGGGGGATTTCTGTTACCTGCAAAGTAAACGTTCCCCAAGCAACATGGTCACCTACTTGTGCAAGTCGCCTCAATTGACTTTGCAAAACCCCCGCAATGGTTGCGTCGCGAGTCTCGGGCAATTTGATTCCGAGAGAGCGTTCCAATTGTTTGATTCGAGTCGCTCCTGTAACTTCCCATTTCGCTTCGCCAGTTTTGGCAAACAACGGTCGACCCATCGCGTTGATCGCCGCAGAAGGGCTCGCAAAGATAGCCTCGATGATGTCCTCGAAAAACAAAACGCCAATCGTATCGCCACGCTCATTGACGACCACCGCAACTTTCAGCTCCAGCTTCATCAGTTGCTGGAGGACACTGGCTAAATTCGCGCACCATGGAATAAAATAGGCAGGCTGAAAAGTAGGAGGTGTTTTTTTTTCGATCGCAAGTCGGAGCTGGTCGATCGTGGTCGTCGCCGTCACTTCATTGTCTGATGGAGACAGGATCAATGCAATTCTCCGTTTGCTTTCTTCGACCCATTCGGTCCCTTGATCCACGATCCATTCCTCAAGCTCCTCGGTTGTGGCTGGCAAAGAGATAGAAGCGAATTGGCTCTTGGGATGCATCCACTCTTGAGCTTGAATATTGGAGAGCTGTAACGTGTTTTGCAAGATCCCCTTTTCCAGGTCGATCATCTTGGAATCGGTTTCACTGAGCTCAATCGCCCGCTCAAGATCGGAAGTTTCTAGTACGGATTCTGGGACCAATCCAGGCCAGATTAAGCGTCGGCAAATGTCGTTAATGGCATGCATGCCTTTTCCCAATGGCAGTACGGCTCGCATGATGCCGAGCATCGGTATTGCGATGAATCTGCTGATTTTGAGCGGAGCGAGTACGCCAACACTTTTGGGCAAAAGCTCGCCGAAGAGAATGACGCTGGTTACGGTTGCAAACGCGAATAAAAACGCTGCAGCCTCGGAACCTGTTAATGAGTTGGATAAGACATTGGCACATGCGAAAAACGTAATGTTGATTGCCAGATTGCACAGAAGAATGCATGTCAGTAAATGCGAGGGATTGCTGAGCAGGTGTTGAATTGCTCGATCGGATCGCCGCGCCGAATCCAATTTGAGCCGCTGTGCCGAGGTCAATGAGAACAATGCGGCCTCGCTAGCCGAAAACAATGCTGAGAGAAAGAGCATGCCTATCAGGGCAGCCGGGGCGAGCAACCAAGCCAGTGAGCTGATTCCACTAGACTCTGGTAGGGGCGGCAACTCGAAACTCCTGAAGCTTGGTTGAGGTGTTTAAATGGTCCAAAAGCGAATTGTTGTTTACCCTCACTCTTCGTCGCTTGTTCTGGAGCCACCGAATGCGAAGTCGAATTCGCTTAATGCTGGGATCATCATGGCAGCGGTCGCGAATGCATACGACAATGATACCACACTAAACACCGCTAGTTCTTGATCACGCAAAATGAAACTAGTAATTGCAAAGTACGTTAGAAACGGAAGCATAAACGAGCTAATGGTAATTGCCGGCGAAGGATTGCGGCTCCCGAGAGCCAAGTAAAGACCGATGCCACCGCCCAAAATGATAATCAAGAACGGTGGTAGTTGCCGCCCAAATGAACCTCGGAACATCAGCATGATCAACATACATGTCGCGACACCTAGAAACAAAAAGAAAACTGTCCCGAGACTCGTCCCAATGGCCGCACGACTTTGGGCATAAATCATTCCGCAGTGGATCCCCAGCATAGCGACGAAAAGATCCATGACGATCAGGGTAATTGCTGTGAAAATCAGGTTCTCCGTAGTCAAGGCGGACTGGGCCCATAAGTACACACACAGAAGTAACGGCGTAATCACCATCTCTTTGGTTACGTACAGAACCCCGCAAATCTTTCCAAACAAAAACTCGCTAGGCGATATTTCGGTGACAAGCAACAGATCTAATGCTCCGCCATCTCGCTCGTTGGTGATCGAGTTGACAGCTAACGCATTGATAACAATCAGCGATAACACAAAGAACGGCGCTAGCAGCGAAACCGTGGTGGGTACCAGCTCTTCCTGAAAAGTAGATTCCTGAGTTGCCAAGCCATTCAAAACGAATTGGCGAACTCCAAACGCAACCATCAATCCAAAAGCGAGATAAGCGACTCGGATGAGAAGCACTTTCCGGCCATAAGCCCAAGTGCTCATCTCCCTCCAAAGAACGGGATTGTTCCATACACGCCGCGGCGCACGCACCTTCCATGCTTTGACTTGCCGCGGCTGATTGGCATTGTCTAGCAAACTAGCTTTGGGCAAGTTCGAATTGACCGTATCGACTTCTGGTTCTTCCGATTCTGCATTCCCGCCTCGACGTTCGCGCGAGGGGTTCCATACCCGCAGCATTTGAATCGAAAGCAGTGTCAACCCCAGAGCTATTGCTAGGAACACCAGGCCCGACAACAACGCGTTTCCTCCTGGAATCCAAAATGGCAGTATGTTTTCCGAAGCAATCGGTTGAGTAACATCCACAATAGCGCGAAGTGGACTAACGAGCTTCGCTACGGTTGGCGATACAAAGCTTAGTTTGTCCGCCGCGATCACTTCGCAGACCGCCAACCACAGAGCAATGATTAGCATTGTTACCGTGATGGATTGGAATGTCTTCTCTCGCCAAAAAGCAATCGTCGCCCCAAGCGTTGCGCTTGCAATCAAAGCACAAAACGTCACCCATGAGCAAGCAAAAACCTGTTCAATGGACACGCCCCCCAACAGAACCATAGAAAAAACAATGGGAAGGGAGGCAAGAAAGGCGTTCATCGAAGCTAGTAACCCAGCTCCGATTTTCCCCAAAACCATCTCGACGTTGGACAGCGACGTCATCAACAAGAGAATCAACGTTTGTTTGTCTTTTTCGTGGCTCACCGCAATCGTGCCAGCTAAAGCCGCCATGAAGAGCAACACGATCAACTGAAACGGTGCGATCAACTGGAAAATAAGCACACCGAACCGAGCTAAATCCCCTGGATTCTGAACCGGCTGAATTCCAGCCAAAAGCAACCAAGTCGTACAAATGATCGCAAAAAGCATCAATGCGAATACGACGCGATTAACAAAATGCCTCCCGCGTCGAGGGAGGGTCGCAATTTCACGTTGGAAGATGGGGCCTATCATGGTACCGAGTTTAATGTGAAATGCATGGGCTGACCATCACATCAATCGGACTTAAGGGAAAATCGCAAATTGGAATGGAAAGTTGGAGGGGCGTCCTGGATTTCTTGCAGACAAGTCAGCGTACGTGCCGAGAAGCATGGAAGTTGTAATTATTTTGCCGAATGGGCCGATAAATGCGGACAAACACGGCCGGCCAGTGCGATAGTGGCAGCGAATCGCTGAGGACACAAAATGAGTTATCTGCGACATTGGAAATTGTCTCGTTCCCCGTTTGCATTGGGTTCCTCCAGTCGCGGTGTATTTTGTGGTGGGACGATCGAGGAAGCGTTGGCTCGGAGCGAGTTTCTCGTTTCCCATGAAAAACGACTTGCAATTGTTTTGGGCCCCGCTGGAGTTGGGAAAACGACGTTCCTGAAGCATTTTGTTCGCTTGAGAAATGCTCAGAACGCACGAGAAAACCTCGCCATTATCGACCTTCGCTCGGCCGATGCGGGCAGCCTCCCCCTCAGAATTTTGCAAGGTATTGCGCACCATCAAGAACCACCGCACTCTACGAGAGAATGTTGGAATCAGATTAGCGACGAGTTGTTTTCGGAATCAGCGATTGGCCATCGCACGGTGTTAATCCTAGACAATTTGCATGAGGTCTCGGATGACTTTTACCAAGCAATTTCGCAATTGTGGAGCACTCCTATCCGCTGGAGCATGTTCCTGTCGCTCGACGACGATTCGATTGTGAATATTCCCAGGTGGATTTTGGATCAATGCGAACTCAAAATTCAATTGCCGCGATGGGATCTCGGGCAAACAGCGGACTACTTTGACTTTGCGATTCAGCGGGTGGGAGGCAATGATTCCATATTCAACGGTCAAGCGATCACAAGGATTCAGGAACTGAGTGACGGAATTCCCAGGAAAATGGTTCAAATCGCTGAATTGGCTTTGGTGGCAGGGGCGGTTCGAAAGGCAGAAAAAGTCACGGCAGAGCTGGTTGACCAAGTCTGCGACGAATTTACTGTCACTGTTGGAACAAAATTCTCGCCAATCTGGGAAGATCAGAGATTGAATGCTGGATAATTCGAGCAAGAATTGAAATGGTGCTAGTTGCTGACAATGGAGTCACAAACCCCTCAATGAGCCAGTTTGGGGATTCCATTCGACGAAAACTTTCTACCGATCGAAAACGCCTCACAAGTGAACTTTCCTAAATGGAAAGTTGTCGGTATTGTCTTGTGATAATACTTGAACGATGAACTGCGTTCGAGAACAACGAATAAGGCGTCCGCCAACCATGCCAACCAAAACAACTCAAATCTTCTCGATCGAACAAGCGAGAGCAATGCTCCCGCTGCTCCGGCTTATCGTGACAGATATCTCGTTGGCACACCGAGATTTAACCGAACGAAAATCGAATCTTCGCCGGATGTTGCGGCGCAACGAGGGAAAAGCACGGTTTCAAGTCTACGATGCCGAGATAACCGAGATTCAAGAAGACCTCAAAAACGATTCGGCTCATCTTGACGAATACGTCAGCGAGCTAGAGCAACTAGGTGTCATTTTGCGTTCCGCTCACGACGGTATCGTTGATTTCCCAACCGTTGTTGATGACATGCCTGCCTACTACACCTGGCAAATGGAACAACAAGATATCGTCGACTTCCATCGAGCTGACGAATCTACCGCAGATCGCAAGCCGATCTTTGAGTAGATGTTTGTTTCTAGTTCATGTCAATCAGTCCTGCCGTAGCATGGCGCGCAATCGAGTGAGTCTTCTTTTCAATTCACCGGCTTGCGCGTCGTGCTAGATATTGGAACCGACCGCTCGCCTATTGGTCGATTGGCTCGTTGCTGTTGTTTCCCACCGTCCCTGCTGCCAACAGATAGGCTTTGTTCTCATGGTCGAGTGTCATGGAAGACAGCATGTCTTTGTCGGCTAGAAAAATGGGCTTCAACCAAGAGTTATCGGAATACTTACATTGAATCTCCACCGTGACAGTTGACGTCGAGGTCGTAAAAGTAGTTGGAGTAACTGTGATGGTCGCATTTCGAACACCTGTCGCATTCAAGAACTGATTTGCTTTGGCCGTAACATCGTCAACAGTCTTGCCTGGAACGATCCCTACTCGGGCTGACTCATAGGCAGCTTGCTCTACCGAGTGACGCGCGTACATGAATCGGGCGAACTCGAAGCCAGCTAAAAGGATGGTGAAAAACAACCCGCTGCAAATGGCGAATTCAACCGTGAATGCGCCCAATCGGCGATGGTATTTCCGCAAAACTCTACAATGCGTTATTTCTATTGAATTCATGATCTACTCGGTCAACATGTTTGGTAACGTGGCAGCGATAGTGCGAAAGGCAGCTTCCAAGGATGCGGCATCGGGGGCAACATAACATTGCCCGCCGCCAGCTTGGGCGACGCGTTGCATCAATGCAACGTCCGCTTGTGCACTAAATGCGATGGTATGGGTTCGAATATTCATTTCTCGAGCCGTTGTCGCTAATACAACTGGATCGTCGCCTTGGGACCGTATTCCGTCCGTGAGCAAAATAATGCTCTTGCTGGACGTGATCCGTGTTCGAGTCGGATCTGTCAAAGCGTTTACTCCCTCGCGAAGACCAGCTGCGATGTTGGTATTTCCGATGAGCGGTTGTGTTGCAATCGTATTCAGTTTTTGCTTGAGCGTGGTGTAGTCGGTTGTTAGTGGTTGATCGATGGAGGCGACAACGGATGTCCAAATTCCAAAGGTAAAGTTGCTTGAGTAGGACGCTAGGGCAACTCGGGACTTGATGGGCGCCTCATTGAGAACATTGGCAAAGATATTGACAGACGAAGTCAGCGAAGCCCAGCGACTCAAAGTGGCATGCGGCAACTGAAAATAGTTTTGAATGGGAGACTTGCCTGCCAAGTCTCCGGGATAAGTAAAAGGTGTCGAGCCTAGTGTCCAAGCCATTGAGCCAGACCGATCGACCACCAGGCAAACGTCCATGTCGATTCGAGTCGAAACGGCAGACTGTTCTGAAGTAAAGGTTGAAACACCCATCAACTGCGGGAGCAAAATGGTTGGGATGCCACCACCAGCCATTTTGCTCAAATTCGAATTGATACGAATGGAATTCGTAACGACACTCGAAGTTGATGCCGTCTGTGAAAACGAATAGGACCCGTTGGCGTTCCCTATGGATGATCCAATCTGGATGTCGCTGTCGTCCAAGACAACGACTCGGCCAGCGACGCGATGCAAAGCAGCAATCGTCTTAGCCGATTGCCTAGCTTGATCCTGTGATTGTGTTTGTCCAAGCACGACAAGTGCTGCCTTGGCGGCAGCATCGGTCGCAAGCCTTTGTTCCGAGCGCACGAGCTCCATGTACGCAATGTTTATACTGAGCCCAGCCAGCGCAACCAATGCGAAAAAGGCAGCTCCAGAAAGGACTAAAATGGAGCCTCGGCGATTTCGAGACACTCTTGTGCGCTGGGACTGGCAAAGCTTAGGACGGACAAACGTCTTAGTCATGATGTAACCTTCTATTCGCGAAGCATAGTTGCGTCGACAGAAAAAGTTCCTTGATCTTGTAAAACGAATCGTGTGGGAGAATTGGAAGCACAGGGGACTTCAACTCGAACCCGAATCTGCGTTCCAGACGGTTGAGACAGCAAATCAGCGGGAGTTACAGTGACGACCGCTCCCTTGACATTGCGTTGAGTCAACATCGCTTGGCAGCGGGCCGCAACATCGGCGTTGCTGCAGGTACTTCGTACCGCTGATCTTGCTCCTTCGTAGGCAACGATGACCGCAGATTGACGGAGGAAAATCCTCTGGCAGACTTCGATCGTTCCCATAACGAGTATCAGCATCACTGGCAAAACAACCGCCAACTCAACCGAAGCCAAACCGTCGCGTCGACTCGATTGTCGTCTACTCTTTTGATTGTTCGATGAAGTGGTCATGTTTGGGATCTTCTAAACGCAAATACGATGTTCAACATAAATCACTGTGGCAGGCTTGATGGGTCATCCGTCAACGAATTTGCATTCACCATACCGATATCCACCACGAACAAAGCATCGTTGTAGTCCAAGTCGCCACCACCCACGATGTCCTCGAAACCGATCAATAGGTAGGGTGAGTCGGGCATTGCAAATGCAACAACGTGTTGCAACCGATCGCTGTTCTTCGACGAATCATTCCATAACCAAGCGAGGTTCGTATTGGTTTGCCCAGAATCTCGCCACTTGTTGAATGCGTCCGAAATCAGAAAGAAGTCCAACTGCCACCCGTTACCACCCTTGCCCAGGTCCACAAAGTCGCCGGCGCGAAGCGGTTCGTTCACAGTACGACTTCCACTCCCGATCGAGGCGTTAGGGAAAATGACTTTGGGCGATCCAGGCGTAGGGCTACCTGCGGGTGTGAACGCAAATCCTAATGTATTCCGATACCCCGCACCTTCGGCAAGGAAGTAAACACGAATGGTCTCAACAGCTTCCTGACGCAGGAAGAGTTTGGCCGAGTCGAGCTTGAATCCAGTAGCGTTCGAGAAAACGACGCTCTCTTTCAGGTTGTTATTGATAATGGTTTGGAATTTCGGTAGCCATTGGCCATTGAAAGTCGCTGCTCGCGAGTCCGAACCTGTTACTTGGACGTTACCGATGACCGGCAAATTAAGTGGGACTGGAGTCGCTTGCGGACTGGCTGGAGTACCTGCGTTAGCAATCCCGCTCGAGCCCATCAGCATGAGGCCTAGGGTGAACCAGTTGTGTTTCGAAAGTCTCATCAATGCACCTCGTGAAGCAAGTTCAAAGTCGACAGCATGAGATACCCCATGCCATTTCCTTTCTGAAGCGTAGCTTTGCTTTTTCCCGCAAGTGCCGACGGTTTGAACCTTTTCCGAAATCCCTCGCTCAAGGGAGGGTGAAGATAGTGCTTGATATGGGGTTACACGCTACGGATATTTCGTCCCATTTTCGATCTCATTAATCGTTTTTGTGATTGGCGAAAGCGAACAAACATCTGCTTTTTTCATGCTTTAGACGCGAAAACTCAGCTGCGGAAGAATCCTCTTCGGGGGGCATGAAATTCGCGGTGGGACGCAAGCAGTTGCTAGACAGCAATAAGCGTTTTCCTTACGGCTTGTTTTGCGAAAATCGGACTTGCTATTGCCCCCGGCGCATCCACAAAAGCGGGTCGCGGACATTCTGCTGAACGCGTAATGAAAGCTACTGTGCTTTTTTCCCGACGAGCTTGTCGATCAACTTATCGAGCTCTACCCGCTCAATACCCATTTTGGCAGCAGCTAAAGCAAATAGCCGCTTCTCAACTTCGCTTAATTTACCGTCAGCGGCCATGATTCGAACCAAATCGGAAAGCATCGCAATCTGCTCTTCTTTTTCAGTAGGCAATTTAAGTGAAGCTTCGTCGCTCAAAGCATAAGATACTGCATTGCCCAAATCAGCTTCATCTAGCCCCATTTCTCCACACCGATCCACCAGCAATGCAATTTCGCCCTCGGATAAACTGCCATCGGCAGAAGCCATTATCACAAGGTTTTTGAGGTGGTCCAAATGTTGCATAGCGTACTCTTTCCAGGGTTGATAGGAAATCTGATCATAGTCGAAACGTCACCAAACTGTTCTGCAGACTAACTAAAACTTGCGACACTTTCCTGCGAGGTGGTTTCAACGTCCATCGCGTTGGATTCGCTGAGGCTGTGCAACGTCCTTTTCGTTGGTAGTGCAACACGTCTAGAGACTAGAGTGACCAAAATTCCATCTTGGACTTTTTCACCATTTTGATTGAACAGCTGGCGGTACCAATGTACTTCCCCGTGCTTTCGCCCTCTCGGCTTCAAATCGATGATTTCCGTTACCGCACGGATAGAGTCGCCGATAAAAACAGGTTTGGTAAAACTCCAGCTGCGTATATCGACCAAAGCAGCAGTCAAAACGGCAGGGGCATTCGAACTTAACCCTGCAAGGATGGACAGCCCAAGCAAACCGTGAGCAACCGGTTTTCCGAAAGGACCATTTGCAGCAAACTCAGGATCGGTATGAAGCGGATCGTGATCGCCAGTGAGATCTGCGAAAGACTGGAGGTCCGATGCCGCGATGGAACGCTCGGAGCTAGTCCATTTATCGCCAATGTTAAGTTGCTCAAAAGCGAGCGGTTCGATTGTAACCATCTAGCATCCATCTCCATCCAAATGGCCAGTAAGCCGAGAACCCAAAGTCTCATTTACAACGCCTGCCAGATTCTCAGATGGTAGACGGTTTGTTGCAACCCCGATTCCCGTCAAACCAGGAGTCCAATCTTCAAAATCTAAGCCTAAATTAGAATAATTGCTCAATATTACTCAGTTCGCCCGAACGCCCTAGGCTGCCAGAACCCGCCGTTCGCCTTACATTCCCGCATCTTGCGTGAACTCGTTTTGGGTACAATTGGGACGCAATTCACTGACGAACCATTGCTACGACCAAAACGCAACTCTCATGCAAACTCGATTTTACAATCTCCGACAAATGGTGTTCGCTACCGTCTGCGCACTGACGTTCAGTCCTTTTGCAAAGGCACAAGAGTCCACCAAGCAGCTTGATTTGCTGATCGTTGCTGGACAGTCCAATGCGACCGGTTTCGATACCGATCCCGATAAGCTTGGTGTCGATGAGTTGGACGCGTTGATCCGGTTTCGATTTCGAGTTGGCGACCCTCCACCAGACGAGCACGATTCGAGTTCGTCAAGGACGAAGTGGACGACACTCGGTAGTCAGCCGCTTGGTAAACCGGGTCCAAATTCAGAGCCTCGACAATATGGAAATTTTGCCAATCCAAAGGGTGGCTTTGGGCCGGAAGTGGCGTTCGCTCGCAAGATAAAACGACGTGACAAACAGACAGGAAGAGCGACGGAGCTCGCAGTTGTCAAAGCAGCCTTTAGCGGCACTAGCGTTGCCGACGATTGGGATCCAGCAGGCGAAGGCAAACGAGGAGCATGCTATCGGGCATTGGTCGAAGAAATCCGAGAGGCAAAATCGCTGGCTGAGGCCGAGGGCTTAACCGTTAACTTTCGAGGCCTAGCATGGGTTCAAGGGGAATCCGACGCAAATGCAAACGATGCTCCGAAATACGCCGAGCGATTGAAGGCGATGTTTCGTTCTTTGCGGCGGGATATCCAAGCTGAAAGATTACCGGTTCTCGTCTCCGTGAATGTTCATTTTCACGAAGAGAAAAATAAGTTCATGCCTGAGATCATCGCAGCACAAAAGCGCGTCGGTCACGAGTTCCCTATTTGCAGATATGTTGACACACGTGGAGCGGCGATCGCAAATGATGTTCACTTTAATAGCGAAGGCACCAACGAGGTTGGGAAACGTTTTGCATCGGCTTTGCTTGCGATAGAAAACGAAAGCTCATCGGAAAATGGTCCACCAAAAAACACCAGCTGGACGAAACACGTCGTATACGAAGGGGCTGGGTGCGTGACGGCGGTTGCAGGGGACTTCAATGGCGATGGATTGATCGATATTGTTTGCAACGCGGGCAAAAAGACCCAGTTGCTCGTTGCTCCCGACTGGAAGCCCATTGTCTTAAACTCCGGGGACATGGATTGGATACACAGCGAAACGATGGACGTGGACGGTGACGGCGATCTCGACGTTATCGGTACTCCGTACAGCCCTGGCCGTATCGTCTGGTTGGAGTGCCCGTCGCAACCACTCAACGAACGTTGGAATGAACGGCTTATCGACGATCAAGTGAACGGTGTGCACGGGCTGCTTGTTGGAAACATCGACAACGTCGGGCGACTCGACTTGCTTGCGACGAGTGCTCAACCCACAGGCCCATTTCCGTATTCCCTAGTCTGGTATCGTATTCCTTCGGACCCGCGTGCAGCTGAGCGTTGGGAACGTTTCGTTTTCGCGGCGGGCGACGCTCCAGGTCTATCGCATTACTTGGGCGTTGGCGATATCGATGGTGATGGTTTGCCAGATGCAGCCTCGGCTGCAAAAGGGGATGACACCAAGGCGGGTGCTGATGGCCAATGGTTTGCTTGGTGGCGAGCAGGCAAAGATCCTACCCAGCCCTGGATAAAGGAGGTTGTTTCGGCTAGACAACCTGGAGCTACCAATATCCATCCCGCTGATGTCAACGGCGATGGCAAGATGGATATGATCGCGTCTCGTGGCCATGGCCAAGGTGTCGTTTGGTTCGAGCGAGAGACAAACTCTGCTCAATGGGCTGAGCACACGATTGATGGCGAATTGCGCGAACCGCATTGCTTGGCAGCGATCGACTTAGATCGAGATGGAGACGTCGATGTGGCAACGGTCGCTTATGGTAGCGAGAGAGCCATGTGGTACGAGAACGATGGGCGAGGAAACTTCAAGTCGCGTTTGGTAGGCGAGAAGCAGCAAGCCTACGACATACGCATTATCGACTTGGACCAAGATGGTGACCTAGACTTTGTTGTAGCTGGACGTGCGAGTAACAACGTGGTTTGGTACGAAAATCCAAACTAGGGGCTAGCGCCCAATGGCTAATCAACGGGTACAAGGCGACGTGCTTAATGCGTATTCCACATTAAGTCACAGGTAGCGAAACTCGTCAAGAGTTTCGGTAGAACCAGGGAATTCGCCGAAAGTCTTGACGACTTTCGCTACTCTGCAAAACAAAAACAGCCCAAGTTTTTAGTTTTGACGACGCACGGCGCTAGCGTTTTGAAAAACGTTCAGCCAAACCATTCAGCTCAGCAACCGGCGCCGGTCCCTCGTGAAAGTAGATCGCATAACGCAATCGCAACACGCTCTCTTTTTTGAATATGTCGTTTACCGCCGTTTCCGCACCATTCGTATAAGCTGCTTCACCAAAGGGGCTCACGGAAAAAAGTCCGTAGTTGCGAACATGATACCGACTTGGTCGAAAATTCTCTGGATGATCAAATAGCGTCACGCCATATCCTTTGCCATCGATTGGTCCCTCGTAGTCCACCCAAGCGGAACGCTGCCCCCAACAGTCCTTCGTTCCTGTTTTTCCATCGGCATTCATTACTTTACCTTGGCCTTTGTCCTCTCGTTGAGACTCGGCCAACCGAAAACCAAAGAGCCCCTCCTTGGTATCGCGGAAATTCACATCCGAACCGGCCATCTTAAACTGAATGTCATATTCAAGCATTCTGTTGGCATGAATCGTAATCGTTGTCGTTTCGATCATGATGTCTGCTGCGTTCCGATCGAGCCAATGATTCGTGACTCGCATGATCGCAGGATTGCCTTCCGAGGTTCGCAGTTCTACGCCTCGGTTTTCGATTTTCCCTTTCTCGGCCCAGAATTGGAGCTCGTTGACCTCATCGACGGACACCCAAATTCCTTTATGGTGAGGGTGGTCCCCTTGATAATCCTCGCCGACGATTGGACGAGTTAATAGAGCGCCATCGGCAGCCTTAACTGGGAAAAAAAAGGGTTTTGGCAGACTTTTGGCGAACCGGTAAGTCGTGAATTCTTTGTCGTTGATCGTTACGGAAACAGTGTCTCCATTTCGAAGAAGTTTGACCGAATCCGCGGCTACGGCGACTTGCGGCATCGCGACTGAAAACAAAACGAGTATCAATGCTGCGGCTAGGATTTTTTTCATGTTAGTTGCTAAATCAGGAGGTGAGGAATTGGATGTTTTAGAGACTGTGTAAAAATTCGCATCGTACGCCTAGCACGACGCGCAAGCTAGTGAATTCAGTACCTAGCACGACGCGCAAGCTAGTGAATTCAGTACCTGCACGACGCGCAAGCTAGTGAATTCAGTACCCAGCACGACGCGCAAGCTAGTGAATTCAGTGCCTAGCACGACGCGCAAGCTAGTGAATTCAGTGCCTAGCACGACGCGCAAGCTAGTGAATTCAGTACCCAGCACGACGCGCAAGCTAGTGAATTCACGCCGGTTCTTCCAAACGCAAGCTAGTGAATTCAGTACCCAGCACGACGCGCAAGCTAGTGAATTCGGCTCCATTCCACTAGCTTGCGCGTCGTGCTACCTAGCCTTCATGATGTCCCGCGTCTTATAGCAGGCCCATGGTTGGGTCTAAACCAAACATGCAGTTCATGTTTTGGATCGCCGCACCGCTCGCACCCTTGACCAAGTTATCGATGGCCGAAACAAGGATGATGCGAGGTCCGTTTTCGCGGACCGTAATGTCGACATAATTGGTTCTCGAGACAAATCGCGTTGCAGGCAAATGCGAGACGACTCGAACAAAGGTGCTTGAGTCATAATAGGTGTTCAAGCATTCACGAATCTGATTTGGGGTCGCCCCGGCAGCCGGATGGACATAAATCGTCGACAGAATTCCCCTCTCCATCGGGGTCAAATGCGGGGTGAAGACAATTTGGGGTTCGACTCCACTGAAACGCTTCACGATATCCACGATCTCAGGCTGATGGCGATGATTGCCTACTGAGTAAGCTGAAATGCTTTCGTTGGTTTCACAGTATAGATTTCCAAGCTTTGGAGTTCGACCGGCACCACTGATACCTGACTTGCTATCAACGATGATATCCAACGGCGAAATAAGGCCCTCCTTTAGCAAAGGTGATAGGGGCAAAATTGCAGAGGTTGGGTAACAGCCTGGATTGGCAACCAGACGACAATCTTTTAATTCGCCCGCAAACAGTTCGGGGAGTCCGTACGGGGTCATTCCCAATCGCCCCGCATCCGGGTGCTTTTCGCCATACCATTTTTCGTAAAGTGCCGGCGTACTCAGCCGATAGTCAGCAGACAAATCGATGACGCGACATCCGGCATCCAATAATTGCATCACGATATGCGCTGATGCCCCATGCGGCAAACAGGAGAAAGCCACATCGCAGCGCTCAGCAACCTGCACCGGAGTCAAATCCTCAACGGGCAGTCGAAGCCTGCGGACAAGACTAGGATGCATATCGGCAATCATACTACCATCCGCTTGGCGACTGGTCGCTGCAAGGATTTGAACCTGAGGATGCCCAATAAGCCATTCGATCGCTTCGATAGCCGTGTATCCAGAAGCGCCAATAATGCCTACTCGAATCATGCGAATCCCTTTGCAAGAGTTTATGATGTGGCATAGGCTTCCAGCCTGTGGTTAGAACGCTTTCTCAGGCTGGACGTCTATGCCACTGGAACAATGAATCTGCGGTTTGCTTGCAATTTATCGTGCAAGCAAATCTGATTCTACGCGAAATCGCGGTATTGGCTACATGAACCAGGGTTCCTCAATTTGTTCCTTCAAAATTTCGCGAACCATATTGCGAAGCTGCCCGAGCACCATGGCGGTAGCTCCCCATACGAAATGTTCACCAACACGAAACCCGGGGGCATCAAATTGGACGGTTCCTCGTTTCAAAGTCCCGACGCTAATCGCTTCGTCCTCAATTAAATCACGTAAAGGAAAGAAAATTAGTTCAGCCACCTCATCCGGATTTGGTTTGAAGGCAGGCCGAAAGGAACTCGTAGCCACAATAGGAGTCACGGTGTGCCGACTCGCATAAACATACAGCGGAGCGAGTTCGCAAATCGGTTGCATGTACTCGGTCGTGCAGCCGAGTTCTTCGCCAAACTCTCTGCATGCAGTTCGCCAAACAGTCTCTCCTGAATCCGAGCGACCACCTGGCAATGAAACTTGCCCGCCATGGTCAGCCATTTGAGTTGGGCGAAGTGTCAATGGGATCGTCCAGTCAGAGCCCGAAATGGGAATCAGGCAAATCAGTACTGCGGCGGGATGAGAATATCGGGGAGCAGGGCCGCGGTGGCGCCCATAAGCGTATTGAGGAGCCAGTTCGCGATGCGAGTCGCTATGCGTCGTTGTGGTTCCAGGTTTTGCCGCCCGACGACGAAGCAATTCCGGGAGGTTGGATAGATTTCCTGTCTCGTTCATAACAAAATCAGTCGCAGTACAAGATGCCAAGAGCGAATTCACTTTTGACGAGAATTGGATCGGAACATACATTAAGTCTCACGGACGCTCCATTCTAAGCGAAAATGCCATCGATTACGACAATCTTACACCCATGCACCATTTGCCAAGTTTGCTTTTGATTCGCCATGCCCAGTCCGAGAACAACGCTCTCGAGGATCAATATCGCGTCCCTGACCCCAATATCACGGAACTGGGAGTCAAACAATCTCAAAAGCTCGCCCCGGTTGTTTCTAAACTCAACCCAACCATACTTTACTGCAGCCCGTTCCTTAGATCATTGGAAACCACTCGCTGGATTGCACAACGGACGTCTGTGGTGCCGACGATTCGGCAAGACATCTATGAACAAGGCGGCTGCCACAGCGGATATCAACCAGGCAAGCGACTCGCGGTCGCGGGAATGAATCGTCAGACTATCGCAGCGAAATATTCACGATGGAATATAGATGATCGTATCACCGATCAAGGTTGGTACGATCTCGATCACTACGAAACCGAGGAGGAAGCGAAAGAACGGGCCAAACGGGTCCGGACATGGTTTGAGTCGGAATCAACAACGCACAGCGGTCAAGATCGAGTCGCAATGGTGATTCACGCCGATTTCAAACTCCGCTTGCTTGAGGCCTTTCTTGAGGACGAAGCTATTGAAGAAAAGCTAGGGGATATCATAAACACTTCCATGACTAGACTTTCCCGTTCCAAAGGTCGATGGCGCATCGACTACTGGAATGTCTTCACGCACCTCGATCATCACGAAATATCCTGCTGAGATGACCGGCAGTGGTTAGAGTATTCAATGTCACTCGCCTTTCGGGGTACCGAGAAGCATTTTGGAGCGAAACTCGTCAAGAGTTTCGGCGGTTAAGGCAACGCAGCCGAAAGTCTTGACGACTTTCGCTACGTCACTTCACCTTCCTCTCGCTTCGCTCGCCGTGAAAGTTGCGACTGCGATCGACATTTTTATTTGGCAATGGAACACTATGCGAATACTGCGATGCACCAGCAATCACTTCTATCGATCTGCTTTGGCTATTTGGATTGCCCTATCTGTTTCCGCGGGCTCGGCCGCGTTTGCTGATGATCTGGTTTGCCATTGGGCCGACGTGCCCATTCTGATCGATGGCTCGGACGAGGACCCAGCCTGGAAGAATGCGTCGGTCATTGATCGATTCCGAATCCCGGCTAGTAAAGATCCAATTCCACAGGCGGCGACTCGCGCTCGATTGCTTTGGGATCGACAGTATCTTTATTTCTTTGCCGAGATGGAGGACCGCGATTTGTTTGCAGATGTCGACGAGCATGATGGCAAAACGTGGAGCAACGACGTCTTCGAAATATTCTTGAAACCGAGTCGCGAGGCGGCGGGGTACTATGAATTTCAAATCAATGCAGCGGGCACTGAAATGGATATGTTTCTGCCTGACCAAAAGAGCGGCGGTTACAACTCGCTTAAGTCAAACGACCCTTTTCATTGGAAGACTCAAGTTCGACGCAATGGGACGCTTAACCAACGGGGCGATCGAGATCACTCTTGGACGGTTGAGGGCCGGATCCCTTGGCTCGATTTGATGCCGACAGGCGGCAGGCCGGATATCGATGAGATTTGGCAATTGGCCCTTTGCCGTTATGACTACACACTCAATGAAATGCCGGAACTCAGTAGCTGTGCCCCATTGACCAAGCTCGATTTTCATCGGTGCGAGGATTATGCAACCGTTCGTTTTGCGTCGGCAAGCGAAACGAATGCGACTGTGCATTCACTTCGCAATCGCCCACACTTTGCCGACACGATGGTTGCAGGATCGCCCGAACCGCCACTTCCCTATCGAGCCGTTCGAGCATATCCCGACTTGAAATTAGAATGGCCAATAGATGTCCAAGTTGAGCCGGGTAGCAAACGCTTTATCGTGATCGAAGAGCAAGGGGCCTACGGTCCGACCAAAATCATGCGTACCACCGACGCATCTGATCAAACGGAATTGGAGTTGCTGTTCGATCCGAAAGGAGTAGCTTACAGCATCGCCTTCCATCCAAACTTCCTTGAAAATGGATTTCTGTACGTCGGAAGCAATGGAAAGAACGAAGGAGAAAAACACAAGAGCCGTATCGTTCGGCGCACACTCGCTCGAAGCGCTCCCTTCGGACTAGTGGGCGACGAGATGACCGTGATCGATTGGGAATCGAACGGGCACAACGGCGCTGCTGTGACCTTTGGTAAGGATGGGATGATGTACTTGACGACCGGCGATGGCACTTCCGATTCGGACGCCAATGTCGTGGGCCAAGATTTATCTAAGCTGCTTGCCAAAGTGCTGCGGATCGATGTTGACCATCCAACGCCCGGCCGAAGTTATTCTGTTCCACAGGACAACCCGTTTTTTAACGTGGCCAACGCGGTTCCTGAAACGTGGGCCTACGGCCTTAGAAATCCCTGGCGGATAACGACCGATGCCGAGACTGGGCATATTTGGGTCGGGAACAACGGCCAGGACATGTGGGAGCAAGTCTACTTGATTGAGCGTGGGGCGAACTACGGTTGGTCGGTCTTCGAAGGAGGCCATCCTTTCTATTCAAAGCGGCAGCTTGGACCGACTCCTCACGTTTTGCCTACCGTCGATCATCCTCACAGTGAGGCGCGATCGCTAACGGGCGGCGTCGTTTACTATGGTGACAAATTGCCGGAACTGCGAGGCGCGTATATTTATGGGGATTATTCGACAGGCAAGATCTGGGCAATCAAGCACAATGGATCAGCAATCCTTTGGCATCGGGAAATCGCCGACACGCCGTTTCAAATTTCCGCCATCTCGGTGGATGCGAACGGCGAGTTGATCGTGGTCGACCATCGCGGTGACAAACATGGAGGGCTTTATCATTTAGAGCCGGTGCCATCCGACCCCAAGCCGAACCGCTTCCCGCGTTTTCTGAGTCAAACGGGGCTAATGCAAAACATGCCACAACACCAAGTCGCGCGGGGACTCATTTCCTACAGCGTCAATGCTCCGTTTTGGTCCGATGGCGCCATGAAATCCAGGTATATTGCGTTACCCACGGACGGTCAAATAGAAATCCCAGACCAATGGGCATGGCAGTTCCCCGACAAAACAGTGATCATGAAATCGTTCTCACTGGAATACGTCGCAGGCGATCCTACCTCGAAACATTGGATTGAAACCAGACTGCTGGTCAAGGAACAAGGGGAATGGGTTGGATACTCCTACGCATGGAATGAGGAGCAAACCGATGCGGAGTTGGTGGCTGCTGGTGGACGAGACGAAGATTTTTTGATTGCGGAGCCCGATGGTATTCGTTCTCAGCGATGGCACTATCCAAGCCGAACGGAATGCATGGTGTGTCATACGCGAGCGGCAGGCTATTTGCTTGGACTGACAACGGTCCAGATGAATAAGGAGCAGGACTACGGAAATGGGCTAAAGAGCAATCAGCTCGATGCATTGGAAAGCATGGGGGTATTGAAAACCAATTGGGTTGCTCACGCGCAAGACGCGATGCGAGCTCAAATGGCCACCGAGGGACATTCCAAAGAAAAAATTGGGTCGGATTTCTCCAACTTAAAGCCGTTAGCGGGACAAAGAAAAGTCAAAACAAATGGCATGATGGGAAAGATTGGCGGCGAGAATCGCAAACTGGTCGACCCGTACGACGCGTCTGCTAATCTTGAGCAACGCGCTCGTGCATTCCTGCATTCCAACTGCGCCTACTGCCACGTTGAAGCGGGCGGAGGAAATGCCAAAATGAATCTATCGTACTATGCAGAGCTTGCGCAAATGAACATTGTGGATGTCGAACCGATCCACCATCACTTTGACAAGCCAGACGCTAGGCTCATTGCACCAGGCTCTCCCGACCGGTCGGTGTTGTTGCATCGAGTTGGGACTCGGGGGCCTGGACAAATGCCACAGTTGTCAACCAATCGTGCCGATGAGAAATCGTTTGCGATGCTAAAGGCTTGGATTGCTGAAATCAAGTAGCTTGAGCGACCGGAAGTCCGAGGGTTGCGATTAACGGATTCGTTCGGAGTCGGACTCTGCTTTCTCGAATGGCGATGGCCAGAACAGCACCTATCCCAAGCGTGACCAAGATATCTTCTTTGGTCGCTAGTTCCGTCGATTTTGGCGAATCAAAACCATTTCCGATCGTTGGTAATAATTGAGCTTCGGATTCGCTTCGCGACTGAACCATGTTGGAGGAGCCGATGAACAATTGCAGGATTTCAAATGGATTCGTACTAGCTTTTGCAACCACACTTTGGCGTTGAGAGTTTTCCGCAAGATCGCGAATTTCAATCATGCCTTTTGGCGCTGGCAAGCGTTTGGTGTTGACGGCCAACTCATCGATAATGGAATCAATTTGAGCATTTTGCATTTGCCTCAAAAGAACATCGTTTTGCTGTTGAGTGCGGATGCGTGAAGCTTTGGATTGAATGCCATTCGGCCTATCCAATTCGACTCGAAGACTGCCATTCATTGCGAACGAGAGCATTCCGTCCTTGGTTGTTTTAGCCGATTCTGCTCTGGGGCTGATCACCATTTCTGTTGGTGTTAGCCCCTTTGCATTCGATGAAACTGAGGCATGGTCATTCAAAGATGACTTCGATTGCAGGACGCTAACTTGAGGAGCTATGGAAACGGAATTGTAGTCAAGTTTCGAGGTTAGGTTATCCGACAGAGGTGACGCGCTGGCTGTTCGAATTGTGGAATCTGCAACAAGGTCGCTCGATTGTGGTTGCAACGAAAGAGGTTTCGACAAGTTCAATTCGGGCCTCGAAACACTTTGGTTTTGTCCAACGCTAGAGGCGGACGGTTGCAAGTTTTGCTTCACCGCCGCACTAACGCTCGTCTGTGTTACCGTTAGGATAGGAGTCACCGATGGGATAGGCGGATTTACCGACAAAATAGGTGATTCAGCGCCATGGACTTGTGCGGGTGGCCTTCCCTGGAGTTCACCCTCTGCAAAGACATTCCCTGGGCTACGGGACGGTGGGGTTTGAGTTTGCTGGTCGCTCCTACCCGGGCCTTCTCCCTCGGCAATCATTTTTCCATGGGATGGATGGGCATTGAAACGGAAGAAATCGTATTTCGGCAAAAGACGTAGCGAGGCAAGTTGCTGAATCTCGATTTGCTGAAGCTCGACGGACACCGACCGATTCGCAAGGATAACTGTGCAAACCTCAAAGCTTGGGGCAAAATTTCTTGATGCCGATTCAAATCCGATCATCCTTAAAGGGTACGAATCGCTGTTCATCGCAATACGGGCATCCAGTTGCTCGAACGAGAGGTGGCGTTTCGATTTTTGGCGGACCATAAATTTGCCCCGGATGTTTTTGAAAAGCTGGGCCGACGAGATGCATCGGCATCGACGTCCACTGCTTTATTCTAGATGTAAAGCGAATGAAAAACTACAGCGAAGACAAGTTCGCTTGGATTTGTTTTAGAACGACCGACTCGTTTGAATGTTCTGGTAAGAGCTTGCATACGCGTTGTTGGTATTCGCTAGCCTTTCGAAAGGCATCGGTGGCTGATCTTTTGTCACCGTTGCTTTTCATCAATACTCCGAGATTGTTCCACATACCTGCTGCGCGTTGAGCCGCACCCGCGTCATTCAAATCGGAATCCGCTGCTGTTCCGGCAATCGAAATTGCCCTTCGAAACGCAGCATCCGCGTCACTCCGACGGTCCAGCGACGAACATGCCATACCGAGATTATTCAGGCTGATCGAAAGCTCACGGCGCGGGGCAGAGGAGGGAGACACAAGCGCGCTCACCCGCTCGAAGTGTTCAATCGCTTGTTTGTACCATTCGATCGCCTCACTAGTTCTGCCGTTGCGGAAAAGTGCAGAAGCAGAATTATCGCAGGCCATGGCTAATCGCTTGATTGCCTCCGGAGTTTCTTTTCTTGTGACCGCTTTTTGTCGCAAAGCCAAGCCCTGCGCTGCAGCCTTTTCGGCTGGTTCTGATCGACCAGCCTCGCCTAGCAGGACAGAAAAATTGATCAGGGCATTCGCTAAGTAGTCGTCTGTGATTTCATCTTGCTCCAAAGAAACGGATGAAGTTTTCCTTTTTTCTTTACCTGATTTTTCGAGGATGCCGATCGCTTCGGCGCTTTCTTGGATCGCCTTCTCGATTTCTCCTTGTCGAAATGCGACCATCGCTTGGGTGTGGTGTGAGAGCGCTTGGGCTCGTGCGCGACGATCCGGATCAAGTATCGAGTCTACAATGCCTTTGGCTTCGTCTAGCAATGCTTTACTAAATTTTTGATCCCCTTGGTTGCTTCGAAGGAGCACCCATTCATGAATTGCCAAGTGCAGGGTGGATGCGATTCCCGTGTTGGCCTTGTCCCTATTTGCAGCGCGTAACGCTGCGACCGCATCCCGATAGGCCGCGTCAGCTTCATCGACACTACCGAGGGTCCGCGTGAGCCTCGCGATTTTCAGCTTGGTGTCTGCAACATCGATGGCAAGCCGAGGGTCGTGGTTGGCTGACGCGATAAACAACTCGTAGTAACCTAGCGTTTCATCAAGCACATCGCGTCGAAGTTTTTCCGTACCAGAAACCTCGCTCAAGCGTTCGGCGAACCTTAGGCCAAGAGTGTCCACGGCATCGCGGGCCTGCCTATAGTGCAAATCGGAGGAACGAAGGGCAAGTTCGGTCGATCGCTTTTCATTCCCCATCTGAAAATGGAAAACGCTGAGGACCATGATCGCTACAATTGCGACCAGCAATGCCACCGCGATTCGCCCCGAATGGATGCTGGTCCAATGCTTGGCCCGTTCGCCGAAACTAACCGCATTGGCCAAAATTGGCTGCCCATTCGAAAACCGAAGGAGATCTTCTGCAACCAACGCAGCAGACTGGTACCGATCGGCTCGCTCAGGCCGCATCGCCCTTCGAATGATCGTTTCTAGGTCTCGTGGTAAATTGCGATTGTATACAGCAGGTCTCAGCGGCTCTGAAGTTTGAATGCGACTGAGTATCTCGCCTCGCGCCATTCCTCTAAACGGTGAGTGTCCTGTGAAGAGTTCGTAAAGCGTGGCCCCAAGGCTATAAATATCCGACCGGCAATCGATCCGCTCGCGTTTGCCGGACGCTTGCTCGGGACTCATGTATTGAAATGTTCCAATAATGTCGCCGGAGTATGTTAGGTTGAGTCCGTCCTCGACATGCGCCAAACCAAAATCGGTTATCCAAACATGGTCCGAGGAATCGATAAGCAAGTTGGAAGGCTTGATGTCTCGATGGACAATACCCATCGTGTGGGCTGCGTGCAACGCGTCGGCCACATTCGCCATCTCTTTCGCCAACGTTCGGTAAAAATCAGCTCCTGACGGAGGTGTCGTTTGTGAATCGGAGTCTCGATGAAAGGAAGCATCGATGCGTTGCGATAGCGAAGTGCCATCGATCAGCTTCATTGTGTAGTAGTGCCGACCGTTCTCACAACCAATGTGATAGACGGGGACAATGCTCGGGTGATTCAATGATTCCGCGGCTCTCGCTTCACGGCGAAAGCGTTCGATGGAACTTTGGTTACTCATTCCTTGGGTTTCAAGGAACTTGATCGCAACCTCGTTCCCCATCGGCTCTTGCGTGGCTGCGTAGACAACCCCCATCGCTCCGCGGCCAAGTTGGCGGCCTATCCGATAACCATCCACGCTTTGCGATGAGCTCAAGCCTAACGATGCCGTTGTTCCTCCGATATTCGAATCGCCGGTTCCCTGAACGCGATTGAGCATTCGAATGCTCTCGAGGGAAGAGCGAAGCGGGCCAGCGAGTTCTGGATACTCGGAAACAATCGATTCGACCGATGGGCAGCGACCGTTCTCGAGATCGACTAAGTAGCGATCCAAGATTGCAACAACATGGTCCTGCGTTTCCGAGTCCAGTCGATCTATCCAGTCCTTGCCTGAGGGCTCGCTAAGCTCGTTCCGATTGAATCCTTGTTTGGGCGGATGACTCACGACGCACTCTCGGAAAGATAAGCAGCCCGAAGTCGGTTGATGGCTCTCAGCCATAATAACCTAACAGCCTGTGGCGAACGATTCATCTGAGCTGCGATTTCTTCGAACGGTAGACCGCCAAAGTTGCGCAGGGCAATTACTTTCTGATAGTCTTCGGAGAGCATCGCGACGTAATCGGCGACCCTGAGCGATTCTTCTTCCCCCGAGACGATTTGGCTTGGCGACGCTTGATTGTGCGCTAAAAAATTCCCCATTCCCGCACAACTCGATTCAAGACAAGATTGAATCGCATCGATAGACACCTCTCGCCGTACATCTCGTTTTCCGGCCTTCACGTTATGCTCGATCGCACGGAGCAAGCATCGGGACAGAACGGTCCTTAGCCAAGAGCTGAATTCCGCTTGCGTTGTCCCTTGGAAGTCCCCTAAATCGCGGTGGGCGGCAAGCATCGTGTCCTGAACAATGTCGGATGGGCTGACTCGTTTTCCGACCGGGCGTCCCATTTGCGAAGCAGCAAGCACGCGCATGTAATTACGGTAAGGCTCCAGCAAATCCCCCACTGCTTCTGAGGCCCCTGATCGAGCCAACGCGATCTTCGATGCAAAGTTCGTCATCAGTCACCCACGATTCTCAACCGAAAAACCTCCGAAATCGATAGAACTCGCTTAAGCCGGACGACCAACGAAAACGATTGATCCGGTACTTCAGTATACTCCAGTCGTCGTTTGGATTCATGGGTTTGGTTGGTGTTGTGGGGGGCGTTGGTGTTGGCGCTTTAGTCACTGGAGGGGTTGTAACTACTGGAGGGGTTGTCGTAACCGGAGGAGTTTTCGTTGGCGGTGTTCCGCTCAACGTTCCCCCGCCGGTTGTTCCCGCAGGCGCATAGATCGACAAGATCGCGTCGACGTCGTCTTGATCGAGCGCAGTGAAGTATTCTGTCGGAGAGACGGTTGGAGCAAGGACCGCGGAACCGCTATTGCTGTGATCGAGCCCCAAAGCGTGGCCTATTTCGTGGACCGCAACATGTACGAGATCGAAGGCCGCCGCACCCTTTGCATTGCCAATCTCCCAGTTTTCGGAGCTGTCAAACTGAACATCTCCAGCGATTCGCGACGGATTTACATCATCGGGGAAATACGCTTGTGCCAGTGTACCACCCGAGCCATCGATCTTTCCAAACGAGATGTCCAGTTGCTTTGCCAAACCCGGGATAGTTGATTCGGTAAATCGGACACTTGCAACTTTGGACCATGCGTCCAGCGCCGTTTTGATTGCAGATGCAACGTCTGCCTTGCTTAGGCTAGACGGTGCATTGGAAATGTAGTACGTCAAGTCTGCACTTCGTTTGCCAGCACCGTCCCAGCCTACACTAGCGACTGCCATGCAACGGCGCTGGTCCAATGTCTCGAAGCAGAAAGTGCGTTTGGAAATAGGTCGTTTGCTCACTGTTCGTCTTCTTTCTATTGGGAAATTTGGGCTATTGGGAAATTTGGGTTTAGGACTCGTTCCCTGGCTCCGCCTGGAGACGCAAAGCACCCTAGCTCAGAAGGACGAAAAGCCAGAAAAGTGTTTCGGCATCGGCAAAAGATTTTTGTATTTCTTCGTAATGCTTGCAATGCGAGCGGGAGTTAGTCCCCTTCCGTAGACTCCTCCCCTTGCTGGCCTATTGATTTAGTCCTCCAATGTCCCCCAGTTGTCTTCCCAGTTGTCATTTTGACCGTTAGCGTGGGGTAGCCGACGATGGTTCATCATCCGAAACGAAATCGTTGAAATGCTTTTATCTTCTTTGCTTCGAGGTGCCAAAAGCGGATCGCCTTTTTGATGATTAGCACCTGCTAAAATCGGGTTCGCTGTGATAAAACTCGCTCAAAGCCGAACTAACTCTCCTTTCTCCGACCACAACCTCAAAGGCCTCGCAATCATGCAATTTTCGTCAACAAAACACCCTGGCTTGCTTCTTGGATTCAAATGTTTTTACCTGTGTGCATGTTTGCAACTCTTTCTTGTCAGCGCGTCCTGCCATGCAGATCAATTTGTCTTGTTCGATGTCACGTTCGACTATTCAAAGGCAGATGCGGACAGCTCGAAGCCGAGTAAGTCGCATTACTATGTTAAGGACAAAATGCTTAACGAGAGTCGGCCGGAGGATTGGACGTCTCCTGTCGACTATCGAAACGGAACGGTTCATGTTCGACTTGAGGTATTGGAGAAACCCGTAGGAGACGAACCGACAACGTGGAGTATCTGCTACATACCGAACAAAGGACAGAAGAACGGGTACGGCTGTCTCGGCACCGATGTCTACAAGAAGATCGGCGTTTACGAAAAAGATATCTCGATGAAGGAGTTTTGGGAAAACGATTCCATCGTTTGGTCGGAGGGGATCAAGCAAATGGATTTAGTGATCAAGGACAACAGCGGTGGTTCTGGGCACGCGCACAAGCGAGTGGACCACGAAAAGTTCTTTCCTACCAAAGTTCGATTAACTCTGACGCAAGTTTCTGCTGGGGCAAAGTTCGATCCTAAGTTAGTTCCGGCACAGCCGGCAAAACCAAAGTAGCAGGCACATCCCATGTGCCGTTCGCAAAAGCGTTGTCATTGGTATCGGCTGCTTACCGTGTCGCGGGCGCTTGTGCTATGAACCAGAAGTTCCTTTCGGATTTTGCTTAGACAATCGAGGGGAATGGATTTAGGACGTTTAGCACTAGCCACGATACGGTTTTCCTGGCAAAAACGGTTGTCGCGGCTACCACCCGCGGCTCAAACGCATGGCGATATGCTTGGCTTAGACTATTCCCGTCGCAAGCTAAATGCGGTGTAATGCAGTCCGTCTTCTTCTTCAACGACAAAGGCTCCTGACGGTGCCAGGTACTTTGAAATAACCTCGAACGGAGGCAGATTTTTTCCTTTGAGAGCGGCCACAAGGGATGTGAGGAACGGATTGTTGGCAGACGACTCTTCTAAACGCGAAATGTTATCCGAATCGCTGGCCAAATCGTAAAACAATCGCAAAGATTCTTCCGGCCGTTGATAGGACATGATCGACGTTTCCTTGTCTTTCAGCTGGGCTCTGATGCGATCACGAACCAGTTTGTACTCGATCGATTCACCCAAAAGATCGTCGCCGCTTGAATAAGTCTTTATCGCTTGTTCGATCGACTCGATCGCGTCGCTAGCTAGTAGGTCATCACCAACTACCGCAAACGATGGCTGTGGAACTCGAATGGATGGACTTTCGTTCTTGATATCAATGTAATAGACCGTGGAATCACCAATGACCTTCGAGGTCCACCTTGCATCGCTCGATTTGATCTTGTTGAAAAATCTTGGCAGTACGTCGGCCTTTAGTCGCTGTACGTCTTTGGCATGAATGCCGACGAGATTGCTTTGACTGTTGATTCGTTTGGTTGGCAGAATGAGTTGTGCCAGTGTCACGCGATCATTCAACATTTCCAAAACGTCCTTGCGAAGATCGAGACCGATTTGTCGGCTACCATTTGCGATAACATTATTTTCGAAGGTATTTTCGCCGCCAAAAGAGTCTACTATGTCGGCGATGGCTTTCACGGTTTTTTCGAAGTCCCAGTTCATCGTGCCATAGCTGGCCACTTTGTCATTGACCCAGAGTTCGGGTTCTGTCGATCCACTTTTCGGCCGAACCGCACGTAGCGCTCCGCGGCGGTTGTTGTCCAATAGCAAGTGGGCGTGAATAATCGAGTCGAAATCGTTGGGCGCAAAGATCGCACTACCCCCGATTCCCTTAATACCATCTAAGCCAAGCGTCTTGAGCGTGGTCAAAACGATCAAAGAGTTCGAGCTGTTCTTCGAAACTTCTCGGTAAAGAGCGAGCGGGTTTGCATAAAAAGATACTTGTGGACGTTCACCTGCGGTGCCAACGCAGCGGCTCAAGATGGTGGTAAATTCCCGATTGTCAGCCAGGGACTTGTGGTCGATCCCACTTCCCTGCCATATCTGTGCTAGTGTTTCCGCGTATTCAGCATTGCTGCAAACAACAAGTACGCCGGAGTCCAAAAAGAAGCCCAGTTGACGTTCTTCTCGCGTACCGTTTCGCATTTGATTGATAGATATTTTGCCAACTTCTTTTGTCGTCTTGGCGCCTCCGCTCTGAGCGATCCTGTCTTCGAGTCGACCGATCATGAGTTTGACGGCTGGCAATTCATCGCCTGCCTCTAGCATGGCACAAAAGACAGGATTGGTTTTCGTCGGCACTAAGGCGATCGCGAGTTCGCCATTGGGGATTGATAAGAGTTCGTCTAAATTAACTCCTACCGCATCCTGCATCCCTTGAACGAGCGTCGAGAATGAGCTGTAGAAAGAGTTTAGGATCGGTTTGATCTGCGCATCATTCGAGATTCTTCCCATGGACGTTTCCGCCATTTTCGCTTTGAGCTCTCGCGTGTCGTCCACTCGTGCGTAAAGCAGCGTTTTTTGCGGGAACAGTTTAGGGGCGGATGGTCGTTGCGCCAAAGCGAGGCTTGGACCGAAAGCTGACAACAGGAGAACGATAGCGATTAGTTTTTTGTGCATGGTTCATTCAGTTCGAAGCGTATTTTTATTTCTTGGTCGTTTTCGCAATTATATTTGAAAAAATCTAGTGTGCGGGGTTTGTTGCTGCAGGCATCGAAAATCAAGGTAGCACGCACATTCCATGCGCCGTCCGCTTTAGCTCCAATCTTGAGCTGAATCCCGCCCCAATTCGACCAAAGCGATGTATTGATCGTCACAAAAGCGATCCGTCATCCCGGCTAAGTAGACGGCAACGGTATGCTCCACCCCCCATTCTGAACACCATTTCTGGAAGCGCTCCGGTAATCGCTGTGGATAAGCGTTCAAGAGTCGATAAAGTTGATTTAGTCGGGTTGCAGCCCTCATGCGCACTTCGACCAATTTGGGATGGCGATAAACATGCTCAAACAAGAATTCCTCGAGCTCTTCCTTGTCGGATTGCATTTCTGGCGACATTTGAAGCAGAATACCGACATCTTGGACAGCCTGGCTGTCCAATTGCCCCGCCTCTGCCAACAAACCCATCGAATACTGGAGGAAATTGTCCATCTGGATATCGATGAGTGTATGAACCAACATTTGCCGACGATTGTTGTGGCTGCTTTGATCCAAAGGGGCGAGTTTTCGCACGCGTCGAACCAATCCGAGCCCCGAAAGCTGCTGCCAATTGAGCAACCCAAGTTTCAGAGCATCGTCAAGATCATGTGCATCGTAAGCAATGCTGTCAGCCGAATCCACAACCTGGATTTCGAGCATAGGAACTGTGCCTGAGTCTTTGTCCGATCGAAATTGTTGGCCAGACAGTACTTCGAGGGTCAAGTTCAGTCCGGGATAGGCGGTATAGCGCTGCTCGATCCGCGTTGCCAACTCCAATGCAAACGCATTGTGCGAAAAGCCGCCAAAGTCCTTAACACATGCCTGCAATGCGTCTTCGCCACAGTGACCAAACGGCGGGTGGCCAATGTCGTGCAACAACGCCATCGCCTCGATCAAGTCTTCGTTGAGTCGTAGGGTGCGACCGATCGTGCGGGCTAGCGAGGAAACCTCATTGGTATGGGTCAAGCGGGTTCGATGGTAGTCCCCCATGTCCCCTGTGAAAACCTGCATTTTTCCGCTCAATCGGCGAAACGCGGAGCTGTGTAAGATCCGATCGCGGTCGCGTTGGAAGGGGCTTCGATATTCGTGCTGAGCCTCGGAATGTTCGCGTCCCATCGAATGGGTTGCGAACATTGCGTACGGAGCCAAAAGGAGTCGCTCTCGGTTTTGCCACGACAAAGCTGGCTCAAGGTTTCTAAGAGGAATCGACCGGGTAGGTTGGGACATAGGAAATCGGTGTCAAAATCGTTTTTCGGGAAGCAAATCCTTTCACAGTAGCAGTTTAACGCCAAAGCGACGATCGATTCGATAGCAGTCTGCCGGATTTTCGGAAATGTTTGTGTCACAAAACCGACAAAAGTAGCTGGCACGCCCCGTAGCACGACGCGCAAGCTAGTGAAATAGATAGTGGATTCACTAGCCTGCGCGTCGTGCTGATTCACTAGCTTGCGCGTCGTGCTACGGTAGTATTCATGCTGTCTCTAGCCTTCCTCCCATCCCTAGATCGCGACTAGCTTTGTTGCTAAACTTTTCGACTCCTAAATTGGACCAAACTCCTTAGCCGAAAGCTCTCTTCCTATGGCCGCATTTCAGTATTCCGACCTCTCGAAAATGATCGATCATTCGTTGCTGAACCCAACAATGACCGTCGAGCAGCTTGAGGCTGGGATCCAATTGGCGATCGCATACGACGTTGGCAGCGTTTGCATTATGCCTTACTACCACAAACGATGCGCCGAGCTACTGGCTGGCACCACTGTCGCGCCGAGTAGCACGGTTGGTTTTCCCCACGGTGGAAATAGCATGCGGACCAAGCTGTTCGAGGCTGAACAATTGATCGAAGAAGGGTGCCTCGAACTGGATATGGTCTCCAATATTAGCGCTGTTCTGAGTGGCAATTGGAAATGGGTCGAAAACGAAATCGACGCGATTGTAAAGTTGTCCCATGCAGCCAATCGGCGCGTCAAAGTGATCTTCGAAAATTGCTACTTGAAATCAGACCAAAAGATTCAGCTTTGCAAAATTTGTTGCCATGTCGGCGCTGATTGGGTAAAGACGAGCACGGGTTATGGTACTGGCGGAGCGACAATGGAGGACCTGCAGTTAATGCTTGCCAACGTCCAGTCGCCAGTTCAAGTCAAGGCGGCGGGCGGCATCCGTGACTGCGATGCTCTCATCAAAGTCAGGGATATGGGAGTCACGCGAGTTGGGTCGTCACGAACCTCCGAGATACTCGATGAAGCCAGAAGGCGCCTTGGAATTCCGGCAATTGAGCCGATCAAGTCTGCACCGGTTGGATCAAGTTACTAGCCAATGCAAGATGCACAAGCTTGGCTAGAAGAACATCAAGCTCAAATGGCAAATGAGCTTGAGACTCTATGCAATTTGAACTCTGGATCAGATAGTCTGATTGGTCTGAGTCAGATGGCTGACTGGCTAACCGAATACTTCAAACCGATCAGTTCAATCGTCGAAAAGATCGAACTGCCGAGATATGAGCTCCTGGACGACGAAGCACGGATTCGTTTCCAGGCTACGGGCCCGGCCTTGAGATGGAATGTTCTCGGCTCGAGCCCTGGAAAAAAGAAAAAGCTTCTTTTGACGATTCACTACGACACGGTCTATGGGCCTGAAAACCCATTTCAAGTCTGCGAACGCTATGAGGCCATTGGTCCTGCCAGGCAACCCGAATTGCGAATGCGAGGTCCAGGAGTGATCGATGCAAAAGGAGGCATCGTCGTTTTGCGATGGGCGGTCCTGGCGGCGAAAAAATTCCTCGATCTTTCCCATATCGATCTGTCCATCGTCCTTACGCCTGATGAGGAGATCGGCTCACCCGCATCGATCGATCTATGGCAACGCATCGCCTCAGAGTTCGATTTTGCGATGCTCTACGAACCATGCTTGGCGGACGGTTCCATGGTTTCAACTCGAAAGGGCACCGGGACCTTCATCGTTGTTGCCCGAGGGAAAGCAGCGCATTCAGGCCGAAACTTTCACGAAGGCCGCAATGCTATAAACCTCGCGTGCCAAGTTGCGTTGGCTATGGACGCTCTTAATGGTGCGCGCCCCAATGTAACCATCAACATTGGCCGAATTCGGGGGGGAGAGGCAGTCAATGTCGTTCCAGACCTAGCCGTTCTGCGTGTCAATGTTCGAGTGTCCGATCGCGAAGATCAAATGTGGATCGATTCCCAATTACGACAGATTGCCCAACGGTTCGATGCACCAGAATCCGGCTACCGGGTCGAGATAACCGGCGGTATGAGCTCTCCCCCCAAAAATGTCGACGAGACGACAGCGAAGTGGATGGAGCAAATCGAACGGGCCGGATGTCAGATAGGCGAATCGATCTCTTGGAAACGATCAGGCGGAGCTAGTGACGGTAACAAGCTTGCAGCGTTGGGGCTAACCAACATCGATACGTTCGGCCCCGAAGGTGACCTGCTGCATAGCGACCAAGAATGGATCCGCCTGAGTAGCCTGCCTCGCAAAGCAGCATTGACCGCTGCTGTTATCAAAGGTCAATGCTTCTGACGCGGTTTGGGCGGTTCCGTCTTTGACGCCTTTGCCAAGTGTTCCGCCTTTTCGCTCAAGCGAATCTTTTTGCCTGCGTTTTCTTGTCTTGGGAAAACGCATTCTTTGCGGGACTAAGCTATCTATCCCTGGGCTTGAATTGTCGTTTTTGCTTGTCCCTCCTTTTTATTGAACATTACGCGTGTTGTATCCATGAACATCAAAAATTTTAACTCGCTTCGGTTGCCGACCACTCGAGTCTTGGTTGTTGATGATAATGCAACCACTTGCGAGAACCTAACCAATCAGCTTAACCAATGGGGACTTGACGTTTCGGTTTGCTTGCAGTCTGCCGCCGCGATCGAACGCATGATCATGGCGCAGCGTCTTGAGCATCCGTTTGATTTGGTGATCCTTGATTCGTGTATGCAGACTATGAATGGTCGCGACGTTGCCAAGGCGATGGGAAGTCAACCGTCACTCAAGCAAACTCCAATCATTTTGCTCTCTAGCAACGACGATTGCATGAATTGGCGAACTCAAGAGGAGACGCGGAATATGATTGCTATTTGCAAACCCGTCAATCAAAATCACTTACTCGATTCGATCATGACGCTGCTCCGCAGGCATCACCTTATCGAAGCTGAGTTGAATTCCACTCAGCCAGCATTGACTTCCGCGTCAAACACGATCGCGACGATGGAACAGACTGTGATTGCGTCATTTATTGAAGACGAAGTTCGAGAGTCGGCCAACGAAGGGCCTTCACAGTCTGTTCTGGACGTGAAAGAAACATTGAACGATAGCGACTTTTTGCAGGCGGATGAATTGTTGGAACAATGCGGTGGGGATCGACAATTCACCGAGCTGATTCTGCAGATAATGCGAGAAACGTTGCCCAGCCGTATGCTCGAATTGGAAGGTGCACTTTGCGCCGGCGATTTTGATCGGATCAAGCACACGGCTCACCAACTCAAGGGGGCAGCGGCCGACTGCTCGCTCAAAGCGATTTGGAAAACAGCCTCAGAATTAGAACTTCACGCTGATCAGTCCGCTTCACGCGAAGTTGCTAGTTCGCTTATCTCTCTTCGGCTACGAGTTGATCGTACACTGGACCTTTTGGAGGAGTTCTTGCGGTAACGCATCAAACAAAACATCATGAACGACCTCGGCCAACCACATTCAAACGCCCCATGGAAACCGGTTTTGCCTATCGCGGTGCCCGCGTCGGATGGGCATACTCGTGGTAATCGCCATGCACCGACCATTTTGGTCGTCGATGACGATCCTGCTACCCGAGAAATTCTTGCATGCATGCTATCTTTGGAGGGATACGATGTGCTTGAGGCCGGCAACGGTCGCAAAGCACTTGCCATCATCAAGGAGTCGGTAGTTGACTTGGTCTTACTCGATATCCAGATGCCCGAAATGGACGGGTTTCGATTCAACCGCATGCTTCGCCAGATGTTTGATCTTTCGGAATTACCAGTTGTCATGATGACAGCCAGCGACGTAAGCGAAAAGATTATCGAAGCATTTGATTGCGGCGTTAACGACTACGTTTGCAAACCGATCGATCGCCCAATTCTATTGGCAAGGATCAAGACTCAGTTAAGAGTGCGTGCTGCACAGAGAGAACTACGGGACAGCGAAGCTCGCTATGCCTTGGTGTCGCTAGGTACGAACGATGGAGTTTGGGACTGGAACTTGATCACCGGCGAGCTGTATCTTTCCCCACGATGGAGAGCGATGGTGGGTGTCGATGACCCAAATTGGAATCCGCGTGGAGCAGACTGGCTGGTATTAGTTCATCGCGAAGATCGGAAACGAGTTCTGACCGACTTGGAAGCCCACTTGTGCGGCGAGACGAGCCATTTTGAAACCGAATTGCGAATGCAAGATCGTATTCAGGGGCACCGTTGGATGCTTTGTCGGGGACTTGCGATCAAAGATAGTAGCGGCTTGGCTTGTCGCATTGCGGGATCGCTAACCGATATTACCGAAGGCAAGGTTGCCGACGCCCTCACCGGCCTTCCCAACCGAATGCTCTTTCACGACCGAGTTGAGCGATGTGTCGAAAAGGTTCAGAGGCGTCAAAGCCGCAGCTTCGCGATCCTCTACTTAGACGTCGACGACTTCAAACTGATCAACGATCAATTTGGGCACGATGGTGGCGATCTATTCCTCGTTTCATTCTCGGAACGACTTGATAATGCGATTCGTAAGTCCGATGCGGTCTTAGCGAGAATTGGCGGTGATGAATTTGCAATCTTGCTCGAGTCTATTCGCGGGTTGGACGACGCGATTTTGGTTGCCAAGCGACTTCAGGAAGCGTTGATGACGCCGTTTAAGGTTGGCGGTCGTGATATCCTAGTCCGTGCGAGCGTTGGGATCGCAATTGCCGATAGCACCAGCCAAAATTATGGTAATTCCTCTGCGGCCGTTGATTTGCTTTTGACCCAAGCGGATGCAGCCATGTATCAAGCCAAGACGCAACTGGATAGCTCCTATTGCGTGTTTCAAAGCGAGATGCTGGATGCAACAGCTGCGAAACTTGAACTCGCTGGCGAATTGCGCTACGCCATTGAACGGAATGAATTGACCCTTGTCTATCAGCCCATCGTCGGTCTTTCCACGACCCGCACGGAAGGCTTCGAGGCCTTGTTGCGATGGCTGCACCCTGTTTATGGCTATGTACCGCCAAACGAATTCATCCCGATCGCCGAGTCCAAAGGACTTATCGTCGAAATTGGCGAATGGGTATTACGCGAAGCATGCCAACAGGCTGTAAGATGGCGCAATGAGTTTCAAAGAGACGTCATGGTCAGTGTCAACGTTTCCATACGTCAGTTGACCTCCGATGGTTTCGTAAAAACAGTCATCGATATCTTGGACTCAACTCAGCTGTCCGCTGGCTCGCTCAAACTAGAGGTAACGGAAAGTCTTTTGATGCAGCAGCCTGAGCAAACGATTGCAATCCTACGGTTGCTCAGAGAAATTGGCACAAAGATCTCGATCGACGATTTCGGCACAGGCTACTCCTCGCTTGCTTATTTGCACCAGATGCCACTCGATGTTCTGAAAGTAGACCGCTCCTTTGTAAATGGAATGTTTGATTCCGAAAAACACTTAGCCATTGTTCGGACGATCATCGGGCTCGCCTCAAGTCTCCAATTGCAAGTGATCGCCGAAGGGGTCGAAACCGTCGAACAATTGCAAAAACTGCAGTCTCTTGGCTGCGACATGATTCAAGGCTACTTTCTTTCCAAGCCGATTCCGGCTGCTGATGCGATCAAGCTCCTGGAACGCAATTGGGAATGGCCACAGGGCAGCTGAGACCACCGAGGGAAACATTTTTTCTTCGAGTTTGCCGAACCCATGCAGTGCGCTCGCAACGGTTGGCTGCAATTGAATGTGGCTGCTTTTTCAAGGCCGGCTTCGCTCACTGACAATGAGCTTCTCAAGTTGGACTGTCATTTGATCGACGATTTTCGGATTGGTAGTCGACACGTCGGTGCGTTCCCCTGGATCGTCCGACAGGCGATAAAGTCCGTATTGACCAGTTGGCCCCGACAGCTCTTGCGTGCTTACTACCGCCTGCGACTTTCCGCGTTGCTTTAATTTCACGAGCTTCCAGTCACCCGTGCGCAGGCCGAAATTGCCGCTTCCGTTGTCCTGCTGAAGTAGATGGTCGCGGCCCATCGCTCCAGGCTTGCCCAAAAGTGCGTCCAATAGGTCGAAGCTGTCTCTACAAGCATCTTGAGCGATACTTTGGCCAGTCATGGCTGCAACACTTGCAGCCAAGTCGATCGTGCATACGACTTGATCCGAGACGCCAGGCTTGATTCGTCCCTTCCATCGGGTAATGAACGGAATTCGCGTGCCACCTTCCCAGACGCTGTATTTGCCTCCGCGAAATGGGCCTGCGGGCTCGTGATTGCCTAACTTCTCTACCGCATCGTCCTTGTAGCCGTCATCGAGCACCGGGCCATTATCAGAACAGAAAACAATCATCGTGTTCTCCGCGAGGCCAAGCCGATCGAGCGTATTGCTCAACTCACCGACACACCAGTCGAGCTGGAGGATGCAATCGCCACGCGGGCCGAGATTCGTCTTTCCTTGAAAGCGTTCGTGGGCGATTCGAGGTACGTGTATGTCGTGCGAGGCGAAAAAAAGAAAGAAGGGACGTTCTTTATTCGCTTCGATCCAAAGATTGGATTGTTTTACCCATTCATCGGCTAGGTCTTCGTCTCGGAATCGAGCTTTTTCTCCGCCCGTGTAGAAACCGATACGGCTGATCCCATTGTGAATGGTTTGATTGTGGCCATGAGACCAGTCCATTTTCAGTGCCTGGCGGTGCGTAAGTCCTGTCGGGTGATTTTCCGAAGGTTTCGTATCGCCGACTATCAACGGATCGAGCGGGTCCAAATTCTTTACACTGCGATCCTCAACGTAGACCTGCGGAACGCGATCATTGGTCGTAGGTAGGAGATAACAATGGTCAAAACCAATTTCGAGCGGACCAGGTTTGATTTCACCGTTCCAGTTGGGGGCAGGTTCGCCAAGACCTAAGTGCCACTTGCCGATAACCGCCGTGGCATAGCCTGCTCGCTTGAGGATCGACGGGAGGGTTTCTGTCCCCGGCTTGATGATCGCTGGTCCATTGGGCGGCGCAATTCCTGTTCCTTTTTGACGGAAGGCATAGGTTCCCGTCAGAAGCGAGAATCGAGTAGGTGTGCATGTCGAAGCCGAGCAATAGCCACTCGTAAAACGCGTTCCCTCGCCAGCCAATTTGTCAATCGAAGGCGTCTGCAATCGCGTTGCACCATAGCAAGAAACATCCCCATATCCAAGATCGTCGGCCATGATCACAATGATATTGGGTTTTTCCGCTCCATAGCTAACGCCTGCCAACAAGAGAACGAAGGCCAAATTGAGGAAACGGTTCATCCTTTGGATTGCCTCTGACAATGGTTAATCGGAATTGTCTGATGTCGTTTTGGCTATCGACGCCATTGAATCTCTTTGGCTATCGAACCGATTTAGGCTACTTGACCGAAGCGTGAAAGATCTCGCCAAAGAACTGGTTCATCGCTTGCCAGGATCGCCTGTCTGCTCGCTCTTGGTAGGCCGCACCGCGACTGTTGTCATTTCCTGCCATCGGTTGAGTGAATGAATGAACCGCTTCCGAATAATAGATCATTTGCCAATCGACATCCGCATCTGCAAACTCCTTTTTCATGCCTTCGATTTCGTTCACTGGGACGAATGGATCGTCCGCACCGTGGCAGATTAGAATTTTCGCTTTGATCTTTTTTGCTTCTTCAGGGTGCAACGAATCGAGCCCACCATGGAAACTGACCACGCCACTGATGTCGGCACCACTTCGCGCTAGTTCCAATACTCCAGTTCCCCCAAAGCAATATCCGATCGCTGCGATCTTCTTCGTGTCCGTCATGGTTTGCCCTCGCAACTGGTCCAGTCCCAATTGCAATCGGCGACGGTACAAATTGCGATCCGTCTTGTAAATGGTGGCCTGTTTGCCTGCTTCCTGCACGGTCGTCGGACGAACTCCCTTGCCATAGATGTCCAAAGCGAATGCGACGAAGCCGAGTTTCGCCAATTGCTTGGCTCGACCCTCTTCGTACTCCGTTAGCCCCATCCATTGATGGACGATCAGAACACCCGGTGCTTTAGCGATGGTATCGTCCCAAGCCATCATCCCCTGCAGTACCACATCGCCGTCGCGATACTCTATCTTTTTGGTCTGAATCTCAGCCTGGAGGGTAGAGGATAAACAAGCAACGAGAAAAAGGATTGTTAAGATTCGGCTCATAGTTGGCAGGGGGTACGTTGTTGTTTAATGAGGGGGAGTCGGAATGTATGGCGAGGAAAAGCATTGTATCCAACACAACAACGGAAACAAACAGCTCATTGCATGACGAGGCTCTGCCGCGGAGCCCGGGAACGAGAGCACAACAAAACGGCAGCATTAGTAAATTCAATTCAGAGTTGCTTCGATTAGTGAACCCTTGAGCAAAATGGGTTGTCGAATTATCATTCGTCACCCCCAAAGAATATTGCGACCGGATAGACGGCGACGATCTTCCATTTTCATGCATCCATACCCCCTAGATAATCCATGCGGCACTTACTTTCCGCTGTCGTACAAAACGTCCCCGGTGTTCTAGCACACATTTCAGGGATGCTTGCCTCCCGCGGGTACAACATCGATTCGCTCGCTGTTGGAGAGACCGAAAACAAGAATCTTTCCCGCATGACCTTTGTGGTCATGGGTGACAATCATGTTTTGGAGCAAGTCCGCAAGCAGCTCGAAAAGATTGTGACCGTGGTCGCAGTCCAGGATATCAGCGCCCGCGACTACGTAGAACGAGACCTGATGCTCATCAAAGTCCGTGCAGCAAGTGGCAGCGTCCGAACTGAAATTCGCGAACTGGTCGATATTTTCCGCGGACGCGTTGTGGATGTCGGCCCAGAAGAACTGATGATCGAAATCTCGGGTCGCGAAAGCAAGATCCAAGCCTTCATCGAGAGAATGCGACCTTTCAGCATTCTCGAGTTGGTTCGAACCGGCCGAATCGCAATGGTCCGAGGCAGCCATCCCGAAGAACTCGACGAATTCTCCGCAGCGCAACAGATGAGCGAATAGAGTTTCAACAAACTCTCAATTTAAAAAATTCAACAAAAAACAGTACCTCCCAACCCCCAATCTGAAAAAAGCTTTTTCCATGGCAGCGACAATTTATTACGACAACGACGCAGATCTCTCCCATCTCAAGGACAAGACGATCGCGATCTTGGGATACGGCTCGCAGGGCCATGCCCAGGCGCAGAACCTTAGGGACAGCGGATGCAAGGTCATCATCGGCCAGCGACCAGGCGGAAAGAACTATGACCTGGCAGTGAGTCATGGGTTTCAACCCATGGAAATCGATGAGGCTACCAAGAAAGCGGACTTGGTGAATTTGCTTTTGCCAGATGAAGTGCAGGGTGATCTATACCGAACGCACATCAAACCAAACTTGGTACCTGGCAATGTTCTGATGTGCTCTCACGGATTCAATATCCACTTCGGCCAGATTGAGCCACCCAAGGGTGTCGATACCCTTCTGGTTGCACCAAAAGGCCCTGGCCACTTGGTCCGCAGCGAATACACCAAGGGTGGAGGCGTGCCATGCTTGATCGCCCTCGGAACTGGCGCGAGCGAATTGACCAAAAAACTTGGATTGGCCTATGCGAAAGGCATTGGTGGAACCCGTGGTGGCGTGATCGAGACCTCGATCGCAGAAGAAACCGAAACGGATTTGTTCGGTGAACAAGTTGTTCTTTGCGGCGGTGTTAGCGAGCTCGTCAAAGCTGGTTTCGAGACACTTGTCGAAGCCGGCTATCAACCTGAAATGGCTTACTTTGAGTGCATGCACGAATTGAAACTGATCGTCGACTTGCTCTACCAAGGTGGTCTCAACTACATGCGATATAGCATTTCGAATACGGCCGAGTTTGGTGACTACACCCGCGGCCCAAGGATCATTACGCCTGAGACCAAGTTGGAAATGAAAAAGATTCTTAAGGAAATCCAAACGGGTAAGTTCGCTCGCGAATGGATTCTTGAGAACAAGGCTGGTGCTCCAGCGTTCAAGGCCTCTCGTCGACTTGAACGCCAACATCAAATCGAGAAGGTTGGTCAACAACTGCGAAGCCTAATGAAGTGGATCGACGCCAAAGTCGTCGACTAAGCGTAGCAGTTTGTTTCGCCAGTTGATTGGTCAGGACACGGGCTTGAACCACGGCCGAAACCTACCTTCGTAAAGCGAAGACAAGATGAAACGGCCAGTAAGGCAAATAAGTGCCTGGCACCAACCAAAATTTATTTTCCGAACCATCTTGAACACCTTCCGCAGTCTTCTTCTGTTCAGTATTTTTATGTGTACGAAATATAGTATTGTTCGAGTCGAAAACCGACGCCAAAGAAACGAGTTTATTGAATTCCATCGGACTCTCCATAAGAACGATCCAAACTGGATCCCATCAATTCGGACCGTCCACGAGGAGATGTTAAATTTTCGTCTTCATCCTTTTTACAAAAACGCAAAGTGTCAGGCGTTTCTAGTACGGCAAGGATAACGAAGTGACAGGTCGAATCGCAGCCATTATCGACTGTGGTCACAATGATCGTTTCAAAGAAAAACGAGGCTTCTTCGGCTTTTTCGATTGCAGAGATGACCAGGTCGCTGCCGATTTGCTTTTCACGGAGGCCGGGCGGTATCTAAAAATCGAAGGTATGGAAAACGTTCGCGGCCCCTGCAACCCTTCGCTAAATTACGAATCAGGTGCACTGGTGCAAGGTTTCGATACACCTCCAACATTCATGATGACTTACAATGGCCCCTACTATGACAAGTTGATTAAAGGCTTCGGTTTTGAAAAGTCGCAAGATCTGTACGCGTTTGAAGGTAACCTCGACACGCTAAAGACTATGGATTCCAAAATCCAATTCATCGCAGATGAGGCCAAACGCCGTTTTTGCATCAAAGTCCGGACTGCCGACAAGAACAAGCTTGGTGACGATATCAGACTTTTCTTGAAGATCTACAATCAATCGTCGAAGGGTACCTGGGGCTTCGTTCCGTATAGTGAAGCAGAATGCGAAGGCCTTGCAAAATCATTGCCATTCATCGTTGATCCTCGTCTTATATCGTTTGCTGAGGTAAATGGAAAAACAGTTGCGGCTGCGATGTGTCTTCCAGACTACAACCCATTGATCAAAAGAATCAACGGAAGGTTTTTTCCAATTGGATTTCTCTCGTTCTTTTTTGGACGAAGACAAATCAAGAAAGTGCGTATCATGAGCGCGAATGTCATTCCCGAGTACCAAAAATGGGGAATCGGTTTAGTCATTCTTGAACGAATGATACCCCGTTGCCTGGAACAAAACATTACAGATGCAGAGTTCTCGTGGGTTCTTGAAAGCAACAAATTGTCAAGAGGGACACTTGAAAGGGCAGGAACCATTCACACCAAAACATTCCGCCTTTACGATCGTTCCCTCAATGATATTTCAGCATAGTGCTAATGCTTAGTCCATGGACGGTCTCCGTTAAAAAAGGTTTGCGAAACGTCATTTGCAGGGTATGCGTCCACGACAACCAGGGAGTCGGCTGATGGCTATTGGCTTGTGTTTTGCTCTCGCTTTAGCTTGGCAGTCACGATCAAATATTTTTCTGCGTTCGATCTTTCTGCCAATTCTGTCTGTTATAAACAATCGCACCGTTTTTTGGTGAATTGGCGTTGGATACGTTGGTCTAGCTCGGCCAAAGTTCGTTTTGGCACAAGGACTAAGTTCGCCGCGGTGCGGGAAGCCTAAGTTCACTTCGGTGCGGAAAGCCCGAGCTTGCGAGGGCCAATAAGTGCCTGGTACCTACCGAAACTGCCCGCTGTCCGGTTCGGGCTCGACCCGACCGGACACCGCTTTGGAGTTCTAGCACCCGAGTCTATTTTAGAACGCCAAAGCTGCGGACGGCGGGGACAAGCCCCAGTCGTCCTACTCGTGAAGAAACACAAAGTGACACGACACATTTGTGAGGTGAACACCCGAAGAGATGCTGTGTCCCTCAATCTTCTTGCTACCGAGCATGCCATGCCTGTTCACCCTTTTGTGGGGTGTTTTTGGGGCGGCTAGCGGGAAATTCCCGATAATCCGGTTTTTTCTGGCGTCAAATCTTGACAGTGCCGTTTTCTCGGACCTTAATACGCTTTGAGCCGTTCGGCACGGGTGCCCTATGGGGTGACTGTGGGGCTCTGCGTACGGATAAAGGAAGATTGATTAACCAAGATTATCACTTCGATGAAGATGATTGTCCCTTTTTCTCCCAAGGGTTTTGAGATGCGTCTCGCTTTTCGTTCAGTTCTTCTAACGCACGTTCTCGCGGCCTCATTTCTCCTCGGCACGCTCACATCTGCCGGGTGGGCGCAACAAAGTGGAACCTGGAACTCCAACACCGCCGGCAACTGGAGCGATTCCAGCAAGTGGGCCAGCGGTGTGGCTGACGGAGTGGACAGTACCGCCACCTTAGGCGACTTCATCACCGGCAATCTCACCATCACATTGGACGGAAATCGCAACATCGGCAACATCACCGCGGCGGATACCACCCACAATTACACCATCGGCTTAACTACGGGCCCAACTACTTCAAACATACTAACGCTCGACGTGACCACAGGCGCGCCGGTCATCGACGTCACTACAAGTGGCCGCACCCTCACCATCAACAGCGTGGTCGCCGGCAACGACGGACTCACCAAAAACGGCGCTGGCGCTCTCACTTTGAACAACGTGAACACCTACACTGGCGTTACGACAATTAACGCGGGATTTGTGACAATCAACAACGCTGCCGGCCTAGGCAGCACGCTCAATGGCACCACGGTCAACAGCGGTGGACAACTCCGGCTCAGCAATAATATCACCGTAGCCGAAGCTCTGACCCTCAAGGGGATGGGTGGGGGTACGACTGCGACGAGAGGTGCCCTGAGTAATCAAAGTGGCAACAATACCTACACGGGAGCAATCACTCTCGAAAGCAACTCCGCGATTAATGTGCGGGATACTCGGACTACTTCAATCAGCGGTAACGTTTCATTGACGCTCGACTCCACGGCTACAATCGCTCTTGGCAGCAATAACCTCACACTCTATAGCGACAGAACTGCCCAAGCAGAAACCGCGGGAGTTGTTCCTCAGCTCATTATCAATTCCGTTATCAGCGGCACGGGTGGCCTGGACGTGAGTGGTATCGGCACGGTAAATTTCAACGCGGCCAACACCTACTCGGGAACAACCTCCCTCACACAAGGTGGGCTTGCTCTAGGCAACGTGAACGCCCTGCAAAATAGCACGCTCGAAACGTCGCCAACGGGTTTTGGTGGTCGAGCGCTCAACTTCACCGTCGCCGGCACCAACACCTACAACCTTGGTGGATTGTCGGGTGACCTCGGCATCGACATTGGCGCCAACACGCTGAGCGTGGGCGCGAACAATGCTACCACTACTAACACTGGAGTACTCTCTGGTGCAGGCGGACTCACCAAAGTCGGTACTGGCACGCTGAACTTCGGGGGTGCGCAACAATACACGGGTGCAACCAACATCAATGGTGGTACCTTGAATCTTACTGGTGCTACGATTTTGGCTGGAAGTACTGTCAATGTGGGAACAGCCGGAACGCTTACTGGCGGCGGTACCATTTCCGGCAACGCAACTCTTACCGGTAATGGCATTATCAGTCTAGGAAACACCACCATCGGTGGTACGCTCGCGGTTACCGGGGGCAATTGGAACGGACTTGGTACCGTTACGGGTGCGGTCACCTCGAGCAGCGGGACTTTCAACGTCGGCAGCGGTGCTAACCTTACAGCCAACGGCGGACTCAACGTTACCGGTGGCACGATCGCGGCAGGGAACTCTGCGAGTACTATCACGGGAAATGTGAATTACACGAGTGGCAGCAACAGCACTGTCCAAGGTGTGATCGCTGGAACGGGCAGCACACTCACGATGAATAACTCCGCGTCGACCCTTACGCTTTCGGGTGCCAACACCTACACGGGTGCAACCAATGTGACCGCGGGAACGCTCATCGTGAATGGCAACAACTCGGCTGCGACAGGAGCTGTTACCGTGAGCAGCGGTGCGACACTTGGTGGGACGGGAACGATTGGTGGCGCCACAACCATCGCTGGGATCCATAACCCTGGAAACTCACCCGGCATTCAAACGTTTAATAGCAATT
>JAPLNL010000120.1 GCA_026692905.1 Planctomycetota bacterium
CGTACTGATTGTTGTAGTGAGAAATCCAAGGAGCCGAGGAGTTTCCAAATACAGCTTCATGATCGCCATATAAATCGCCGTAGTTTCGCCAACCGTATTGATCGATTGCTTCTCTTTTCTTAACGAAGGTATCGATGCCTTTGATCGCACTATCGACTAATTCTAGGTAATCCTGATGGGGATCGACCGCTCGCGGGGTCAGGTAACTCACTGCTTTGGCACGCGCGTAAGACTCAGGACTTAGCGAGACAAAGCTTGGCGACTGGTACCAGGCCAGGGCCTCGGGGCCCTTTGCATGGGTGAAGCTAACCGCCCATTGGTGGGTTTTCTGTTCACCACCTTGCAGTTCATGAAGGTAGCCGCTCTCTTCAGGAAAAATACCTAATCGCAGCCGATTCTCGGTCGCTGTCACGCACTTGGGAAAATTCTCCCAGTAGTCGCGCATGCACAGCGACAGCTGATGTTCTCGATTCCCAAGTCCGATCCGGGGGGTAGCTCGCTCCCCGCGTTCGCAGTCGTTGTCTCGCCGCAGTTCGAACCCTCGAAATGACAAAGGAACTTGGCCCAATCGATCTACGTGATTGCGCGAGTCCCAGTTCTCGCCGCCGCTTGAAGCCTGAAACAATTGAATGGATTGCTCTGCCGCTTTCAGTTCCTGGTCAGGGGAAAGTTGCACCCAATAGCGAACCGAATCCAATGGAAAGGGTACGTCGTATTCAATCGATAAATCTCGGATAAAAAACGATCCCGGACTACCCAGATCCCATGTGCCTCCCGGATGTGTGGCTGCCTGTGGATTGCGTACTCGCAATCGAAAGATGGCGGAACCGATATTTGGGTAGTGCTTTACGGAACAGGAAAAGACGAGGGGGCAGGCCTTAGGTGAATCACGATCGACTTCGAGTTGATATTGTAGTTTCCGAAAAATCGGGCCATTCTCCACCACCTTCCCGCTCGAGGGCTTCGCATGCCAAGTGAAGCCATCTCCATCGACTAAACGGAGCCGAAGGGCAAGGTGCTGTTCGTTCGGACCGTTTGGCTCCTTTGCTTGGCCACCCACCGAGCTCTCGCTGAGCTTCGGATAGTAGGTGTCACTCTTTTTCTCTTCACCGTGAACCTCTATGGTTAGCGACTCCAAGTTCGCTTTGGATGTCGCTATGTGTAACCATTCTAATCGACACCAGCGAATGGAACCGTCGGGCCATCGTTGTAAAACGGTGGGTTGGAATAAGAGAGACTTACCTTCGACGTCCCGTAACGTCAGTTGATCGCATCGTGAGGCAACGCCACTGGGCATTGTCACACTAATTCCTAGTGGCAGAATCGATGCGTTCTCGAAGGGCTTAGGATGCGAAATAAAAAGCGGTATGCTATACACGGATGCTTGGAACGCTAAAGGAGAACGAGAACACGACTCTCAATCGGGTATCGATGTCGCTGCTGTCGAGTGATCCAATTGCGACAAAGTACGATCGGAATGTGGGGCCCGATCGGTAAGGCGGTTTCCCCAAGATTCTAGAAAGGCCAAGGACCACAGCCGTTCTCCATGATTGATGTACCCCGACGAGTGCTCTCGAAGCATCGTATCAATCACATCCAAGCGAACGTAATTTGCGCAGAAAGAGTTAGGATTTCGTAACAGATCATTGACTAGTGTCAGGAATCGAGGTTGCTTCCAGATGCCTGGAGGTAAACCAAAGCCAATCTTTGGTCGTTTCATCATCGCGGGAGAAACAAATGAACTAAACGTTTTGCCTAACAGCGGTTTCACAAGTCCCGGCTGATGGAGGACTTTGTACGGAAATTCACACACGGCTTCAACAAGTTTGTGGTCAAGGAAAGGACTGCGTCCCTCAAGCCCGTGCGCCATGCTAGCGATATCCACTTTGGCCAAGATGTCGCACGGAAGGTAGTTATGTAAATCGGCTCGCATAGCACGAATACCCGGCCTCTCCTTCGAGTAGGGACTCATGATGCCCTCAAGAAAATGATCGGTCTCCTGGAAATTACATTTCTCCAAATAATCAGAATGGTAAAGCGACTCACGCTGATAGCGAGAGAATAGGCTCAACCAATGAACGTAGCGAGAATTTGGGTCTTGGCGAAGCACTTTCATGCGGTGCTTGAGTTTTCCGAGTCGCCCCTCTGGATGGAACGAAGGGATCCAATCAACCCAAGGGCCGGTCAAAACTCTTTTCAGTGGATGAGGCAAACGCTCAAAGGTTCCTAAGCGATCTACCGTGCGATAGCGGGCATACCCACCCAAAAGCTCGTCGCCACCATCACCCGTCATGATGACGCGCACGTGAGCGCTTGTCCAAGAACATAAATGGTATGTTGCGACCGCACTGCTGTCGGCAAAGGGTTCATCGAAACAGTTGACGAGCTTCTCGAGCGAATCAACAGCATCGATTTTCGAGTTCAGCTGACGATGTTCGGTTTCGAAGTGTTTGGCTATTTGACTCGCTTGCTGATCCTCTTGGGAACTGTCCCCGAGGAAATCGGCCGTGAATGTTTGGATGGGCGAGGTGGCATGCTGATGCATTAACCCTACTACAACGGACGAATCCATTCCTCCGGACAAGAAGGCTCCCATCGGAACATCGCTTCGCATTTGAAGTCGGATGGCTTCCTCCATCGATTGCTTAAGCCGTTGGCATGCATCATCGAATGAAATCCGATCATTGGTCACCAAATTCGGTTTCCAATACGGTCGAACACTCCAGGACCCGTTTTGGTAGACTCCGAGATGTCCCGGAGGGAGTTTTTCAATCCCCTCATACGCTGTCCACGGGTGTGGGACGTAGCCGAAACGCAGATACTGGTCGATTGCCGCTGGACGTAATTGGGATCCGACACCCGGGATCCGTTGCAGAGCTTTGATTTCACTCGCAAATATCAGTCGTCCCGGATCGTGGCAGAAAACAAGAGGTTTTTCTCCCAACCGATCACGTGCAAGGATCAGCTTTTGCAATCGGCTATCCCATAAACCGATTGCAAACATGCCTCGAAGGTGCTCGACAAAATTCTCGCCATAAGCTTCATAGGCATAAACAATCGTTTCGGTATCAGAGTCTGTCCGGAAGCCATAACCAAGTTGTTCGAGCGTGGACCTTAATTCACGATAATTATAGATTACTCCATTAAAAGTGACGTGAACCGTATCACTTGCATTGGACATCGGTTGATGTCCGTTCGCCACATCGATGATCGCTAGTCTTCGATGGCCCAGTGCGAAGCCACAACCGTTTTCATATTCCTTCCAGTGGACACCTCGCCCGTCCGGGCCGCGATGAGCCAGCGCATCGGTCATCCGATGAAGCTCTAATTGCGACAAACGTAGCAACGGATTCCCCCACGCCGCACCTGCAATTCCGCACATTAGTCTAGTTGTCTTTTCAAGGGATAGATTTATAGAGCCTTGAAACTCAAGGGGCTCTCTTAGGAGAGTGATTCGTTTGGCGTGAAAAGTTTCACGTCAAGACTCTTTGCACGCCCCGCAGGTTCCGGGGCCAATACTTGGACCAAAGAAGCTGTGGCATGGAATGGGTATGCCAAGTCTTGTTGATAAAAACACCTCGCCAAGCGTATTGACAAATTTATTGCCTTACAGGGTCCCACTATCTTTCAGGAACAAGTAATCGCGATAGGTGATCTTCTTCTCATTGCGATAACCTTTCCTGGCAAGAAATTCGCTAATTATCTGTAAGGCATCTTCCGTGAGGCACTCAATAAGAATTACTTTTGGGGCATGCCTGTCGAAATCAATACCATTCAGAACATCACGTTCAAATCCTTCGACATCCAAGCTGAGGAAATCAATTTCATTCACCCCGCTTTCGTCAAGAATGGATGAGAGAGACCTGCCTACCACAACTGACGAAGAGGATTCGTTGCCCTCGCTCCTTTGAATCGTCGCGGTAGCGTGGTGTCCAATGAGCGACATCGTTTTTCCGTTATCTTCGTGAGCAACTAATGCGCAATTAAAATGCAATGACCTGGGTCTATTGAACTCAAGTCTGTTAAACATATCCCTGCTTGGCTCGATCAACACACCATTCCATCCCTCGAAACGCTCTAACCAGTATGTATTGCTTTCAAAAAAGCCATCCACTGCACCCGCTTCGATAAACGTACCAACTTTTGGTAAATATCCCCTCACACTTCGAAATGTGCCCGAGTAACTCGGGTCAGACATTGACCGAATACCGATACTTTCGATGATCCTTCGAAATAAGGATTTAATAAACCATAATCGATTAGACATGATGTTTTTTATCTGATAGCGACCTGCGAACTAGCACACTTAAGCACTTCGGCATGAGTCTTCAAGTGAAACAAACCTTTAGCCGTTGGGCGCTAGCCCCGGTTTTCCACTCGATATTCGTCGAGAACCCGGGCTAGCGTCCATCGGCTAATTAATACGAAAAACAAACGCGGATGTGCTTAGATACCTATTGTGATTTCCGTTATAGCTTGTTTTCCTGATCCGCGAATTGAATTCAACGCAACGCATCTTGGTAGATCTTCCGCATCTGGCGATTCCTTGTCTCGAAAGAAAACCGCTCCCGTACGACCTCGATGCCATTGCGCGCCAATCGTTCCCGCTCCCCAGGCGATTCGATCATAAACAATAAACGATCGAGTAGCTCCCTCGAGACATAGTCGTGAAACACCCTGGGCAGTCGGTCCACTCGATAGCCCCGAAACATTTTCTGAGTCTCAAATCGTTCAATGTCGATCATAAGCCCGGATTCCCTATCCTGGATGACCTCAGGGATAGCAAAGTGATTGGTCGTGATGACGGGAACCCCAAAAGCCATCGCCTCGAGAATCGCAAATCCAAAGGCCTCGGTGTAAGTGGGCAACAAATAGAGATCCGTTTCCGGCAATATCTCCTGCACCAGCTGCGATCGTGGAATACGTCCTAGCGTGATCCTCGCATTCGTACGAATCTTGGTCAAATACTTCTCTCGTAAACTCGCGTCAGAAGTAATGAAATCCCTATCCGGATCCGAACAAATCCGCAATCGCAAGTCGGGATATCGCTCCGAAGCTCGCTCAAAGGCATCGACGACATTCGCACCACCTTTGCGAAAAAAATCTCCACTAAACAAAAGGTTAAATTCTGACCGGGAAGAATCACGAATCCGTTTTTCAGGTTCCCGAATCGCAGGATAAACCACGCATGACTTGGCGAGCACCTCAGGATGCCTCACCCCCCCATAATCAAGCATGGTCTGATATGCAGCTTGACTCCAAAAAACAATCTTCTTGCACTGATCTTCTAAAAAAAGTCTCTCTAGATACTTGCGGCGAAACAGCTTTGGAATCGGCGCCCCCAAAATGGAAAACGCCATGGCACCCTGAAAACAATCAAACGATCCAATCCAAGGTAATTTGGTAATCACTGGGCTAAGTGTCGCTTCGATCAGGTCGTAGTCCGATTTGTCAAACGTTGGCAAAAAGCACTTGATCGGGCTTCGCAAATACTTGGGTTTGCGTCCGCTGTCTTTGGGGAATCCAAATACAACTCCATCCGGCGGATTCATCGCGCATTCATCGGTCATTCCATGACCAGTGGAAAACCCCACCCGTATCGATCGAGATTCAATTGGATGCATTTCTAAATTCCACACATGCGTTGTTGGCTTTCTGAGCTACCCCGAGGTTGTTTTCAGCGGGAGATGGATCTGATTTTCCATGGTCGCGAAACGTCATGAACGGTCTTTCAATGTATCGATAGAGAAGTTCAGCGAAAATCACACTGATTAAAACCGTGACCAAAAAGTAAACCAAAAACCGTCCGTCATCCAGCCGGCGAGCGATCGCAAAAGCTTCAATGTGCACGAGATACAGTGAGTAGGAACGACTAGCGATGTACCTTAGGATACCGTTGGATGCTTTCTGCTTCCAAAAATGGGTTGCTTGCGATTGGACGACGAGGCAGCCACTCAACAGTGTATACCCTGCCAGAGGCATTTCACCATGTTCCCCTCGATACCGTTGCAGCGCCTGGATCAGCAGTACGCCTAATCCAACAAGAATCCCCCAAGGCGCCAGAAACGCGAACCATTTCCAAAGGCGAGGGTAGTTGATGTAAACATGAGCCAGCAATACACCGAAGGCGCACCCATCGATGCGCAAGTGCGTCATCCATGACGCCGGATCACCAACCAGCCAGCGGCCTACCAAGGGAATCAGTATGAGCAGGGCGAGAACTCCTGTGATCCACTCCTTCCTGTGAAGAATCAAGAGCAATGGTGCAATGAGTAGGTAAAACTGTTCCTCGATACATAGAGACCAGCTTATCCCGAAGAAAGGTAATGAATCAAAAGCGTAGTTCTGAACAAAGATAAAATAAAAAGCATCTTCGACTTGCCCTCGTCCCTGAAGTATCCGCTGGCCGAGAGTCAACAAAAGAATTGCATAGTATGCAGGCAATGTCCTCAACCATCGCCGACCCCAAAATCGCTTGATGTTGATTTTAGATGTATTGTTTTTTTCGTTCAGCAGCAAGCAACCCAGCAACCATCCGCTGAGCACAAAGAAAAGATCCACCCCATGCCCTCCAATTCCTGCTGCCGCAAGCCAACCACCATCCCCAGAGGGATGTAGTTGTCGGAAGCTCGAGGAAACATGGCATAAGAAAACGGACAAAATCGCGATCGCTCGAAGGGTATCGAGCCAGGCGTTTCGTACCCCTAGCATAGGAAACCCGGTTCCCGTGACCTTAACTCCCTCTGGGACTTGAGATGCATTTGGGCCTTGTGTCTATTTTCAGAATTGCAGTCCAGTCGCACAGGCCCTTGGCGGACTGGAAGCGAACGACGGGGCAACGAAGATCGATCCCCGATGCGCACGCGTGCCAGGATACAGGCGCCGTTGCATTTTTTGAGAACGGCATCATTCGCGGTAGCAGAGCGAACGCCGTGAAACGCTATAAATATTGCTTGCATCAGTTGCCCCATAGGATCCGCCCGTAGTTCGCGATACCGTCAAACCTCCGGATGACGGGCGACAGGCAATCCTCAGGCTTGATCAATTACCTTCGGGGATGAGGGTAACTTCGGGGATGAGGGTAGGGCTTCCTCATTCGTTCCTGATGGGAAATCAGTCTCGTCGTAATCTGTGGATGTAGGCCGAATACTCAACAAAGCACAACCAATAATCGGTAGCGCATAACTTGATTCGATCAGCGAGCCACTAGAGAATATGCTAGCGAGTAAATAACCGGGAATGCCCGCTATCACGCCGAGAGCGAGCGCGCACTGCTTAGGGTTTTCGCGAAAGAATCTTCGTCGGTTGATCCAAACCATTCCCCAAGGCAGCAGGAAGAAACTGAAATAAATAGTGCCTGCGATGACACCATTCTCGCACATGATTTCAAAAAAGAGATTGTGCAAAGCCTTTTCGTTTTCTGCTCTTAATCCACTGAAATCATAGTAAAGCGGAACGAACGCTGAGCTGCAACCTGGTCCCACTCCAAACCAAGGGTATTCCCAGATGATTGCGGCGCCCGCTTTCCAAAGATAAAAACGGCTCTCCGCTGAAACATCCATCTCTTCCTCCGCGCCGAAGATCGAGGCGAATTCACGTACGACTGGAGGACCAGCCAAGAGTGCGACAAGGATTGCTCCTACTATTAAAATCGTATTCGTCACCAGAGATTTGGGACAGTACCAAACGGCAAGGCTGGCAACCAGAACGGCCCCCAGCATCGAGCCCCGCGATTCCATCATCATGAGCTGGTGGATCTGCAGCAGACAGATTCCTGCTGCGATTCCTCGAAGCCACCATTTCCATTGTGACAAAGCGAAAGCGATCGAAAGCGCTAGAATTGGAACCGTTAAAATCGAGTAGCCATTGTTATCTAGCCCCTTCAGCCCCCATGAGGTTATCATAGCATAACGGCAGTATCCGAACTGGAAATATTCGAGGTTGATCTGAAAACTGTTGTACCCTTGTCCGAGCACACAACCCACTGCCAAGAGCATCGCACGATTCTCAGTGACAGTAGTTATCAGTGATATTGCGACGATTAATACGATTCGCCAAAGCAGATCCAAATAGAACTCGGTCCTTAACGGATATGCTGAGTTCAATGAGCTCAAAAAGCAAAGTAAGAGAAAGCTGAGAAGCAAGCCCAGGGTCAGTATAGATGTCCTGCTCATGGAACTTCTCCAACCTTGCTGAGTAATGAAGCCCAGAAGAATGGAAAGAGCGATCCATTTTTGGAATCCGGGATCTTCAGGTATGGCCCAACGCCAATTCCAAGCTGGATCCAGCAGATTAAAAAAATAAAAGGCAGCACATCCTATCGCAGGCAGGACCAATGCGATCAGGCAGCTCAGAAAGAAAAACACATAAACAAAAATGGCCCCCACTGTCGTTTAACCTTTAGGCAAATCTTGAATTGGTAGACGCTTACAAATCGCAATCGCGCAGAAAGCCGTAGCAGCGACATGGCAGACATGTCCTAGCATCTGTTGGCTCCGTTCGATGCCCCGAGTACATTTCTGGCCCGCTCCGAGATCCGACTCCAGTCGAAATTCTCGGTCACGAACTTCCTACCATTAATCCCCATGCATCGACGCAACTCGGGGGCGGAAACCAAGTCATCGATCGCTTCGGTCAAATGAACTGGGTTCTCGGAGTCTTGACAGTCGATCCGCAATCCCGTCAATCCGTGTACCATGGCATCCCCCGTTCCCCCATGGGCACCTGCGATCACTGGAATTCCATGTGCCTGAGCCTCGAGAAAAACGATTCCAAAGCCCTCGCAGTCCTTGCCAACGGCTCGGTTGGACATCACGAAAATGTCGCACTCGCGGTAACAATCCATCATCTCCTGGTCACTGACTGCCCCTAAGAACAATACCTGTTTCTCCAAAGACAACTCGGCGACCAAACTGCGAAGTTCGGCCTCCTGCTCCCCGACGCCTGCTATCAGGTACCGAAGATTCGGATGCTTGTGCCGAAGTTTCGAAACGCTGCGAATGACCGCGTCCTGTCCCTTTCGCTTTTGCAATCGACCGACCGTCAAGAGAACCACATCGCCCGCGTTGGTATACTTTCTGGGAGCAGGAGATTGGACCACCTGCGAAAACTGCGAAACATCGATACCGGGGTGCATCAACGCGATTTTTTCCTCGGGAACATGCCAGTCGTTTCGTAGTAGTCCAACGGTGAAGTTGGAGTTTGCGACCAAACGATAAGCGTTCTTCAGGATCGATTGGGTCAGAATTTTCAGTTCGCGACTCGTCGTTGCAATGTTGATATCCTCGCCATGAATGAAACACAAGTAGGGTATCCCATACCTGATATTCATCCACCGCGCCACCAATCCCTCATGCAGCGGACGCCCAGCATGAATGGCACTGACCTGGTGCTGGCGAACAATGTTTCTCAGGCAATCGGTAATCTGTTGGTACCTGCGAATACTCTTCCAATTCGACAATATCCGCTCATCCACATGCAAGTTTTCGCGAAGAATTGGATGTGGATAATGACTGTCTATTTCGTGGGTATCTTGGCTAGATTCCTGAACGACCATCAGGAAGCTCCCTGGATCGAGTCGACGGTAGACTTCGTAAAACCAACGCCCACTTCCTCCATGGACTGGAGGGAAGATCTCGCTGAGCAAGAGTTGCTTGGGCTGGGGCTTGGAAATCATGAATGTATTTTTGTCGCCTGTTCCGTCGGAATGGACGATTGCCAGTCCCTCGTGTCAAATGGCGAGCCATCGGCAGCACCCTTGTGATGGAGCAAGCCTTGAAAAACATCGATCATCGCGTCGATGTGCTTGCCGATGGAAAAAATGCGTTCGCAACGGATCCTCCCAGCTTGACCGAGCTTCTGGGCGAGGCCAGGATCTTCCAGGAGTCTTTGCAACGCGTTTGCCAAGCCATCCGGATCGTTGACTTGGACCAACAGCCCCGTTTGCTCGGTCTGGATCATCTCAGGGATGCCTCCCGCAAGAGTCCCAATGACCGGTAGCCCGGTAGCCATCGCTTCAAGAGTCGCATTCCCCAATGGCTCCTCGCGCGAGGGAACCACGGCGATGTCGGCTGCTTGCAACCACTCAGGAACATTGCGTTGGAAGCCCATGAAAGTTGCGTCGATCCCCTCAGAACTCGCGTAGGTTTGCATCTGCTTGCGATAGGCCCCGTCGTTTTGGATATCATCACCGATCAGGACCAGTTGGGCTTGGTATTTCTCCGAGTCGATTTTTTTCCAGGCGTCGAGCAACTCTTTGACCCCTTTTCGCTCGATGACTTGACCGGCAAA
>JAPLNL010000121.1:0-14483 GCA_026692905.1 Planctomycetota bacterium
CCCATTTGGTGGTGGCTCCGCAGGAGCGTCGCCCTCCCTTTAAGCCACATTCTATCCCTTTAAGCAACAATACATTAGCCTAATCCGTCCGAATTCTATTAGCCTAAGCCGTCCGAATCGCCACTCGGGAGGGTGAGGCTCCTGCCGAACCGATACGTCCCCAGCTCGGCGGGAGCCTCGCCCTCCCATTTTGTGGTGGCTCCGCAGGAGCGTCGCCCTCCCATTTGGTTGCACCAGTACTTTTTGACAGCCAACCCGCGATCCGTAAACTGGAGAAACTCGCAAACCAAACTGGGTAAACGACTTAAGAAAATCTTTTCACCCGTGGCACGCCGGTTGCTCTCGCAATGGGACACCTTCAGCGGACTGCCAAATCTGGCTCGCTTCGTTTTTAGGTGGGATTTGACTTTCAGATCATTGGGTGCGGGGAGCCTGCACTTCGTAATACAAATTAATGTTCGTTGGTTGGTACCGACTCATCGCAAGGAGTTCACCGTGGCAAAGCAAATGGTTTTTGATGACGAAGCGCGACAGCCGCTTTTGGCTGGCGTTTCCAAGCTCGCACGAGCAGTTCGTAGCACCTTGGGCCCTCGAGGGCGAAATGCCGTTCTCGACAAGGGTTGGGGCTCTCCGAAGATCACCAAGGACGGCGTCACGGTCGCCGAGGAAATCGAATTGGACGACCCATACGAAAACTTGGGCGCTCAACTCGTCAAGGAAGCGGCGAGCAAGACCAACGACGTGGCTGGTGACGGAACGACTACCGCGACCGTTCTTGCCGAAGCGATCTTCCGCGAAGGCCTCAAAATGATCGCTGCCGGCGCAGACCCAATGGCTCTTTCGAGAGGAATTGCCAAAGCTGTTGAATGCGTCAAGGCTGAAATCGATAAGGTTGCGATTCCGATCGATGCGAAGAACAAGAAAGAAATCAAGCAAGTTGCGACGATTGCGGGCAACAATGATCCTGCCATTGGTGACGTTCTGGCCGAAGCCTTCTTGAAGGTGGGTAAAGACGGCGTGATCTCGGTCGAAGAGGGCCGCGGCAATGAAACAACCGTCGAAGTTGTTGAAGGCATGCAGTTCGATCGCGGTTTCTTGTCTCCGCACTTCGTTACCAACCAAGACGAAGTGTCGGTCGAACTCGAAGACTGTTACATCCTCATTCACGAAGAAAAGATCAGCAACAACAAGAAGCTAATTCCTTTGCTCGAAGCGATCAGCAAGTCCAAGAAGCCATTGCTTATCATCGCTGAGGATATCGATGGAGATGCTTTGGCAACGCTTGTTATCAACAAGATGCGTGGCATCCTCAACGTGGCGGCAGTCAAGGCTCCTGGGTACGGCGATCGTCGCAAAGCCATCCTCGGCGATATCGCTTCCTTGACCAATGCAAAGGCGATCTTCAAGGATCTCGGCATCGATCTTGAGTCGGTGAAGTTGAGCGATCTTGGCCGCGCCAAGAAGATTCACATCACCAGCGAAAACACGGTTGTTATCGGTGGTGCAGGCAAGAAGGACGTGATCGAAGCTCGCGTAGTTCAGCTCCGCCGCGAAATCGAAAATACCGACAGCGACTACGATCGTGAGAAGCTCCAAGAGCGACTCGCTAAGCTCGCCGGTGGCGTTGCTCAAATCAATGTCGGTGCTGCTACCGAAACCGAAATGAAGGAGCGTAAAGCTCTGATCGACGATGCCAAGGCAGCGACACAAGCAGCGCTTGCAGAAGGCATCGTTCCTGGCGGTGGAGTGGCGTTGATCCGTTGCGAAGCAGCCTTGAGCAAGCTCAAGCTGGAAGGTGATGAAAAGCACGGCGCCAAGATCATCTCCAATGTTCTCGATTATCCACTTCGCTCCATTGCCAACAACGCTGGTGTTGACGGCGCTGTGGTAGTGAATCGCGTTCGTCAGCAAAAAGAACGAACCGAAGGATACGATGCGAACACAGACAAGTATGTCGACATGATCAAGGCCGGGATCATCGATCCAGCTAAGGTTGTTAAGACAGCTTTGGGCAACGCTGCCTCTGTCGCGTCACTCCTGCTCACCACCGAATCCTTGATCACCGAGATTCCAAAGGAAGAGGAAGAAGCAGCTGGCGGACACCATGATCACGACGGTGGCGGCATGGGTGGTATGGGCGGCATGGGTGGTATGGGCGGCATGGGAGGAATGGGCGGCGGCATGGGCGGGATGATGTAATTGTCTCCGGCTCAAGTTCTTTCTCCAATCCAATTTCAATTCAAAAATCAAATCAAACTACTTTTAGTAAAAAGGGATATTTCAAATGGCAAAGGTAAACATTCGTCCTCTTGATGACCGTGTCGTTGTTCAGCCGCTCGAAGCGGAAGAGACCACCGCTGGCGGTATCGTTTTGCCAGACTCGGCCAAGGAGAAGCCACAACGCGGCAAGGTTGTTGCTGTTGGACCAGGCAAGTTGCTCGATAGCGGAGTTCGTGGTGCTTTGAGTGTTACCGTTGGCGACGAAGTTATCTTCGGCAAGTACGGCGGAAGCGAAGTAGAAATCGATGGCGTTGAGTACAAGATCCTTCGCGAGAGCGATGTTCTTGCTAAGCTTGCTTAGTCAACCCATTCGTTTTAGATCAAACCCCATCCATCGCTTCCTCGAAGCGATGGCCCCCTCAATCGACTTTATCCAAAATTCCATAAGGACTGCTAAGCGTGGCTAAGCAACTACTATTTGACGACCAAGCCCGAGCAAGAATGCTCCAAGGCGTAGATAAACTAGCGAATGCGGTAGCCGTGACCATGGGTCCGACTGGTCGCAACGTAATCATCGACAAGAGCTTTGGCGGCCCAACCGTTACGAAAGACGGCGTTACAGTTGCCAAGGAAATCGAACTCGAAGACCGTTTCGAAAACATGGGCGCTAAGCTCGTTGTCGAAGTGGCTCAAAAGACGAGCGACTTGGCCGGTGACGGTACAACCACGGCAACCGTTCTCGCTCGAGCGATCTTCAAGGAAGGGCTCCGAAACGTTGCCGCTGGTAGCAACCCATCCGCAATTCGACGCGGTATCGACAAAGCTGTCGAAGCAGCCGTTGCAAAGTTGCAAGAAATGGCAAAGCCTGTCAGCAACCGACAAGAAGTCGCTGCAGTTGGAGCTATCTCCGCTAACAACGACATGTCGATCGGTAACTTGTTGGCCGAGGCCCTCGAGCGAGTTGGCAAAGACGGCGTTATTACGGTCGAAGAGGGCAAGACTGCCGACACGACTGTCGAATACGTTGACGGTATGCAGTTCGACAAGGGATTCGTATCACCTTATTTCATCAATACGCCAGCCACCATGAGCTGCACGTATGAAAATGCGTTGGTTCTCTTGTACGACAAGAAGATCAGTAACATCCGCGACTTGGTGCCGTTGCTCGAAAAGATCAGCGCTGCAGCTCAACCGTTCTTGATCATTTGCGAAGATGTGGACGCTGAAGCGTTGACACTCTTGGTGGTGAACAAGCTGCGTGGCACGCTGAATGTCTGTGCTGTGAAAGCCCCTGGTTTCGGCGATCGACGCAAAGCTATGCTCGGCGACATCGCCGTACTGACCGGCGGAACTTTCATCAGCGAAGACCTTGGAATTCAGCTCGAGAAGGTTTCGTTGGAACACCTGGGTCGCGTCAAGAAGGTTGTGGTTGACAAGAACAACACAACCCTCGTCGAAGGCGGCGGAGATCGCAAAGCGGTTGATCAACGTGTCGCTCAAATCCGTGCTCAAATTGAGCAAACGGACAGCGAATACGACAAGGAGAAGTTCCAAGAGCGACTCGCTAAGCTAGCTGGCGGTGTTGCTGTTATCAGCGTTGGCTCCGAAACCGAAGCTGACATGAAGCAAAAGAAGGCTCGTGTGGAAGATGCCTTGCATGCTACCCGCGCTGCTGTCGAAGAAGGTATTCTGCCAGGCGGTGGGGTTGCCCTCTTGCGATGCCGTGAAACAGTAACAGCTCTAGCAAAGGGACTTTCCGGTGACGAAAAGACCGGCGCTGAAATCATTTTGCGAGCATTGGAAGCACCGCTTCGTCAAATCGCCGATAACGCCGGCATCGACGGCAGCGTCGTCGCAGACGAAGTCGCGCAGAAGCCTCTCAACATGGGCTACGATGCGAACAAGGGTGTGTATGTCGACATGCTCAAGTCGGGCATCATCGACCCAGTGAAGGTAGTTCGAACGGCATTGGCAAACGCAGCTAGTATCTCCGGGTTGCTGCTGACGACCGATTCCCTCGTGACGACCTACGATAAAGACGATAAGAAGAAGCGAAAGGTCGAAGGCTCGATCAACTAAATGGTTGATTGGACGGCTTATTCGATCGCTTGAAGTTCAGGGGTCACTTGCGATAGTGTTCAGCACTCCGCGAGTGCCCCTTTTTTTCTGACCGAATCCAATTCTGGAGCTGACTTCGCTCCAACACTTTTATAACGAGCTCGACTTTGGCAACGAAACGATGTTACTACGAGGTTCTTTGCGTCCAGCAGTCTTCTTCGCAAGACGAAATCGCCAAAGCCTATCGAAAGCTCGCGCTCAAGTATCACCCTGATTCTAATCAAGGGGACACCGATGCGATTCACAAGTTCAAAGAGGCTGCAGAAGCTTATGAAGTACTAAGCGACCAGCAAAAACGAGGTCGCTACGATCAACATGGACATGCAGGCGTCGACGCTGGAGGAGGCGGTGGCTTCCGTGATGTCGGAGACATCTTCGAAGCGTTTGGCGATGTCTTTGGCGGAACGATCTTCGAGGACTTTTTCGGTGGTGGTGGCGGTCGATCGCGAGGCAGGGTTCGTCGCGGTGCGGATTTGCGATGCGATGTAACGCTCGATCTGGAGGAAGCTGCGCGCGGGGTCTCCAAGACGGTTTCGTTAACACGCCATGCTGCATGCGAAACTTGTTCCGGGTCCGGTGCAGCCGTTGGTTCACAACCCGAGACATGTCGCAAATGCCAAGGCCGCGGTCAAGTTGTCCAGGCATCTGGAATCCTACGTGTCCAGACGACTTGCCCGATTTGCCGTGGCAGTGGCAAGACGATCAGCAAGCCTTGCAAAACCTGCGACGGCCAAGGGCTGAAACCACATGAAGTTAAGCTTGAGGTCAAGATTCCGGCTGGCGTCGATGACGGAATGCGAGTTCGATTGCCGGGCGAGGGGCAACCAAGTCCGGACGGCGGTCCTCGAGGAGACGCCTACTGCTTTATTCACTTAAAGCAACATTCGATCTTTCACCGAGACGGGCATAATTTAGTCTTCCAATTGCCGATTGCATTTAGCCAAGCAGCCCTTGGGGCGACTGTTACCGTTCCTACGCTTGAAGGCAAAAAGGCGCTAGATCTTTCCGCAGGAACTCAAAGCGGGACCGTATTTCGATTGCGTGGCTTGGGGATGCCTGACCCACACACAGGTGCTCGTGGCGATTTGCTCGTCGAGACGATTATCGAAGTGCCAAAGAAGCTAAACAAACGACAGCAAGAACTTCTGCGGGAGCTTGCGGAGTTGGACGAAAAAGAAATTACGCCCGAGCGCAAGGGATTCATGGATCGTATCGTCGCATACTTCCAAGGGGACGCAACGGAAGCGGCGGCGAAAGTAAGAAACTAAGTTCGATAAACCTACTACTCTTCAATAGTAACCAAGATGTCATCAGAACCAACCAACGAAATCGACCCAAACTTCAACGCTGGTAAAAATGCCAGCGACTCCATTTTCGAATCGATGGAAAACGATCCGCTCAACGCAGATTCGCCAGAGCAGATCGTCGATCTGTTGGAGCAGCAAGTTGCTGAATTCCGCGATCGCGAGCTAAAGGCTCAAGCGGAGCTGGAGAATTTCAGAAAGAGACTTCTCCGAGACACCGAACAGCAGATCAAGTATGCTTTGGTGCCGTTCGTGAAGGACTTGCTCGAAGTTGTGGACAATCTGAATCGAGCAACCGACGCGGCAACAGCCAGCGGCAGTACGGACAGTTTGGTCGCGGGGGTTAAATTGGTGCAGAGCCAACTGAATACGGTTTTAGGCAAGCATGAATGCAGACCGATCGTTTCGGTTGGTCAGACTTTCAATCCCTATCATCATCAAGCCATTTCGCAAATGCCGAGTGCAGAATATGCTGCTGGCATTGTGATGCACGAAACTTCGGTCGGTTATATCCTTCACGACCGAGTGATTCGCCCGAGCATGGTGATTGTTTCGACAGGTCCAGCAACTTAATCCGCAGAACAGGGAACTCGCGATGCCAACCTACGACTACGAATGCGATGCATGTGATCACAAGTTTGAATTGTTTCAATCGATTATGGCGGAAGTTGAGAAGAAGTGCCCCAAGTGCAAGAAGATGAAACTGCGACGACTGATCGGTACGGGTGCGGCCGTGGTCTTCAAAGGTTCGGGGTTTTACCAAACGGACTATCGCAGCGAATCGTACAAAAAGTCTGCCGCCTCAGACAAGAGTGGCTCCGAATCCAAGTCCGATAGCAGCTCCGGCTCGAAATCTTCTGAGGGCAAGTCCGAATCCAAATCGGAAAGCAGTTCTTCGGAATCGAAGCCAGCAGACACTTCCGCATCCAAAGCAGCAGAGCCAAAGGCTGCGCCAAGCAAAGAATCCAAGCCTAAGGGCAAACGCAAAGAATAGCTCAAGTGGGTCGCACCTGCCGTGTGCGACATATAAAACTAAGCGAAGCCGATGGCACTTCCTCCCCTTAGCCCGTTTCTCACCCCCTGCCTCTCTCCCCTAAGAGGGGCGAGGGGAGCTAAATCAAAAAGATGTGGGGCCAAGTCCCTCGCTTTCGCGTCGGGTTTTCATTTCACTCGATAGCAAAGCAAGATTGCAACATGGCCAGACAACAAGTCAAGAAGTTCAGAAAAAGTGCACCAGGCAAACATCAACTTAATTGGCTTTGGGGGCGGGAGTCTGTGTTCGAGACCTTGAACGCTGGGCGTTGGCGGGTTTACGAACTCTATGTGACAGCTGAAGTTCTCGAACAGAACGCTGATTTATTGAAGGACAAACAAAAGGAAGGAGTCGAACTGGAAGTTGTATCGAACTCGAAGCTGGAGGATCTGGTACAAACGTCAGATCATCAAGGGATCGTGGCCCGGGTTTCGAAGTACCCGTACCAGACTTTGGAGAGCCTTGAACAAACACAGCCCACCAATGCTGCGATGCTCGAATCAAATAGTGCTCAGCCCTTACTCGTGATCATCGATCGCATTCAGGATACGTTTAACTTCGCTTCTGTGTTGCGATGTTGCCAAAGCGCGGGAGTTCAAGCCGTCATCACAGGCGAATTCTGTCAGGCACAAATCACGACGCAAGTCGCGAGGGCTTCCTCAGGAGCTGTGAATCACTTTCCGATCATTCAATCGCCTGACTTGGTTGTTGCCGCAACCAAAGTGAAAGAGCTTGGTTTCAAGTTAATTGCCGTCTCTCGAACGGGCCAGGTCGTCTGTGATGCTTCATTGAAGACACCCATCGCATTGGTGATCGGCGGTGACATGCATGCTCTCGATCCTGCTTTGCTAATGCTTTGCGATGAGGAAGTTAGCATTCCTATGCTTGGGCAAAAGACATTGCTCAATTCGGCGGTTTCAGCGGGTATTCTGCTGTATGAGATACGTCGTCAACAACGGTAGGACGGGACCACATGTTTCAACGGACTCACAACTCTTTTTTCGCCCGGCTCGTTTCGGCTGCATTGTTTCTTTTCGTTTGGGGAGCCCATGCTGAGTTCGATGCGTTGACATCGTTGGGCCAAGAAGTCGGTGAGCGTCTTGAATCCAGGGTAATCGCGGTTTTAAAAGACCATGAGATCAACGAGAGCAGTGGACTGATTTTATCTCAGCAAAATCCAGACTGCTTTTGGACGCACAATGACTCTGGCGACTTGCCACGACTGTTTTTGATTCATCGCGATGGCCGAACGATAGCTAGAGTCAAGATCGATGGGGCAATGGCTATCGACTGGGAGGACATCACGATGGCGACCATCAACGGTTCTCCCAAGCTTATCATTGGCGATATCGGCGGCAACACTCAGAAACGCGAGCACGTGACTCTTTACATTATCCCCGAGCTGAACTTTCCGTTCGACGCAAAAAGGCCGCTTGCTCCAATCGAATCATCGGCTTCGATCGAGGCAACCATCGAGGTCACTTTTGTTGGTGGTGTAACGAATTATGAAGGACTCGCGGTTGACGCAAACGCAAAGTCGATTGTGATTTTCGAAAAGGCTTTACTTGGTGCTCGTGTCTACAGCCTACCGTTTCCGTCATTGTCAAAAGAGAAGCTCAAGGTCCAGGCGACCGAGATTGGGCAAACGAGCGTACCCTACGCATGTGCATGTGATATTTCCAAGGACAGTCGCTCGATGGTGGTGACGAACTATCTGGTTGGATTTCTTTTTACCAGGCGAACCCTAGCGAACGGATCATTGGAAGAATGGTCTGAGACGTTACAGCGAGTTCCAACCTCTTTCCCTTTGCCAAAACTGCGTCAGACCGAAGCGGTCTGTTTTTCCGCGGACGGAAAGTCGATTTTCTTGTCAAGCGAGCATACTCCCACTCCGCTCGTTGAGCTCAAGATTCCGGTCTCAAAATAGGGCAATCTGAAGTGTTTCACTGGAAGACATCATGCGGATGTGCTTAGTTGTACCTTCAGATCGCCCGAAACCGACTAGTATGCATTGTATGTTGCTGCAATTTGGGGGGAATGAAGTATAATTGGGGGAGAGCTTACGGTCCGATTGCGGCGGTTTCGATTGCGTTTCGTTCCGTGGTATCGCCACCCACCCACCTCGATTTCGCTGAAATCACTAAGAAAAGCCCTCCCTCCATGCCTTCCCCTCGATTCTTGATCGCGATGGTTCTATTCCTAGTTGGGATATTGGTCGGACCGGTTTTCGCTCAATTCAGCGCACCCGAACTTCAGTCATTGCAGCAGCTTGGTTGCAAAATTGGCCAGGGATTACCCCCTTCCGTGGGCGCCGCCGGTCAGGGGTTGTTGAATACGACATCTCTACTGGGAAACCAAGTCCCGGGCGCTGAGACCGTTCCGGCCACCTTTGGTGCAGGCTTTTATCAGTTGCGAGCTTTCGGACTTAATGGATTGTCTAATGGCCGCAGTTTTATGGTCACCGATGAGCCATGGATAATCGTCACAGGAAACGAAAGCGAAGTGAACCCAGCTGTCATTGCACCTGGAACCATGTGGCAAGACGAATGCCCAGATCGAGGTCGAAACTACTATCGACTCAAATTCGAAGTAGACCGAAAACTGGAACTGCAATCGTTCGCCTTAGCTCTCGATTCGAGAGCGAGGCTCGTCATTTCCTTGCTCGATTCAGAGCATATTACGATTGCAACCATCAGTGCAACCAACGATCGAGATGCATCGCTGACCCTCGATTTGAAAGCCAACACCGAATACTTGTTGATGGTACACGATCATATTTTCCGAGGTGGAGGCGACTATCGTTATGCGTTGAAGCTAGTCGATGTCGCTTCAGCGGGAAAAACTCTCGCCGAGTCAGAGAGTATTGTTGATCGCTGGAGGCGTGTGGCTATGCCCAAGACAACCGATTTACGACCGTTATCCTATCCGATCCTATGGCACCCTCGTTCGGCGATGCTTCGGGCGCCGACGGACGCGCCCGTGGTGATTCACGATGAAAGTCTTTTTGATGGTCCAAAACCGATGTCCGTGAGCTGGCCAGCCATCGTGGCTGGTCAATGGAATGCCAACGACGATATCGATAACTTCGATTTCGAATGCGAAGCCAAAACGGATGTATCGGTAGAGTTGGTATCCCAGCGCATTGGCGAGTTGTCCGATGCATTGATCGTCGCTTTCCGAGTGGAGAACGCGGGCCAACCGAATGAAGTTATGCATCGTCTTGTCGAAAACGATGATGGACCTGGCGTTGGCAATGGAGAAATGCGTTTCGGAATCAAGGACCCGATGTTTACCTTCCAAACGACGGACAAAGGAATCTATCGCTTACAAGTTCGCAGTCAACAGCGACTCGATCGCTTATCTGGTACTCCCAAGTACGCACTCGAGATACGTAAGCCGAATCCGGGGTTTGCACTGGGCACGCATTTGGCGACACCCGTTCGCGATCTTGAGCAATCGAAATCGACCAGCCCGACCCTTTGCGCGGGAGGGGCAGTGATGGTTTCAGTGCATGCATTGCGGTTCGATAATTTCGCAGAACCCATTGAATTGAATGTGAGTGGATTGCCGGATGGATTTCGAGGCGGTAGTGGTGTCATCGCCCGCGATCAAAATTCAGCTACGCTGAATCTGTGGAGCTTCGGCCCGGAAACGAAGGAACGCAAAGAGATTGCAAATTTGGAAATCAAAGGCTCAACGGAAATTGGACCGAGGTCGATTTCCGCCACGGCTGTCCCTCTCGAGGTAACCTGGAATTCCATTGATACCTTTCGCTCGCCGATTTCCAAAAGGACAGACGCATTCAAACTGGTGAAAACGGAATCGTCGATTTGTCCGATAACGATCGAGCTTGGACCGAAGGATATCGATGCCAAATTCCCCATTCGCATGGATGTCATTCGTGGCCAGCCGCTCAAGATACCCGTCCGAGTGACGCGTCGTCTTGGAGGCGAGGTGGCGGTGACGGTGCGATTGCACCACAACCCGGCCAAGACCACGGCGGCCGAGATCAAGTTGGAACCAACGGTCGCCGAGGGTGTACTCGATCTTCAAGTTCCTAAAGATGCTCCACTGGGCGAATTCATGCTCGGCGGACTATGCGAAGCTGCCGTTACCATACCAAACACAGATCCTGTGGCAAAAGAAAAGACCAAGGGTATTACCTTGCAATTGCCTACCTCCAACCTGCGTATTCGAATCGGAGATGCTCCATGAAATTCCTAACTCGATGCTGGCCAAACAAGAAGCGATGGACGGCTTCGTTGTCCGTTGTTTTGTTTGCAATGACGCTCGTCAACAACAGCGTTCTCTTGGCACAAACGCCGATTTACTTCGAAGACGCCGTCGCTCCAATCTTGAGGAAAAACTGCACCGCATGCCACAACGTGAAGTTGGCGGAAGGTGGCCTGAAACTTGAGACGCCAGCGGATCTCGTCAAGGGTGGGGACTCAGGACCCACGTTTGATCCAGCAAAGATTGATGCGAGTTTATTGCTGACGCGGCCGGTAGGTGACGCAGATACCATTATGCCGCCCGTTGGCAACAAAGTCGGTGCGGAACGCCTAACACCTGAGCAAGTTGCGGTCATCAAGGGTTGGATCGCTGGCGGTGCATTGTCGCGCGGACCAGGCCAAGCCATGACCAATTATGCGAATCTTCGACTTCCTGAAGGTGCCAGGGCCAGCTATGCGGTAGCCATGTCACCCGACAACGCGTTCATCGTGTACGGACGGGGTGGCGAATTGGTGATTCACAACGCCGAGCGGCTTGCGGGGCCTCAACCTCTGCCTGCCGGGCTGGACGCGACCCCACTCCAAGTCATTCCAAACGCTCATCCTGACTTCATTCAGGCGATCGCCATTAGTCCCGATGGGCAACGTATCGCGACGGGTAGTACGGGCCAAGTGAAGATCTGGAAACGATCGGAGGCTTCGCTGGACGCAACTCGACCAGCCTTGGCAGCTGTAGGTATCGACTTGACGAAGGTATTATGTGTGTCTGCCGATAATCATTTGTTCGCAACGGTAGAAAGCGTGCCCGCCGTTGCCAATCCCGCGGATCCCAATGCACCCGGCGTTGGGCCAAGCTCCATTATTAAGCTGACGAAGAAAGATGGCGGCGTGCTGCATACGTTTGCTATTCCCGATGCATCGATTTCGGCTGGGGTCTTAAGTCCTTCCAATACGCGATTGTTTGCTGTTGGCGTGACCAACTTGCTTTACAGTTGGGACCTAGCCGCAGCTGCTCCGATAGTTCCAACGACAACTCCCTTACCGGCTCCTGTTCGCAGTTTGAATGCAATTGATGATACGAATCTTCTGGTCGTCTCCGATAGGAAGTCGTCCGTTTGGCAAATCAAGTCGCCGGTTTTGACGGAAGCCGTCCCGGACCATCCTCTGGCTGTGGCTGTTAATGCTGCAGGACCCGTTGACGGATTGAGTCTGTCCCCAGATCGTCAGTTGGCGTGTACGTTGACATCGGACGAGCCAACGGGCAATACGGCGTTGAAGCTTTGGAACGTCGCTCAAGCCAAGTTGGCGGGTAGCATTGAACGAGACCGCAAAGAGCAACTTGTCTTGGCTGGCTCCGATCGTGAACTTCGTCGTAACCAAGCCATGCTCGATCGGTTCAAAGCAATGGTTGCTGAGCATGAGAAGACTTTGCAGGCAGAGGAAGCAGCGGTCAAATCGGCACAAGAAGTCAAAGACAAAGCGGCCCAAGCCATGGAAGCCAAAACCAAGGAATTGCAAACAGCCATGCAAGTGGTCACCGACCATGAAAAGGTCATGGCGGAAACGAAGACAGCCATGGAAGCTGCAATGGCCAAGCTCGCGCAATTGACCACGGAGCTTGAGCCCAAGAAGAAGGCTTACGCGGATGTCGAGAAGAAAACGGCGGAAACAAAAATGATGTTTGAGAATGCCAATCAAGCTCTCGTCGGCATTCAAGAAAATCAAAAATCCGCCGTCGCGAAACTAGAAGAACGCAAGCAAAGCGTGGTCGCACAGACAGAACTCCTGACCGCAGTGCAGACAAAGAACGCGACTTTGAAAACAGCCAACGAGGCTGTACGCTTCTCTGTTCAATCGGTCGCGTTCGATGGTGCGGGGCGAATCTCTGCATTGAAGCTTAAAGACAAAGCACCAACCAATGCTCTCGATTTCTTTTCGATTGAAACACTCGAACGGACAGAATCGAGGGCCATTGCGCAACCGGTTGCATCTCCTGCGGAACTCGCTGCGATCGTACGCGATACCCGCAGTACTTGGCAGCAAGAGAGCATGTGGGACTCGCCAGCGATCGTGGTCGATCGAGCGACGGCTTTGGCGTTTTCACCCGACGGAGCAACGCTCGCAATCGGTAGCGGATTGGCGAGCCGTAGCGGCCAATTGGCAATCGTCAACGTAGCGGACGGAAAGCCCGTGAAGTCGATGCCGGAGTTGCATAGCGATACGATCCTCGGCGTGGCTTACTCGCCTGACGGTCGGTGGCTTGCAAGCTGCGGTGCAGACAAGATGACGAAGCTATTGAATGCTCAGACTTTTGAATCGTCAAAGCTTTTTGAGGGGCACACGCATCACGTTCTAGCGCTGGCTTGGCAAGAAGATGCCAATCGGTTGGCAACGGCAAGCGCTGACATGACCCTTAAGATTTGGGATATAGAGAAGGGCGAGTCGGTGAAAACCATCTCAGGATTTGGGACCGAAGTGACCTCGATTGCATTCCTTGGTTCAACGGCAAATACCGTTTCAGCCACGATGAATAAATTGGTACGGATGCACGATTCCAATTCTGGCAATCAGAGCAAGCAATTCGGGCCAGTGCCTGACTCGCTCTATTGCGTGGTCGCATCGCCCAATGGCAAGTTCTGTATTGCGACGGGGCAAGAAGGAATCGCAAGGGTTTGGCAGATTGAGGATGGGAAGTTGGTCGCCGAGTGGAAGTGACAAGGTAGTAGGCACGTTCCCTGTGCCGTCTGCCAAAGACAACAAATTGCGTCGCTTTAGGGGACTATTTGAGTGCATTGGCTAGGAAATCGCCCTAGATTTCAAATGCGAATCGTTGTATGACCTTTAATGGACCGTCGCCTTATTTGTTTTTGCAAGGATGGCTTTAGTATGCAAATCATGCCTAGCTCGTGGGCGAACCCTGCTGCACTCAATCAACAAGCGCTTGGCGACTCCAAGCATGGCAGTGCACCGAAAAACAGCGAGGTAGGAACGGAGCCAGTCAATCCGCTTGAGGAGTCCGGCAAAACTGGGGATCGCGATGCGAACGAGCGTTACGACGGTCCCCAGCAATCCGGTACTGCGACCGGAAAAGAAGCGACTGCGTCCGCAATCCAATCGGAATCGATGCTATCTCTACCGGCAGGTGATGGTGAGGATGCGACTACACTTGATTTGCTGGGGTAAGCTAAGCGGAGGAGTATCTAGCCCTTATTAATGCCCCGCCCGCTTTCCTCGAAGCGACGATAAGTAAAATGGTTGCGTGAATTTCGGTTTTTTGCTCCCCTTCTCCTCCGGAGGAGAAGGGGTTGGGGGATAAGGAGGTCAAGATTTTGCGATGCACCTAAAAAGGGCCGCGTCCCCAGTTGGGCAACTGATATAGCAACATCGAATCAACCTCATTTCACTCTTGAGGGAATCGCGAAGGACCGTGCAAGAACTGAATGGCTCAATGCGCAAGGGATCGAAGTCATTCGATTCACCAGTCGAGAAGTTGAACAGGATACGTAACGAGTGATCGATGAGATTGATGCCGCTCTGAAGCGACGTCTCCTGGGCGAACCACCTCCTCATCCCCCG